>CAZFHS010000094.1:0-5178 GCA_964518955.1 uncultured Gemmatimonadaceae bacterium | reverse complement strand
TTGACGAAGCGGCAAAAACTCTAGTCGAAGAAGGCATCATAGTTGTGCATAACTGGTGCATGAAGATCGAAGAGATGAAACTCGCGGAACAATGATCCCCAAATAGGTGGTGACATAAGATGGGAATCGCTCGCCACGCGCTGTTGTGGGCGTCCAGGCAGTCTTGGCTGGATGAGCAGTTTCGCAGGAGATCGTTCGCAAAACGTGCCACAGCCCGGTTCATCCCGGGCGAGAATGTGGACGAAGCCCTGGATGCTGCTGGGTTGTTCAGCAAGCAGCGGCAAACCTCGATTGTCTCCCAACTGGGTGAAAACGTCACTTCGCCGGCTGAGGCCGAGCAGGTGACGGGACATTACCTGGGCGTGCTGGAGAGCATCGCACAGCGTCGGTTACCGTGTCAGATCTCTCTCAAGCCCACCCAACTTGGCCTCGACCTCGGCCCTGAGGTTTGCGCGGAGAACCTTCTGACTCTCGTCAAGAAGGCAACCGAGGCCAACGGATTCATTTGGGTAGATATGGAGGGATCGGCCTACGTAGATCGCACGCTGGATCTGTTCGAGCGAGCGCGCAGCGAATCCGAAAATGTCGGGTTGTGCATCCAGTCATATCTACACCGTACCGCAGGTGACCTCGAACGACTCATCCGAAACAAAGCTGCGCTTCGTTTGGTCAAAGGCGCGTACAGCGAGCCGGCTGATGTTGCCATGCCAAACAAGAAGGATGTCGACGCCAATTTTCTCGTTTTGGCCAGGCGGATGTTGGATGCGGTCATCGATGGTATGGGTGGGCTATCAGCCTTTGGCACCCATGACATGCAATTGCTTGGCGAGATCTTCGAATACGCTGCTGAACGGGGGCTCGACGCAGGGAGTTACGAAATCCAGATGTTGTATGGCATAGGTCGGGAGCATCAGCGGCAACTCACGTCAGCCGGTCACGAAATGCGTATACTCATCAGCTACGGGTCTGCGTGGTTTCCCTGGTACATGAGGCGGTTAGCCGAACGCCCCGCGAACGTGTGGTTTGTAGTGAAGAGTGTGTTCAGGTAAGGCCCAAACTAGCCCTCATGCCTGTCCGGCATTACAGTGCCCCACGCCCCACACCGAACGAGATTAGAAAGTGCTCCATGACCTCGGTTCTCGAACCTCCACCAAGGTTGCTGCGGTCGATTCGATAGCCTAACCCGATCCACAAGGGTAGGGCGGAAATCTCCCACCTCAGGCTGCCCTCGATTCCTCGACCGCCGTCGTAAGGATCATCCACATCTACATTTGCAGAGAGAACCTGCCAGAGTTCTAAGGTGCTCTCTAGCCGAGGTGAGCCAAGCCGGGCCTTCGTTTGCACGCGCCCTTCCCAGAAGAGCCACCGCTCAGTACCCTCTGGAATTATCAGACTTCTGATATGGGGGCCGATAGCAAACCGCAACCAAGACGCTGCATTCAGCGAGATCATCGCTTCACCCTCGACGATGTCTCTGTCTCTGCCATCGACATTCGGGCTCAGCGATCCCTCCATATAGCTGATCCCCAAACCCAAGCGTCTAAATGCAGCAGTGGCATTCCCTCCGATACCGAATCCCGAAAGACGTTGTTCTCCAGTGGCTTCCTCTGTATTGAGGTTCATGAAGTAGCCGCCACTGCTGAAAGAGACTGTGAGAGGAAGTTGCGCACTCGATTGTTGCGCAGAGAACATCACTGCCAGTACCACCCCAAACACACGCAAGAGCATGCCGTACATCAACGCCGTCGCAATTCCACGATGCGTGCCGTGCCGACCTCAACTACCAACCGGATGCCTGCAATGCGGTCAGCGTTCTCGGCCACCACGGTGCCTAGACGTTCGTTCCAATTTTCGCGCAACGCAGCGTTGGCTGCGACATTCTCGGGAACCAACATTCCGGGGCGCCTGGTGAAGAACCCAACGATTCCTGCCAGACTCATGGCTCCTCCGACAGCATACCGTGTTCCAGCCAGCGTCGCCTCAGGTGCCAGGGTGCCCGGCAAAAGCATTACAGCGCCACCCATCACGAGACCGCCCAACAGGGTTTCATACCTCTGCCTCGTGCCCGTCCGTTCGGGCAGGAACAGGGAATCGGCCAATGGAGCGGGATGTTCGAGAGTGTCGCTCCTCACGGTGCGCATGGTCAGGGGGAATCTGGTGGACCGAAGGTCGGATCCGCCAGGCCGCCGAGACGTGATCGCCAGCGTGTATCTGCCGTCCGCGGGCCGCGTCCCGAGAGAATCCAATCCATCCCATGTGACTATAAGGCTGTCGCTAACCGGTCCGTCATACACCAATCGAGTCAGTGAGCTGTCTCGGTCGAAGATCTCCACAACAGTGCCAATGAACGAGCTCGCGTAGAGAGCGACCGGAAGTTCCCCCGATCGTGTTCCGATCTCCGTTCGATGCGGCACGACCACGGTGAGCGCTTTTGTGTCGCGCCGTACGGCCTCGAATATGTCAGTGACTCCTGGTTCGAACACCAAAGGGTCGGGGCGCTGGCGCGTATCGAACAACACGAGTCGCTGGAACAACGCCTCGGTGGAATCGGGGTCGTTGCGGTAATATTGAGTTGCGGCGAGGTAAATCAGCGCGCGGGCATATGCGTCATTGTCGATATCCTCGCCTGGAGTGGCCCGCAATGCTCGCCGTAGGGATGCTGCTGCGGCTTCGTATTCTAGCTCGCTGTACGCACGAATTCCCTGCTCGACCAGTGCCGAAGCGGTTTGTGCGACGGTCGCTGTGAGACTTGTGGTGGTCGCGATCGCTACGATGAGGAGTAGCGCGCGAATAAGCATCACGGTTGGCGAGGCCTTAGAACGATGTCGGTGATTCTGCGCTGTCTACCTGAGAAGATCTCGATCTCCGCCTCGTAGGTTTCGAATCCATCCCGGATTACACGTATGGTGTGCACACCTGCGGCAATGGTCAGCCCCGCCTGGGGAGTATTCCCCACGAACTCGCCGTCAACATACACCCGGCCCCAGGGCCTCGAGTTGATGAACAGTTCACCGGGAGCCTGCGGTACTTCCGGCGCGGCAGTCACAGCTGGCGCCGGCGTTGATGGGCGAGTACTCCGTGGTCGCGTAGCCTGTCTGACTGGTGTAGGCTCAGCTTCTGGATTCTGCACAGATATGTCACCGGCATCATCAGATGTTGAAGACGATGGCTCCGCCTCAGCAGCGGCAGCATCGGTCTCCATGGCAGAAGTGGAGATGGGCTGCATATCGTCTTCCATTGGTAGCATGCCAGTGCCAGGGCCAAACCAGTAGTACACGGCGAACGCTGCGATTATGGCCACGGTACCGAACACTCCCCACAGCCATCTCAGTCGCCTCTTTGGTGCGTCGATGACAAAGACATGAGAAGGTCTGCTGGGCCGACTTTCGGGTACCGTGGTCCCGACGTTCGTCTGAGGAGCCCAATCGTGCCGCAACATCGCGACGAAATCCAGGACCGTAGCAAATCGGATAGCTGGAGTCTTCCCGAGCGCTCTTTGGATAGCGTGGCTGATATGCTCGGGCATATCCTCGACGACATCTTTGATCGGTTCGAGGATCTCCGACCTATGCATTCGCTCCATCTCTTCTGGTGAATCGCCAACAAATGGCACATTGCCAGTGAGACATTCGTACGCCACGACGCCGAGCGAGTATTGGTCGGCGCTAGCACCTACTGACCTAGCGCGGAACTGTTCTGGCGCCATGTACTCGGGGCTGCCTGTCAGAACCCTTGCGTTACCCTGTTCCGAAGTAGGTCTGAGGGCACTCATTACGCACGCGTCGCTGACCATCGCCCACCTGTCAGCATCCACTAAGATGTTGTCAGGCTTGACGTTACCGTGTGTTACACTGCGGCGATGTAGGTAGTCGAGTGCGCTCGCAACCTGTTCCAAAATCTTCTGGCAAGTCTCCAGATCCATCGGACCAGATTCCCGCAACAAATCGGCGAGCGAGCGGCCCTTGATGTACTCCATCGAGTACCAGAGCAGCGCCTTGGTGTGCCCGAAACCGAGTATTGGGACGATGTGTGCGTGAGAAAGCGATGCTGCAACGCCAGCTTCTCGCTCGAACGTGACCAAGTCGACGTTCATGCCACGCTGCAGCGGGATGACCTTGAGTGCCACGAGTCGGTTGGTTTCCACCTCGTCTGCCAAGTAAACCGACGATTTTGACCCGTGGCGCAGCAATACATTCAGTCGAAACCGGCCATCCAGCTCTCGCTGTACGGTTTCCTGGACCTCGTCGATAATTGGCTTATCGACGGCAACCGTAGAAGTTGTGCCAGGAACAAACCCGCACAGGACACATTTTCCCGTGTCTTCGGCGAGATCACCGACGGCACAGCGTGGGCAGGTCATAGTACGATAATATTAAGGAAGAATCGTGCCGTTGTCACGGGTGGTTAGCTGCAAATCCATAAAACGCGATACCCGGCGATACTGTGCAGGTTCCTTCGCTGAGCGCAACTTACGTGTCGGTGTCGGTGATCGTCGCGGTGTGCACGGTCGTGCCGCTTGCCGTCGCATTCGTCGGGGTACCCATCGTCACGATTATGTCTTCTGACGATTCCGGTTCTGAGTCGTTCACCACTGTAATGACGAGATCTCCGGTGGTGCTTCCCGCCGGGATTGTGATCTCAGCGACATCGGTCGTGTAGTCGGTGTCCAGTACTGCATCACCCGTCAGGGTAAACGGCACTGTCACATCGTGACCACTAGCAGCAGAAAGCTGGGCAGTAACGGTCATCGTACCGGCAGTGTTCTCTGCGATGCTCTGACTCGCAGACGTGAACTCGACCGTGGCCGTAGCCGCATCATCATCCGTGATCGTAGCCGTATGTACGGTCGTACCACTCGCCGTAGCATTGGTCGGCGTACCCATCGTCACAATCACCGTCTCATCAGGCTCATCCAATACATCGTCCACTATCGTGACCGTGATGTCGGCCGTAGTGTTACCAGCTGAGATCGTTATCGGACTCGCCGTAATCGTGTAATCGTTAACACCACCCTCGGTGGCCGTACCACTCAGCGTGAACGGCACCGATACGTCATGACCAGATACCGCCGATAACTGGGCCGTGATGGTCATCGTAGCACCGCCGGTCTCGTCCGCACTCGCCTGACTCGCAGACGTGAACTCGACCGTGGCCGTAGCCGCATCATCATCCGTGATC
>CAZFHS010000093.1:0-5622 GCA_964518955.1 uncultured Gemmatimonadaceae bacterium | reverse complement strand
AAAGTGGTGACCGATCGCGCGCGGCCTGTGCGTGAGATTCGTGACACAGTTCCGCACCATGTTGAGGCAGTGGTAGACAGGGCCCTGGAGAAACTTCCCGCTGATAGGTTCGGGTCGATTTCAGAATTCGCAGCAGCGCTGGACGACACGAGATTGTCCATTGATCCTCGCAGCGGAGTTGCATATGGAGACTCAGCATGGCGCGCTGAGCATCGTGCGTGGCTGGTGCCGGCGTTGGCCTCTGTAGCGTTGATAGCCGTCGTACTCGCTGCGTGGGGATGGCTTCGCCCTACATCTTCGGCTAATGGGAACCTCATGCGCTTCATAGTCAAACCGCAGGTTGCACTGGTATCCGATCCGAGTAGTACGCTTGCCATCTCTCGAGACGGTACTCAGATAGCCCATGTGGGAGTTGGACCGGAAGGCATGCAGCTGTATATCCGTGACCTAGGTGAGAATGAAGGTCGACCTATACCCGGCACGCTGTTGGGTGAGGACCCGGCCTTTTCGCCGGACGGCGAGTGGCTCGCTTTCGTCGATCGTGAATACCTTCGCAAAGTGCCAACAAGGGGCGGTGCAACAACCCCATTGTTCGAAGTGTTCGGCACACATCGGGGAGTGAGTTAGGGCGACAACGACGTCATTGTGTTCGCCCCTGGCCCTAGTCTCCTCCTGAAGGTCTCGGCGACGAGTGGAGAGGTGGATACGCTCCTGTGGGCTGGCTCCGAAGTGGGAATCCGGAGGTTCATGTGGCCTGAGCTGCTCCCTGGAGCACGAGCCGTTTTGTTCACAGGTGATAGCATGCGCGTGTATGCTCTCGACATGGAGTCAGGGGAGCTGAAGCACATAGCGGATGGCACACGACCACGTTACGCGCGAAGTGGGCACCTCACATACGTGACCGGTGACGGCACACTGATGATGGCGCCGTTTGATGCCAAACGTCTTGCATTGGAAGGGTCGGCGTTCCGGGTCGCAGAAGGTTTTCGTCCGAAGGCTAGTGGCGGAGTGGAGTATGATATCTCGGACAGCGGGTCGCTCGTATACCTTCGGGGACATACAGAGGCATACTTGCTTGCTGCCGTTGATCGGTCCGGACGTGAGGAGATTGTGAGCGACGAGCCTCACAACATATGGGCGGTGGCGTATTCACCAACCGCAGATCGAGTGGCGGTCACCATCCGCGGAGAGACGAGAGCTGATGTCTGGCTCTACGACACGTCGCACCGGATCTTCTCTCGGAGGACGTACGACGGTGGGCGTACCCCATCGTGGAGTACCGACGGAAGGTATGTCGTCTACAGCTACCGCTCTTGGACGACGACTTCTCATTCAACCTGGTAGCGAATTTACCGCAGGATGAGAGATGGACGCATTACTGGCAAAGTGCAGATGAGTACCGGCAATTGGATTTCATACTGGCTTCACCATCACTTGCTGCCAAGAACGAAGGTGTAGAACCAAATGTTGTTCGTAGAGGGATGCCGTACCGTGCCTCCAGAGTGGAGGTGGAACGCTATCCGCGCGTTGGCTTCGATCGACCAAAAGCCAGTGACCATTGCCCGCTAGCGGTAACTCTGGAGCTGTAACGACATTCTCGCGCATTTGGCACAAGAAGAAGGTGAGAGTCTTTGGGCCCCCCTAGCGGATTCCCAATCCAGGTGTATCGTATCCCTGCTAGACTTGTGATTACCCGGAGCGCAGGAAGTCCGTGAGCTCTTGACGGACGATTGAGGTTTGTACGGTCGTTTGCGGACGGACCGTGCGCAAGCGCTGCGGGTGGCGTTGGTTGACGCGTTACAGCACGAAGCCGGGGGTTGTGCTAGTGACAGATGTCATTGCGCGCCTTAACACAGTACTCGAGGCCAGGTACGAGGTTGAGAGGCGGCTCGCTGCCGGTGGCATGGCAACGGTGTACGTAGCGCGCGACCTGAAACACGACCGGCCGGTGGCCGTGAAAGTGTTGAAGCCCGAGCTTGCGGAATCGGTTGGATCTGAGCGATTCCTCCGCGAGATCAAGGTCACCGCAAACCTCCAGCACCCCCACATTCTCCCACTCCTCGATTCCGGCGAATGCGACGGCCTGCTGTATTACGTGACACCCCTGGTCACAGGAGGGTCACTCAGGGATCGGCTCGAACAAGAGGCTCCGCTTCCCGTCGATACTGCGGTTCGAATTGCGGAACAGGTGGGTGCAGCGTTGAGCTACGCTCATAGTTGCGGTGTGATCCACAGGGACATCAAACCCGGGAACATCCTCCTCACGGGCGACACCGCCGTTGTATCCGACTTCGGTATTGCACATGCCATCGCGCAGGCATCTGACGGTGAGTTGACCGGCCCGGGTGTCGCGCTGGGAACTCCGACATACATGAGCCCGGAGCAAGCGTTCGGATCGGACGAACTCGACGAGCGTACCGACCAATATGCTTTGGGATGCGTGCTGTACGAGATGTTGGCCGGCGATCCGCCACATACAGGTCCAAACGCCCAAGCGATACTGCGCAGGAAGTCGTCCGAACCGCCAGGCGCACTGCGTCTGGTTCGGGACACAGTGCCGGAGACGCTAGAGCGTGTAGTGATGAAGGCGCTGGGCACCTATCCGGCCGACCGATTCCCGACGATGCATGGCTTCACGGACTCGCTGCAAAGTGGGGAGATCAGCGCTATAAGCTTTCCGGTTCGCCGCCCGCGGCGCGCAGGGAAAACCGTCGGTGTTGCTGCGGTTGTTGCCATTGTTGGCTTGGGAATTGGAATTGGGTTTTGGCTGCTCAATGGCGGTAGCCAACCTCTCGACAGCAATACCGTCGTGATCTTTCCCCTCGAAGATCATTCGGCAGATGGCCAAGAGAGCGGAGAGGGGGAAAATGTCGCCACGATCGTCGGCTTCGCACTTGGCGGCACTGAGCCGCTCAAGTGGCTAGATGGTTGGGATTGGCTCACGGGCGAGGAAAGAGTCGATCCAGTTTTGATCGATGCAGGCAAGAAAGTCGAGATCGCGCGATCGCAGCTCGCCCGGTATTACATCGATGGGCGCGTTGTTCGGCACCTGGACTCGGTCACGGTGATTCTGAGGCTGCATGACGCGGAAGATGAGACGATGGTGGCCCGCGGTGGTGCGTCGGGCCACGAGACTGTTGGGCGGTTGGGCCTGTTGGCTCTGTATGAACTTCTACCGTCTCTCGTGGATGCTGTCACGGCATTCGATGTACAAAGCCTAACCGAACGGAATCCCGCTGCAGTTCTCAACTGGCTCCAGGGTGAGGCGGCGTACCGGCGGGGGCAATTCGGAGGTGCGCTCGATCACTTCTCGAGGGCCGTAGCCGATGACTCTGCCTTTGCCGTTGCTGCGTTGCGTGGTGCACAAGCAGGGAGCTGGATTGACGAATATGCCGACGCCGAGGCGCTTGTTGACGTTGCGATAAACGGGGCGAGTCGGTTGCCGGAAAGGTTCGTTCATTTTGCGCACGGTCTCCGATCCTACATCGATCACGATGGAGACTCCGCTCTGAGTGGTTTTGTGCGCTCGCTCGAGGTGGAACCGAGCCTCCCCGAGGCGTGGCTCGGCGTCGCGGAGGTGGTCCGGTATCAGCAGCCAAGGCAAATGATCGTTAGCCAGCTAGGTGCGCTTGCACTCGAAGCCGGAGCCGAGGCACCGTGGAGTCGATTCTGGCTGCAGGTGCGCGAGAGCATGGACAGCGATGCGCTTTGGGTTGCACCGTATGACTCGGTCGCCGGGGGAGCAGCAGCAATTGCTTTCAGCCTGGATTCCACTCTGACATTGGCGATCAGGCACCTTGCTGAAGCGGCTGTCCGTAGCGGCGACGGAGAAGAAGGCCTTGAGTTGATCGCGCTGCTGGAGCAGTCGGAAATGGACACGGTCAAGGTACAGGCGCTCCGCATCATGGCCGAATGTGTGAGTGGCGGACCAGCGAGTGTCGACTGGTCTCACCACGGTGAGTCGCACGTCTTGTCGCTGGTGAGCGTGGGGGCTGAACTGGCCGGCAATGTCGCCCAACCCGCCTGCGCCCGGGCCGCGTTCACGGCGATTCTCGAATCACCGGCCGCTGTGGTTGGTGAGACATTTGCAGCGGTCATGGGCCTGCAGAGCCTGTTGGTGGCGCTGGAAGATTGGGATGGCATTCGTGCTCTCCTGGCGTCGGAAGAGGGACGCTCCGTTTTTGGCCAACACCTTTATCTCCTCGATGCTGGCGGAGGAGCCCCACTTCAATCCGAAGCTGCTGCGGTTGCCGACGGAGAGTTTGGTGACCCCACGGCGCGCAGCAGCGTCTCGCTGTGGATCTACGCCCAGTGGCTGTTGCACGAGAGCCGAGTAGGCGACGCTGACACTGTACTGAGCGTCCTTCGGAGTCGAGGTGCTGAGTCAGAAGGTGAAAGCCTCGAGGCGACACTGCTCGAGAGCCTGAACGCACGCCTCCTGTGTATTGAGGGTGATACGACGGGCGCAATCGACATATACCGGTCTCTTCGTGAGGCATCTGAGTTCGGTGCACGTTCTTGGAGCCCTTGGACCGCATTTGGTGCGGAACGGGTGGCCCTCTCCCAATTGCTCATCGAGCGAGGTGAACTGCGCGAGGCGTTCGCTGTGGCTGCCGAGTTGGATGATCCCGAACCGATGTCGTACCTGATTTACTTGGGCGAGAGTCTGCGGATCAGGGCGGAGATAGCACGGCGTTTGGGCCATGGTGACTTGGCGAGATCCATTGAGGCACGCAGGGATGCAATGAGGGGGAACTGAGCAGGAAGGTTTCAACTCGTGTTGTAGATCATGACAGGCTGTCGTACAGACAGTCGTGAACAGTTCATTGATACAAAGGGGGAACAATGGCTTTAGATCAGGCACAGCTCGACAAGTTCAAGCAGGAACTCGGAGAAGACGATTTCAACGCGATCATGCAGGAGATCCCAGAGGATATGACTGAGGCTTGGCTCAGGATCAACAAGCAATTCTTGGATTGGTGGGAGTGGTCTCAGAGGGTGAACAGGAAACTGAAGATGATAAGAGATGCGGCAGCGGACCTGGCTGCTGACTTGGATTCCACCGGTGATCCGAACGGTGACCCGCCAAAGAATCCGCCGCTAGGCTAGATACGAGCATCGAGAGGTCCCGATGAGTACATGCGATTATGCGAGCCGGGCGCCGCAGCTTCCGCTGGCTGTGTCCAGCACGAGCGATTGCAAACTCGGTTGCTACAGACTGCTCCTTCGGGTCACGAACGGACGGTCCACGAGGCTTGTTGGTGATTTGGTTGGAACACTGAGAATCACAGACCCGCCATCGGAGAACGGGAACCCGGATCCACTCAAGTGGATCGTCAGTGGTGATTTGTATAGGGATTCGACTGGGTCGGGGCTAAATCCGGCCCGGTCCTTACCGCCAGGAAGTGTTCCGCGTTTCGCGACCGACGCCCATGAGTGCTACCTCAGATGCAATTCGCTCCTGAGCACAGATCGCGAGCTGCGATTCACGTTCGAGACTCACGAATACTTGGATTTAGGGCGGCGGTCTAGATGGGAATCGCGGGAGAGTATCGAGTTCGCAATTGCGCGAGATGGTAGCTCGACACAAGACAGGATGAGCGGCGATGTGATTGCTGGGAA
>CAZFHS010000092.1:0-7246 GCA_964518955.1 uncultured Gemmatimonadaceae bacterium | reverse complement strand
TACCGCCTACGCGCTCTCCAGGCGCGCGCCTTCGACCTCTCGGCCACCTGTCCCTGATGCTACAAGGTCCTGAAACTAAAGGGGTTAGCAATTTCCCTCAAGGCGCCAGTTTGGCGCATGTGTCGATTGGTGTGTCGGTTGAGCGTCACCGTCGCCATTTCGGGTGCTGAGAGCAGACCGCATTTCGTCCTCATCCGGCTGTTGGTAGCATTCAATGATCGTCCTGTGGTCCTTCCAGCCACCGAGAGCGCATAGCAGCGCCAACGGAACATGGGCGTAGTCGGAAGCGAACTTCCTGCGAAGACTATGAAACCCTGTGCGTGGCTGGAACTGTACTCCGGCCAAGTCCGCTGCCTTTCGGAACCACCGTGCCATCTGATCCCGGCTGCACGGACGGTCTGGTTTGCGGGGTGCAGGGAAGATCCATGCGTCACCTACCGCTAGTCGATGAGACCGTGCCTCGGTAAGTGCCTCGAGGCACTTGTCCAAGATCGGCGTGACATGCTCTCTCCCAGCCTTGTCGTTGTCTTCCCGCCAGCGGATGTTCTTCTTCTCGAAGTCCACGTCAGACCACCTGAGCTTCGTGATTGCTCCGATCCTGTGCCCGGTCTCATGAGCAAGCACCAACGCGAGCTTGAGTCGCCAGTCAACTTCTTCTGCACTGACAATGAGCGCACTGTAATCTGCATTGCTCATTCGAGGTCGGTGTGGACTCTGTTCCTTCGGCAACCGAATGCCCGACAACGGGTGTCGGTCGATAAGTGGGCGACCTGACTCTCGAGCCTTCGTCCCCCAATTGAGTACAGCCATGAGGAACTTGAGATCGTACTCTATCTGTCTGTTCCTCACACGACGTTTGCGTTCTGAACTTGGACCGACGGTGCCTTCCCGCCGTTTTGAGATGAACGCGCTAACGTCGCGAACGTTAAGGGAGTGCGCTTTCCTGTCTTTCCCAAAAAACTGGAGAAGCATACGAGCCGTCCGTTTGTCGTGAGCCTGCTTCTCTTTCCCTTTGGTCCCAGATACTTCCGCTTCGTAAATGTCAAAGAGCCGCCCGAGGGTGATATCCGTGGCCCGGTCTGGCAGGTCGACGAGCATCGCAGCCGCGATCTGGTCTGCCTGCTTTTCGGCTTCACGGGTATCGCGGTGGCCGAGTGAACACCTGATGCGTTTGCTCTTGCCCGAGGTGAGATCGCGTTCGTAGTACTCCACAAACAGGATTCCACACTCTGGATGCTCAAACACTCGTACCCGGTTCCGACCCCGCTTCCCCGCGCAATAACTCCAGCCCCGCTTTGCGGTCATTGGCGATTTCCTTTCGCGATTGACCGCACCACCTGTCCTCGGCTGGTCCCAGCAATGTCGGGGGCCGATCCCTCAGAAGGCAAGTGACCGGGTTTGATGGGAACTTCGGCCTTTCGCACCTTACGAGCGCCTTTCCGCCCGTAATCCCTGAGCTTCCCGTCCTTTACCAAACGTCCGAGGTACTCGCGGGAATAGCCGCTGTACCTCGCCGCTTCTGTGAGATTCAGCGTTTCACGACCCGTGGACTCATTGAGCTCATTCAGGTCGCGCAAAAATCGGGATACGAGGCGTGCTCCGTTAACAAGAGCACCATCGCTCAAGAAGCGGTCGTGTTCTTCCTGCCATGAGGCCCTGAGTTCGCTCAACTTCACAGTCCACCTCTTGTGAAATTGGAGTTCGACAGACGCTCGTTGAACGCGGAGTGACGCATCAGTCTTTGCTTAACATCAGCTCCAAATGACACGTCGATTCTGGTTTTGGTGGCCCTGTCCTTTTCTTCCTGGGTTACATATAGATGCATCATTGTCTCTGATACATGGTTCTGTATTGTGGGCTCCGTTGCACCCATTAGAATGGTTCCCTAAGTCCCATGTCGTGGGAGGTAATCGGACTGTCTGGCGCGAGTCGCCTGAAATTCCTGCTCGCCTATCACCCCACGTTTGAGGAGTTCACCTAGCTCCAGTTCACCGTCGGCCCCCGGTGAAAGCGCCCACCTAAGGGCGGTCTGACCCGGACCCCGACGCAGGACAAGCAACAGACCGCGATCCACTAGCGCTCTCTGAGCACGCTTAAAGGCCGATGAGATGTGCTGCCCCTTCGCCCCACCATTGTGTTGATTGGGGAGCAATCTCCTTCCGTGCGCGCACATCCTGCCGTTTAAAGAGATCGCGCTTTCATAGCAGCCTTTGCAGTCGGTTTCGCCGTTCCTCTGTCTCACGCAAGCCCAAAGGCGGACCGCCCGATCGGGCAGGCTCGCGTCGTCAAGGAACTCGTTGGGGAGCTTCACAAATCCGCCGCTCATGATCACGTCCTATTCGGTTCTTAATTCGTTCTTGCACAGACGTCACTTCTCCAACAAAAAAACGGCGGCACCGACGTCAGAGGTCATCGTTGGACCTCTTTTCGTCGCTGCCGCCGTAAGCGACCACATTGGGCCGGGCGATAGCGTGCTGCGTATTGTATGCGGCTTTGCCGAGAACCACCCGAAATGGCATCAACAAACCAGCGGGTGGGCTCTCTTGAGCCCGTGGCAATATGGGACGGTTCACTGAAATCTGTCAACCCGCCCTGTTGTGGGGCATCATATGCGCCATTTCAGAGGTGCGGTATGGACACGGTTGCCACGCGGCACCGGGCGTGTCCGCTACAACACTTCTGGCGAGCACTGTCGGCGACCTCTTTCGGTGGTGTTTTGTTGGTTATCGGTGTCTGGTGCTTTGTTGGTGTTTGCTTGTCTGAATCACGTAGCTCTGATAGGTGCTCCCGCCGTCTTCCGCAAAAACAGTAGGGAGTTTGGTGGGTCCGGTGTGCAAGGCAAGAGTGGAAGCCTAGTTGTTGGTTTCGGTGTACCTCTGCTCAAAGAACGTTGCGAGGAGCGTGAGCTTTTCCTCTTCGATCACTTCTGCACGCTCGTCTGCGCTAAGCCGGTCCAGGGCTTCGTCACGGTCCCCGCATTCTGACATGAGTTCTTCGAATCGGAGACGAAGCTCGCCCACGAGACCGGAGGATTTTTTCAGGTGGTCAGGATAGACAAGGTCGTTGATCAGGGATTCCGACAGATCGTGCCAGCCCTCACGACTCGCGACCAACTCGTACAAAGCCCAAAACAGACAATCCAGAGGCAACATCTCCGGACGGTGGTTGAGAATCGTCGCTGGCGGATTGCAGTGCTCGCCCGAGGAAATGTCTTGGCAGATTGCCTCACAGGTCTTCTTTTCCAGTGTCGGATCACCAGTCGGGGCAAACCATATTACAGGATAACCTGAGACGCCGTCACCTCGGATATACACTAGATCGTTGCCGCCAAGGTCCCGGACCAAAACGAAGTCCAAAAACCAACTCATCGGTCCAAACGAGTCCCACCCAAACTCAAGAAGACTCTCAGTCTTGACACCGATGAAGTCGAAGACCTCCTCGTCTGTCAACGAGGGATCATCTGGGTCAGCAAAGTCGTATTTCGGGTCCCGGTCATCTCCTTCTTCAAATGCATCGCGAAGCTCGTCGTCCATCCGTATCGACTTAGTGAAGCCGTCACCGAGATCTCCTATTGTCTTGATGACAGCGATGAGCTTCGGAATGTCAAACCAGAGGGACTCCGCCATGAATCCATCTCCACGGTCCAGATGCTCGAAGTATTACCGTGCCTCTGTGCCCATGTGGGTCACCCCTCGTCCCCCGCGGACCCCGCGTATTTCACTTCACCCGTGTCTTTGGACACCAGAATCACAACGGAACTGCGGAGCGCCATCCCAGGCTGCTCAACATAGGCGATCCAGAAGTCCTTCAAAATTGATTCTGAGTATCCCCATATTCGCGGTAGTTGCCATCCGACTTCGTTGGCCTCGACAACCTGCTTGATGCCGAGCCAGTCCTCTTCACCGCTCTCGGCACGGTATCCATCTGCGATCTCTCGAGCCTGTTCACGCGAGATCATCGGGGATCGACGTCCACCGCCGAGAGCAGTCTGCGGGATGCGTCCGTCGTGAGAACGACGACCCCAGCCGAAAAACGGGATCACAAGTGCCATCGTTCCCAGATAACACAACGCTACTCGACCGTAATCTACCCGCACGAAGGGATGATCCTCGCTCACCGGCGGGTCGATCAACGGATAGAATCCGAGTGGCCGCGGCACCGTAATTCGCGCTGTTTCCTGCCAGCCGCTGTAAGGGTCAACAGCCGTCCATGGCGGTACAAATGAAAAGCCAGCAATGGTGATGGCTGCGACTGTGAGGACGACTGACTGGAGACGAGACATGATGGCTCAAACCTCCCACCTGTGTACAAACGCTTCTTGTTCTTCGCGGTGTATGCACCGCAAGAATAACCCATGTTGGGGTATTGAGGTAAGAGTGTCACAGTGCTCTATCTATGGAGCACAAGAAGCGCAGTGCGACTCACCGACCCGAGTATCAGGAATTGCTGAAGCGGCTTCGCCGAGCGAGAAAGGACGCCGGCCTGACGCAGGTGGAGGTTGCTGAGGCGTTGGGACGCCCCCAGTCATACCTGACAAAGTGTGAGCTCGGTGAACGGCGGATCGATCCTATCGAACTGCAGGAGTTTGCACTGCTCTATGGGAAGCCGATCTCGTACTTCCTGCCAAGGGACCTCGGATAACGCAGCCTAGCCTAACCTTCAGCGACGCTTCCCGCGGCCTTGTGTAGCGCTCCTCTTACTGTTGGAATCGACTTCGGCTGTTGGCTACGCCACGGCACTCAAGAACCGGTCATACCGCATAGCGAGGAACTCTTGGTTGGGGTGGTTGCTTTGCGCTCGCGGGAGTGATAGCCGAGTGCCATGCAACGCCTGAATGCCGTAGACCAATGTTGGACCATCGTGCTCCTCAAGAATATCTGGTCTGACTTGGATGACGTGGTCGGGACGGACACCTACGAAGTATCGGTCAAAAGCGGCATGATGGAGCTTACAGAGCGCCAGGCCATTTGATACAATAGGCTCTCCGTCTGGCTCGGTGTCAGGTACGATGTGAGCAGCATCGAGCAGTTCTTCATGGCGAAATCGGCAGAAGGCGCATTCGTGCCGATACGCAGCCAACACGCGTTCCCGAAACGCTCGTTGGTGCAGACGTTGGCGCACCGCAGCAGTGACGTAGCGCCGTCGCATGGAGTCACCGCCTTCGTGCACGGCAAGTTGCTCGATCGGGGAAATCCCTGCGTGAGCCGCGTCGTCCACCGCGACTGTGAATGCGAGTCCGTCAGGATCATCCGCAACCACAAACACGGGCCACGCAGCGACGTATCTACCAGGGACCACGCCGTGAAAGTAGACCAGCGGAAGGCGTTGCTCCATCGCGAACCGCAAACCGCGGTTCTCATGATGTTCTGGATCAATTCCTCGGTATCGGTAGCGCAGGAGTCCGTCTGGCCCGAATGCGTCGTCGTACGGGCCTTTGGGAGCCGTGGTGACTGAGAGCGGAGCACCGCTAAGGACTCGAGGTTTGAAGATGCCTTGGGGTCCTACTAGTGGAACGCGTGTCCCCTCGAGAATGAAGCCTTCAGCAAGAACCGAACGTGGCAGTACGTCAGAATGTATCTCAACTTGGGACGAGAGCCACTCGAAGGCGGCTGTTCTCACCTTTGCGTCATGGATGCGATCGAACATTCGCCGTCATTCCACTGATCGACCTGATTGCTGTCGCAGAGTATCGGATATCATCGATCTCACCATTCGCACAAATCAACCGCTCCTGCTGCGTTCAGCGCCGTTGGGCGCTGGGTAGGTAGTTGGCTATGCACCTAGAGCCCTGGGACACGAAGGGTTTGAGGTACTTCCGCAAGGAGACGGACGTAGTCCGCTGATCCTTCAGCGCGTTCAAACCAAGACGCACTTCCATCGACGCCTTCGACCTGCTCCAGCGAACGTTCAACTCCGTCGATCCAAAGGGCCGTGTCGAACGAGAGTGCTACCTGCCGGACAATACGGATTTCCACGACGATGTGTGCATCTGAATCATCATCCTCCTCGAATACATCTCGGTAGAAGAGTATCGGGAGAGCCTTCACAGTAACGTGTGCTCCACTCGATTGGGCAACTCGCAAGGCACCCTCTAGCGCTGCTCCATCAACGGTTGGCGGATCGCCAGTTTGAAATTTGTAGGTTACCACAACCACCTTGGCGTCAATGTCTCCCGAGTTCGCCACGGGGCACGCTGCAAGCGCGCTCATGAACTCAGACTCACTAACAATTCTCGGACGCCCCACACGGTTTCGGAAATCGCGAGCACTCTCGATCTTCCGTCCATACGAACCGTGTTTCCATCCCGGTGAGCCCTTAGACCCAACGACCAGATAGTCGAGGCGCTCGTTTATGCGATCAAGGGTGAGTCCACCGCGAGCTCGAACCTCTCTTTGAGCCACAGATCGCTTGAGATCTGTCAACGCGCCAGTGAAGCAAAAAGCTCTGTTGCTGAATCCGAATTCCATTGCTCGCTCCACCTATCTAGCGCCATTGCGGATGAGCTGCGGTTTCATGTCGCAAACATGCTCTCCAGACGGCGCTCCCGCCAGTGCGGTTGGGGCACCAACCTACGGAATTGGGACTTCTGCGGGATCAGGAAGCGAACACAAAGAGTGATCACTCGTTGCGCTCCTCAACCTTCCCGTGGTTCAGCAGCATGTTTCGCTCCCGTTTAGGCACACGGAGCCAAACCTCGAACGGATTCTCCCAGCCCGGTCCGTAGACAATGCCCTCAAGCGTCAATGCTTCGCGGACAACGATCTTCTCTGCCATCGCTGTTTCCTCCGATCAGTCAACGACCTGAAGATACCGCCGAGCGCGCTGAAGTCCTGTACCGAAAACACGCGGCGTGGGGCCTTCCTACGGGGCACACATCTCTGAAATTGACGGTTTCTTGACGCTGGCAAGGAATGTTGACATCGCGAGTTCAGCTCCAATGCCCGTAAGGTCCGTGCTTCGCACCTTGCGGCCCTTCAAAAGAGAGGTGTGCCATGAGTCGACTAACTGCCCTGGTGCTCGCGGCAACGATGTTGGTGGCCGCCCCAAACAAGGGCGCCTCACAATCCTTCTGGCAGTTAAGCCACTATGGATCGGGGATCTACGGACTCTTTGCCACAAACGATGCAGGATATGTGGTAGCTTACGCCGATCCCGATAATCTGCTCATATCGAACTACAATTTGCCGGACCCCCCTCTCTGCCAATATGAGTGAGACACGTTGCTACTACTAGTTTAGTGTAGAAG
>CAZFHS010000091.1:0-7925 GCA_964518955.1 uncultured Gemmatimonadaceae bacterium | reverse complement strand
TCCAGCCGAATTCGACGGTTTGACATCCTAACACCTACCTCGCCGAGGACCTGAAACTCCACCGCAAGGTGGCGCTCAAGGTGCTGCGGCCCGAGCTCGCTACCGCGCTTGGCCCGGAGCGGTTCCTGCAAGAGATCGACATTGCGGCCAAGCTCAATCATCCCCACATACTCGGCCTGCACGACTGTGGAGAGGCAGAAGGATTCCTCTACTACGTAATGCCGTACATCGAGGGCGAGTCGCTGCGCGAAAAGTTGGCAAGAGACGGAGAACTCCCGGTAGGTGACGCAGTGCGGATTCTGAAGGAGGTTGTAGACGCGCTCGCGGAGGCGCACTCGAATGGAGTGGTACACCGCGACATCAAGCCCGACAACGTGATGTTGAGAGGCCGTCACGCGCTGGTAACGGACTTTGGCGTCGCGAAGGCCGTGAGTGAGGCGACCGGGCGACACGAACTCACCACCGCAGGTGTGGCACTGGGCACACCTGCTTACATGGCTCCCGAGCAGGCCGCCGCCGATCCGCAGATCGATCATAGGGCCGACATCTATGCCGTTGGCGCCATCGCATACGAATTGCTCACCGGCCGGCCCCCGTTTACTGGCACGAGTCAGCAGGAGTTGCTTGCAGCTCACATCACACAGATTCCCGATCCGGTCACGAAGTACCGAGAATCTGTGCCGCCGGCGTTGGCCGATTTGGTTTCGAGGTGTTTGGAGAAGAAGCCTGCGGACAGATGGCAGACCGCCGATGAACTGATTCCCCAACTGGAGGCTCTGGCGACCCCGAGTGGGGGAGTGGCTCCGACAAATAGGCGATCGATGCGCGTGACGGCGCAACGTTCTGTGATGAGCAGAGTGGTTGCCGGAGTGTCCCTCCTGGCCGTGGTGCTTGTGGCTGGCTTGCTGCTGTGGCCCGAAGGTGATGGGGTTGGCTCGGCGGGCACGGTCGCGGATCGCACTGCCATAGCGGTGTTGCCGTTTCAAAACCTCACAGCCGAAGAATCGCGGGCGTATTTCGCGAGTGGTCTTCACGATGAACTACTGACACAGCTCACGAAGGTTGCGGCGCTCAAGGTGATCAGTCGTACCTCTGTGTTGGGCTATGAGGGCACCACCAAACCGCTCACCGAGATTGCCAACGAACTGGGTGTGGGCAGCCTCGTCGAGGGCAGCGTCCAGGTGGCGGGTAATGATCTCAGGGTGAACGTCCAGCTGATCGATGCGGCTGCAGATGAGTATCTCTGGGCCGAGCGGTACGATCGTACGCTCGACGACGTCTTTGCGACACAGAGCGAAATCGCGGAGCGTATCGTCACGGCTGTCGGAGCCACACTTTCTGACGCAGAGTCGAGCGCGATAACAGCGGTTCCGACCGACAATGCCGAGGCGTACCGGCTTTACCTCCAGGGTGAACAATACTTCCAAAGACCGAGCAGGCTCCAGCAGAATCTGGAGAGTGCCGAGCAACTGTACGAAAGGGCGCTCGAACTGGATCCGGACTTTGCACTAGCGTATGTGTCGCTGTCGTTCGTCCACTCAACGATGTACATGCTTGCCTACGACCCCTATCTGTCGCGTCTGGAATCTCAACGTTTGGCAGCGGAAGCAGCTCTGAGGATCGCGCCTGAACTGCCTTTGGCGCGCGCAGCCATGGGGGATTATTACTACGTTCAGCGGGATTTTGACAACGCCCTCGAAGAATACACTTATGCCACCGAAGCGCTTCCCGGATCCGCCGAGATGTGGCTGGGTCTTGGATATGTGAACCGGCGCCTCGGGAATTGGGATCAGGCTTTCGCTGCATTTGACAGAGCCTCTGAACTCGATCCACGTGATGCAGAGATCTTTCAGGACCTTGGCGGTGAGACGCTGCGTTACCTACATCGGTATGAGGAGGCCATAGCCGCGGTCAATCGGGCGTTGGAATTGGCGCCTGATTTAGCGATTGCGAAGCTGAACAAAGCGTTGTGTTTCCTCCGCTGGCGTGGTCAGTTGGACACCCTGCGCAATCTCGTGGAACGAGGGCCTGAGAGTTATTCCGAAGATGGTAGCAGGGAGTTGTGGCGGGTGCGCCTGGCTCTCTGGGACAGAGAACCGAACGTACTGCTTTCTCTGCTAGGCGAGCCGGCGCGGAAGATGTTCGTGGCACAGGAGAGTTACGAACCGGGACTCCTGTATTCTGCATGGGCGCACCAGCTTCTCGGCGACGATGCCGTGGCTACCCGGGCGTTTGCTGGTGCATTAGTGCAGATAGACTCTGTGGCCCGCGAACTTCCCCCCGATGACTGGCGTGTGCATGCGACCCGCGGCCTCGTGCTCGCTGGTTTGGGACGAGTGTCCGACGCAACACGGGAAGCTGAGTGGCTCAAGGAATCGACCGCGTATGTCGATCGCATGCGTCGCGGGGATGTCTCCGAAACACGTGCGATGATCTTTGCGCAGGCGGGACTCGCAGACGAAGCACTCTCCGAACTCGAGCCACTTCTCAGCGGTCCTTCCGAGACGAGTGTGCATGTGCTCCAACTCGACGCACGTTGGGACCCGATCCGTGAAGACGCGCGGTTTTTGGCTCTGCTCGAGCAATATGGGAGCCAGGGCCGATGAACGGAGTTCTCGAGATCTTGACGACGCAACAGGAGAGAGTTGAGAGGATACAGTCATGAGAGACAGGAGGTTGACTCCGTTGGTTCTTGGGCTCTTGTGCCTTGTTGCATGCACAGGCGATAGCCACCTCGAGAGGGATCTCATCAATGATCCGTTCCCTGCTGCCCAGGCTGAACTACGCGATGTCGTGAACTCTATCGTGCACGACGTGGAGACCGCCAACATTGAAGGTCTCCATTCAATACATCTCGATAGTGACAAGTTCACCAAGTTTGGCCCCCGTAGTTTCGAACGCCAGGGAGTGGCAAGCACCAACGAGTCGGAGGCAGCATTTTGGGGCTCGGTTTCAGACACTCGACTGGAGGTCGAGCAACTGAAGATCGACGTATTCGGAAACGTGGCTGTGGTCACCTATTACCCACACGCTTCCTTCGTGAAAGATGGAGAGGAGACCGAGGTGCATGGCCGTCAGACGCTCGTCCTCCTGAAGACCGCAGATGGATGGAAGATCGTGCACGAGCATGGGACTGGCAGGAGCTAGTTGAAAGAACATCGACCTGAAGACCGGTTATGACCGACACCTTCGAACGCCTGAAAACCGCCGTCGCCGACCGCTACACCATCGAGCGGGAAATCGGCGCCGGCGGCATGGCGACCGTCTACCTGGCTCGAGACCTGAAGCACGAGCGCCAGGTAGCGATCAAGGTGCTGCGTCCCGAGTTGGCTGCGTCGCTGGGTCCCGACCGGTTCCTTCAGGAAATCAGGATCGCGGCCAATCTGCACCATCCGCATATAATGCCACTGTTTGACAGTGGCAGGGCGGTAGGGCGGACGGGCGGTCAGGCGGAAGGATCGTCGGGTGAGTTCCTCTTCTACGTGATGCCTTATGTGACGGGTGAGTCTCTGCGGGAGAAGCTCGCGAAAGAGGGCGAACTGCCAGTGAGTGATGCGGTGCGGATTCTGAAGGAGGTAGTGGACGCACTGGCGAAAGCGCATTCCGAAGGCGTAGTCCACCGCGACATAAAGCCTGACAACGTTATGCTCGCCGACCGCCACGCGCTTGTAACAGATTTCGGTGTGGCGAAAGCCGTGAGTGAAGCAACAGGCCATCATAAGCTCACCACCGAAGGAATTGCACTCGGCACTCCGGCATATATGGCGCCTGAGCAAGCTGCCGCAGATCCGCTCATCGATCACAGGGCCGACGTTTACGCCGTCGGAGTTCTTGCCTATGAGTTGCTCACCGGTAGGCCACCGTTTACCGGCACGACGCAGCAGGAGATACTGGCTGCGCATGTGACGCAGGCGGCCGACCCTGTGACGAAGTACAGAGAGAACGTGCCACCTGTATTGGCTCAGTTGGTGATGAAGTGTCTGGAAAAGAAACCCGCCGACCGCTGGCAGACAGCCGGGGAGTTGATACCGCAGTTGGAATCGTTGCCTACGCTGAGTGGGGCTGCGACGCATAGCGGACCGTTACCGACGAATGCTGATGCCCGAAGCAAGATGATGGTGATAGGTGGGTCTGCGTTAGCAGTCATTCTCGCCGTGACCTTGGTGGTCATTTTGCTTCCTCGCGGCAACAGCGCGGTGGCCGACGCGAGGCGAGTGGCTGTGATTCCTTTCACGAACATCACAGGCGAAGACTCGCTAGACGTGTTTGGTCAGGTGGTTGCGAGTTGGATCACTGATGGGCTTCAGCAGGTCGATGTACTGAGCGTGGTGCCCTGGATGGCCGTACAACAGGAAGCCAATGCATTGGAAGGAGGGAATCCCGTTCGGGAACTGGCGGACATGACCGGAGCAGGAATCGTTATTTCGGGAAGCTATTCTCGTCATGGAGACAGCCTCCGGTTTCGGAGCGAGATAACCGACCCGATTCGCTTGGAGGTACTACACACCATCCAGCCGGTCAGCGGGCTCGCAGTGAATCCTGTTGGTGCATTTGAGGAACTCGCCGAACGGATAGCTGGCGCACTTGCGCTGTCGATGGATGTTGAGTTAGGCGACCTCGCTGCACTGTCGGTCCACCAACCGACGTTTGCGTCGTACAAAGAAGCGGTCATTGGTTTGGATATGTTCAGTTTGAACAGGTTTGACGAGGCTTCTGAGCACCTCACAGCGGCATATGAACTTGACACCACAAGCGTCGGCAATCTGGTGATGGCGGCGTTAGCGCACAGGAATCGTGGGCGTTACACGACAGTAGATTCGCTCACAATGATACTGGACGAGTCCCGTGGCTTGTTGTCGTCGGTTGAGTCACAAATGCTGGAATGGCTTCTTGCCTATCACCGAGGCAACCTCCATGAAGCATCGCGATTGTCAATCGAGCTTGCTCAACAGTCACCCGGTATGCGGTATCAGTCCGCCCTGGACTTGTTGCGCGTTAACCGCCCACAGCAGTCCCGGGAGGTTTCTGAAGGAATCGACCCTACAGTGGGTTGGATCAAGAACTGGATTTCGTATTGGGCTGTTCTCACCCAAGCGAGCCACATGCTGGGCGATCACGACCGGGAATTGAGAGATGCGCGGAGAGGAAGAGAACAACACCCCGACCGTCTGTCGGCGTTCCGGTACGAGGCAAGAGCGTTGGCCGCACTAGGCCGCGTGAACGAAGCCAGTGTGCTTTTCGAAGAACTCCTCGACCTACCCCCACATCCAAGTTGGGGACATGCATACCCTGTGGTACGCGCTGCGTACTGCTTCCGAGCCCATGGATACGCTGATGCAGCGCACGAGGCCTTCCAACTGGCCCTAGAGAGGTTGCGGACGCACACCCCGAATGAGGCCAATCGGATCGCCTATCGTTACAATCTGGCGCAGACTTTTTGTTGGGATGAGCAGTGGGACGAGGCACGAGACGAGTTTCTACAACTCGCCACCGAGAACCCTGACAATGTGAATTACACAGGTTTCCTCGGCGTTATCAGTGTCCGCTTAGGCAACGACGATGAGGTGTCCGGAATCAGTGATGGACTTGCGGCGCTGGATCGACCGTACCTTTGGGGCTCAAATACGCTTTGGAGAGCGCGGATCGCGGCTCTGCTAGGTGACAGGGAGCAAGCAGTCGAGTTACTCCGTCAGTCTTTCAACGAAGGCAACTCTCTTCGTTTGGATCTGCACCGCGACATCGATTTCGAATCGTTACGGGAGTATCCGCCGTTCCAGGAGCTCATGAGGCCGAAGGGGTGATCATGTGACCGATACCTTCTCCCGGCTCACCACCGCCCTCGCCGACCGCTACACCATCGAGCGGGAAATCGGCGCCGGCGGCATGGCGACCGTCTACCTGGCTCGAGACCTGAAGCACGAGCGCCAGGTAGCGATCAAGGTGCTGCGTCCCGAGTTGGCTGCGTCGCTGGGTCCCGACCGGTTCCTTCAGGAAATCAGGATCGCGGCCAATCTGCACCATCCGCATATAATGCCACTGTTTGACAGTGGCAGGGCGGTAGGGCGGACGGGCGGTCAGGCGGAAGGATCGTCGGGTGAGTTCCTCTTCTACGTGATGCCTTATGTGACGGGTGAGTCTCTGCGGGAGAAGCTCGCGAAAGAGGGCGAACTGCCAGTGAGTGATGCGGTGCGGATTCTGAAGGAGGTAGTGGACGCACTGGCGAAAGCGCATTCCGAAGGCGTAGTCCACCGCGACATAAAGCCTGACAACGTTATGCTCGCCGACCGCCACGCGCTTGTAACAGATTTCGGTGTGGCGAAAGCCGTGAGTGAAGCAACAGGCCATCATAAGCTCACCACCGAAGGAATTGCACTCGGCACTCCGGCATATATGGCGCCTGAGCAAGCTGCCGCAGATCCGCTCATCGATCACAGGGCCGACGTTTACGCCGTCGGAGTTCTTGCCTATGAGTTGCTCACCGGTAGGCCACCGTTTACCGGCACGACGCAGCAGGAGATACTGGCTGCGCATGTGACGCAGGCGGCCGACCCTGTGACGAAGTACAGAGAGAACGTGCCACCTGTATTGGCTCAGTTGGTGATGAAGTGTCTGGAAAAGAAACCCGCCGACCGCTGGCAGACAGCCGGGGAGTTGATACCGCAGTTGGAGACGCTTGCCACGCCGAGTGGAGGGCTGACGCCGACTGGGATGGTGCCTGCCCGGGGTGGCACTGGTTCGCGGCCGAGGCTCTACCTCGTCCTCACGACAGTGGCCGTAATAGCGGCAGCGATAGGCGGGATTATGAAGGTGCTACCGGGCAGTACCGCCGAGCCGGGCAACCGCCGTATCGCGGTTGCGCCCCTGGCGAATCGCACCGGCGACCCTGAGTTCGACATGTACGGACGCTGGGCGGCCACCACGATCACGCAGGGTCTGCAACAAACGGGGATCGGAGAGGTGGTGCCGAGCAACCTCATCGACGAGGCCCTGGCGAACGCGGGTGGTGTGTCTGGTGATCCCGTGAGCCAGCTGTCAGAGTTGACCGGCGCCGGCATCGTTGTGACCGGAGAGGTCTTCCGGGCAGGCGACTCACTCGAACTGAACGCCGAGATTTATGACGCGGTTGCGGGGCAAGTGCTGTATGCCACCGATTTTGTCAGGAGCACTGTGCCAGAGGCGCGCGATGCTCTCTCCACGCTCTCGCTGAGGGTTGCTGCGGCACTGGAATCGCACCTCGAATGGAGTGGGAGGGGAGTAGACCAGACAACTGTTTCACCACCGGCAAACCTCGAGGCGTTTCGTGAGTTCTCAGCGGGTATCGAAATGTACCAAAGGAACTACACCGGGCTGATCCATTTTCAAAGGGCTCAGGAATTGGACAGTAGCTTTGTGGGCCCGGTGGAAATGGCAATTTTGGTTCATCTGAATGCGGGAGAGTACCGTTTGGCTGACTCTCTGTGTTCGTTGCTTCAGTCGTCCCGATATCAGCTCTCACCGTTCGAACGAGCGACGCTTGGCGTAACCCAGGCGAGTTTACGCGGAGATGCTGAAGGAGCGTACCGTGCGGCAGTCGATCGTTTCGATCTGAATCGAACCGGAGCATACTCCGCCGGTAATAGGGCAGCGAATACAAACAGGCTCGAAGCGGCCCTCGAGTTCTACGGGCAAATGGACATGTCACTACCCTGGGAGGGCGAATGGTTCGGAAGCTGGAGCCAACCTGCACAGGTGCTCCACCGACTGGGTAGGTACGAGGAAGAGTTGCAGTTGACGGCTGAGATCCGCGAACGGTTCCCCGATAGGAGCACGACGACAACCTACCTCGAGACCAGGGCCCTAATTGCCCTGGGCAGGCTCGACGAAATGGCACAGCGGGGCCTGTCAATGAAAGTGAGACACTCACGGTCTAGAGTTTAGTGAGCAAT
>CAZFHS010000090.1:0-7929 GCA_964518955.1 uncultured Gemmatimonadaceae bacterium | reverse complement strand
CACGTCACAGCTGGCCCGGGCCAGCCGGGTCCCATTTGTAATGACCGTAGGTGCTTTTCTCCTTCTGGTCATATTATGGCAGTTCCTCCCGGGTGATGACGAGGTCGTTCGAGCGACACCCGGAGGGTTCCTCGACTCGGTCGCGGTACTACCTGTCGCAAACCTCACCGGTGACACCGCGTTCGACCTCGTGGCCGACGCTGTGACTTATGATGTCATTCACGAGTTGAACCGAATCGAAGAACTCAAGGTCACCTCGCTTCAATCGGTGCGTGCGCTCTCTGGAGCAAACCTCCGACCACCGCAGTTGGGCGACTCGCTCGACGTGCGGCTGATCCTCACCAGTTCCCTCCGTCACGCTGGCAACGCGGTCCGGTTGAGTGCGGAGTTGATCGAGGCGGCATCGGACAACTCCGTTTGGACCAGGCGTTGGGACCTCGACGCGTCGAATGGGATGAGACTTGAGCAAGCGGCGGTTTCGCGTCTGGTAGAGGGTATCGTGACGACCGCCGACGGACTGGGAGTTTCGGCTGGAGAGCCCGAAATGCGACACGGCCCCGGGCATCAGGCGTATCTCCTGGGCGTTGAGTCGCTCGGCATGCGGACTCACGCCGGCGTAAGTCAGGCGATAGCGCATTTTCGAGAAGCCATATCTCTCGATTCGGAATACGCGCCCGCATTCGCGTCACTTTCAACGGCGTACACGCTAGCACTGATCTACCGCTACAACATCGGCGTCGGTGGATACGAGACGGCTGGGCGGGCGCTCGCTGCCGCCAATCGAGCAGTTGAGCTAGACGCCGAGCTCGCCGCTGGTTATGCCGCGAGGGGCCTTCTCGCCAGCCGATCGCTCGGCCCAACGGACGAAGCGGCCGCCGATTTCAGGCAGGCACTGGAATTGCAGCCCAACGCGCCCGAACAGCCAAGTTGGTATGCCGGTATTCTTGCGGGAGAGGGCAGAACCGTGGAAGCGATGGCGTCCGCCGAAAGGGGAGTTTCCCTCAGCCCCTATTCTCCCGCGCGACACCTCGCTCTTGCGACCGTGGCTCTGGAGCTAAACGGATACAACGTCGCGGTTCGTGAGGCCCACCGAGTTCATGAACTGGAGCCTGAGATCAACGTGTCGCGCTCGCTGGAGGGACATGCCCTTCTGCTTGCGGGCCGCCTCGATCAGTGCTTGGAGGTTGAATTCGGTCCACATGTTGTCGTCCTCGCCACATGTCTGCACGAACTTGGGAGAGTATCGGAGGCGATCGCAATCGTTGACTCGGTGATCGGCGAAATCGAAAACAACTCTGCCGCAGACGATAAATACACAGAGGTTCCCCACCTTGCTGACCTGGCTACGTATTACGCGTGGATCGGCGATGCAACCAACATGTTCATGTGGCTCGAACGTGCGTTCGAAGTTTCTCCGATGGGTGTCTGGGCGCGAATGCTGAATACGACCCTGTTCAGATCGATACGCAACACCCCCTCGACCTCCCGGCAACTCGATTCGCTCAAGGCGACCGTGTGGGGACGCGTGCTGGCGGCAAGCAGGAGAGCCAATCTTCCGTAGACCGGATGCAGCTGTCAGCCGGATCGAATCCTACCTCACTATGACCCAGCCAAACTCAACTCTCGGCGCATCGCACCCGTTTCGGCTGACACATCGATTCTGAGTACGGCGCCGCCGGCGACGCGGACTTCCACTACCGAAAGTGATAGCGGCAGTTGGACCTCGTAGCTCGAGGTCGAGCCTGCTGAGTTGCGTACGCGCAAACCGTTGGGCAGCAAAATCATCTCTTCGCCGGATCCCTCACCGAGAATTCCGGCGGACGCGGATGCGGTTGAATCGAATAGGAGCACGAGCGTTCCGCCTGACTGCCGTTCCGTGAACTCCAGCCGGAACTCCGATCCGCGCGGCGTGAACCGCAGGATCGATGACATCTCTACACCGGGTTCTTCAGGCACATCAACCGTCTCATCTGTTCCGGCCGATTCGGAGACAACGAGAGACTTCAACGCCTCCCAACCACTCACCAGCCATGCCCGCGCCGGAGTTGCGGTAAACACCAACACCATCAGGGCCAGTACCGCGGCGGCACGCAACACCTGCGGCGAAGCAAACCGGAACCGGGGCGTTTCATGCACGATCTTTTTGCCAACGGAAGGCTCCCGCGTCGGTCGCGCGTCGGTTTGGGCATCCAATTCCCGTATTGCGCCGGAGAAAAGTTCGCAGGCTCGATTCAACGAGTCAGCATTGTTCCTGCACTCTGCACAGCTATCGATATGTGCCCCGAGACGTTCTCTCTCTTCTGGAGAGCACTCCCCGTCCAGCAACCTGATGAGGTCGCCGTCATCGATATGGTGTCCGTGTTCGACCCTTGAACCGGTCATTTCAGAGTCCCCGCTGCTTCGAATTCCTTCGCGAACTTTCGCATTGCGCGCGCTATCATGGTGCCCACCGACTTAGTCGTTGTGTCGACCGCATCGGCGATTTCTTTGTGCGAAAAACCTCCCTCTCGCATCAGCAATATCGTCTTGTCTCTTACTGACAGACGGTCGAGCACCTTCCGGACCGCCTCCTGGCGTTCATTTCGCTCTACGACGTCGTGAGGATCCTGAGGCGCTGCCGCCGTGGGCACAGCATCTCGACTCTGCACGAGCCGCAATGCGGTTTGCTGCCTCTTCCAACCATCGCGTACTACGTTCGTTGCGACCGTGTACAGCCATGCCCGAAGATTGTCGTTGCGCTCCGGTGGGTGGCTCAGGAGCCTCGAATAGGCCTCCTGGGCTGCGTCGGCCGCGCTGTCCCGATCTCCCGTGAGGCGCGTGAGATAGCGGGTCAGGGCTTCGTTGTGCTCGAGGTATAGCGCGTTTAGATCCACTGCGTACAATCTCATCCTCCCGCTCGCCGGGCGAAAGCCTCCGCGCATCCGCCCGCTCTTCCCCAACACGTTCCTTAAACGACTGCCCGCCCCGATTTCTGACATTCTTCCGCTGCCTCTCCTGCCCCCCCTGCCCCTCTGCCCTATCACTCAATGCCACGACAAACCCAGCGAGAAGAGCAGCGACGTGTGTGTCGACTCGGCGAAGAAGTCCACCGCATAGTCGAGATTGGGTGTCACGAAGAAGTTTCCGTTCAGGCGAAGATCGAAACCGGTGCCCAGGTTGAGACCCAATCCAGTAACATCGTCACTGTGACAATGGGCTGTCGATACACCAAAGCCGGCCTTCAGAAACAGCTCCTGAAAGAGGCTTCGCTGTCCCGAGTCTCTCAAAAATGGGAAGACTGAGAAGATTGCAGACACGCTGCTATGTTGAACGTCCTCGTCCTGCCACCAGTGCAAGACTTGCCCGCCAAAATGCACGTTGTTGTTTGGTGTCCCACCCATCCGGAAGTAAGTGACTGCACTTCGCTCACTGCCCATCCACCCGCCACCCGCGCCGAAGCTCAGCCAGAAGCCTTTGTGTGTGCTATTCCCCTGTGCAGCAGTGTGAAATACTCCCAGAATCATCGCAAGAACCAACGTAACCGTCACTCGATGAAACATCTTGCCGACTCCCCTCGTGGTGATCTTGCGGGCCGATGTCCGGCTCGCGTAGTCGAAACGATCTCTCGAAGGGGATTCTGACATGATGGTCGCCAGGGCAGTGGAGTGCGGCCAAACTCAGCTGGATCTATGGAGCGGTGACTGAGGTAGAATTCGTAGAGGTCTTTGTACCGGCGGTTGAGACCACGTCAGAATCACCTGGGCGCGTTCGTTTCTACTGGAGGAAACCTCGAGAGTAGATGTTTATCACGCCGAACGCCAAACGCTTCTTAGACAGGACATTGGTGGTCGCTCTCCTGAGCGTATGCCTGCCCGTTGCAAAGGTCGAAGCACAGGAATCACTGCCCGACCCGGGGAGCCTGGGGGCTATCTCGGGGTTCGTGCTCACTTCGGACGGCGCAGAGCCACTTCCGCAGGCGATCGTCTCTCTCAGACTGCTGGCATACTCGGCATCAGTTGAAGCCGCACAGTACTCTCTCGGCCCTCCGCGTACCACCGTGACCCGGGCTGACGGAGGCTACCACTTTTCGGATGTCGAGCCGTCGCCGTACAGGCTCGAAATCAGGCGGATTGGATACAGGCCGACCACAGTAGATGTCGAATTGAGACACGCCACAACTGTGAACGTGTCAGCTATTCTCGAGGTCACTCCGGTGCATCTGGAACAACTCGAGGTTCGGGCAACATCGCTCGACTTGTTCGGTCGCTCGGCAAAGGAAGACGAGATCGGGCGACGCCGCATCGACATCGAGCGGTGGCGACAGCGGGCATTCCTGAGTAGTGACGTTCGAGCGCTGACTCATGCCGATGTGCTCGAGTCCGTCACTCTTGGCACTGCGGATCCGTTTCGTGCGCTACAACGCCTTCCGGGGGTTACGACGCGCGACGACTGGACCTCAGAGGTTTGGATCCGGGGGGCCAATTGGGGCCAAACCCGTGTGTACTTCGACGGGCTCCCACTTTTCAATCCCCTGCACGCGGGCGGCGTCACCTCGGGAATAAACGAAAACGCACTCGGCTCCGTGCTGTTTCACCCGGGCGTGCGGCCTTTGCGATTGGGCGAGGGTGCCGCAGGTGTGGTGAGCATGACGTCGAGGCCCGCCGGAGGCACCGGCGATCTGCGAGGCTACGGCGATTTGTCTCTGGTTGGAGGAGGGTTGACCCTCGAGCGCCGGTTCCTCAACGGTCGCGTTGGCGTGCTTGCCGGAGTACGCAAGTCGGGCTTGGACTTCATCACGTCACAAAGCGCCCTCTGGAACCAGCCCACCAGATCGGAAACGGAACCGGGTTTCGTACTGCCCGACAACTATGCCGACGCTGTCGCACGCATCGATATCGATCTGGTCAGAGGCGCTCACCTCGAGGCCAGTTTCCTCTGGGAGCGCGATTGGATCAACGAACCACTCGAGCAGGGACCAGCGTTCAACGATATGACATGGGGCAACGCGGCAGGACGCGCGACGCTGGACATTCCAATGTGGGGTGCATACTCACGCCATTCATTCGCGTGGAGTCACTTCTCGATGGAGATCGATCAGACCATACCCAGGCCGAGCGTGTACCTGTACGAACGGACACTCCCTACACAGATAGACTCCGACAGCCGCATAGACCATATCGCCGTACTCGGGGAATTCGGCTCGGTAATTCCCGAGGAAGATGATGCCGGTTGGCGAGCCGGTTACCAAGTCACGGTCAACCGTTCGAAATACCAGGGCGCACCTCAGTCTCCACACCCGTTCCAACTCTTTGTCGGGCCGATAGAGTACGACGAGAAGCTCGTTGTGGTATCAGCGTGGGGTGAAACCCGGATGAAGCCGGTGGAGAGGCTGACTGTTCAGGGTGGCGTTCGGTTAGACGGTACAACAGTGGTCAAAGGCGGCAGGCTGCAGATAGCTCCGCAGGTCTCCGGCCGGTATGCCGCAACCGAGCGACTCAGCTTGTCGGCGAGTTTGGGTCGTTCATACCAGTATGTGCAGGCGCTTGCCCCGGCCGGGTTAGCCGTTGGGCCCGGATTGGCGGTGAGCCACATTTGGCGGGTAGCGCAAGGTGACTCGATACCGCCACTCCAGAGCGACGTGTTGACCATCGGAGCCGAGCAATGGTTGAGCGAAGAGTGGTTGGCATCCGTGAGCCTATACGCTCGAAACTCGTCGGGGATGACACTCGTGGATCCTACGCCGGGCCCAAAGCAGATCAGGCCAAGTACTGTGGTGGGGGAAAACGATGCTAGAGGCATAGAGCTGTCGATCCGACGCATCGCGGGCCGCGTAACTGGGTCGGCTAACTATAGCCTAGGCGTATCGAAGATTGATGCAGCCAGGCTACGCTTCCCTGCACCGTCTGATCGGCGCCACACGATCGATGTGACAGGTTCGTGGATGGTCCCCGCCAGACTCCTGGGTGGATCTCTCAGGTTAGCTGCAGCGCATACCGCCGCTTCCGGCGCACCATACACGCGTCTTCACCCAGGGTACTACATCTGCAACTACGAAGAGGATTATTGCATTGAACACGTTCCCGACATACTCGAGATGCCAAACGCCGCGCGCGGGCCCTGGTACTCGGCTCTAGACCTTCTCGGCGAGTGGTCGAAAACGTATTCGAAGTGGAGTTTCGCCGTGCACCTCGAGGTGAGGAATGTGCTCAACCACGAGAACGATATCACATACGGCGTGACCCGAAACGGACCCTGCTGGCGCCAGACGGTCGACGCCCCGTTCTGCAATAAGAGCGCCGACGAGTTCCACCGAGGGATAAGTCGGACGGGATTTGTAGGCTTAAAAGTCCAGTTCTAGCCCAACCGGTGTCGAATGCTGGAGTATGCTCTGGTTGTTGCCGCGGAGGGAGGCGGAGAAGCGCGGATGTTGTGTAGGGTTGGGTGGGGCGACAACCCCGCTTCTTTCCGCGCCCTTCCGCGTTAATCCGCGGCTCTTATCCTGAAGATGTTACCGTAATGGTCTCCAAACCGTGCGCATCCGGTCCGGTTTCGTGTCGGCGCAGGAGCCAGGCGAAAAGCACAGCGGCGATACCGAGTGCGGTGAATATCCACATGCCAAGTGCGTGCCCACCGGGGTTTTCCGCACTGGCTCCAGCGAAATCGTTCGCCCAACCGACCGTGAAGTTGAGACCCGCCATTCCTATGTTCTGGATCATGGTCATGAGTCCGTATGCAGTACCGAGCTTGTTCTCTTCTACGATATAGGCGACGGACGGCCACATGACTGCCGGAATGAGCGAGAAAGCGATCCCCATCATGGCCATCGGCACGATCAGGGGGATTTGCGTGTAGGCCATCATCAGGTAGACCGGCACGAGCAGCATCGAACCCCATACCATGAAGAGCGATCGTTTTCCTACACGATCCACCCAAATACCGAATAGTGGCGTGCAGATCATCGCGAAAAGTGTCAGCAGACTCGAGAGGAACCCACCGTATTCGCGCGAAGCGCCGTGGGCTTCGATGAAGAACTTGATGGCGAACGTCTGGAACGGGAAAATCGCAGAGTAGAAAGTCACGCACATCAGCACGACCAACCAGAACGACCGGTTGAAACGGAATAGGTCGCTGAAGACCATCTTGTCCGTATCGCCCGCCATGCCGATCTGGTAACGCCGCCCCGCGGAGTTTTCCATTCCCCAGTAGATGAGTGCGCCCACTACACAGAACACGCCAAAGAAAACCGATATCAGGAGCGGCCCCTGCCAATGCTCGTATGCCGGGCGGGCCCATGTGGGTGAGTTGAGCGCCGCAAACGATCCCAGTCGCGCAATCGTCAGATTCACACCGAACGCGAAGCTCAGCTCCTTGCCCTTGAACCACTTTGCGACCGCGCAGGTCACCGCAACGATCAACGACTCCGCACCGAGGCCGAAAACCAGGCGACCGATCGCCATGTATGTCAGTACGCCGCTTGCCGCGGTGATCGCCGCTCCAAGCAGGCACAGCACACCGAACAGCATCGTTCCCTTCTTCACACCTATCCTGTCGATGATGATGCCGCCGATGAACACCATGAATACATTGGGAACGCTGTAGATGGCGTTCAACCAACCGATGTTCGCATCGGAAAAACCGAGCTGCGATTTGAGTAGATCAGCGATCGGACTGATGGCATCGTACACGTAGTAGTTGCCGAACATCGCGAGGCTGATGACCACCAAAACGGTCCAGCGGTACCACGAGGGCGGTGGTGGTTTCGTCGTCTGCTGGTCGGTATATGGTTCTGTCATTTTTCACGAACTTTCGTATCAGATGGGCGGTGTCACGAGCAACGGACAACGTGCAACGGAGAACGGAAATGGGGAAGGGGGATCAAAGATCGCAGATCGCAGGTCAGTACTGTCCCGTTTAGTATTTTGCCTGCAGCTGTAGCCTGTTGCAATACAT
>CAZFHS010000089.1:0-8217 GCA_964518955.1 uncultured Gemmatimonadaceae bacterium | reverse complement strand
CTCACACAACCCCTGGTGGTGCTCAAAGACCCCAACTCGACTGGCACTGTCGCAGATATCAGAGAACAGTTTGCGGTAATCCTGGAGCTGCGCGACAACGCCAACGCCGTGGTCGATCTCATCAACGAGGCGGAGTCAGTGCGGGATCAGGTCCTGCGAATCATGGACCGCGTGCGGGGCAAGGATGGAGGAAACGAGATCATCACCGCAGGACGGGAGTTGGACCAAAGGCTGATCGACTTCGAAATGATGCTCACCGATTTGAGAATGTCAGGCGGCTCTGCCGGTCAGGACCGGCTCCGTTGGCCGCGCCGTCTCTATGCGAAAATCACGAGCCTGGCCGGATACATCGGTGGGTCGGACCACGTACCAACGACCCAGCACATCGAAGTCCACGAAAGACTCAAAGGACTGCTGCGCGAATACCAAGGTCAGATGCAGGTGATTCGAGAGCAGGATATCGCAGCGTTCAACCGGCTGCTATCTGAGAGAGGGCTGGCCGGGGTGATTGCCGAAGGAGGAAACTGAGCAGGGCGATTTGAGTGTCCTACAGCGAGCTTATCGCCCCCTCTTCTCTGCTTCCTGAATCGCCCCATAAACCCGTTCCGCGGTCAGCGGCAGCTCATGCAGTCGTACCCCGGCCGCATCGTACACGGCGTTAAGGATCGCGGGGATCGTGGGCATTATCGCCCCTTCGCCAACTTCCTTGGCTCCAAACGGCCCGTTGGGTTCGTGGCTCTCGATGATGATCGACTTCACGCGAGGCATGTCGAGCGATGTGGGGATCTTGTACTCGCCGAGTGACGCGTTGAGAATGCGTCCGTTGTCGTCGAACTTGACCTCCTCGAGCAACGCTTCGCCAAGCCCCATGGAGAGTGATCCCTGCATCTGACCTTCGACGGAGGTGCGGTTCACAACCTGTCCGCAGTCGTGCGCATCGGTCATGGCGTCGACCGTCACCTGCCCCGTCTCGAGATCAACCGACACCTCTACTATCTGAGCGGAGCATCCGTACGCAGGCGAAGTACCCACGGCTGCACCTTTGTGCTTCCCTCCCAGACGAGGCGGTTTGTATTTGCCCGTTCCGACAATCGAACCATTGGCGATCGTGGCCAACCGAGCCGCTTCACGAAACGTCAGATCGTTACCCTTCGGAATGTCGGCCCAGCCGCGATGCTCTTTGATGTAACGCATACGTAGCGGTTCGATGTCCGGCTTCTTGCCTTTGACTTTGATACGGCCATCGACGATGTCGAGTTTGCCTGTGTCGACACCTAGTTCATCCGCGACCGCAGCCAAAATCTGCCGCTTCACATCCTCGGCAGCATCTTTCGCGGCGTGGCCAGTCATTAGTGTCTGGCGTGACGAATATGCGCCTAGATCCATCGAAAAATCGGTGTCACCAGACGCAACCTTCACCGCCGACATTGGGATCCCAAGTTCCTCTGCCACTATCATGGCAACCATCGTATCGGATCCCTGGCCGATATCTGCCGAACCCGTGAAGGCGGTAACGGAGCCGCCATCTTCAGCGACCCTCACGATAACGGTCGAGTGGTAGGTATCTGACCTGTAGATCGGGTATGCAGCACCAGACACGAAAAAGCCGCAAGCCATGCCGATGCCCTTGCCCTTCGGCATTTTGCCTTTCTTTTTGTCCCAGTCAGATCCGTTCTTGACTGCCTCGATGCATTCACGCATGCCGAGCGAAGACATGTCGAGTTCGTTGCAGGTAACGTCTCCGGTCTGCATGATGTTCTTGAGCCGGAGCTCGACCGGATCCATGCCGATTTCGTCGGCTATGATATCGAGCTGCTGCTCAAAACACGCTCGAGCGGCGACACCACCGTGCCCGCGCTGCGCACCACATGCAGGTTTGTTGGTGTACACCCGCATACCGTCGTACTTCATGTGCGGCAGCTTGTACGGCCCGCCGAGCAGCGAACCCGCGTAGTAGACCGTCGCGATTCCAAATGAGCTGTAAGCACCGCCATCTAAAACGGCGCGATGATGCAAGGCGTGGATCGTACCATCTTTCTTCACGCCTGTGGTCATCTCGTGGTAGAACTGGTGGCGGGCTCGAGAATGTAGAAACACCTGTTCGCGAGAGTAAGTCATCTTGACTGGGCGGCCCGTCTTCATCGACAAGAAACAAGCGCTCATCTCGAGCGGTGTCGCTTCAGCCTTCGGCCCAAACCCACCTCCTACGTGTGGCTTAACCACCCGGACGTTGCCGACGGGCAGGCCCGTCACCATCGCGACCGTTCGCTGCACGTAGTGCGGTGTCTGTGTGGACGTGTGAAGCGTCAGGTTGCCCGAGCTGTCGAAGTCCGCCACACAGGCGTGCGGCTCGATAAATGCTGCATCCTGTCGCTTGCTGACCAACCTGTCTGTGCGCACGTAATCGCACTCGCCGAGTGCTGACTCGTAGTCACCAAACTCCTGGTGGACTTCTGCGCAGATGTTGTTGGGGTAGTCGGTATGCAACAACGGAGCCCCGCTAATCAGTGCATCGTCAACTTCGAACACGCCAGGGAGTTCCTCGTAATCAACCTTTATTAGCTCGAGTGCCTCATGAGCAGTTTCGAGGTCAACCGCTGCGACCGCTGCGACTTCGTCACCCACGTAACGAACTTTGTCGTGTGCGAAAAGAGTCTCGTCGTAGCGCGCCGGGGAGACTCCGTACTGGGTGAGTCCGACGTCCTTGGCAGTGATCACGGCCTTCACACCACGTAGCCGACGGGCTCGGGACACATCGATTCGCTTGATTAGCGCGTGGGCGTAAGGGCTCTGAAGAATCGCACCATAGAGCTGGCCCGGTAAATTCAGGTCTTCAGCGTACTTGGCCCTACCTGTCACCTTATCTGGGGCATCTATCTTTGGTGCACGCGTGCCCAGCACCGAGAGTTTTTTCGTCATCTCCCTACCTCCCCGACCCATTCATGTTGCGGCCGGCACCCTGTACGGCATCGACGATCTTCTGATAGCCTGTGCACCGGCAGAGATTGCCTGAAATTGCCGAACGGACCTCATGTTCGGTCGGACGCTTTTTCTTGTCGAGCAGCGCCTTGGCGGACAGCACCATGCCAGGCGTGCAAAAACCACACTGCACAGCTCCCTGGTCCACGAATGCCTGTTGCACGGGATGGAGTTCTGACCCATCCGCCACTCCCTCGATGGTGGTGATGTCGTGACCATCCGCCTGTGCCGCCAACACCAGACACGAATTCACAGGTTCCCCGTCCATTAAGACTGTACAGGAACCGCATTCCCCTTCGTCACAGCCATGTTTGGTTCCCGTTAGGTCGAGATCGTCGCGCAACACATCGGTGAGCGTACGGTTGGGTGCAACCAACAGTTCGTGTTCCTCGCCGTTCACTCGAACGAATATCTGCAGTTTTTTCATTTAGACCTCCCGGCGAGATCTTCGCGAGCGACCTGGCACGCTGCGTTTAATGCACGACGGGTGAGTACGTCCACCATCTGCCGCCTGTATCGGGCAGAGCCGCGGTGGTCGGTGATCGGCTTGGATGCACGTGCCGCAGCCTTGCCGGCCTTGGCGAACGCCGCTTCGTTCGGCGCCGCCCCTGAAACCAACTCCTCGGCCCGCGGGCATCGAATGGGCTTTGGCGCAACCGCACCCAAAGCGATCTTGGCCTCCTTGATCCTTCTACCGGCAGGCGTCAGAGCGACGAATGCGGCAACACTCACAATTGAGATCTCACAACTGTGTCGCGCACCGAATTTGATGTATACCCCGCCCATACCCGGCTCGCATCGGGGTACGGACACATGCGTCAAGATCTCGTTGGTTCTGATCTTGGTCGTGCCCGGGCCAGTCACGAATCGGTCGACAGACATCTCTCTCGTACCTGTACTGCTCGCGAGGTGCACAGTCGCATCGAGCACCATTAGCGGAGGAATCAAGTCCGCGGCTGGGCGGGCAGTCACGAGATTGCCGCCAACCGTCGCGCGGTTACGAATAGGTGGCGATCCGAGACCCGCCGCAGCGCGAGCCAGAATCGAATACCGCCGTTTGAGTGTTCGATCCTCCGCGAGGGCGGTTGCAGTGGCCAGGGACCCAATCCGAATCTCCCCTTTGGCTGCGGAGACCCCTTCCAACTCGGTCACGCGATCGACCCCGACCAGATACGCTGGCTCGATCAGCTTACGCTTGAGATTGACCAAAACATCGGTACCTCCTGCGATCAGACTCGCCGAGTCACCATACTCGTCGAGTATCTCACAGGTTTCCGCAATGCTGGTCGGCTTGAGGAAGTCGAACTTCGGTAGCAGCATCAGCTGTTATCCCTTGAAGTCAATCGTCTATCTCCAGATCAATTTTTCGCAAAGCCGCCCATGCGAGAAGTACGGCGGTGTTCGCGCTCGCCTGAGCTTCCCGATCGCCATCATCGTCAGTTTCGTGCGCCCGACATTGGAAATAGAACCACCCACGATAGCCGCCAAAAGGCGTTCCGTCGTCAGGACGGTTCCCCGCTTTGATCCCGCGTGCGATCTGCTCGTCTACTGGTACCACTACGTGATAGTCCGAGCCATCGGGCGCAAATCCAAGGTAGCCGGTGTTGCCGGTTCTCGCCGAGAGCGTAGCTCTGTAGATGTCTTGGCGGCGGACGTTGAGGATCATAAGAAGAATATGTGGCAGAGGGGCAGAGTTGCAGAGGTGCAGCCCTGCCTCTCTGCGTCTCTGCACCTCTGCATCCGGATGGGTAGAAGGGCTGTGTGGCCCCCCTCACACCGCCATCGTCTTCGAGAACTCCGCACCGATGGCGCCACCAGTACAGGCCTTGGTCACCATGAAGTCGGCGGAGTGTTTCGCCTGAATTGAAACGGCATCCGCCAGAGCTGCCCCACAAGATTCCTGGATGCACTTCATGATCGCCGATCGCGCATCGTCGGTGGCCGGTGAGTCGGCTGGCGGCAGGCCGCTCACTTCTTTAGGCAAACCTGTCAGGGCGCCGTCAGCAACTGAGCGTTTTGCCAGTCCATGATCGCCACCAGTTGCGATTTCCCAGACTGTCTTCAAAGCGTCCTCCATCGGCCCGGCATAGTCGACCAACCATCCAGTAGCCTCGGTCGCGTTCACCTGCTTGCCTGACAGTAGTAACGCAAACAGCATCGGCCACTGGTCTGCCTGGGCTTTCCTAAACGGCCAGTGACAACCCTCCATGCCAGGCACAACCGGCAATGTCACTTCGGGCATGCCCAAACTCGCGTCGTCGACAGCAACCAGATAGTGGCAATGCATCAACAACTCGAGCATGCCTCCGAGGCATCGTTTGCCATTCACAAACCCGATCGAGATCTTGAACTCGTCGTTCAAGCGCCGTGCGGTGCGAGACCAGCCACCGGCTATCTCTGCACCAGCTGCAGGGTCGCTGAGAGCAGGGTAGAACTCTGAAGTGTCCGCGCCGACCAACTGTGTCGAGAGGTGGAAGTCACCGGTCAAGATCACGCTTTCGATGCTAGCTGCCTTCAGCCAATCGATTGCGCGGTTCATCTCCTGATTCACGTCTGAGTTGTAGCTCTCGCGGTTGATCGCAATCACGCCAACCTGTCCGTCGTGCTCAGCATTCACGTAGAGTTGCTGCCACTCTACACTGTCCATATTCCCGAAGACCTCTGGATACCATGCACCGGTTGCTGCTTCCGGATGGCGTTTGTGATATTGCTCGACGGTCGCTATCACGGCATCTGAACCTGCCCTTCGGATCATGGCCAGAATGCCGCTTCGGAATTGCGCGCAAATCTCCCCGATGGAGTTCATATGGGAGAGATGGCCTCGCTTCTCGTGAAGCATGAGACTCGTCATTTGATACAGCGGGCCGAGGATCCAAGCCTGGAACTCATCCTCATCCTCATCAGACTCGAGTTTCCAATCCACTAGAGGGCGGAAGTGGTTCATCGGATACCAATTCTGCCCGGTCTCCTTGTGTTCATCCAGTTCCGGGGTCGGCCTAAATACCTCGCCGTACGTCTCAGCTAGGTGGTGTAGACACGACCAGGTCAGGAAGTTCGCACCGGCTGCGCCGATGGCATCGTGTGCCCGGAACGGATTTGGACCTACGAGCTTGCGCACGTATTTGTCGATCTTCCAGAACGGCATGTTGGTGGCGTGATGGTAGCGAAGCCCTGCGTGCGTGATGCCACAGAACAGTACGTCCAGCACGAACGACCAATCATCGCTCACACGGATCGGCATCAACCCAAGGGCCCAGAGCAACTGGGTGATCGCCGACGGCTCGTCCTCTACGATTTCCCACATCTTATTGATCTCGTGCGGGAACGCCGGGTGGGCAACGCCAACCCCCAATTCCCTCATGGGAAATCCAGAGGTCACCGAACGAATCTCGATGTCCGGGAAGCTGGATCGGAAGATCTCGTAATGCGCCAGTTTTACGTTCAGGATCTCCGGAATTGCCTCGAGCAGAAACCGAGGATTCAGCTGATTCAGCAAAGACGGAAGTGTTTTGCCGTCGTAATTCAGCCGAACCACGTTCCCCATTATCTCGGCGGCTCCGTCGGCTCCAAATGCCCTTACCAAGCCGGGATACTGCATGCCTATCCCATCGGGAGCGGCAGGAAAATCGAGTCCAACAATTGGAACGCCGTAGGGCGCCAGCCTGGAACCGAGCTGCATGGTCTTTCCGGCGCCGACAATGCCGTTCGCGCCTGATACGACCAAAGCCCCGCGGTTTCCGGCGGGTCCGAACACCTGATCCACTAGGTCACTCGGATCGGCGGGCAAGCGCCCGGCGCTAAAGATGTCAATAGCGTTTCCAAGGCCCATCGTCTGGAGGGTGGTTTCCCTCATCGTCGTTGTCATGATTGGCACCCCTCCCCTATGAAACCTTCAGGATCGACGCGATACCGACATCGCCCGCGGCGCATCCGAAAACGAGTACGTAGCCACCACCGAGATCGACCGCCTCCTCGAGCGATTCTATCATCACCCTCGTCAGCGTCGGTCCTTGCGGGTGTCCCCAAACCAGGGGACAGCCTGTCTTGTTCATCTTCTGCCAATCGTAATCCAGCTGCTGTGCGAAGATCACGTCGTTCACCGCGAAGGGATTGTGGTTCTTGACCACGGCCATTCCATCCATCGAAAGGCCCGTCATCCCGAGCAGCTTCTGCACTGCGAGCCCAGGAGCCTCCGGCATCAAGCTTGGATCCGCCCGCACTTCAGCCTTGGCTATAAACTGGATGTCGATCTCAGGTTTCGGACTGAGATCCGCGACTCGTTCCTTTGTAGTGACGAGCAAACCTGCCATTCCGTCGGAAGCGTGAGTTTGTGTTCCTCCGGTAACACACGTGTCCAACTCCGGCATTGCGCGCACCCCACCGAGCGTCAGCTTGCGAACTCCGAAATCGTCGTCGATGCGACCCAATGGACGGCCAGCGACATTCAGGACGTCGAGCGGAACCAGTACACGGTCCAAGAAACCGGACTCCTTGGCTTGGAAGTACTGCTCGTACCGATAATAGGCCACGTCATCTGTCTCTCGTTTGGAACACTTGTACTTGCGAGCAGTCTTACCCGCGGCGGCGATCATGGCGTTGCCGGTCGCCGGATCAAATCCGAAGTTGTCCCACACATCGGCAATCGCTTGAGTGCGTTCGTGAGCTCGACGTTCCGGGAACACCCCAACCGGCGAATCGCTGGTCCTGTCGAACGTCAGGACGCAGACCACGTCGGAAGCGCCGCTCTGGACCTGGGCTCCGCCAAGCAGTGCAGCCTGCAATCCTGTGGCACACGCCTGCTCGACGTGATAGCCGGGAATGCGCTGCCCCATACAACTGGAAACCAGCGGGGCCGTCCAGAACTTCCAGTGCCACGGGACCGTCGATCCGATGATCATGTATTCGAGTTGGCTCTTTTGAACCTTTCTCATTCCAAGGATTTTGTTCATCGACTCGCCGGCGAACTGTCCAATATTGACCTCCGCCAAGGCCGACGTTTGCCAAGCCGGGAAATAGCTGCTTCCCCACGTACCATATGGAATTCTGGCTCTGGGAAGCATGGAACTCTGCTCTGTCACGGATTCCTCCTTCAGCCGGGGCAGCGGCGACTTCAAAATCCGGCTGCTTCCGGGATATGGATAGGGATTTGCGCTGAACGGAGTTTCGCTAGCGGCCGAATAGTGTCAAGTGGGGGGGGGGGGGGGGGGGGGGGGGGGGGGGGGGGGGGGGGGGGGGGGG
>CAZFHS010000088.1:0-9778 GCA_964518955.1 uncultured Gemmatimonadaceae bacterium | reverse complement strand
GCCCTCGTTCGACGAAGACCAGTCGAACGCAACATCTGCAATCGCATTGTTTCTCGCATCGAATGCGGCCGCCGAAAGCGCAAGAGTTTCGCCTATCGCGGGGATTATGGCGTTAGCGGGTGTCACCTCTACGAAGGCCAGCCGCTGATCGACGGTTACGTAGGCGTTGCCGCGAACGCTGCCGCCCGCGTCATTCGATTCAGCAGTGATCATCGCAGTGCCGTTTGCCACCGCTCGCACGACTCCAAGCATATCAACAGTGGCGACAGTCGTGTCTGATGAGGACCAGGTAACGGTGCCGCCGTCGACCGGGTTGCCATAGGCATCACGCGCCGTTGCGATCAAGTGCACCGAATCCTCAAACGCATAAAGGGTCGCAGCGTAAGGATCCACCTCGACACTTGCCACTCTGATGATGACGGTAACCACCACAGTGCCAGTGATTCCGTCGCATGTGGCGACAACCGTCGCAGCGCCGTTTCCAACTGCCGTCACCAGTCCATCTGAGTCGACCGTGATGGTACCGTAGCCTGTCGAAGACCACGTGAACGTCTTGTCTGGGATCTCATCGCCGTCCACGTCACGAGCAACCGCCGAGAGTTGGACGGCCTCTCCGATGGACACGAGTTGAACATCTGCTGGCGTCACCACGACTGAGACGACAGCTGGTTCGAAGGGCTCGAGGCACCCGACGAGTGCGGCACAAATCGAGGCTGTGGCGAAGAACAGGCCCATGGTGCGGAGCCTTGGCGGAAGTCTCATCTTCGCCCTCCTTGCAACGGCGTGAAGCCCAGACGACAGATGAAACCATCCCTGTCTGTGTCTGCGGCCCTGTACTCCGGCGTGTCCGGCAAATAGAGGCCGGCGTTGCCAGGCACGAAATGGCAGTGGTATTCAGGGTCGAGCGATCCCGCGACCGTCGCGACCTCTATGGGCACCAACCCGGTCAGCTGATTGTGCCTCAAGAACATCACCCTGAGTTCGAGCAGGTTGCCCAATTCCATAGGGATCGTGCCCACGAGCTCGTTTTCGTGGAGATAGAGATCGCGCATGTTGGTGAGGTTCCCCAACTCGACAGGGATCGATCCTGACAACTGGTTGTTGTGCAGATTCAGAATCTCCAGCTTCGTCAGTTCGCCCAACTCCGGAGGTATCGGACCTGACAGGTAGTTGTCGTTGAGCTCTAGAACTATCAGGCCGTCGAGGTTGCCCAACTCAACGGGAATCTCTCCCGACATCGCGTTACCTTGGAAAACCAGGTACGTCAGGTTGCGCAGGTCGCCTAACTCCGGTGGGAGATAACCAGCCAGTCGGTTGCCGTCGAAGTTCAGGCCAAAGACGGTTCCGCCCTCGCAATGGACTCCATACCAACTACACGGCGTATTCGTCCGGAGCCATCCGACGTTGTTTGTCCAACCCGTTCCGTTGGTACTTTCGTATAACGCAACGAGTGCTTGGTATTCAATCGCCGGGATCTCGGTTATCTCAGCTTGATCGTCCAGTGGGTCATAGATGGTTTGTGGATCGTCGAGGCATCCCCAAAGTGCAACCGCCGAGGCAAGAGCAATAGCAACAGAAAAACGCATTGATTCCTCCTCTCAGGGCCTGCCCGAGCCCGTGCGGATTGCGTAGCCAAATACCATCGAGAATCGGTTGCCGTCCGGATTGCGCACCCATACCAGGTTCAGCGGAATGCTCACTCCGCCGTATCCGAAGCTCTTCCCGACTGCCATGAGCAAACCACTTGTCACCGGATCGGTGCCGCCGGTAATCACCACGTTTGGCCCCAGGCCAAACTCGAGCCCGTTCGGAAAACGGATTCCCATTGCGAGGCTGCCGCTTGGGATCACCTTCCCGTACTCCACTCCGCCAATCATGGGCACCAGTTCGATCACGAACTGCGGACCACCGCCGAGGGGAATGACTTGGTATTCGAAGTGCCACCCGAACTGGCTGATTATGCGGCCAACGGAGTTAGCCTCCAGATCTCGCCAAAGCTCCCCGTTTCCGGTTACGAGCGTTACTCCGAGACGAGGGCCGCCGAGGTTCCTGGATTGGAATTCCACAACATCATCCGGGTCTTCTTGTCCTGCGGCGGTCGCTGCGACAGCAAAGCACAACAGAGCCGTGGCTGCCACTGAGCGAACCAAATTGCGGGATATCATATGACCTCCTGAGAGCGGGCGGCTTCGTTCTTGTGGTTCAAATCGGGCCGACCGCTGTGGGAAGTCTGTGTGTGGTGCGTCAAGAAAACGTCAATTGTGGAGTGAGCGAGCGCCGAAACGCTCTAGTTCAGCGGAGTGCGGGAATGATGTAATTGTCTAGTATGAGGTCCGGATGCGTCACCGGCGGTATCCAGTAACAGCCGCCAGTGAGGATCACCACGGCATTAAGGGCGGGGATCACGTGAATGCGTTGGCCACCCAGGCCGTGGCCCGCGATTGTCTCTACCGCCCAGTCGTCGTATGCGTCCAACCACCACGCATACCCGTACCCGTACCTCCACGGCCCGTCGAACGTATGGAAGGCTGCCGCCGAGCGGTCGATCCATTCCGACGAGACGATACGCTCGCCGTTCCAGACGCCGCGATCGAGGTACAGCTGCCCTATCTTCGCCATGGATCGAGGCGTGATCGCGAGGTTTCCCGACGCCCATACAAAACCTTCGCGAATAATCAGCCAACGGGCATCGTCTATGCCAAGCGGCCCGAACAGGTACTCCGCGGCGAACTCGTCGAGCAACATTCCACTCGCTCGTTCGATGGCGCGCGCAACGGTGTTGATGCTGGCCTCGCTGTAAACAAACAGAGATCCCGGTTCTGCGACGAGCGGCCTGCCGGCGTAGCTGGCGACAGGGTTCGTTGAGGTGTAGAACCATACGATGTCGTTTTCCGGGTCCGTCAGCCCGACAGCGTGTTGATCCCACTCGAGGCCCGACGACATGGTGACCAGATGTTCCAGCGTAATCTCATTCTTCCCGGCCTCCTGGAACGCGTCTATCTCCGGAAAAAACTCCGCTGCCCGACATTCCACACTGTCTATCAGACCAATGTCGATGGCGATGCCCAAGAGGGCCGACGTCACAGATTTGGTGATCGAAGCGATGTTGTGAACGGTGTCGCGATGGAACGGGAATGTCGGCATCGCGTCCTGGTATTCCGGATTGGTGTACTTCTTCCCTTCCAGGTACTCCTCGAGTACGAGGATCCCGTCCTTCACTATCAGTACGCTGTGCACCAGTGTGTCGGGAATGCTCCGCAGACGCCGCATGAGGTCGTCTATAGGGGCGACGTCGACACCAACCTCATTCAGCGACCCGGTTTGCCAACCGTATAGAACATGTTCCGGTTGCCTGTAAGCCCAATCCACCGCGACATCCAGACTCGCCTCCGAGAATGCGCCTTCGTCGTCGACTGCCACCACACGAATCTCATGGTCCACATAGATCGCGTCCGAAGTGTTCCAGACGAATTCGAACGGAGCTTCTGTGTCGGTAGCACGCGAATCTCCGTTTATGTGGAAGGCCACGGCGGCTACGACTCCGTTACTGTCTGACGCCTCCACGGTGATGCGAACGGTGTCGCCCTTCGAGATCGTTGTTTCTAATTCGGGCGTCACTATCGTCACGGTTGGTGGTGCGTTGACGTACGGCGCCGGCAACTCCGCTCCGGCACAGCCGACGGCTACGACGACGGTCAGAAGTTTGAGCGGTAACGTGTGGCGCATCATCTGATCAGACACAGTCTTCGAGACAGATTCAACGGATTGACAGCAGCACGTACTGCATCATCATCTCGTGCGACGTCATCAACGGTACTTCCCATTGTGAGCCGCCAGTGAACACCGCCACCAGGTCATACTCGGACAAAACCATGATGCGTTGGTCCCCCCAGCCGTTGGCCGTGAACGCGTTCACGCCATAGGATTCCGGAGCCAAGATCCACCACGCATAGCTGTATCCTGGCATGTCGGCAGTGGTGGCCCAGAACTGCTCGTGTGCCATAGAGGTGGAGTCGAATACGTGGTAAGGCACTGACGCCTTGGCGACCCAATCCGCCGGCACAACCTGTTCACCCTCCCATTCACCGCCCTGCAAGTACAACTGACCGAACTTCAGCATATCACGAGGGCGAACGAAAAGGTCACCCGACGCCCAGATCCAGCCTCCCCAATTCACGCCCCACGTGCGTTGTGAGATGCCGAGCGGCTCGAACAGATACTCGTCTGCGAACTCATCCAGTCGCATTCCGGTGCTCCTCCGCAGCGACTCACCGACGACGTTGATGCTGCCTTCGCTGTAGTTCATGCTCGTACCGGGAACCGTCACCAGCGGGCGAGACAAGTACCAGTACCAAGGAGTGGCACTCCGCCCGAAAAGCACCAAGTCGTTTCTCGAATCCAGAGGAGGATACGTGTGTTGATCCCATTGGATGCCGGAAGACATCGTGATCATATGTTCGAGTGTGATCGCCGCCTTTTGCCCGGTACTCAACCATTCGAACTCAGGGAATAAGTCAGAGACCGGCTGGCCCACGCTGTCTATGAAGCCGCGTTCTATCGCGATACCCAACAGCGCCGACGTGAAGCTCTTTGTGGACGATGCCTGGTCGTGCAGAACATCGCGATCGAATTGTATGAGTGTGTTCTGATCGTCACGGCGGTATCCGTCGAAGTACTCCTCGAACACTAGCTGGCCGTGCCTCGCAATCAACACACCGTGCACGCGATGATCGTCACGCTCACGCAGTCTGTTCATCATTGTCACAAACGGAACCGTGTCCATTCCGACGGATGAGAGTGAGGCTGTCTCCCAGCCATCTCCCACGGCGTCGGGCTGCCGGTACACCCATTGGGTATACGCGGATACAACGTCAGCCGAACTGGCATCATCGTCATCCACCGCTTCCACGCGCAGCGCGTGCCTGAAGAGGTCCTCATCCGTCGTGGACCAGAGAACCGAATACGGACTGGTCGTGTCTTGCCCAATTGTTCGCCCGTCCACGAGAAACGTGACCGAACGAACTACGCCGTCGCTATCTGAGGCTGCCGCGACAATTTCAACGGTGTCGCCGACAAAGAAGTTCGCACCGTTTGAGGGTTGGGCGATTGATACATTCGGCGGAAGGTTGTCTGGCTCTGTTAGAAAACACGCCGAGGCGAAACTCAGGGCTCCAAGCAACAGAAAACCGGCAGGCCAACTTGTTTGCATTCCGACGCTCCAAGGAATCCTGCGAATCCGCCGCCAATGTACGGCTCGACTGACGTGATGTCTATCGGCCGATTGACCCAAATACCATCGAGCACTATCGTTCTGCCGACAGGAGAATTTCGATGACGATCTTTGTATACACCACGGCTGGTTACATGCGCCATTCCCGGGCCCGCAGAGCCTCGGGAGGAGCGCGGTAGTGGTGTAACCCGCGAAGATCCGAGGTTTCGATCCGGGCCCCTGAGTTTCTGACTCAGGGGCCTTTTCTTTTTCAGAGAGGTGAACCATGAACGACACATTGTACGTGACCACGACCATCCCGTACGTGAATGCAAAACCGCACATCGGGTTTGCGCTCGAGCTGGTACAGGCCGACGCGATCGCCCGCTACCATCGGCTGCTCGGGAAGGACGTCCGTTTCCAGACGGGCACTGACGACAACGCGTTCAGCAACGTGCTGAGCGCGAGGGCAGCCGGTGTGCCCGTCGACAGGTTCGTCGCCGAAAACTCGCGTCACTTCCATGAGGTGTGTGACGCTCTGACAGTTTCGGCAGACAGCTTCGTCAGGACCGCAGACCCAAGCCACCACAGGGCAGTGCAGCATTTTCTCTCGCACCTTCCGGCCGACGACCTGTATGAATCATCCCACCGCGGGTTCTACTGTGCCCGTTGCGAAGACTTCTACTTGGAGCGCGATCTGGATGGGCTGTTGTGCCCCGAACACAGAGCCAAGGTCGACGAGGTCGAGGAAACGAACTTCTTCTTCCAGCTGAGTCGCTACCAGGACGCAGTCCGAGATCTCATCGCCTCGCGGCGTCTTCGCATCGTCCCCGAGACAAGGGAAACGGAAGTTCTCAGATTCATCGACAGGGGGCTGCGCGACTTCTCCGTTTCCAGGAATGCCGCGCGCTCAGGCGGGTGGGGGGTTCTATTTCCGGGAAGCGACGACCAGGTGGTATACGTGTGGGTCGATGCGTTGGTGAACTATCTGTCGGGTCTCGGATATCCCGAGTCAGAGAGCACCTTGGAGTACTGGAACTCAGATGTCACCAAACTCCATGTCATCGGCAAGAACGTCTGGAAGTTCCATGCGGTGTATTGGCCTGCCCTGCTTCTGTCCGCCGGGCTCGAGCTTCCCGAAGTCATCGTCGTCCACGGGTTCCTAACCAACGACGGGAAGAAGATCAGTAAGTCCGACGGCACAGCAACACATCCACGAGAGTACATCGAAGCGTTTGGCGCTGAGGCAGTTCGGTACTACCTGCTGGGACACGTCCGGCCATTCGAGGATACCGATTTTTCCATAGCGCATCTCGAGCGGATCTACGCCGCGGACCTGGCTAACAACCTCGGCAACCTGTGCACTCGTCTCACTTCTCTTTGCGAGGCGGCAGACCTGCCAGGAATTCAATGGAGTGCCACCCCATCCGCGCCTGATGGGTATCACGAGGCGTTGTCAGCTTACAGGTTCGATCTGGCAGTCGATTCGCTCTGGGCCGAGATCTCCGCAATCAACCGCGACCTGTCGGCAGCTCGTCCCTTTGACGATTTGAAAGCCGGGAGGATCGAAGAGGCCCGAGGCTCACTCGCGGGATGGGCGGAACGGCTGCACGCGGTCGCGTATTGGCTGTCTCCGTTTCTGCCTCAGACTGGAGCGACGATTCTGAAGCATCTGGAGGAGCCGAAGATCCGGAAGTCGGTGCAGTTGTTTCCGAGGGTGGGGGGAGGGAGAGTTTACACGCTAGGTAGCCAGGCACGCGCTGTCGCAGCGCGTGCCTTCTTATGACAGATGTCTGTGACATTCGCGTTCAAGCTGTTGCGGCACAACACAGTTCAAGGGATGTGACATCCCTTGCCGGTTGAGAAGATCCCAAACCAACGGCTCCAAGTGCGGCGGGTGATTTGAAGCGTTCCAACTCCTGGGGTCGTACCTTTTCAGCCCGATCAGCTCTCTGATCTGGTGGGACGACACGGACGGCTAGTTCCTCTCCTCGAACAACGCCTGGAAGCGTGGTCGGTCACGGAGTGGGTCGAACAGTGTATGAACTCGCAGCAAAGCCCTCGAATAGAGGGAAGGGATGTTCACGAGCGTATCCAAGATCTCAATGGCTTCATCGTACTCACCCACCAAAATGTAGGTCCGAGCCAGGTACATCAGGGATTGCGTGCCCGCAAACGCGTCACCTGATAGAGGGCGCAGTTCAACACCCCTCAATGCTTCCCGCACCGCATCGTCGTGGCGGCCTAATCCCGCATACACGATACCGAGCTGTGAGTGCGCCCAGGCTATATCAGGCTGCATCTGCACGATCGGTTCCAGTACAGCTCGCACAGAGTCGTAGTAGGCTTGGGCTCGTACCGTGTCACCCTCTGTATGCTCCGACACCGCACGAGCCAGGTAGTAGTCCGCTGGATCAGCCCCCAGTGTTGTCACGGTGAACTCTTTGAGATCTTGGCAGAACGCCCAGTTTGGCAGGCCGAACCACATGAAGTGCATTTCTGAGAAAGCCTGATCGCGCAGCACCTGCGCCAGACCGAGACGTTGAACATCCTGACGCCACAGGCGCTCTGCTCCTGAAACGTCTCCTTCGCGCACCAGCCTCAGCCATGCCCGGCCTCGAGATGGCACTTCTGGAGCGAGATCGGCGTACAGGCCGTAGTAGTGTTCCGCCTCAGCGTAATTGCGCATGCGGCCGTGTGTCTGGGCCAGGAGCAAGACGCCCCCCGGGTTTCGCGGGTCGAGCGCCATCGACCTGGTCTGGGTCTCGAGTGCCTCGTCCCACATCCCAAGTCGGCGCTCTGCGCCACCCAAACTCGCAAGTGCTTGGATATGGTTTGGCCGGTTGCGCAGAACTTCACGTTGGATCTCTATGGCTTGATCGTACCGTCCGTGAGCGTAGTGTTGGCCCGCCTGGACGAGGCGAACCTCCGGCAGGTTCGGTTGAAGCCGTATGGCGTGGTCCAAGGCCTCCATACCACGGGTCCAGGGATCATCGTCTGCTTTGTTGATGGAGACTGCGCCCCATGCCCTCGCAAGTGCCGCATAAGCGAGTGCGAACATGCTGTCTTCTGCAACAGCCTTCTCATACTGCTCAGCAGCAAGGCGGTTGTCCGCTCGATTGGTGCTGCGGGACCAAAACTGATTGCCCCTCTGGTAGTGATTCCACGCTTCGAGGCTCGTGGTTGGCTGCTCGGCCAAACGCTGGCGCTCGGGCTCGAGCAGAGTGACGTCCAACGCCCTGGCGACTTCCTCAGCGATTTCCGCCTGAACACGGAAGAACTCGCCCGCCGCGTGTTCCGCTGTACTTGGCTCCGACCACAAATGCGCACCATCTGAGATTCGGATGAGCCGCGGCGTGATGCGGACTTGATCGATCCCGTCGGGCACTCGATCCTTTCGCATCGTGCCCTCGAGCAAATAATCCACGCTCAGCTCAGCCCCAATTTCGGTGCGGGTTTTTGAGTGGCCCTTATACTCTATCGCACTCGTGAAGGAAGTGACGAAAAGCCCGCTCAGGCTGGACAATCGACTTTGGATCTCGTCCGTCAAGCCATCAGCGAAGGCTTCGTCATCCGGCGAGCCAAGATTCTCAAAGGGAAGTACAGCGAGCCTCGGAGGCCCCTCTGGCTCTCCTCCGCTCATCCACACTACGAATACAGCCACCACGATTGCGACAACCGCGCCCGCTGCTCCTACCATCATCCGGCGGCGTTTTCGAACTCCATCAACCGGCATCGTCCCGGTCGGCGTCACACCTCCGCTCGGCGTCGCCAACGCCTCCAACTGCGGCAGCAACTCCTCAGCAGTCTGCCATCTGTCCGCGGCCTTCTTCTCTAGACACTTGAGCACCAACTGTTCGAGCGCAGGCGGCACGGCTTCTCGGTACTTCGTCACCGGCTCGGGACTATCGGTTATGTGCGCCGAGAGAATCATCTGTGGAGTTGTGCCCAAGAACGGTGGCCTGCCGGTGAGCAACTCATATGCGACTGCACCAACTGCGTAGATGTCGGCTCGATGATCAATGTGTGGATCGGCGGCAGCTTGCTCTGGGGCCATGTACGTCGGCGTGCCGAGTGCAACGCCTTCGGTGGTGAGTTGCTGTCGGCCCGTTGCTTCGTTAACAGCTTTCGCAACGCCGAAGTCCGTAACGAGCGCATGACGGTCGGACAGCATCACGTTGTCCGGTTTGATGTCCCGATGTACGACGTTGTGCTTGTGGGCGTGGCTCAGGGCATCAACAACATCTCGGAGAATGCGGACAGCCTCGGCAATGGGTAGCTCGCGTTCCTTTGCGAGCTTTTCGCGAAGTGACTGCCCCTCCTCGTAGGGCATGACGTAATACAGAAAGCCATCGGCATCGCCGGAGTCGTACAAGGGAAGGATGTGGGGATGGTGAAGCTGTGCAGCTATCTCGATTTCCTGAAGGAACCGTTCGGGGCCGAGTGCAGCCGCCAACTCTGGACGAAGCACCTTCACCGCGACTTTTCGATGATGCTTCAAGTCCTCGGCGAGATAGACCGTCGGATGTCAAACCGAAATTACCTGACACTGGCAGGGCGAGGTGGATT
>CAZFHS010000087.1:0-10131 GCA_964518955.1 uncultured Gemmatimonadaceae bacterium | reverse complement strand
GTGGCGTAGGACCGGTGAATGGCGGCTCGCCCGCCAACATCTCGAACAGCACGCAACCCAGACTATAGACATCACTGCGCCCATCCAATTGCACCGAACCGGACGCCTGTTCGGGACTCATGTAAGACGGGGTGCCAACGACGAGTCCGGTTTCGGTCAAGCTCTCCGCGGCTGCTTCGTCGATTGCACGCGCGATACCGAAGTCAGCTACCATGGCATGAGCGCCGGCCAGCAAGATGTTCTCTGGTTTGATATCGCGGTGCACTATGTTCTGGCTATGCGCGTATTCCAGCGCATCGGCGACCTGTTCGGTGATGGCGATGGCGTCCTCAAACGACAGCGGACCCTCGCGGCTCAATCGATCGCCCAACGATTCACCCTCGACCCGCGGCATGACATAGAAGAAGAGTCCGTCTGCGTCTCCCGAATCGAATAGCGGTAGGATGTGCGGATGATTCAGACGGGCAATGACCTCGACTTCGCGCTCAAACCGCGATGAGCCAATTGCTTCGGCCAATTCGGGTCGAAAGACTTTGACGGCAACCTGCCGGTCGTGCTTCACGTCACTTGCCAGGTAGACGGTTGCCATGCCACCGCTCCCTAGCACGTCGCTGACATCGTACCTGCCAACCAGCGCCGCTCGCACGCGATCCAGGTGATCCACCAAAGTCAGTTGCCCCGATCTGTCATTTGGGTGTCGGCCACCGTTCGGATTCGAACAACGGCATCGCGGCATCGTCAGGGCGCGTTAGATCGGCCCCGAGCACCGCCACGCCGAGGTCCCCACGGTAGAGGCTGTCACGATATTCGCCCGGATTGGAGGTGGCCGCAGCTACCGCCCTGTCTGCGAGGCTCCGGCCCCGCCCCAACCACTCGACGTCGTCGGTATGGCGATAGAGGGCGAGCAGCGCGTATGCCCGACCACTCAAGCCGCAGCAAAGATCAGGGGCCTCAGGTTTCGGCGCCTCCCATGCATGCCAGGCGGCTCCTTCCGCCAAGCGGAAAAACTCCTCGTCACCCAAGAGTTGGTGTGCCAACAGCCACAGGTGCACGAATCCCGCGCTTCCGTTACACCAACCTGGCATGTAGGCGGGACCACTTACTGGACGTCCCTCGTCGACCCACGGCCAACGCATGCCCCTGCCCCAGCGCGTTGCCCGAGCGGCCACCTCCACAAGCTGCGACTCGACCTCGTGCGGGATGTCCTTACCCGACACATCGCACCAGCGAAGGATTGCGTACAGCACGCCGGCCCACCCGTGTGCGATACCCCAATTCAGTCCCGAGACGGTCGCTCGGTCCGCCTCCGGCAGCGCGTCAATCAGCCGCTCGAGTGATTCATTGCCACGTTCAATGAGATCCCCCGATGCCTCGTTGATGGCAACCTCGCTCAGAATTGCACACGCCAGCAGCACACTGGCCTCGCCCAGGGTTAGATCGAGTCTGGGAGATTCCTGCCTTGAACTGCTCGCGAAACTCGCTATGGCCGTGGCGAGTCGTTCACCGTCTCCTTCGGCCCTAGCCAGTGTTGCTTCGACCACGCAGATGCCACATGCAGAATGGTAGAGCGACACGGGTCCAGGAATAGCTGGATGGTCCTGTGATTCGCGATGGCGGAAACCGTCGGCGGTAGATGCACTTTCATGGGCTCGTGCCAGCCAGACGTTGGCTGCGGCAAGCAGCACAGGATCTTCGGAAGCACACGCAATCCGGTATAAACCATAGGCGACACCTGCGGCTCCGTAATTTACCGACGCGGTCGGCGGCTGTTCGATACCCCGTGCGATCAAGGGTCCGTCGAGGCCCATACGTGAGACAACGCGCTCGAGAAACCGTTCACGAAGTGTGGCGTCGGTTGCCTGCAATGGCAGCTTGGTTGTTGTCTTCACGTCCGATAGCACGCGGGAAAAGGCGGCCACAGATCTGAAACGAGAAGGGGGCTTCTTGGAAAGGGCCCTGCCGAGAATTGCCTCCACCTCTGGCCACGCCCGCACACCGACTGAGGCAAATGTCCGAGGTTCCTCGTCAACAACCTGTTGCAGTACTGCCGTTCGGTATGGCGAGAAATCGAGGTAGTGTGCCCCGGTGAGCAGGTGGTATAACAACACCGCCAACGAGTATTGCTCGCCGAGTTGTGTCGGAACAGGGACCGGTTCGTCGGCAATATTGGCGTACGCGTACTCTGGCTCGAAATAATACCCGGTACCGCCGCGAACTGCCTGTGTCGTTTCCGGCTCCCCCTCTAATCTGGAGAGTTCATAGTCGATTACGGTTGCTTTACCACTGTCATCAACGAGCACATTGTGCGGATGTACATCCCCGTGTATCACCCCCGCGTGGTGCAGCCTGTCATACGCGTCGAGGATGGCAACGCAGAGTTGCAGCAGCTTGCGACCGTCTCTACCCGACCTGTCCTCTCGGTGCTCGCGCGCCAGCACTCCGGCTTGCACTCCTCGGCACCATTCCATGGCGACGAAGGGCCGCTCCTGGTGCAAGCCTTGCTCAAGAATTCGAGGACTCGCGGCACCACGTGCCTTCTCGAGAGCGTCTGTTTCACGCTGCACAAAGAATGCGCCCCGCGCGCTGTCCGGTCGTGCCAGCTTGATGGCACCATAGACTCCGTCATCGGAGCGGCCTTGATACAACTCGGTGTCGTTCGATACCTGAACGCAGCCATTAATGGAGAACGTTCCGATCCTGTCGATTTCGAGGTCGGGTTCGATTTGGTCTGCATCACCGGTGTCCGCAAGTACCAGCAGGCGCTCGAGCAGAAAGCTCCTTAGCAACGGCAAGGCGTCGTTTAGTGTTTGCCTGGGGTCTGCGCGTCGCTTCCGAGCATATGCCGCAACTGCATCCAGTGCCGAGATCGGGCTACGAAATTCGTCCAACAACTCTGCGGCAGGGGCATTCACTACCTTCATCCACGTGCGACCTCCCGGTCGGTACACCACTCGGTCGTTTGTTGCAGCCCCAAGCGCCTCTCGTTCCCGGGCAGGCAGCTCGCTCATCGGAATGATCTTCACATCAGCTGGGAGGACCACCAATTCGTCTGATGGATCCGGTAGCTCAGGTTGATTCTTCACCGGCCCATCCGGGAATAGCGGGAGCGAAGGTGGTGGGATCAATCCCGAGAGGACCGAGCTGGTTTAGCGCGAACTTCCACGGTGCATCGCCCGATTCCGTGTCACGCCTCGCTTGGACTAATGCTCGTGCCAATTGCCGGGTGATCCAACCGCGCCAACTCTGGAGTTGTAGTATGGGTTTCTCCCCGCTGGTGACGGGGTCGACTCCCCATGACAGCACTCCGTTCTCGCTGAGATTTGCTGTAAACGGAACTGCGTGAGCCTCGATGCCATCCAAGGACGGAGACAGCTGTTCCGCGGCCACCTTCAGCGACTCTCTGTTCCGGAAGTAGGCCACCATTTTGTCCGGTCGCAGCAATCCGTAGACTGTGTTCCCAAGCTTCACGGCGCACACTTCGGTCTCGCTCAGCGCATCCATGATGCGGGTGAACTGAGTCAACAGCTCCTCGGGCGTCGGACTCACGTATAGCTTGAATCGGAAGTCTCGCGGGTCGTCGCCAGAGTACTCTCCGCGCTGCCAGAGGATCCATCCGGTGTCTTCTTGGGGCACGCCTGATTGCCGCCACACACCAGATTGCTCAGCTGCATTGTTGGTGCGTGCGAGGTCAAGCCGTTCCTGCAACGCCGCGAGCGATGGCATCCGACGGAGCCAGCGGGGCGAGGCCGGCAGGCAATTGAACCGGTACAACCGCGTCGCAATCGCTGTCTCGTCGTCAGTTCTGAACTGCTGCGCGTACTGCAGCGCCCGAATGGACAGTGGTACCGTCGGCCCTGACCGCGACCCGCAAGGGAATCTTCTAGGTGTTCTCCTCAGAGATTCCCTCCGTCCGGAAGTTACCCATGGCGGCGATACGTTCGTTCAACTCCTCTAGCTGATCAGGAGGCACACTGAGAACGATCAGGGCTCTACCTTCCAGCAGCTGAATCAAACTGCTGACGCGTTGCATGATCACATCACTTGCATCGCGCAGCCTAAAGCCCACAATTGACTCGGCTGGAGGCGGGCACCTCGTTTCTTCTTCGGTGAGGGGTGGCACACAGCTCCATCGGGGGCACATGTCACTCGCATCACGTGAGATTATCCTGGTGACATCCCGGCTTATGAATAGGGTTGTGGACATATGTGTTCCTCCTCGCTGGAACCCGCCGTTGCGTGCGGCGGGGCAACCGGTTGATGGGGCCATCAATTGCCGCGGGACACTTGAATGCAAGGCAGAACATGCATTTAGAAACGACCGGTGACAAGCCCCAGCAGGACGCCGCCTCGTTCTCGTCCAGCATGGGTTCAGAAAGGTCGCCCATTAGACCCGACGTCTACATTCTGTAACGCTCTATCTGGCAAAGAATAGTTGCATCGGTACGTGGTACGTAATGAATGGTGGGGTTTGTTTGGGGTCTGTTTCTCAACGCGATAGTAATCGCTGCACTCCTGAAGCTCGCCTATCCTTGATTTCTGCTGCGTCTTATACTCGATGACTGACCAGCTCGAGCGTCTGAAGACGGCTACGCCATCGAGCGTGAGCTTGGCGCTGGCGGTATGGCTGCGGTCTTCACAGCACACCAGTGGCTGGCTCTACACGTGGGCCCAGAAAGCGGAACACTACAAACGCTGCGAGCGGGAAATACAACGCTTCCGCAATTATCCCACCGATCGCTGCAGGCCAGGAATAGTCCGGGGTGATGGCCTGGCCAACCTCCACCACGGCAAACATTGACCACCAGATGATGGCGTATCTGATCCAGTGTCGCGCCCAACTCTCGAGTGCGAGGAAGTACAGCAGCACGAAGGCCGTCGCTACTCCAACCTTTATCACGAGCACACTCAGCATGAATAGGGCGGCCGTGCCCTCAGTCGGTGGCCGCAAGCCGGCAAATGCGTAGAGAGCTCCGTAGACGGGGAATGGGATCACGTACATGATCGCGAGAGAAGAAAGGATTGCGAGCAAAACCCGCTGCATCAGTTGACCTCCCATTGCAATATTGCCAGAGGAGTCTATGCGTGAGCCGTACGCGCGGCATTCTATGGCAGGTGGTGGCTCAAGCGATCTCGCCATCTGGCTGTGGTCTGATGCGCCGTCAGTCCTGCGGCGGGCCAAAGACTACCGTTGCGTGGCAGCGGGACTCGGACGAGTCACTCGAGCTTCAGCTCTTTTTGCTGGTCTTGGCGAAAAACGGCCTGAAGACCTGCATGACCTTGGCGGAGCCGCACTTGGGACACTTGGGCCGCTTCTTCCCGTGCTGCGAGATTGTTTCTACGCGGGAGAATTCTTTTCGGCAGTTCTCGCAGCGATACTCGTAAGTAGGCATATCCCCTGCTCCTTGACGAAGGATGGTTTTCAGCAGAAATGCCGGCCTGAACAGGCAGTCCAGGGAAAAAACAAAGATACGCCCTGAACCACTGGTTGATAAGGGAAGAGCATCTAGCTGCGAGAGCGGCCCATCTTCCTGGCTGCAAATTGGCATCATACGCCAGATCAAGCTGGCGTCAGCAGAACGGACTCTAGCCACACCACGCTCGGATTCGTATTCTAGGCTGGCTGATTACTGAGGTCATCGATGACCGAGGCATTCGACCGTCTGAAGGATGCTCTTGCCGAACGATCGATTCTGCGGTCGGGAGGTGACATGTATTCGTGGCTGCTCTTTACAATAGCCTTCGTCTTCGTCATCCTAATTCCGTTCGCGCCACAGTTGGTGCGACTCAGAATTCGCATCCATCGATGGCTCCACTGGAACTGGTCGGTCAATTTGCTGGAGAGTCATTTCCGAGGGTGGGTATTGTTCTTTCGGATAATCCTCTTCGTTATCGCGGTCGTAGTTTTTTATATCGGTTGGACCGAATAGATAGAACGGTCGGCAAATAGTGGAAGCCGACGGCCATGACGCCTAACGTCCGTGCCCGTAACCTCCGAAAGCACACCCACCGGAGGACAGGCGTGAGCCATAAAGCTCTCACCCCTGAACCCAGGCTTGACAAACAACTCGGAGCAGGACCGACCAACGTCGTCTGACGCTTCATAGACTGAGAGGATTCGCCCCCACACATCGATGTCCCCTCGCGTTCGAAGACCAGTAAACGGTCGGACCCCTCGGTTTCAGTCCATACCTGAACCCGGCACTGTCGCGTATATTGGCAATCGGATACTCCGCCTCGGCAGCCTTGGAACAGGCCGCGACGAACAGCGCCGTTGCTGTCATCGCGATCATGCTCGAGTTAACGAGTGCTGGAGAATTCACGCTGCCTCCTCGGCGTGCCTCTATAACGAGGCCGGAACCCCGTAGTGACGGCGGGGGTTTGTTTTGGAGTCTGAAAAGTACGGCACTGACGCCCGGAATCCCCCGAAAAACCGATATAGTGTCGTGTTTTCTATCCTCCTGACTGGCAATGGGGTGTGCCTGCGGTATTTGCGCAGCCTGCAGTTGCGACAGCAACTGCCGAGCAATCGCGCTAGCGATTGCCAATCGCGCTAGCGATTGCCAATCGCGCTAGCGACTGCCAATCGCGCTAGCGACTGCCAGATCCCACCGGCCCGACTTGTAAAGGCCGATGGGGCAATGACTTGGCTCAATCGACTTTTCTCGAGCAAACAACAGAGGTTGCTTTTTGGAAACAATAATTCCATTTTGAGTGCAATTATGGAATTGATACCTCGATTTCTCCCAGTTCCGGATCGCAGCTCCTTCCTCTTCGGACCGAGAGGTACAGGCAAGTCCACTTGGTTGAAAGAGAAGTTTCCTGACGCGCTGTTCGTCGATCTCCTCAAACAGGATACGTTTCGCCGACTCAGTGCACGCCCTGAGCGGCTCGAGGAACTCATCGCTGGCGCGCCCGGTGCGGAAGTCGTAGTGGTTGATGAGGTGCAACGTGTCCCAGAGCTGCTCCACACTGTGCACAGCCTCATCGAGCAGAAATCCGGTAGGCAGTTCATAATGACCGGTTCGAGTGCGCGCAAGCTGCGCCGCGGCGGTGTGGATCTACTCGCCGGAAGGGCTCTGGTGCGTACCATGCACCCGTTCATGGCAGCGGAACTGCCGAGTTTCCGGCTCGACACGGCTCTCCAAACGGGTTTGCTGCCGATAGTTCTTGCGGCAGAGGCAGCCGACGATGTCTTGTCGGCCTACGTCTCCCTCTATTTGGAGGAGGAGGTGCAACGGGAAGGATGGGTGCGTAACCTCGGAAACTTCGCTCGGTTTCTCGAAGCAGTGAGCTTCTCCCATGCGTCGGTTCTCAATGTCAGCAACGTCGCGCGGGAATGCCATGTTGAGCGACGCACCGTACAAGGGTTCCTCGAGGTTTTGAACGATCTCCTGCTATGCTTCACTGTGCCGATCTTTGCCAAGCGAGCACAGAGGAAAACAACTGTTCACCCCAAGTTTTACTATTTCGATGCAGGGGTGTACCGCTCGTTGCGGCCGCACGGGCCGTTGGACCAACCGGAGGAAATAGATGGGTGTGCATTCGAGGGCTTGGTGGCGCAGCACCTCAAAGCCTGGATCGCGTACTCGGGTGCCGGCACTGACCTTTATTTCTGGCGAACGCGTGCCGGCACTGAGGTTGACTTTATCGTGTACGGCGACCTTGGCTTCTGGGCGATCGAGGTTAAGAACTCGGCAGTAGTCCGGCCGCAGGACCTGCGCCCTCTCAGGTCGTTCAGGACAGAATACCCTGAGTGCGAACCCATGCTGTTATACCGAGGCACCGAGAGACTGCTAGTCGACGATATCTGGTGCCTGCCTGGAGAGCAGTTCCTCCGGGAGCTCAGGCCCCGCCGAAGTCTGCTCAATCAATTCAAAGGCTAGTGCTCGGACCGAACGGCTTTGTTACATAGTTAGAGTTCCGCGATCTGGCGAAAACATGTTGCAACGGGTCGCGGACTCGTGAACCTCGCCTGTTCTCAATTTCTGCTGCACCTTATTCCCGATGACTGACCAGCTCGAGCGTCTGAAGACGGCACTCGCCGACCGCTACGCGATCGAACGTGAGCTTGGCGCTGGCGGGATGGCGACGGTGTACCTCTCCGAAGACCTAAAGCATCACCGCAAGGTGGCGGTGAAGGTGCTGCGTCCCGAACTTGCCGAGTCACTCGGCGCCGAGCGGTTCCTGCGTGAGATCGAAGTCACAGCCAAGCTCAACCACCCCCACATCCTCCCGCTCCTTGATTCCGGCACTGCCGAGGAACAACTGTCCGACCGTCCGCCTGTCCGACTGTCCGCCTTCTTGTTCTACGTCATGCCCTACGTCGAGGGCGAGACACTCCGCGACCGTTTGAATCGGGAGGGGCAACTCCCAATTGATGATGCGCTCCAGATCACCAAGGAAGTCGCCGCTGCCTTGAGCGACGCTCACAGCCAAGGTCTGATCCACCGTGACATCAAGCCGGAAAACGTGTTGCTGTCGGCAGGTGAAGCGGTGGTGGCGGACTTTGGGATTGCACGGGCGGTGAGCGCGGCGGGTGGTGAGCGGCTCACCGAGACGGGGCTTGCAGTGGGCACACCTGCTTACATGAGTCCGGAGCAGGCGGCGGGCGAAAGTGAAGTTGATGCCCGTAGTGATTTGTACAGCCTCGGTTGTGTGTTGTACGAGATGCTGGCTGGTGATGCCCCTTACACTGCGTCCACGCCACAAGCATTGATCGCCAAGAAGCTGGCCGAGCCGACGCCGCGGATCTCGGTAGTGCGGGAGAGCGTGCCTCCTGCGGTTGAGACGGCGCTCTCGAGAGCGCTGGCAAAGACGCCGGCGGATCGGTTTGTGACGGCGCAGCAGTTTGCTGAGGCGCTGACGGCGGAGATGGTGGAGGTGCGTGTGGGAAGGGCGCGTTGGCCTCTGCGCGCAGTAGCAGCTGCATCAATCGGTGTCGTGATCGTGGCTGCGTGGTTCCTGTCGACTATACTCGGCGGTCCCGCATACGAGCGTCTGGCGGTATTACCGCCCGCCAATCTCATGAACGATCCCGAGCAGGAGTACTTCGTGTCGGGGATGCACAACGCGCTGATCTCCGAGCTCCAGAAGGCCGGGGTGGCAGTGATCGGCCGTACGTCAGTGCTCCAATACGAGAACACGCAGAAGCCGATTCGTGAGATCGCGACTGAGTTGGGCGTCGATGCTCTTGTCGAGGGCTCAGTATACCGGGCGGGGGACAGTGTGGAGATCGATCCGGACTACGCCCTGGCCTACGAGGGTATCGCGATAGTGTGGATGAACCGACAGCTAATGGGAATTGCCCCGGCCAGTGAGGCAGCGCCGAAAGCAAGAGCGGCTGTCGAAAGAGCCGTTTCGTTGGATAACGCGCACCAGGAAGTGCAGTACACCTTGGCGGTCGTTCGCGCGTGGACCGACTGGGACTGGACAGGTGCGGAGGCAGCGTTTCAGAGGGCCATCGAGCTCAACCCGAACTACCCTACTCCGCGGGCCGCGTATGCGCACTTCTTGATCTGGATGCGACGTCAGGACGAGGCGATGCGGCACGCTGAGCGAGCCATCGAACTAGATCCCTTGGATCCAATGGCTCGGAGTCTCTACGGTTTTGTGTTGTACCTTGCGCGTCGATACGACGACGCCATCGCGCAATTCCAGAGTGTGCTCGAAAGAGACCCAAATTATCCGGCAGCGCTCAATGGGCTGAGTAACGTGTACCATGCGAAGGGCATGTACGATGAAGAGGTTGCTGCAGCACGGTTGTCCTACGCTGTGATGGAGTTCACTGAAACCGAAGAAGCGCTCGCATTGTTCTACGCGGAAGGCGACTATCGGGGGGCGGCGCGCCGCATGGGCGATACGTTGGCGGCGTTACGGAATGTGAGGTACGTCGATCCCATGGGGATCGCATGGTGGTATCTCTGTGCGGGACAGACCAACCTAGCCCTCGATTGGCTGGAACGCAGCTTCGAGGAGCGCAATTCCAATATGCCGTATCTGAACGCGGATCCGATTTACGATCCCCTACGTGAAGACCCGCGGTTTCGGGCACTGCGTCGGCGGATGGGGTTGCCAGAGTAGGGCGGTTCTATGAAAGTGATTGTCAAGAGCGGACTCCGTCCTAGCTGATTG
>CAZFHS010000086.1:0-10655 GCA_964518955.1 uncultured Gemmatimonadaceae bacterium | reverse complement strand
GGATTCGGCGATCGTCTTCATCCGGAATCACTGTTCGAAATCGCCGGAATGCGCAACAGGCAAGGACGGCCCTGGTACTCAAACCTCTTGACCGACTTGATCACGGGACAGGAGCTACCGTCCGACCCGAGCAGCACACGTTCCGCTTTGTCAACCGTCAAACCCTTGTCTGTGATAGGGCAGTGATGCTCCTGAGCGGGACATATGAACTCGTGGCACCGCCTGCCAATCATCGAGTCCGGCGTGCTGAGCGCCATCGCAGCGGCAGCGGCGTTTGCATACAGAACGTCGTGGCTGACCTCATCCACGATTATCAGCCCTGCGTGTATGGCCTCGAGCAATTCCGACAGTGTTTGTCCGCGCCGTGCGTCCTGTTCGAGAAACTCAGCTATATCCTCTCTTACCAGCGCAAGGGTGTCCCGTAGTTCTGCTAGTGGATTGGTTGGCGAGATGTCTGGCGGGCTAGCCTCAGATTGTGCCTCAGTCCAAAACAAACTGCTGCAGATGGCATTTATTTCGTCGAGATCGCTCTGGCTCACCTCGATCCGTGCCTCGGTAGGTGTGGCGGGTGCCTGTTCCGCCTGGATTATCCTGAAGGCTTGTTCGACAGAATCGACGAATACAAACCGCTGCCCCACGATGGCTGCAAACACGCGAATAGCTGACCTAATGAAGAGGTTTGCCCCGCAGATATATGTGGCTTCTGGTCTGCAGTTGTACTCTTCGTTCAGTCCTTGTATGAGCCGTGCGTATTGTTTTCGTGCTGCCAGTGGCGCTCGGTCGACCCCAGAATAGTCAGCCACGCGTATAGGTGTGGCGCCTCTCATGGAACCGAATTCATACATGTCGGCAAGCGTTTTGACCGCATCTTCCGCATCCACCGCATCGACGTTTCCCCGCAATGACGAATAGATAAGCTTTCCGGGGATTACTCCGCTCTTGTATTCAAACCCGGTTGCCGAATTCACATATTCCCATTCAGGTTTGAACTGGATATGCTCGAAGCCAAGCTCCTCCATCCGTGCAGGACGGCAATCAGTTGTACACATCAGACAACTCGGCCTTTTCGGCCGCCATCTCGCGCCAGGTGTCGATCTGGCCGTCTGCGGCTAGCGGGGCCAGATACGCTGAGTCCAGCATGACCGAGTCACTCTCGGACGAACCATTTCCGGAACCGCCGAGTTCGTGCGCCAAGACATTGGCTACATGAACCGCCGCAAGTACATCCATATCGGACGACTCCACACGGCTAGGTGCATGATGGTTCGCTACTGCCTCGGCCACATTGGATGGCAACCCCCATAAATCGATCAGGTACGCCCCGATCTCAGCGTGAGTGGTACCATTGATTCTCTGTTCCGCCACATGCAGTGGAATACCCTCCGACTGTGACACACCGGTCGCCTGTTCGAGTTGATCCGGCAGCTGGGACGCCAGAACGAGCTTCCCTATGTCGTGCAGGAGGCCGGCTGTAAATGCATTCTCCTTGGCCTTTTTGTCGGTCAAGATCCCGTTAGCTAGATCGGCAACCAGCAGCGAGTGCCGCTGTAGTGCGTCGCGGGACAGTCCTTCGCACGCGGCACTAGCGTCGCCAAATACCTCTGCTGACAATGTGAGGCTTTTCACCAGACTGAATCCGAGTCGAGCCACCGCAAACTCAATGTCTGTTATCTCCATTCCGGTGGTGAAGAACGACGAGTTGGCCAGTTGAAGTATCTTGGCAGCCATCGCCATATCTTGCTCGAGGACCTCTACGACCTCCCTCACTCCGTGGTCAGGGCTGCTAACCACTTCATTCAGTTTGGCGTAGGTGCTGGGTAGGGGTGGCAGAGTATCGATTTTGCCGAGAATCTCCTGAACTCTCTCGTCGCCGACCAACTCTCGTAGTTTGCAGGCGCGTTCAACCACAGACTCCAACTTTTCCGGTTCGCACGGCTTCGCCAGAAACTGGTGCGCCACCGATATGGCTCGCACCGACGACTCCGAGCTGGAGTGTCCGCTCAAAATGATGCGAACCGTATCGGGATATGTGTCGCGGATTCGTTCCAGTAAGGACGCTCCGTCCATGCCCGGCATACGCATGTCAGAGACTATCACATCGAACGGTGACTGTTCGAATCTGTCAATCGCGTCATCTCCGCTCTCGACAAACGCCATATCCCATTTGCGGCGTTGACGCCGCAGGAGGTTTCTGAGGCCTTCAAGTATGTCTGGTTGGTCATCGACAAAAAGAATTCGGCGCTCCACGTTGTCCACTCCTCCCTAGTGTTAATAACGAAATGGGTGGTTCGTGACTTCGTAGTCTTCGTCGAAAAACCGAATCAGAAACGTGCGTCCGGTTTCCTCATCGTCGACCCAGAGAACACGAGGCTCGCTCATAGTAGGATCCTTTGCATCGGATGTTGCAGGCAGAACCCGTGACCCGCTTCTTCTACAGAGGCACGGTTCCAGTGCCCAAGCCTACTCGAATCGAAGCTAAGGTCGAGACGCAATCGGAAGGATCGGGGTGCGGCAGAATCAGGGCTTGGGGAGATACCAGATAAGAGGACCCGGGGAATCCCCGGGTAGGAGATTTGATCCTGATATCGCCCAGGCCATCCGATAGGAGGGGCACATCAACACATCCGCTGCACTTACCGCAACTGCTACTTGCCTTCACTATCCCCAGCGCCATCGTCATTCGCCGGCCCCGGAATCCCCGTTCTCAACGGGTTGTGAATCGGGCACACCTCAGTCGGTTCCGTACCAGGGATGAACCACTCGTCCGACGTAGACTCCTCGGGACACCACCCTGACGCCAGATAGCCTGTCTCGTGATCGATCCGCCGCGTGATGATACCCGCCGATGTATCCCAGTCTCCCGGAGGCGCTCGCCGTTCGTACACGTAGTTCATGAAGTCGGCCCAGACAGGGGCCGCAAGACGGCCTCCTGAGGATTGCACCATGATCTTGCGAGGTTGATCGAAACCAAGCCAAACGCCTGTCACCAACTCGGAAGTGAAGCCCATGAACCACACGTCTGCGCCGTTGTTGGTTGTTCCAGTCTTCCCACCCGAAGGGTGCTGAAAGCCCCCGTTCCAGCGGACTGCTGTTGCAGCCGTGCCCTGTCTGACCACGTCCCGCATCAGCGACGTCAAAAGCCAGGCCCGCTGTTGGTCGAGGACTCTCTCTCGCCGCACCTGTGGCTCCCAGATGATCCTCCCGTCCGCATCTTCCACACGCAGCACGCCGACAGGCGCCGAACGAACACCTAGTGTGGCGAACGACGTGTATGCGGACGCCATCTCAATCATCCTGACAGACGCTGCGCCTATGTGCAGAGAATGGCCCGGATACAGCGGGGTCGAAATCCCAAAACGGCGAGCTTCGCCAATCACTGCGGCTGTTCCAAGTTCCATGCCCAGTTTGATGGCCACGATGTTCCGGGAGAGGTAGAACCCTCTTCTCAACGTCATGGGACCAAGAAAATCCAGGGCGAAATTCTGTGGTTCCCATGGCATCGAATCGCTCGGGTTCACTTGCATGCTGATTGGTGAATCGTCGATGATATGGCTCAGCGGGACGTTGGCACGTACCGCCGCTGAGTAGACGAACGGTTTGAATGTGGATCCCGCCTGCCGTAGAGCCTGAATCACCCGATTGAACTCGGAGTCGCTTTCGTCGCGCCCACCGACCATAACACGCACATATCCGTTTTGTGCGTCGAGAGTCACGAGCGCGCCCTGCAGATAAGGAGTGCGCCCCGGTTCGAGCACCTCGCTGTGGTCACCATCCAAGTACTGCTGATAGGTGATGTGGCGGTACGGACCGTACTCCTGGTTCTCGATCCTCTCGAGCTGCCGCATAACGGCACGCTCTGCAGCGATCTGCATGTCGAGATCCAATGTCGTGTAGACTCGGTAGCCGCCCTCGTATAGCTGCATGCCGTACCGGTCGAAGAGCTGCCGACGGATCCACTCGACGAAGTACGGTGCGACATCCCCATAGTCGACACGGGAGCTGACCTCTAGCGGAAGGGCCTTCCACTGCTCCGCTTCGAGGGGTGTCAGGTAATCCTGATCGCGCATCACATTGAGCACGACATTACGCCGCCTCAGAGTGTGATCCGGATTGCGCCGAGGGTCGTAAAACATGGGGTTGCGCGCCACGGCAGCCAGCGTCGCTGCCTCCGCGACGTTGACGTCCTGAGCGGACTTTCCAAAGAACCTCTGTGCCGCTGCTTCCACCCCGAAAGCCCTACCACCCAAGTAAAGCTGATTGAGGTAGAGCTCCAGAATACGGTTCTTGTCGTAGGTGCGTTCGATCTCCAGGGCGACCTTCATCTCACGGAGTTTCCGGCGCGGGTCTTTGTGCGCGGGTAGTCTGTCGGGAAACACGTTGCGGGCTAGTTGCATCGTGATTGTGGAGAAGCCTTCAGCGAAACGGAACTGTCCTAGATTCACCAGGGCCGCCCTCGGTATGCCGAGCCAATCGATGCCGCGGTGGTTGTAGAAGCGCCGGTCCTCTGAAGCGACGAAGGCCGCGTGAACTGCCGGTGATATCTCGTCGAACGTCAACACCGTGCGTCTTTCGGCGCCCAGCTCCGTGATCAACCTGCCGTCCGCCGCGTACACCTTTGCGGTTTGTCTCGGCTGGTATCCCTCGAGCAATGCAATGGAAGGACAGGACATGCCGGAGCAAGCGCGGGTCCATGAACCATATGCGAGGCCTACACAGAACGCCGTAAGAGTGAAACAGGGGAGAAAGAGCTTCTTGATGAACCCAAGGCCGGTGATTCGCTGGTACCATTTACCGGCTGCGACGCCGCGTCGTGTACGTGACCTCCACCTCCGCGGTCGCCTAATCAAGCCTTACCCTCCGTGCGTGTGCACAAGAGCCGCACGCCTGGGAGTTAGCGCCTCGAATGTCTTGCTGTGCTTATCGCTGGTCGAGTTCATCCGCCTGTTCGGCATTTTCACTTCTCATCAAACGACGCAAGAGCTGGATTCTTCCGATGTGCAACCCCGTGTGCCCAACGGTCTGCATTAGAACGCGAGCTATCGAGCCGCCTTCAAATGATGATCTGGGTACAGAATTGTAGTCTGTGGACTCTAGTTCACATATGAACTCATGCGAGAGTGCTCGTACGCTCCTCACCCAATCTGCGATTTCGCCAGGCTCGGGGAACGTATCTCTAAAACGAACAGCTTCATAAGGGCAGTTGGAGAATATCCCACATTTGTCAGGAATGACCTTCTCCTCATCTCTTCCCTCGAGCATACACTGAATGTGGAAGCACTCTCTGTGGGCAATATGGCCAACATGCCAGAGAACGCACTGTATGTCTGGAGCGGGCGACCAGTAGAGCTGTTCCTCGAAAAGGCCTTCCATTTCCGCAAGCGGATCAGCATACCAGAAACCTCTACCGAAAGCCCAGTGGAACGCGTCATTCAAATCAGAATCCATTTCGATCCCTCCGCCCCAAGCGCTCACATCAGTGCGACCCCGACAGCTAAACCCACTCCATAGAAGAAGTGGTTGGCGAGGGGAGAAAGAACAACCCTGACTCCTTCAGGAGATCGCCTGCCAAACATTCCCAAGCCCATGGAAGGGTATACGAAGAAGTAGGAGGCTGCTGTCGTCCCAACACCGTAAACAAGAGCCCATGCCGGTGAGGCAGGCCCCCCAATGAAGACATCCCAACCGAGCACGTACGGTACCCCGAGACCCACGCCTATGGCGTAGTGCGCCACATAACCGTACAGGACCTCGTACGTTACCTGCTCCATCTCGTCTGGATGCCCATAGCGGAAACGCCCGCGTGTCCAACCCACGGCCATTCTCCCTATCATCCCCACATCTATCTTCAAAAACACGCCGGTTCTGGCGACGAGGTTGTTCAGCAGATCCATCGCCAACGTCCCAACCACACCCGCTGCTACCCCGGTCACGATGGAACTCATCGCCCCGCCAAAGCGCACATACGCAATACCATGTCACCAAGGCTGTTCAGTGCACCCATAAAACCGACTTCTTCACTGCCATCATCACGACTCGGCGCCACTCAACGACGACTCTGCAAATAAGTTGCGAATGCAAGCTCGCCAGCTCCACGGAATACCCTAGTTGCTTCGATTTCACCATGCGCACAAACCGATCAATTCCCCAGCGTTCGACAACTTCATTTGCTTGACAGGACACTCCTTTATGGTGTTAGGTGGCGCATGCACCGTCCATTGCATCCGTAGATGGCTTTCCATAGCTACGCTCAACACGCGCGACCCGGAGTTCGTAGTGGGCATACCAATTCTTCTGCCCCTTCTGCTGCGCGATCTGATGCTCAGCATTGCTCTTCCATGCCGCGATTGATCCTTCATCGCTCCAATAGGACACGGTGATTCCAAAACCGCTTTCACCTCGCGCGCTTTCCGCACCCAAGTACCCAGATTGTGTCTCCGCTAGCTCCACCATACGTGTCGCCATTTCTGAGTAGCCTGAAACCCCAGGGTACAGTTGGGAGGAGAAGATTACTGCGTAATACGACTGCTCTGGTGTACGCGCAAAATCACTACTTGGCATATGTGCGCATCCTTTGTATTTGCGTCGACACGATCTCGTGCGCCTCCTCTGCTAATCTGCGCCGCCTAACTCCCAATCTGCACATTTCTTTCCACCATCGTACCTGAGCATCCGCACTTCGCCACCACCAACTGGTGTTCTGCTGCCTTCGGAACTACATATGCCAAGTGTGCATAGATGCCTCATATGTTGCGTTCCGAGGTCTAGGTCCATTCCGGCAAAGATCGCATCTGCGGCTCTCGTTCCGCCAGAGTGGTTTCGGAAACCAACTCCCTTCGCTGGAATCAGTTTGCCGTCATCTTTTCGTCCATATCACAATAACTCCGCAGCGCGAGTCGCTGTCCAGAAAGTCAGCAGGAGTTTCGGATGCTCGTCGGTAGACCTCTACCGCCTCCACCTCGCTCACCATGATCTCGTCGGCGCCGCGCTCATCCAGCTCGTATTTCACACCATCGAGGTAGTAACTGACCGGGCAGCCCGGTAATTGCTGCGCCTCCCGGGAAGACGTCGGCGTGCGTACTCTGTGCCTGTCTGCTGCGTTGTATGCCTCAGGCTGCAATCTGGGTGCCTGGCCAACCATTTGCACGAAATTCCTGTTGCCTCCTGCACCTACGACGCGGACACCGGGCAAGCCGCGGAGGATGTCGGTGAAACGGCTCGGGATCTTCTCCTCAATCTCCTCTCTCGTCAACTGCAATCCCCAACCCCGACGCTTTCGCTCGTAAAACCCCTGCAACGGACCCGGAGCAAAGGGCAGGCGTGTTTCCGTTACGACGACCGGGTCGAGCACAATTCGCTCGGACGGGAGCAGTATCGTGAGATCGATTGAAGGTCTTCCATCGGGTACAGTGAACTCCGGCGTTACCGTCGGCGCATAGCCCATGCGGAGCGCTTCGAACAAATACACTCCGGGGTCGGCTTCCAGGAAAAATCGACCTTCACGGTTGGACACCTCGAAGACCAGCCGATTTCCGGAAGAGTCGCAAAGAATCACTTCGGCGCCGGCAATCGGCAAACGAGTCGAGTCGTCGAGGACCAGGCCGTGGATGTTCTGCGTATGGACGGCCTGAACACCTGCAACTAGCATTGTCGTTGAGATGAGAAACGAGCTGCGGCAGACCATGGATCCCTCCGCGCACTCAAGTTTGCAGCTTTCTACTTGATACCCATCCGGCTCGCGGTTGGTTCACGCACCTCCGTCGGGTATTCCCGTACCGCGGAGCGATTTCCTTCTCTGGTGTGTATGTGTCACTTTGAGGCAGCCTCGAGACTCACGGTTCCGCTACGCCACTAACCGCCAACCCGGAAGCCTACGCCCAACAGTGACGTCACAGCGGTTCGTGATGGCTGCAGCGGATCGAAGACCTGCAGCTCGATGAAAGGTCGAAACCGGAACAGGTCGAAGCTCAATCCCGAAATCACAGTGTGATGAGCGGAAACTGATTCACGAGAGGCGGTGTTGTAGGTTGTCCCAGCCTTCGAAAGGCCCGCACCCATGCCTGCGTACAACGGCGAACCGTGTCCAAAGGGCCTCAATGTCAAATTCCCGTTCGCACGCCACTTCTCAGCAGTTCCTCCTACTCGAGCACTGAAACCCATTCGGACCCGCAGCGTCCCGTACCCTCTGAGAACCGGCGTCACGAGATGCATCCCCAAGTAACTGCCAACGAATCCTCCATTGCTCACGCGAGAGCCTATGTGCCCTCCAAATTCGAACGGCGATTCATCCTCTGGTGAAAAGGGCTTGGTCCACACCGAGACACTGCATCCGTTGGGGCTGAAGATGATGCCGCCCACTCGGTCCGGAGAGACGAGGAAATCCAAATCGGCACTTCCCGTGTTCCATCCATCGAGAACGACTCTTGCGGTGCAGTAACTCCCATGCAGGCTGTTCCGATTCTGGAACCGGACCACTGTTCCGCCGTACCCATCATCCCCTCTGCTGCCGCGAGGTACACGGTACGCTAGTTGAGACAGATGCGTTGGTCGAATCCGCTCTATGTCCTCGGCGGTGAAGATGTAGGAGCCACCCAACCGCCTCGTAGTCTCAATGTCTCGGACAGCTCGTTCCGTCAGAACGGGTCTCTCCCCCTCAACGGATATCTCCTCCAACGCGAATGGAGCAGCCAACAACCTTATCTCGCCGAGGTCGATTGCACTCGAATCCGGCGTTGCGGGCACAACCAACATCTCGATGGGGTGGAACCCGGCCCTCCGAAACGAGACGATTGTGTCGTCAGGTGAGCGGACGACGAGTTCGAAGCGCCCCTCCGAATCGGTTAGCACCGATTCGCCACCGCAAGAGACCATTATCAAAAAGACGGGCGTTCCAGTCGAATCGACCGTTCGGCCGGCGATGCGGGTTTGTGCCGTTGCGGTCGCCGCTGTGAGGGTCAAGCCTGTCAGAATTATCAGAGCTGTTAAGACTCTTGGTATCATCCCGTCCTCGACTGGGCATGGAGGAGGAATATCGCGGATCAGCTTCTACTTCTGCGCGTGTTCTATCAGCGAGTTCGTCCGTTCAATTTCGAAGAACTGTATCAGCCTCGCTCCGCGGCGACCTCTCGCTAGAGTCCGGCGCTACTACCTGAGCTTGGCCCGCTACGGGTTCGGATGGGATCAAGACAATAATTAGCGGTGAAAAACGAGCTTCAGGAAATCGACGTGCAATGCGGCTCGTCGAACTCCTCTTCAACCAAGGACTGTTCGTTTCGGCGTCTTCCCTTGACAGTCTAATGGAGCCTAGACAATACTTCCCTTAGACAAACTTAGGCACTGGCCGGAACATGCACACACCGCAGCGTGGCGCTTCCGATTCAGGAGAATCGGCGACACCGACCACACCGAGTACAGCTGAAGCTCTCGCAGCCCTCGTTCGAACTCCATCCATTAGAGTCGCGTTGGGGTTCGCAGCTCTGGTCGCAATCCCGGTCGTTGGCTCGATCTATTTCCTCAAACCCGCCTTCAGCTATCTGTTTCCTGGCAATGCCACCGCCACGATCGTGAGAAGGATGCTGCAGGTTGTTTTGATGACAGGGTGCCTGTATTTGGCCATACGTCCAATGATGAGGCACGACAGCCGCATCCGCAGCGCGGCTCTCACGCGAGTGCTGGTTGGAGCAGCAGTGATCCTGTATTTGCCGGAGATCACTCTGAACATTTTGGTCACCCCCCTGCTTTCGCAAACCCTTCCCGGAACTCAGCTCCCGAGGACAGTCGGCGAGTTGATGCTAATACCGGGAGTTCTGCTGTTGTATTCACTCCTGTTCAGGTTCTACGAGGGAAGACAGATCCACGAGCTGTCTCGGACTGGATTCTCTGAAGAGTCGGTGCTGGGTTTCGTGTACGGAATCTCAATACCATCGCTGACAATACTCTTGTTGTTTTTGGCCGGGCATTACTCCGTGCTCTCAGTCAATGCGGTGCCCGTCCTGATTTACGCAGTGGTCTCGATGGTTTTCGTGAGTTGCAGCGAGGAACTCTTCTTTAGGGGCGTCGTCTACCGCATCAGCGAGAGCGAGTTGGGCACTCATGTTGCCATTGTGATATCGGCGGCCGTTTTTGGCTTGGCTCATATCGCAAACGAAAACATAAGCCTTGCCGGGCTTGTGTCCGCATCGTTAGGGGGGGCGTTGCTGGGGATTCTCTTCAGCCTGACAGGGCGGCTCTGGATCCCTATCGCATTTCACTTCGGCTGGAACATCAGTCAAGTGTTCTTCGGCAGCAACGTGTCGGGAGTGTCGGAATACGGCGGTTTTCTCGAGAGCCGAATTGAAGGGCCCGATGTGATGACTGGAGGGGCGTTTGGCATCGAGACCTCGCTTCCACTGCTGATCTGTCTCGCTTTGCTAACGGCCTTGATGTATCACCAGGTCGTAAAACGGGGTCGCGTGGTCGGGCCGTTTTGGAGCAAGCATCGCCCAACCTAGCAGTGTCCGCTTTGGACCTCCCTACCTTCGGGATGTTATGCCGGGAGAAGGCGTAATCACCTGATTCGCGTGGCACTGTTCACCGTTCGCACGCGCACTCGGCAAGTTGACATTGGACTTGCCCCGTTTTTTCGGACACCGGCTTAAAGCTACATGCGCGATTGAGTG
>CAZFHS010000085.1:0-10980 GCA_964518955.1 uncultured Gemmatimonadaceae bacterium | reverse complement strand
CCACCTCGCCCTGCCAGTGTCAGGTAATTTCGGTTTGACATCCGACGGTCTAGACTGTCGCCATGCCGCCGCTACCTATTTCCCGCTCGATGGTGTAGCGGTCGGAGAGCGCTTCCTTCAGCAGGTCAAAGGTGGCCTCGGACATGATCGGCTAAGATGCAGCAGGAATCGGGTAACCGCCAGATCAGGCGCGCGCCAGACTGGCGCGCGCCTCAAACGGCTACGACGGCACAATCGTTACGTAATCCGTTCCCAGTATCATCACTCCATCGTATGTGTACCCAGTCAAGGTCAGCTCAGACTGACCCTCCACAATACTAAGACTTTGCATGTGAAAATGCAGAATGAGATCGGGGAATCCATCATCATTCACGTCCCCCAAATCCGCTTGTGCAGATCCATTGCCCCTCAACCTCACGTCGGCACCCTCCAGCAACACGGTGGAGACGTGAACCGTCGCGACATCAAAGCCTGCGGATCCGAGGATCGCAACTGTTACCGTACCGTTTGAACCGAGGTTCAACGTGTTCATGTCGCTACTCGGCTTCACGTCAATGGTCACGACGAGGTAAGGTGGTGGCCCGTTGTATAGCTCCGCGGTAGCCAGGTCTGAAAACTGTTCGATCGACCATCCGCCGACCACGAGCACTCGTCCGTCAAAAAGAACAGTCGCAGTGTGTTGTGACCGCCCCTGATTCAAAGGAGCTGCCAATGTGAATGACTCCGTCAGCGGATCAAAGACCTCCGCCTCCAGTGGGTGATTGAACGTCCCCCCATCCAGGTTAAAACCGCCGGCAAGCAGAACCGTCCCATCAGCAAGCAGGCTAGCTGTGTGCGAGCCTCTGCGAATTATCAGATCACCCGTCGGGGTGAAAGTTTCCGTGGTGGGGTCGAACAACTCAGCAACGCTCGTGTGCGCCCCTCCCGTGACGAGGACTTTGCCGCTGGATAGAAGTGGGGCACCAACCCACCACAGACTACACCGTTCTGCTGCCATTTCGTCCACTATGGTGAAGATGCCGGAAGTTGGATCGTAAACCTCTGCCGACTTCAGACAGATCCCATAACCTGGATCAGTTGTCTGTGTTCCTCCAAGCACCAGAACACGACCATCTGCGAGGAGTGTAGCAGTGTGACCGCCTCTGTCATCGTTCAAACTGCCTGTCGGGGAAAAGCTCTGAGTGGAAGGATCGTATAGCTCAGCTTCGGTGTGGCTTTGAGGGCCCCAAGCTTGACCAGCTGCGAGTAACACGGTCCCATCCTTCAGCAAGGTAGCCGTGTGATGCTCCCGGAAAGAAGAGCAATCGCTGATCGGTGTAAAAGTCCTCTCTTTGGGGTCGTACAATTCGGCGGACTTGATGGCGCCATTGCCTCCCACAATCAACACAGAACCGTCCAGAAGGCGGGTTGCAGACGCTCCTTGCCCGTGCATGTAGGCTGTCTGACCGATAATCGAGAATTCACCAGTCGAGGGATCATATAGCTCCGCCGCCGTTGTGAAGTAACTGACGATGAGCACTGTCCCATCGTCCAGCAGTACTGCGTTGTGGTCACGCCGCGTCACTGACATGCTCCCAGTAAACTCCCAACTGGGGGTGAGTGGAGCCGTTATGTCGAAAGAGGGCGACGCAAGGATCGGGGAAAAAGTCGGCTCAGTGGTGTCATAGCAACCCACCAAACAGCAGCCTACAATCAAACTACAGATCAGGCGTCTCATTCGAGCCTCCCGTTGAGGATACGTCTAAGGCCGGTTTCGTATTCACCAGCGTGTGCCCATGAATGGCCGTATTGCGCCGTGACCGTTCGTACTGCGGCACTGCCTAGTGATGTCTGGTTTAGCACCATATTCGGAATCGGTCAACTATCAATCAACTGACGGCGTGCTCCAGTCAATTCGGAACGCAACCGGATGCTACGAATGCACGCAGATTCGTGTGGGCGCGCCTGAATCGGGAGAGGTTTGCCTCGACAGCCTACCTTCATTGGAGCATACTTCAGCCTTCATCGACACGTTGATTACCCCGCCGGGCACGGAGTTCACGGTGGATCTGGACGCCACCTCCATAGAGCTGCCAGTGGTCGGGGGGTCTTCGGCGCTTCGCCGGGCCTTTGGTAGCGGGGAGAATTAACCCTCCGGTACTTCATCAAGAAGGATCGGTGCCAGAGTTACCGAAGTTGCCGCACCGTGCCGCTACGATGGGGTCCACCTACTGCGTCAGCGAAGACGCGAGCCTGGAGAGCGATCGTTTGTACATCTGAATTGTGACAAAACATCACGCTTTTCCCGACCGAACGCACAATTAGTCACACTTCCCTACCCTGAAAGCCACACTAGGTCACAGTCAATAATCGACATCCCTCATAGCGCTGTCACCGTTGCCCCCTACCCTTTGGGCCTGAACAGCTCCTGAACCTCCGGGTGGTCGCGGAGGGACCCGAGTTCGACTCGCGCGGTGGTCCACGGAATGATCTGCAATCCATGAGCGATTGCATCTCTCATCATTTCAATAACGCAGTCCGTTTCGCCAAGCGCTCCGAGGATCATGCCGGCATTGAATGAAGTTGCCATCAGGCGCGCTGGACTCGAACCGGTCTATTGAACGTTCTGCTTCGCGTACAGCCACATCGACATTCCCGCTCGCGAGGAAGAATTCGACAGGATCCACAAATTCGGCTGGCCAATCCCACACATCTGGCGCAGCACGGATCTGATCCATAACGACCGCGAACTCAGCAGCCCGCCCAAGTGAAGCCAGTGCTTTCGCTTCCCCTGACAGACACCGTACGGCTTCGGGGAATAGCTCGCGACATCGCTGCGCAGACTCTAGCGCCCGTTCGTACTCGCCCAACCTCAGAATCGCATGAGTCCTGATAGTCCAATACACCCGGTACTGATTCCACTTGCGCTGATGACCGAGCAGGTCCAGAAGGCCGACGGCTTCCCTTGGTCTATTCTGAAAACCGAGCGTCACTGCCAGGCTCCACTCGGCCCGGGAACCAGGTGCCAGCTCTGCCATGCGATGCATGGCGGGAAGCCGCGTTGCTCGAGGCACATTGTGTCTCCCAGACTTGGTGTCAAACCAGGCGCGTTCGTAGGGGCTCAGGCTGGCGAGCATACCCTCGAGGGCCGATTGTACAGAATCCCTCAGAGCGCGCACGTTACCTCCGAAGATCAATCCAGATTGCGCCGTAGTCCGCTGCATCTACGCGTATGGTATCCGGGAGACCACCACCCAAACCTATGGAGTCGCTTGCCACTGACCCCGCTGGCCATGACACGGATGGATATCGCCTCTGCAACTCCTCCGGAGGTAGCGCCACAAGCTCCTCGAACCTCGGGTCTTCCCTGGACATCATGAGACCGCCGCGAACGCGAATGCTCGGCAACTCCACGAATTGCCCAGCCCCATTGTTCACGCCCAGCCAATCAAACGAAACCGCAAACTCGGTTTGCATCAGACTGCGCCTCGAGGTGGTAGCCACCCAACCGTTTTCTTCCAGGTATCGTGCAAGAGTCTCCTGGATAACCGCCGGTGGCGCATCGTGCAGACCCGCTAGTTCAAACTCGTATGGCTTGTCGAGCGTCTGCGTCAACGAGTCGGTCTTGACGTATTCCGCAGAGCCCAACTGAGCAGACCAATGGAGGACCCGTATGCCTACATCGGAGTTGAACACGAGATCGCCACCACTGGTCCGGACGGCAAAGTACAGGTATGAGCCGTCGTGCTTGATCCTGAACTGTTCAACTGTCCCCGACCGCACAATCTCCGCGTCGTCCCACTCCTCGGAGTCAAACACACCGTCGACGATTGGCGTGCTTCCGAATCTGGCAATCGGCCCCGATGGCTCAACTACCGGTGTAAAAGAGCACGCCGAAAAACAAAAGAGAAATCCAAGCACGAGCGGACGGTTTCGCATCACAACAAGTCTCCTGTCATTCCAGGGAAGGTTTGAACTCATCCACCGACTCATCATGCCCCCCTCACACCGTTCGCCGCATCGCGCCGCACCGCCATCGCAGTAGAAATCGGAATCGCTCCCAGCATCAACGGAAACCAGTTCGAACCTGGAATGTCGATACCCCACAGAAAGAACCAATCGACCACTCCGATCAGCGTCGGCACCAGCGCCACGACCACCCCAGCGAGAATGAGCCTTATCCCCGACGCGCGCTGTTCGTCGCTGGGTGTCTTGACGAGGGTGTGAACCAATGCCACGACCGCAAGTCCTGAGTATGCGAACATCAGGAGTCCGTATAGCGGCCCGAACGTGTGGTAGAACCTCGGGTGGAAGAGCAGTTCGAGGACAAGAGTGCACAGAAGCAGTAACCACGGTCCGTAGGTGATTGCTGTAACAACCCTGTTTTGCGCAATCCGTTTCGACCTTGGAAAGATCAAGAAGAATCGGAGCAACAGAATAGTCCAGAGTACCAGGACCGCGACCTGGAAGTGTGTTGCCACGCCATCCCAAGTACCCAAGTAGGGTCCGGGCACCGCCGCCGCCAACATGAGTCCGATATAGGCGAGTCGTACGCCGTGAGCGCTACACGTTGTGAACAGCGCCCATAATCCGCCTCCCACAAATGCGAGCACTATTGCGATTCCGCCCAATATCAAACTGGTGTTGCCGCCGGAAGGCTCACGGAGAACTATGTCACCCGCGATCTCCTGACCACCTCGCATTGCGATCAAGGACAGAGTCTCTCCTGGCCGCCTCGAGAACGATCGTGGCCACCGTGAGTACATGCCCAGGTCGGCAACGGGAATACCTTCGACCGAGATGATACTGTCGCCCGGCAGGAAGCCAGCCGACTCGAGTGTGCCACCTTCGGGAGCGTACAAGACCTTGTAGTTCGGCTGGAAGAGAGGGTCGAAACGCCCACGGTTAGACCTGTCGATGAACCCAGCAACCGTCCATACCATGATGGCAACGAGAGCCGTCACCGCGATCGCTCGGTGGCGACCCATTTTCGGCTTGTTTGTGTGATCATTCATTGTCCGTACCTGTTCGGGTATTCACTCGTACCGCAATGCGTCCGCCGGTCGGATCTTGCTGGCCCGGCGAGCAGGAACCAAAGCCGCGAAGAGAGCAACTCCCAACATCAGCATTGGTACGGAGACGAGGGTAACAGAGTCGGCGGGCCCGACTGAGATGAGATAGGTCCGAAGGAACTGACCGATCCCCAAAGCCGTGGCGAGACCGAGAGCGACGCCTATCAGGAGTACCCCGAGTACTCCGCGTACCATTGTCCTGGTCACGGTACCCGTGCTTGCGCCAAGCGTCATACGGATGCCTACCTCTCGCGTTCTGCGAACCACCGTGACACTGACGACACCGTAGAGGCCCACCGCAGCGAGCAGGAGCGCGAGGGTTCCAAAGGCCGCAAGCAGACCTGCCGCCGCCCGGAACGGGAACAGCATCGCTGAAAATTGCTCCTCGAGAGTGGACGTCGTCATGATTACCAAATCCGAGTCCATACTACGCACCAAACGCTGAAGGTCGCCAGCGATTTCTATCGGCGGTGCCGCACCGCGTCCCACGAGCAGCAGGTTTGCGGATCGGCTCTGGTGTTGTTGCCTCGGGAGGTAAAAATGTGGCTGTGGAGCCTCGTCCAGCCGATCGAGCTTCACGTCTCGAGCAACGCCTACTACTCGCATCGGCAACCCCGAACCCACAGACAGAATCGCTTTGCCCAATGGATCATCTCCAGGCCAGAAACGGCGCGCGGCGGCCTCGCTCACCACCGCAACTCCCTCGGTGTTGTCCACGTCACCCGCCTGGATGCCGCGTCCGGACAGGAGATCGATGCCTAGTGCCGAGAAGTAATGCTGGTCAATGCAGTAGTACCGGACGATGTGATACTCATCATCCACTGGTGGGGAAGCGCCGGGTATGTCATACCTGCCGCTCCAGGCACCGACTGCGAGCGGAATGCCAGTAGTTGCCCCGACCACTTCTATGCCCGGGAGAGACCGAGCTCGTTCGGTCAACTCTTCAGCCACTCTGTTCCACTCCGACTCGGGCACGCCGCTCACTCCCAGATCGAGCCATACCACACCAGCATCCGTGGTAGAAAACCCTCGATCCGCGTGCTTGGCTTCTTGCAAGCTTCGTAGGAACAAGCCGCCACCTACCAGGAGCACTGTCGAAATCGCGATCTGAAACGCTAACAGTCCGTTCCTGAGGTTGAAGCGTCGTCTCAATCCGCTTGCACTTTCCCCTTTCAGTGCAGGTGTGAGAGATGGTGCAGTGCACCTGAGGGCCGGGACGATGCCTGCAAGGAGAGTCGCAGTTCCGGTGGCCGCGAGCATAAACAGGAGTACCGAGAGATCGAGACTGTGATTGATGGTGATAGGTACCCAGAAGGGGGGCTGCACCGATGTGAGTATCTCCAGAATCCATCTGGCCACCACCAACCCGGCGGCGCACCCCGACAGAGTGAGTACCAATGTTTCGGTGAGGAACTGCCCTACGAGCCGACTGCGGCTCGCACCGAGCGCGAGCCGCACCGCGACCTCCCTTTGCCTATCGAAACCGCGAGCGAGCAGTAGGCTTGCCAGGTTCGTGCAGGTCAGGAGCAAGACCAATCCGACCATAGTCATCAACAGCGCGGCGACGGGAACGAGGAGCGCGTGATCGAAGTCTGGTTGTATGACAACATCCAGAGTTGGAACCACATGGAACGAGCGGCTTTCGAATGCTTCAGGATACGCGGATGACAGCTGTCTCGAGAGCCCGCGAACACGCACGCGAGCGTGTTCGATGTCGATGCCAGGCAGCAATCGCCCGATGATCTTAACGTCGAGCGCTCCCCGCGCACTGTACATCTCGGAACCAGTATCCCGCTCCAAAGATGCTGCCATCTTCATAGGGACGAAGAGATCGGTGCGCACGCCCGGCAACATCAGACTCTCCAGAACCTTTGGCATCACGCCGACGATCGTGTACGGAGTACCCGCGATCGTTATGGACTGTCCGAGAACGTCGAGGTCTTCGGCATACCGCCGCTGCCAGTATGCATAACCGAGCATGACAACCCGGTGCTCTCCGGGCACCACGTCTTCTTCTGGAAGAAACACCCGCCCCAACCATGCCTCTAACCCCAGCAGTGGAAAGAGGTTCTGTGTAACGGCTTCCATGAACACGGGTTGAGCGACGTCGTTTTCAGTTACTCTGGACAGGCGCCCCGCGTACGCTCCGACCTCGTCGAAAACCTCATTCAGTCGCTGCAGCTCCAGCATATCCTGGTAGGAACAGTTCGCGTAAGCAGAACGCCCTTCAATGCTCGAATAGACATGCACGAGTTCGCGTGGCGAATCGTAGGGTCGGTTCCGTATCAGCACGGCATTCACCAGTGAAAAGATCGCGGTGTTGGCGCCGATGCCGATCGCCAGAGTAGCCACTGCCACGACCACAAACCCCGGGCTTTTCCTCAGGTGCCTGAGAGCGTAGCTGAGATCCTGCAGGATTGCACCGAAGTAGGAAACACGCAGTCTTGATTCTCGATCCCTCCATGCGTGCGCTGAACGGTGGTGCCGTCGGGTGGTATAAGCAAACCAATGCTCGCGGGGTGCGCGGGCAGCGAGCTCGGCGAACATCCGGAGTTGAACGAACCATACACGCAATTCGCCGTGTTTGGCTCGCGAGGCTCTAGCTGCGTCCGAGAACGCTTGCACCATCAGCTTCCCATAGCGAGTACGGAATTCCCGCGGGAACAAGATCAACGCCTTCCGGTACACGGCGTTTGCCAGCCCTTTCTTGGGGCTGTCGAGGGTTTTCATGCGCGCGCGGCGCCCTTCGAGTATGCTAGTTGCACTAGCTGCTCGAGACGCTTCACCTCCTCGCGCAGCACCTTCCTTCCAAAAGGTGTTATTGCGTAGTACTGACGGCGTTCGTCATTGTTCGGCTCCCCCGCATCGACTGCTGCAACCAGGTGCGTGCCCTCCAGCCTCCGGATTGTCCCGTAAAGGGTCGCGGGCCAGAGTTTGATCTTGCCGTTGGTTCGGTCCTGGACCTCCTGCATGATCGCGTACCCGTGCTTCGGTTCATCCGACAAAGTGAGCAGTATGTGAAGCCAGTTGGGCTTGAGCGGCAGCAACTCGCCCGGGTCGTTGTGATTCATATGAATCTCCGCATGCAATGTACGTACTAGTATATATATGTACGCATATATATACTAGTACGTACTCGATACCGGTGAGTTTCAACGCGCGGGGTCGACCGAGAGTGGTGGCGGGGACCCAGGTGGTCGATCCTGCGTTGGCCATGCGGTGCGTAAGCCAAGGAGCCACTTTCCGTCAGGTCAATGGCAGGCTACCGATGACAATGACCGAATGAACAGTGGTGCGGCGTCTGCTGATGGATGGCGGTTATGCCAGGCAGGAGCTCCGCATTCAACGTTTTGTAGTCCGCTGTTGTAGAGGGAGGTGATAGCAGGACGCAAAGGGCACTCATTCGATGTATCCGTGAGTTGAGGAGCGGCTAGGTGACGAGCAAATACCTCCTAACAGTCAGCGTGGCTCTTGGTGGGCTGGTGTTCTACGGAATCATCAGTTTCGCTCTGGCGGTAGGTGTCCTTCGGGAGTATCTACGCGGCGGTAACTCGCGGGTAGACCGAGCACAGAGCATCTGACTCGACACTCGCTGGACGCGGTGATTTTCCTACGCGATTTCCATCACGGCCTCTAAACTGGTTGGGCCCCCGGGTGACCGTCTTCGACCACGAAAGTTGCCCGGGTCTCGACCGGGGCGCCCGGCCGGCTCACGTACGGCACGACCCGGAAGTCAGTAGTCCATCGTTCGGGGGTCGCCGCACACCGCAGGTACCCCCGCTGGCCGTTGTAGAACTTGATGTGCGGTTGCTCCTCCCGCATCGCCTGGATGAACTCACCACCGTCCCTGCCATCTCCACCTGAGCTAATGGAGGTGCCAACAAACTCGGTCGCCACTGTCGCGGAACTCGGATCGTCGAAGTCGGTCTTCAGGTCGGCCACCCAGTTCGAGTGGATGTCTCCGCTCAGGACGACCGGGTTGGAGGGCCGTTCCGTAGCAAAGAAGTCGAGCAGTCTGCTGCGAGCCGCGACGTAGCCGTCCCACTTGTCCATTGAGAACGTCCGCTCACCTTCGATCACGCGTGACAGCTGCGCGATCAGAACCTGGTTCGCGAGGACGTTCCATCGTGCGCCCGAGGCCCGCATTCCGCCCATCAACCATCGCTCCTGCTCTGGGCCCATCATCGTGGCCTCCGGTTCGTACGCCTCCTCGCAGCGGGGTTTTTGTCCGTCGCCACAGGGCTGGTCGGTCCGGTACTGACGAGTGTCGAGGACAAACAGCTCTGCAAGGTCCCCGAATTGCATGCGTCTATACAGGAGCATGTCCGGCCCAATCGGCATCGACGAACGCCGCAGTGGAAGGTGCTCGTAAAACGCCTGATAGGCCGCCGCCCGCCGGAGCAGGAACTGCTCCGGCGATTGGTCGTATTGCGGGATGGCATCCGCATAGTTATTGGCGACCTCATGGTCGTCCGATGTCACGACCCAGGGGGCCGCGGCATGTGCGGCCTGGAGGTCGGGATCGGTCTTGTAAAAGGCATAACGGTCGCGATACTCCTCGAGTGTGACACTTTCAGGGCCATCATAAGCCCGCTCCGGCACGACCAAGTTTTCCCTGAAGCGATGTTCGTAGATGTAGTCACCCACGTGGATCATGAGATCCGGACCCTCGTCCGCCACATGCCGGTAGGCAGTGTAGTAGCCGTGCTCGTAATTCTGGCCGTATACCAGTGCTAGGCTGAGGAGGTTCGGGCTGGAGCCCAGGGCCGGGGCCGTCTTGGTGCGTCCAACGGGACTCACCTCGCCGCCGGCCACGAATCGGTACCAATACTCGCGGTCCGGCTCGAGGCCTTCAACTTCAACGTGGACCGAGTGCGCGAGTTCCGGCCGTGCCGTGCTCTCGCCATCGCGTACGATTCCGCCGAACCCCTCGTCGGTCGCGATCTCCCAACGAACCCGGAACGGCTCCGGCTCCATGCCTCCTCCGGACCGGGGCTCCGGAGCCAACCGGGTCCAGAGCACGACACCGTCCGGGTGCGGATCCCCGGAGCCAACACCAAGCGTGAAGGGATACGATCGGAACCGTGGTTCACGGGCACCCCGACAGCCGGACAGCGATCCAAGCACGAGCAAGCCGGCCGCGCTGCAGCCGGTGGCGAGGAAGTCCCGGCGGGGGATGAGGTGGTGGCGGTGAGTTTCTGGTGAGTTCATAGCTGTACCCCGGGGGGTTGCGGTGGACCCGACTTCTGCTCCGGCTAAAAGCTCTTGCACCCCCGTATTGCTCCTGCCCACCCTGAAGATCACCTGTCATACTTGAATTCGCGAGATTGTAGCTCCATTCGGGATTGGAGAATTCTCATACGATTCAAGTTCAATCCCACCCAGCACTGCTCTCAATGATCGCTCGACTCATCCATTGATCGTGCAGAGCAAAAGGTCGTCCGACAATTCCAGGCCGTTCGCGACGTTCCTACTTTCGGCGGTACTCGGCGCTCTGCTTGGCTGCGACAGAAACGAAGCGGCCACCTCCCCCAATGAGACTTTCTCCTCGAGCCTCCACGCCACCGGCCGCGGAATGATATCGTGGTACTCCTCCGCAAACGGCGGATTTGAACAGATCACCGGGATCCCGTACGACCAGCTGTACTGTCGGGGTTGTCATCGGCCTCTGTGCGAGAACTGCCACACGCCGCTCTCGGGCAGCGAGTACCACGACACACACGGTACGACGGTACATTGTTCGGCATGCCACGTGCGGGGAGCGGACGGCTGCGCAGGACAGCATGAACACACAGTGCGCTCTATACGACCGCCGCATCTACAGGTGCTGTCAACCTTGTGAATCCCGGGCGAAGCCGAAGCGGCCGTCGGACTATCACTCGCTCCGTAGCGCCTCCACGGGGTGCAGGAGAGATGCTCGGTAGGCAGG
>CAZFHS010000084.1:0-11252 GCA_964518955.1 uncultured Gemmatimonadaceae bacterium | reverse complement strand
GCTCAGGTGGGTCATCCTCATGAGAATACCTGGGTCATGCTCGTGGGAAATGACAGCCGCAAAAACGGCCTTCGCTGAAAAGGAGGCTCTTTTACAGAAGCTCAAAGACATGATGAGAGCGAATGTGCGCTATGCTGAGGGGCAGACAAGGCACGACCCTGAGAAACTCACGTTGATCGGGTGGGGTCCCCGAAAACAGAAAGGCAGACCTAGGCCACCAGGGCAGGTAACGGGGCTGGAGGTGTCGGAAGAGGGGCCGGATTGGGTGGTACTTGCCTGGACGAAACCGAGGGATGGCGGGATAGCCGGTGCCTATAAAGTGCAGATGAGAGTCTCAACCGGTGACTGGCAACTCGTGGAATCGACGGCCAACACTGAGGTGCGTCTTGGGAACCTCGAAGATGGAGTCACTTTGTCGTTCGCTGTCATCGCGATGAATAAGGTCGGTGAAGGGATCGCGAGTGACGCTGTATCTGTGGTGCTAGCAGGAGGGGGTGCGGCGGTCCCATGGATACCGCCGCGCACGGTAGCTCGCGAGCAGGAATAGGGGCCTGAATCTCTCCTCGGTAAGTTGCTCGCTGGCGCGGCGTCCGCTTCGTCGTGACAATAGGTCGGCCGTAACCAGCGTACACCTACACTCATCAAAACTACCCTAGCAATAAGGGCCACACGGCTGCATCTTAGCGGACCATGAGCGACGCAGTCGATCGTCTCAAGGCCGCTCTCGCCGACCGCTACACGATCGAGCGGGAGCTCGGCGCCGGGGGAATGGCGACGGTGTATCTCGCCCACGACCTGAAGCATGATCGCAAGGTCGCCATCAAGGTCATGCGCCCCGAGCTGTCCGCGATCCTGGGTGGGGAAAGATTTCTGCGCGAGATCCGCACAGCGGCCAAGCTCAACCATCCGCACATCCTTGCGCTGTACGATTCAGGTGAAGCTGACGAGTTCCTCTACTACATGATGCCGTGCATTGAGGGTGAGACTCTCCGTGAACGGATGAATCGCGAGAAGCAGCTTCCGGTCGATGAGGCTCTCACGATCACTGAGCAGATCTCGAGCGCCCTTCACTACGCACATCGCCAAGAAGTGGTTCACCGAGACATGAAACCTGAGAATGTGCTCTTCCACGAAGGTTTAGCGATGGTGGCGGATTTCGGCATTGCGCTGGCTGTGAAGTCCGCTGGTGGAGAGCGTCTTACCGAGACCGGATTGTCAATGGGCACACCTGCTTACATGAGCCCTGAACAGGTGGCGGGCGAGCGGGAGATCGACGGCAGGAGCGACGTCTATTCGCTGGCCTGTGTCCTGTACGAGATGCTGGCGGGCGATCCACCGTTCCTGGCATCGAGTCCACAGGCCGTGCTGGCAAAGCACGTGACCGACCCGGCGCCTCCCATAACGACCGTGCGTTCGAGCGTGCCCCGGCCGGTAGCTGCGGCGATTGCGAAGGCACTGGGCAAATCACCAGCGGACCGGTTCTCATCCACGACTGCGTTCTCGGAAGCTCTGTTAACCGAGTCTGCTGAAGGTGAACCGGAGGTGCAGTCGATCGTTGTTCTTCCGTTTGAGAATCTCAGTCCGGATCCTGACAATGCGTTCTTTGCGGACGGGTTGACTGAGGAGTTGATCGCCGAGCTTACGAGGTTGAAGGATCTGCGTGTCATATCCCGCACGTCGGCGATGAAGTTCAAAGACTCCATGAAGGACGTGCCGACAATCGCACGCGAGCTGAACGTCCGCTACGCCCTGGAGGGAAGTGTTCGCCGTGCCGGCGAGAGTGTGCGAATCACTGCTCAGTTGATCGATGCTGCTACTGATTCACATCTCTGGGCAGAGCGGTATACCGGTAAGCTCGACGACATCTTCGACTTGCAGGAGAGCCTGTCGCGCAAGATTGTCGCCGCGCTCGAGGTTTCCCTGACACCCGCTGAGGATCGCCGTCTCGCGGCCCGACAGATCACTGACCTCCGTGCCTATGACGCCTGGTTGCGCGCAAGCCAAGAGTTGTGGGGCTGGTCGAAGCCCGATTTCGATCGAGGCCTGAAGCTCATGAGGAATGCGCTCGAGGTTACAGGTGACAATGCGCTTCTCTACGCCGGTATGGCTTACTTCAATGCCTTCGCGTTCGACGGGGGGTACAGTCACGACGATGAGACGCTGGTGCAGGCTGAGTCGTATGCTGACAAGGCACTCGATCTCGACCCCGACTTAGGGATTGCCCGTCATGCAAAGGCACTCGTGCGGTACAATCAGGGCAACTTCCCGGAGGCCATACGCTTAATGAGACGTGCGGCCGAACTGGATCGCAGCACTGAACTCATGTCCTTCCTCGGATTCCTTTTGAGCGAGGTAGGAAGGGTCGAAGAGGGAAGGAAGATTGTCGCGGAGGTGTACAGCACCGATCCTCTGCACATGCTCACCGGGTTTTTCTGTGCAAGTGTTGAGCTCCTCGATGGGGAGTTCGACGAAGCCGCCGATCAGTTTCAGCGAGTGCTCGAGACGGCGCCCATCAGCGAGGCTCTGGTGCTTTGGTGGCTGGCTCACTCGCTGGCATTGGCTGGCCGCGAGAGTGAGGCGATCGATGCTGCCGCTAAAGGGGCGGCGATCGACGGCGGGCCGATCTCAGATCTTTCGGAGCTGATACACGTTGCGCTGACGAGCGATAAGACCGCTTTAAACGAAGTGCTCGCATCCAAGACCACACTGCAGGAAATCGCCAAGACCGACGAGTGGTTCCCCAACTCGATCGCTTCGTGTTTGTCATGCGTCGGGGATTTCGATGGCGCCCTGGAATGGTTGCAGCGAGCAGTCGACTGGGGGTTCAGCAACCACAGATTCCTTGCGGAACAAAACCGATTTCACACACCGCTGCGTGGTGATCCGCGGTTCGAGGCGCTGCTCGAGCAGGCTCGGAAGCAGCAGGAAGAGTTCGAGGTATGACCGATATCCTCGCCCGCCTCTCCGCCGCCCTCGCCGACCGCTACACGATCGAGCGCGAGCTCGGCGCCGGCGGGATGGCGACGGTGTACCTAGCCGAGGACCTGAAACACCACCGCAAGGTGGCGGTGAAGGTGCTGCGGCCGGAACTCGCTGCCATTTTGGGGCCGGAGCGGTTCCTCAAGGAGATCGAGGTCACCGCGAACCTGCAGCATCCGCACGTGTTGCCACTCTACGACTCGGGTGAGGCGGACTCGTTCCTGTACTACGTGATGCCGCACGTTGAGGGTGATTCGCTCCGTGACAAGCTGAATCGCGACAGACAGTTGCCCGTCGAGGAGACCGTGGAGATTGCGAAGAGCGTCGCTGCGGCCGTCGATTTCGCTCACCAGCATTCGGTAATACACCGCGACATCAAGCCCGAAAACATCTTGCTGCAGACGGGGCAGCCGTTGGTAGCGGATTTCGGCATTGCCCTCGCCGTCTCAGCCGCCGGAGGCACGCGCCTTACCGAAACCGGCCTCTCGCTCGGCACGCCGCACTACATGAGCCCCGAACAAGCCTCGGCCGACCGCGAGTTGGACGCGCGCTCGGATGTGTACTCGCTCGGCGCTGTCGTGTACGAGATGCTGGTTGGCGAGCCTCCGCATGTCGGCAATTCAGCTCAGGCGATCGTGGCGAAGATTCTGTCGGATACGCCGGCGCCGGTAAGCAGGACACGCGAACTCGTGCCGGCGAATGTAGAAGCGGCGGTGACGTGCGCACTGGCTAAGAGCCCGGCCGACAGGTTCACGTCGGCAGCGGATTTTGCGGAGGCTTTGACGAATCCGGCGTTCGCGCTGCCAACAGCATCGACTGAGGCGCTTGGCACTACGGCACCGAGCGATAGGAAATGGCAACGAATCGCGGTTGGCTCACTGATCGTGGCAGCATTCTTCGCTGTGGCAGGGCTTTGGGGCTGGCTCCAGGAATCTCCGCAGCAAGTGCGTAGCTACGGCCTGGCGTTCCCGCCGGGTCAGGAGATTACCAACGAATGGCTGGCCCATTCTTACTTCGACATGGCGCTTGACGGGTCCTGGATCGTGTACGTGGGTCCCGGCGAGCCAAACGGTCAACTGTGGCTGAAACACCGGGATGACTACGCCACCTCGCCGATATCGGGAACGGAAGGCGCACGGGGTCCGACTGCTTCTCCGGACGGTCAGTGGATTGCGTTCACGGTGGATGGAGTACTGCGAAAGATACCAACCAATGGTGGAGTTGCGTTCACGCTTTCCGATTCGGCGAACCCGGGGATCGAACACCGTGTTGCGTGGCTCGAGGACGGGACGATCCTGTTCGTAGACCGGAACAACTCCTTGCGCAGGGTCTCGGCCGAGGGTGGTTCATCCGAGGTTGCCTGGCGGCGCGACTCGACGTCTATCGTCAACACTGTATCGCCGTTGCCCGCCTCACGGGGTGTCCTGTTTGGGAAATGGGACATCGCAGGAGGGAAAGGCGAGGTGTGGGCACTGGACTTTCGCACGGGTGATGCACGTATGGTGCTTGACGGCGCACTCTACGCAGTCTACTCACCCAGTGGGCACCTGGTAGCTGGGCGAGCGTCGGAGTTCATGCTGACCGGTATTTTCGCAGCCGCCTTCGATCTAGGAAGCCTAGAAGTGGTCGGCCCCGAAATCGAGCTGTTTGAAGACGCGATTATGTCGGCATTGTCGAAAGACGGCCTGCTCCTGTATGAGCACATACCTGGATATGCGGTCAGGGAGGGAGAAGCCGTATGGGTGAGCCGCGACGGAACGGCCCTGCCCGTTGATCCGGATTGGACGTTCAAGCTCGATGCACAGCTGAACCACGGGTGGGCGCTTTCACCCGACGGTATGAGGGTGGCTATCGGGATCGGATCGGCGAACGGGGCCGACATTTGGATAAAGCCGCTGGATCGTGGGCCTGCTCACCAGATCACCTTCGCCGAGACGTATGATTTCCGCCCGCGCTGGACTCAGGACGGAAGGTTCGTGACGTACCTGTCGGATGGCGATGAGGGCAACCCTCCAGCAGTGTACAGGAAGAGGGCTGATGGTACGGGGCAGGCGGAACTGCTCTTCGCCCATGAGACGCCAATCATGAGCATGTCGCTCGGGCCGAAAGGGGAGTGGCTGGTGGCGCGCACATACGCCCCAGGTGAAGAGACGTGGGGAATGGGTCTGCTCGGGGTTCGCCTCGGTGACGAAATGACTGCAGAGCCGCTTCAACTGGGCGACGCGGATCAGCTCGCACCAGCCATTTCACCGGACGGGAGATGGCTCGCATATGTATCGAACGAATTAGGGCGCGCGGAGGTGTGGGTAGTGCCGTTTCCGGACGTCGATTCCGGGAAGTGGCTCGTATCGGAAAGTGGTGGATTGGCGCCCTTGTGGGCACACAGTGGTCGGGAGTTGTTCTTTTTGACGCCGCGGAATCAGGTGATCGTCGCTGCCGTAGAGACGGAACCTTCCTTTGCAATAACCGATCGACAGTTGCTGTTTCAACTCGGCCCTGATTTCGCGATCGATCGATTTCACACTGCGTACGACATAAGCCTCGACGACCAGAGGTTCTTGATGGTCCGCGGCGCGACGCCGCCCGTGAGGCAGCTGGTCGTCGTGGAGAACTTCTTCGAGGTGTTGAAGGAAAGGGTGGGGAATGACTGACGTCATCGCCCGCCTCACCGCCGCCCTATCCGACCGCTATACCATAGAGCGGGAGCTCGGCGCCGGGGGAATGGCGACGGTGTATCTCGCCGAGGATCTGAAGCACCATCGCAAGGTTGCGGTGAAGGTCCTGCGGCCGGAGCTTGCAGCAGTGCTGGGTGCCGAACGATTCCTCAAAGAGATAGAGGTTACGGCAAACCTGCAGCATCCTCACATCCTGCCACTCTTCGATTCAGGTGAAGCAGACTCATTCCTCTACTACGTCATGCCGTTCGTTGAGGGTGAATCTCTGCGCGAGAAGCTCGACCGCGTGAAGCAACTCTCGATTGATGAGTCCATCGAGATAACGAAGGCCGTCGCCAGCGTGCTGGACTACGCTCACCGGCACGAGGTGATCCATCGGGATATCAAGCCAGAGAACATCTTGCTTCACGACGGGCAACCGGTGGTGGCCGACTTTGGGATTTCTCTTGCAGTAAGTGCCGCGGGAGGCACGCGCCTCACCGAAACCGGTCTCTCGCTGGGCACGCCACAGTACATGAGCCCCGAGCAGGCCACTGGTGACCGCGAGATCGACGGAAGGAGCGACATCTACTCGCTGGCGAGCGTGCTGTACGAAATGCTCGCAGGTGATCCGCCTCACACGGGTTCCACAGTCCAGGCGGTGATCGCGAAGGTGGTCACCGACCATCCACGGCTCGTTAATGAATTGCGCGATACGGTTCCAGTGCACGTGGCTGCGTCCGTTCACAAGGCATTGGCGAAGTTGCCGGCTGACCGGTTCGAGAACGCGCAGTCGTTTGCTAAGGCGCTCGCCGACACGTCGTACACCTTGCAGACACCTACGTCTGTTTCGCCTGCTGCGGCTACGAAACCGTGGTGGACGGGAGAATGGCCGAGAAAGCTCGGCTTTGCGGCCGCGTTGTTGATCGGGATTGCGCTGGGGTGGGTGTTGAAGCCGACTTCAGAAACGCCTGCGCGGCCGGTGCAGTTTTACATAAGATCGGATTCTGTGCACCGAGTCGGGTCATGGGACGTGCCTGCGATATCTCCCGACGGGTCAGTCGTGGTATACAGAGGGAACGTGGATGGTCGAAACGTCCTGTTCCGGCGTCGTTTGGGTGAGTTGTTGTCACATCCGATCGCTGGTACTGAAGGGGCGACATCTCCATTCTTTTCACCTGATGGCGAGTGGTTGGGTTTTCTGAAAGACCGGATGATAATGAAGACCCGCATGGATGGCGGAACGCCAATCACAATCGCCGAGGGTGGTAGCCTCGTAGCGGGGTTGATTTGGGGCCGTGACGACCGGATAGTGTTCAGCGGTGCCTGGCCTGATTTCCGTGTGTATGAGGTCAGCTCAAAGGGAGGGGATCCCGAGCCGTTCGTGCCCCTGGACACACTGAGGCACACGGCAAGTGTGGTTCAACCGCAGTTCCTGCCTGGTGAAGATGCCATCCTGTTCACTGACCTGAGGGACAGCATCACCTTTTGGGTCCTCGACATTGAGTCGGGCGTAGCTCGATTACTGGGATCTGGTGCAGGCGCCGAGTACGTCGAATCGGGGCATATCGTATACGCACGCGCTGACGGCACACTGATGCTGCAGCCATTCGACAAGACCAGCCTCAACACGCTAGGCCCGCCCACTTCTCTCGAGTGGGCAACCAGGTCCGCCTTTGCATCCTGGCCGATGTTCGATGTTTCACCGAGTGGCGCACTGGTCGTCAAACTCAGGGGGATCGAGCGTGATTTACTCCATGTCGATCTCGATGGCGCTGAACGTCAGTTGCTGTCGGGCGAATCGGTGTGGGTGCCGCGGTATTCTCCAGATGGCTCGAGCATTGCCTACGGCGACTGGGCCGAGGGTGAGGGCCTTCACGATCTGTGGCTGCACGATTTGAATGTCGGGGCCGAAACCAGGCTTACATTTGATGCCTTGGACGCCAACGATCCGGTTTGGAGTCCCGACGGGCGGTATGTCGCGTTCAGTTACCCAACGGAAGTAAAGGACCTCTATGCAGTTTCGGTCGAGGGAGGTGGGGAGCCGACTCTGCTGTTGGCGGGAGAAGGCGCGCGGTACCCGAGCGATTGGTCTGCCGACGGTCGATACCTGGTCTTCACTCACAGCACGAGCGAGACCGGCACGGACATCTGGACCCTCGAGTTCAGAGCAGATTCGGTTGCCCAACCGTTCCTAGCCACAGCGTTCAACGAGGAAGCGGCGGTAGTCTCACCAGACGGTCAGTGGCTTGCATATCAATCCAATGAAACCGGGCGCTACGAGGTCTACATACAGTCGTTTCCCGAGCCTGGGAACAAGAGGCTTGCGTCAATGGATGGTGGGGTGCACCCAGTTTGGTCGTTGGATGGTCAGGCCCTGTTCTTCTGGGAGCAGGATAAACTGCTACGAGTGAGGGTGATTGTAAGTGAGAGTTTGGAGTTCGAGGATCGTCAGCTCATAACCCAGAACCGCGATTATTTCAACGAGGCCTTGCACGCGTGCTACGATGTTCATCCAAACGGACGCGAACTGGTGATTGTCACCGAACCCGCTGAGGGCGAATTGGTTGTGGCGTTGGACATTCTCGGCCGGGAACGGTAGAACAGAATGACCGACGTTCTCTCCCGTCTCACCGCCGCCTTCGCCGACCGCTACGCCGTTGAGCGGGAGCTTGGTAGCGGCGGCATGGCTACGGTGTACCTCGCCCACGATGTGAAGCATGATCGAAAGGTAGCAATCAAGGTCATGCGCCCCGAACTCTCGGCCATTTTGGGCGGTGAGAGGTTCCTCCGTAAAGTTCAAATCGCCGCCAAACTGAATCATCCCCACATCTTGGCGCTCCACGACTCCGGCGAGGCCGAGGAGTTCCTGTATTACGTGATGCCCTACGTAGAGGGGGAGTCACTAAGAGAAAAACTCAACCGTGAGAAACAACTCTCGATTGACGAGGCGATCTCCATCACCAAGCAGGTCGGTGCAGCACTCGACTATGCTCACGAGCAGGGAGTCATCCACCGCGACATCAAGCCAGAGAACATCCTGATGTATCAGGGCGAGGCGTTGGTGGCCGACTTTGGCATTGCACTGGCCGTGAGTGCTGCGGGCGGTACGAGGCTGACCGATACTGGACTCTCGCTAGGCACACCGGAGTACATGAGCCCCGAGCAAGCCACAGGTGAGCGCGAACTTGATGCACGAAGCGACGTGTACTCGCTCGGTGCGATCACATACGAGATGTTGGTAGGTGAGCCCCCGCACACAGGCAACACGGTGCAAGCGATCATTGCCAAGGTGGTGTCAGCAGAGCCACAGCCGGTATCCAGAGTGCGTCACACAGTTCCGAACAATGTCGATGCAGCGGTGATGGGTGCGTTGGCGAAGGTTCCGGCAGACAGGTTTGAGAGTGGTGCGGATTTCGCAGGTGCGCTCACTAATCCGGCGTTTGCGTTGCCGTCCGTGTCGGGTCAATTTGCATCGGCGATGCCGAGTAATGGTGTGTGGAAACGAGCGGCTCTCGGCTTTGCTGCGACTGCCTCTCTCCTTGCAATTGTCCTGCTATGGGGCTGGCTGCGGCCCGATCCTCCCCTCCCAGTGACTTGGCGTGGATTGGCGTTTCCGACGGGTCAGGAACCCATGACGCCTTTTGGGAGTGTTAAGCCCTTCGCCTTTGCCCCGGACGGATCGTGGTACGTATACGTCGGGCCGGGCACGGCTGCCACGCAACTATGGATAAAACGTCGAGGTGTGTACGAGGCAACACCTGTTGCAGGTACTGAAGGGGCGAAAGGCCCGGCGGTGTCGCCCGACGGGCAGTCCATTGTATTCACCGTGGACGGCGTGCTGAGGCGGGTACTCGTGTCAGGTGGCCAGTCCGTAGTGCTGTCCGACTCTGCCAATACAGGGGCCCCAACCGCGGCATGGCTCGATGACGGCACCGTGGTCTTCAACGACAACCAGTGGCAACTGCGGGCCGTGGCGAGCACGGGAGGTGCGTCACCTGTAATATCGGAGCCGTTACGTGACAGCGGGGCCGTGGGTGGGATCCTCACGGTTGGGAAGCTGCCGAGTTCTCGCGCTGTTCTCATCGGACTTTGTGACGCGAATTGCTCAAGTGTGCAAGAAGTGTGGGCGTTGGACCTTCGCACAGGTGAGTCCAAACGAGTTTTGGCGAATGCCGTGGCCGCAGAGTACGTGCCCAGCGGGCACCTCATCGCAGGGCGATACAGGACCGAGCAGGGGTTAAATCTGTCGTCGGGAGTATTTGCGGTCGCCTTCGATCTGGAAACGCTGGAGACGAGCGGAGATGCCAGGAATCTGTTCGAGGATGTGAGTGCGTGGGCGATGTCAAAATCTGGGACGCTGTTGATGGAATCCTTCGGTGGTGTTGGGCAGATGTTATCCGAAGCGGTCTGGGTAGACCGTAATGGTTCGGTTACCCCAATCGACACAACTTGGCGATTTGAAGTTGGGGGTGTAACCGGAAATTATGGATGGTTACTATCACCCGACGGAAGCAAGCTCGCCATCGGGCTGACAGGCGGGGGGCAGGGGGATATCTGGATCAAAGAGCTGGATGATGGACCACGGTCCCGGCTGACGTTTGCGGAGTCTTACAAGACTCGGCCCCGTTGGACCCCGGATGGTCGCTCCGTGATGTACATCGGGTTCGAGGCGACCTCAATGATTGGCGGCATCCACACCATTCGTGCGGACGGCACTGGGTCGGCCGAGCTGGTGTACGCTGACCGGTTCGCTTTGGCGGTGACGGTATCTGGGACCGATGATTGGCTCCTCATTCGGACCGGCAATCTTCAGCGCTTCGATATTGTGGGCTTTCGGCCGGGGTTGGACAGTACTGCGATCCCGCTACTTACCGGCGAGTATGATGAGTTGGCTCCTGCGTTATCCTCCGACGGTCGGTGGCTGGCGTACACGTCCAACGAGTCAGGGCAAAGGCAGGTCTATGTGCGGCCCTTCCCGAATGTGGATGACGGGAAGTGGCCGGTATCACTCCGCGGTGGCTATGCCCCACTTTGGGCACACAGTGGGCGGGAGTTGTTCTATATCTCGCCCGACAATGAGATGATTGCCGCGGCAGTGCAAACTGAGCCGGAGTTCGACGTAACGGAACACCGCGTCCTGTTCGAGCTAGGCCCGGAGTTCGTGATAGACCTAGATCACACAGCGCACGACATCAGCCCTGATGACCGCAGGTTCATCATGGTAAGGAGAGTAGGGTCCCCGGAAAACCCCGAGCCGCAGTACGTGATCATTGACAACTTCTTTGAACTTTTGAAGCAGCGAGTTGGGAACGGGAATGACTGACCCCCTCGACCGCCTCACCGCCGCACTCGCCGACCGCTACACCATCGAGCGGGAACTTGGAGCGGGCGGAATGGCGACGGTGTACCTCGCCGAGGACCTGAAACACCACCGCAAGGTGGCGGTGAAGGTTCTGAGGCCGGAGCTGGCCGCGATCTTGGGAACGGAGCGGTTCCTCAAGGAGATTGAGGTCACCGCGAACCTGCAGCATCCGCACATCTTGCCACTGTATGACAGCGGCAAGGCGGTAGGGCGGTTCTATGAAAGTGATTGTCAAGAGCGGACTCCGTCCTAGC
>CAZFHS010000083.1:0-11474 GCA_964518955.1 uncultured Gemmatimonadaceae bacterium | reverse complement strand
ATGTATTGCAACAGGCTACAGCTGCAGGCAAAATACTAAACGGGACAGTACTGATTTGAGATTTGAGATTTTTGATTGCCGGCGCCGCAGCATCTCCTGGTGGGGTCAATCACACATCACACATCACACATCTGATATCGTTTCACCCGACTCAAACCCGCGGCGACCCTGCAAGACCCAGGAATACCACAATCGCACGATTGAGGCGCATGACGTCTTCATCATCTAGCCTGCCAACGCAGCGGCCGAGTTTGCTCTTAGGAACCGTGGTGAGCTTGTCCACCATCAGACTGCTTGGGGAACGGAGCCCGTTTCGCTCGGACGGTTCCACTGGAATGCGGAAGAGCGGAGCTTCGGTTGGGTCAGACGTAAACGCACAGACTGTTACCGAGGCCGTGGCGTCGAACGCGTTGTCCTGCACCAGAACTGCCGGTCTCGGCTTTCCAGCGTACCCTGACCCACCTGAAACCGTCCAAATCTCTCCGCGTTTCATGAAGGCCCGAGATCTGAAACGGCGTTGATGAACTCCTGATCGTCTGCTTCGTGCGAGCTGTGAGCTACTGCGAGTGACTGTCGATGCGCCTCGGCGCGGAATCCGGGAAGCCTCACGTCCGGCACCCAGATCTGAATCGGGCGCAATCCCTTCTGACGAAGGCGCTCGCGATGCGCACGCACCTTGTCTCGCGATGACTTGCTCTTGTCTGATGGAGACATGTCAGCTACTCCCGTCCGTTACATGTAACCTAAGCTGATCCAGTAATCAGGTCTAGCTGAATGTCGACTTTCAGGCGTGAGCAGTGTCACCGAATTCACGCAGATTGGGTCAGATTACTGCAAGGTGCCGGGAGTGGGTCAATGGAACCGGAGGAGGAAGATACGTCTCTATCTCAATCCAGCAACGACGCGGATAGCCGCCTCGCCTTCTCCATTAGCGGATCGAACCGCCCGTCGTTACGGAGATTCTCGATGTACGGCTCGTGCTCGAGGAAGTACGTGTTGCAGAAACCGTAGTCGATGGCGTGATCGAGCCAGTGTGCCGAGCGGTCCAGATCACCGCTCATCGAATACGCTTGGGCCATGATGTACGAATATGCATCGTCCCACCAGGCAGCCTTTTCCACTTCTTCGGTGATCGCATCGTTCATCTGTTCGTACTGTTGGAGCAAAGCGTGTTTCAAAACAGATCCGATCTTTGCCATCATGTGTCCCGGCGATTCACGAGCCAACAGATCCAAGAACCGAACGGACTCATCGAGATCACCTTTCCCAGCGTAGAGCATACCAAACAAGACTTGAGCCAACTTCGACTGTTGTGTCTCTGCTTCTCGCTGCCAGTCGCTCCAACCGTCGATAGCAGTCTCATATTCACATTCGAACCAATGCACCCACCCCAATGCACCTTTGTTCATCGCAACCAAAGGATCCAGTTGTTCCGCACGTAGACACAGATCCCTTGCGCGATCGAGGTGCCTGCCACCGGCAGCAAGCTGAAAGCCCAGCATGGCCGTCAAAAAGGCGTCACTTGGATTCAACTCAACTGCTCTCGTCCAGTGGTGAACTGCCCCTTTTGGATCACAGCTTTGATGGCAAGCCAACCCCAACGCCATCTCCGCCGAGCCGGAATTCGGGTTTATGTCCAACGCACTAGAAGCAAGTGAACGCGCCTCGTTGATCATGGCCTCAAATGTGTCGACTGGCTTACTCATCGTATTCACATACTGTGAATACGCGTGGCTCTTTTCAGCGTAGAGCGTATCGTTGCCTCCGACGATCTCGAGCCCGCGATCGAGAAGCCCTATTGCACGGTCGAGGGCCTCCTCGTTGAACGATAGGATATCGGCACGAGCTCTCAAGTAGCATTCATGAGCAGCTACGTCGTTGATTGGTCGCTCAGCGAGTCGTTGTTTCTCTGAAGGGCTCAGTTCCACTTCCAAAGCATTGACGATCGACCGCGACACCTGTTCCTGCATGTCGAACACATCTTCAAGCACGCCGTCGTACTTCTCGGTCCAGAGGTGGGCATCCTTCTCAGCGTCGATGAGCTGCGCCGTGATGCGAAGCCGGTCACCTGCCCTGCGCACTGTGCCTTCGAGCACGAACTGGACGTTCAGCTCCCGCCCGATCGTCAGGGTGTCCTTGTCCGTACCCTTCAGTTGCATCGCCGAGTTGCGCGAGATGACTCGTAGAGAGTGGAGCTTGGAGAGGTCTGCGATCAACTCGTCTGTTAGGCCGTCGCTGAAGTACTCGTTCTCCGGTTCTGGGCTCAAGTTCTCGAACGGCAGCACCACAATCGCCTTGACACTGGGTTCCGATGCTGCATGCGACGTGAGTGCTTCAGCAAACGACTTCGCCGTCTCGAATCGGTCGGATGGTGCCTTACCCAAGGACCTGGCGATAGCTGCGGCAATTGTTTCTGACACACTCGGCCGCACCGTAGTGATCGGTGGCGCAGCGTCTGTCACGTGCTTCGCCAACAACGCCCGCGGGTTGGATGCGGTGAACGGCGGATCACCTGCAAGCATTTCGAACAACACGCACGCCAGGGAGTAGATGTCGCTCCTGCCATCGACGTCGCGTTCGCCACTCACCTGCTCCGGGCTCATGTATGCTGGCGTACCCAATGAGAGTCCCGTCTCCGTGAGCCGATCACCTCCAGCCGAGTCGAGGGCGAATGCGATACCGAAATCAGCTACAACGGCCTCACCATCCTGAAAGAGGATGTTTTCCGGCTTGATATCGCGGTGGATGACGTTCTGACGGTGGGCGTAGTCGAGCGCGGTGGCGACGGACTCTGTGATCTTGATGGATTCTTCTATCGAGAGTTGCTGCTCGTGATTGAGTTTCTCCCTGAGAGACTCTCCAGCGACAAAGGGCATTACGTAGTAGAGGAACTCTCCCGTGCCACCACTGTCCGACTGTCCGCCCGTCCGACTGTCCGCCTTGCCACTGTCTAGCAGTGGCAATATATGAGGGTGACTCAGGTTCGCTGTCACCTTGATCTCATTCAGAAACCGCTCGGTGCCCAGATTAGCTGCCAGCTCGGGACGCAGAACTTTGACCGCCACTTTGCGGTGGTGTTTCAGGTCCTCGGCGAGATACACGGTAGCCATACCACCCTGGCCCAACTCGCTTTCGATTGTGTAGCGATCGGCCAACGCGGCAGACAGTCGGTCGAAATCGTTCGTCATAGAGCGTTGGATTTGTGATTAGTGATTAACGATTTGTGATTAGTGATTTGGTTAGTGCAGCCAAATCTCAAATCACTAATCACTAATCTCAAATCTGATATCATCAGTTCCCCACCCTTTCGACCACCTCGTCCAACCACCCGATCACAACTCGCAACTCAACGGGCACTTCATCCTTCTGCAGCATCAAGAACCGGCCATCGGGGGCAACATCGTAGTTTGCCAGCGGCCCGGGATTGCGGTCGAAGTTGCCGCCGAAAAGAAGCTGTGGCGGATCTGCTCGCAAAGTTGTGCCGAAGTGCAGGGTCACGGCGTACATCCTGTTGTCGACGTTGCCGAGGTAGAACAGTTCCGTCCCGTCCCTCGACCATATTGGTGCCCGACCACCGCCAACTGAGATGGGAACGTGCGGTCCGGGGCCGGGATATGCAGTGACGTACACCTCGTTCCGACCGTCACCGTCCTCTACCGTGTATGCGAGCCACCTGCCGTTCGGTGAGAGCATTGGTGCTTGCTCCTTCACCGGAGCTGTCAGAAATTCGATCAGCCCACTATCTGCACTGGTGAGCAGTATCCAAATGTCCTCTCCGCCAACAGGGTTTGCCTCGATCCCAATTACACCATTTCGCGACCAGGACATAGGACATGCCGCGATGTTGCCGACTGAGAGCAAGAGCGAAGCCTCCCCAACTCCGGCGCGATGCTTCAGAAAGGCTTCGCCAGGCCGATTCCGGCTGGAGCAAAAGGCAATCTGTTCTCCATCAGGACTCCAAGCGGCCAGGTAGTTGTTCATCCCATTCGTCGTCAATGGCGACTGACGCTGCTCGGAGTCGTAAACCCAAATCTGCTTTTCGGGCCAATCTGTCCGTTCTACCGCTATTCGCGCTCCGTCCGGTGATATGCGGGGTCGTCTGTATATGGCCGCCGGCAGGTTTATGCGCGTGACACCACCTCCCCTGTCCACCCATACCATTCTGGTCTCCGCGACACCTGGCAAGTAGGCGAGCGTACCATTTCGGCCAATGTCGAATATCCCAAGCTTCATCGTGGTGTGATATACGCTATCCAACACGGATACAGGTGTGCCATCCAGTTCACCGTGTCGCGCATCGAATGGAACTGCAACCAACTCCCCATACCGGAAGAGCACCAGGTGCCCGGTGGATACGTACTTGGGTCGCATACCGTCAGCATCCGACGGCAAAAGCCTCGTTTCTCGCTCGGGCAGAGAGAGAATTGTGGTCTGAACTCGTTCACCAGTGTGCCACGAGGTGTAGAGCACACTTTGGCCGTCAGGAAGGAAGTGCGGTTGGCTCTGAGTGATCTCACCACGCTCTCTATCGATTTCTGTCAGTCGCTCCGGTGCCCCGCCAGCTGCAGGTACTTGAAACAGACCGACGCCCGTTGCCGAATACACGATCGTATCGAGTGATCCCCAGGTCGCTCCGGTTCTGAGGTCGCCTTGAACATCAGCGATCTTTTGTGGTTGTCCACCAGTGACACGGACTCTGTACAGGACATCTGACGTAGCAAACGCGAGCCATTCACCGTCGGGTGAGAAGAATGGAACACGTCCACCTTCGGTCCCCGGAATCGGCGTAGACCGAAATTCATCAATACGCCTCATGTACAGCTGCTGGATACCGTCACGCGCACCCACGTAGACCAGCACTGACCCGTCTGGGGACACCGCCAAAGGCACTCCACCATCTTCCGCCACAGAGAATTCGTGATCGTGAGGCTGGGGAATGGCGAGGCGGACGACGCCGCGAAAACTAGACGAGCTTCGAGCGTCGCGTGTCCATCCCCAGATTGTGAGTAGAACCAACACCGCCAGGAGTGTTCCCAATACACCGACAGCCCACCGCGGAATTGAAACCGAGCCGGCAGCGCCCTCTTCGCGTGTGGCACCTGAGAAACCGGTGACATGGAGAGTGGCAGCAGGATCACTCAAAGCGGACGCAAACTCTGACGCTCCCACAAACCTGTCGGCTGGCAGTTTCGCAAGCGCCTTGTGCACCACCGCAGCCACATGCGGCGGAACTGTATCTCGAAGTTCGGTAACAGGCCGCGGATGATCAGTCACTACCTTAGCGATCACCGCTTGAACAGTTGAACCAGTGTGCGGCGGATCGCCTGCAAGCATCTCATACAGCACGCACGCCAGCGAGTAGATATCACTCCGGCCGTCAACCTCGCGATCTCCCGTAGCCTGTTCTGGGCTCATGTACTGGGGTGTGCCGAGCGATAGGCCTGTCTCAGTCAGCCGCGTGCCACCTGCGGCAGACACCGCGAGTGAGATTCCAAAGTCAGCAACCACCGGCTGACCATCGTGTAGCAGGATGTTCTCAGGCTTGATGTCTCGGTGGATGACGTTCTGCCGGTGTGCGTAGTCGAGCGCGCTCGCGACCGACTCTGTGATCTTGATCGATTCTTCGATCGAGAGCTGCTTTTCACGACTGAGTTTGTCGCGAAGAGATTCGCCCTCGACGAAAGGCATGACGTAGTAGAGAAAGGCGGACGGGCGGTCAGGCGGTCGGGCGGTCGGTGGCTCCTCGGCAGTACCTGAATCCAATAGTGGCAGAATATGTGGGTGGCTCAGATTGGCTGTGACTTTGATTTCGTTGAAGAACCGTTCCGTGCCAAGAACTGCGGCAAGTTCCGGCCGCAGGACTTTGACTGCAACTTTGCGATCGTGCTTCACGTCGTGGGCGAGGTAGACGGTCGCCATGCCGCCGGCGCCGAGTTCGCGCTCGATCGTGTAGCGATCGGCCAACGCAGATGATAGGCGGTCGAAAAGGTCTGTCATACGGAATTGGATTTGAGATTAGTGATTAACGATTTGTGATTAGTGATTTGGGTAGTGCCTATAAATCTCAAATCACTAATCTCAAATCTCAAATCTGAAATTATCACGGTCACCGTTCCTCATCCGATTCCGGAGACCAATTCAGCACAACCCGAATCTCCGCGACCGGATCCGACTGAATCATCAAGAATCGTTGGCCGTCAGGAGAGACATCGTAACTGTGACTTCCGCTGAGACCAGGTTCTGTGTCGAATTGACCTCTGAAAAGTTCTCGGGGCGTCGCCGAGAATGATGGGCTGGACACTATTGTGGCGGCCATCATTATGTCACCATTGCGGAAGAACAGCTCGCGTCCGTCATGCGACCAGACTGGGTCACGTCCACCACGCCTAGAGACCTGAAACTTGCGATCCATGCCCGGATACGGCTGCACGTAAATCTCATCTCGGCCCGCCTCATCCGACACGTAAGCCAGCCAGCGCCCGTCTGGCGAAAAAGCGGGGGAGCGCTCATTGGCTACGGTCGATACCAACCACTCCATTTCGCCACCGCCAGTCAAATCGAGGTGCCATATGTCTCTGTCGTCGCGTTCGCTAACTCCGTAACCGGCCAGGATTCCCTCAGGCGACCAGGAATGGTGAAACCGGGGTTCATCGCCCGACCATAAGGTGTCCAGACCGCCAACACCGTCATTCCGCATCCAGCCAATTCTGTTTGCATTCGGTCCAAAGCCGAATGCCACGTGTTCTCCGTCAAACGACCATATTGGCTCGTAGGCAGTTACACCAACCTGAAGCGGCCTACCCGTACCTTCTCTCGCGTTATAAACCCATGCTTCCCATCCATAACCGTGCTCGGTGGGGCGAGCGACAGCCACCATCGATCCATCCGGTGACAGCTGAGGGCGGAGGAAGGGCGCGGATTCGGTAGGCAGCGGTGTCACAACTCCGCTGCGGTCTACCCAGACGAGCCTCTTTTCAGCGACATCCTCTCGTATAGAGAGCAACAAACCGGCGTCCGAAACGTCGTACTGCATGTTCACTCCGAACCCGGGCACTGCTGTGCTGTCTGGAACGACTGAGGGTGTGCCAAGCACCTCCAACCGTTCGACGTCAAACCGAATCGATCTCAACAAGCCACCCTGTACAAGCAGCAGGTGACCGCTTCGCAAATATCGAGCTGAGTTTGCCTCTCCAACTCCATCAATGGTGCTCCAAGCCAATGTTTCCAGATTCAGTAGGGCCGGGGTCGTGTTGACCATGAACAAGACGGTCTTGCCATCCGGTAGGATCTGAGGCCAACTGTGAAGCTGCTCGCCAGCAGCGGCGTTCGGTGAGGTCAACTGCTCCGGAATCCCGCCAGTGGCTGGGACCCTGAAGATGCCATCGGGTATACGGGCAAATAGAATGGTGTCGTTGGTGCCCCAATGTGTACCGCTGCTGAGAAGGCTCATTTCGCAGACGACAAGTGGCTCGCCGCCGCCAGTCGACACCTTCTGGATCTTGCCGTCCGCGTAGAAACCGACCCAGTCGCCATCAGGAGAAAAGAAGGGATTGCCGGCTCCCGATGTGTTCGGAATTGCCACTGCCTCATGCTCGTTGAGATTCCTCAAGTACAGCTGGTTGCCGCTCGAGTCCTGAGCAACGAACGCGATCCAGTTTCCGTCCGGAGATACGGCGAATGGGCGTTGAAAGAGCGACAGGTCGAACTTGCTGCCCTGTGGAAGTCGTTCGATCCAGCGGCTGGGGTCGGTATACTCTTCCTGCTCACCAAAGCTCATCACTGAAACAACCACCAGGATGACGGCCAACAATACGGATGCGATCGCGAAGACTCTGGTCAACGGTGCCCATGGCCTAGCTTCAACGCGCCTGACATTCGACGGAATCGACGCCGTGTAGGCGTTGTCACTTAGCGCGGACGAGAACGCCGATGCGTCACCAAACCGATCTGCCGGCAACTTCGCCAGCGCCTTGTGTACTACCGCGGCCACGTGCGGCGGAACGGTATCTCGAAGTTCGGTGACGGGACGAGGCTGATCTGTTACCACCTTTGCGATCACGGCTTGTACCGTGGAGCCAGTGTGCGGCGGATCGCCGGCGAGCATCTCGTACAGCACGCACGCCAGCGAGTAGATGTCGCTCCTGCCGTCGACCTCGCGATCGCCTGTCGCCTGCTCGGGGCTCATGTACTGTGGGGTTCCGAGTGACAAGCCTGTCTCAGTCAGCCGTGTACCACCTGCGGCAGACACCGCGAGCGAGATTCCAAAGTCTGCAACGACAGGCTGCCCGTCGTGCAACAGGATGTTCTCGGGTTTGATGTCGCGGTGGATGACGTTCTGACGGTGGGCGTAGTCGAGAGCGCTGGCGACGGATTCTGTGATCTTTATCGCTTCATCTATAGAAAGCTGCTTCTCGCGGTCGAGCCTGTCGCGAAGGGACTCGCCGTCCACGAATGGCATGACGTAATACAAGAAGGCGGTCGGGCGGTCAGGCGGACGGGCGGACGGTGGTTCGTCAGCAGTTCCAGAGTCCAGTAGCGGCAGGATATGGGGGTGGCTCAGGTTCGCCGTGACTTTGATTTCGTTGAGGAAACGTTCAGTGCCGAGAACTGCGGCAAGCTCCGGTCTCAGGACCTTCACCGCCACGTTGCGGTCGTGCTTGACGTCGTGGGCGAGATAGACGGTCGCCATGCCGCCGGCACCGAGTTCGCGCTCGATGGTGTAGCGATCGGCCAACGCGGCCGACAGTCGGTCGAAACTGTCTGTCATATGGGGTTGGATTTGTGATGTGTGATGTGTGAATTGCGATTTGTAATTTGCCTTGCACCTACAAATCTCAAATCAAAAATCTCAAATCTGAAATCTGAAATCATCATTCTACCGGTTCGCCTCATCCACCGCTCGCTTCATCTGCTCCACCCAGTTGGGGATGACGCGGAGGTAGGGTGCGGGCTGTCGTTCGGGTTCACGGACGTATATCAACCCACCATCCGCTGTGATCAGGTAGGATGGGCCTGGCGTGTCCGAGAAGAGAGAGTCTACGTGCCAGACCAGTGGTGTGCCGACTCTCGTGTTTGAAGAAGTTCCAACCGAATGGCGTATGAACTTGCCTCCCGATTCAAAATACAGGATCTCGGTGTTGGAAAGCCACGACGGTTCGACCACCTGTTGCGCTATTGCAGTGCGATGATCCAACTCCGGATATGTCCGGACCTCAACCTCGCCCATACCGCCCGGCTGGTATACGATGCGCCGGCCATCAGGGGAGAGCCTTGCCAGCCAGCCGTCGTCAATGATCGTGTCGATTCGAGGAACGGTTCCCGAAAAGTCGAACTTCAAGACGCCTGTCTCGTCAGCCCATGCTCCGACGATCCACTCACCTGCGCCTACTTGACTGTTGACAGTGTACCAGACTTGTCCCGTACCGGAAAAAAGAGTGTCTGGAGGACCAGCCGAATTGGGAGAGCCTCTCAAGAACGACCAAGACGAGGCGTCGAGGTCAATAGTGGCGACGAATAAAGTTTCATTGTCAGCCCAGGCCGGCGATCCTATCACCATTTCTCTAAGCCACACATCCTGGCTTCCGGTTCTTAGATCGTAAATCCGCAACTCTTCGCCATCTGTAACTGCCACAACGACTGCAAGCCGATTTTCGTCTGGCGAGATCGCAAAACGCAAAAACATATCGGCATCTTCGAGAAGACGTATAGGGTCTTCTTCGCCTTCATTCCACTTGACGAAATGACCCACACTTCCATTTGATCCAGCCGCATAAACCAGAGTGCCGTTTTCGCTGACGGAGTACTGCCCTAAGCCGCTGTAAGATTGTCTTCTCACTCCCTTGACTAGCGTTACAGGGCGACCGGCCTCGAGAGTTTCCGGGTTGAATGAGACAGCCCGCAGATCCCCATCTAGTGACACATAGATCAGGTATGCGTCATCAACCAAACGGAGATCCCCACCACGAAGGTGCGGCCCTACTTCGCCTTCGGATCCACCGAAATGGACATACCGAAAGGTGTCGGCACTCAAATTCCGTACGCGAGCGAAAGGATCACCTCCACCTCCGCAAAGCATCAGGCTCTCGGCTTGGAGAGGTTGGGCCGACAGGCAGTACTGTACATCCTGAGACTGTTCGGTCTCCGTCTCGACATCGATCCATCGGAACATGTTGCCATCGTTATCAGTCACTAAAAGGCGGGAATCAGACACCCAACGCAACGCCGGAGAATTGGTCAGATCCGCAAGAACGGTCGCCGTCCCACCCGTGACAGACACAATTTTGACTTCAGACCGCGTTATGAACGCAACCTGTTCTCCAGAGGGCGATACCGCTGGTGACAAAGCACCTTCGGTTCCTCCGATCCTGTATGCGGTAGTGTCGACGAGGCTTCTGAACCACAAAACGTCGGAGGTATCTCCTGGTGCACGGTACACTACAAAATCCCCTGCCGGTGAAATCGATAGTGAAGTTCTCCAATCCATTATCAACATCGGTGCTGACCTAGGGAGCCCTACGTCGTATGTCCCGAGGCGAATGCCGTCGGTTGGGCGCAGCGCCACCCACGCCAAAACAGCCAACAGCACACCTGAGAAGACGACCAACCCTTTGGCTAGCGGGTTCCACAGCGTAGACGCCGCAGCCGGCGCTACTTTCGCCGTAGTCAGGTCAACAGCGAAAGAGCGGTTGCCCAACGCCTTACCGAACCCCTCCGCTGTCGCAAACCGATCGGCGGGGAGTTTTTCCAGCGCCTTCGCCGTCGCGGCCGCAACGTTTGGCGGCACCGATTTTCGAAGCTCAGAAACCGGACGCGCGTCATCGGTCACGATCTTCATTATGATCTGCTGTGCAGAGTTGCCCATGTGGGGCGGCTCACCTGTTAGCAGCTCGTAGAGAACACACCCAAGTGAATAGATGTCCGACCGGCTTGTCAGATCTTTCTCCGCCGTCGCCTGTTCCGGTGACATGTAGTGCGGTGTACCGAGCGACATCCCGGTTTCCGTCATCCTTCCGCCAGCGGCGGCACTCACCGCCAACGCAATGCCAAAGTCGGCCACGGTCGGGCGTCCGTCGTGGAGCAGGATGTTTTCGGGCTTGATATCGCGATGGATCACATTGTGGCGGTGCGCGTAGTCGAGCGCGTCCGCCACCTCGGTCGTGATCCTTACAGCTTCTTCAATGCCGAGCTGTGTTTCGCGGTTGAGTTTGTCGCGCAGCGTCTCGCCATCGATGAAGGGCATGACATAGTAGAGAAAACCGTCTGCTTCACCCGAATCGAACAGCGGCAGGATGTGTGGATGTTGGAGGTTGGCAGTGGTTGTGATCTCGTGAACGAATCGCTCCGCACCGAGGACGGCAGCGAGCTCAGGGCGGAGCACCTTCAGCGCCACCTTGCGGTGGTGTTTCAAGTCCTCGGCCAGATAGGTGTTAGGATGTCAAACCGTCGAATTCGGCTGGAGGTTGTCACTGAAGGGT
>CAZFHS010000082.1:0-12341 GCA_964518955.1 uncultured Gemmatimonadaceae bacterium | reverse complement strand
TCGACACCTCCAGGTTAGCAACAAGGGGCGTGCTTTCAATATGCGTAGGGCGGTAGGCGAAGGTGTTGGGTCCCACATCTTAGGTCCATCCCCGAATCTGAAGGAGGCGGATCGGCGTTCATGTCTGCTTACGATCCTCCAAACGGAACTTCCGTCGGCAGGCACCTCTTATCCGCCGTCCTGCTGATCATCTGGCTGGTTGCGGTGGGTTGGGTCGTTCTCAATGGGATCGATTACTATGTCCTGCCGTTGCAGGAACGGCCTTTCTCCGAGCTTCACGATCTCCACAGACCCTCGGGCACGATCGGTCACGGCCTGGGAATCGTGGGTAGCTCCCTACTGACGTTGGGGGTCGTTTCCTACTTCATTCGCAAACGCGTTCGTTGGCTCGAAATGGCCGGTAAACTCAGCACCTGGCTCCAGGTTCACATCTTTCTGTGCACACTCGGACCTGCATTGGTCCTGTTCCACACCACCTTCAAGTTCGGAGGCATAGTCTCGATTGCATTCTGGAGTATGAGCATCGTGGTTGTGAGCGGAGTCTTCGGCCGATACCTGTACGGGAGAATCCCGAAGACTCTCCAGGGTCAGTTTCGTTCGCTCGGTTCCATTCGAACCCAGGAAGCCGAATTGTTGGCCAGATTCGAAGAGGAATTCGGCTTGAGTCAGGAGCGCGCCCGAGCGCTGATTTCAACCGGCGATCGTCCCAGAGCGAGAGGTTTTTTACATGCGATGATTCTGGCGCTCCGTCACGATCTCACTCGCAGATCGAGGAGGCAGAAGATTGCGAAACTCCTCGGACGCGCGCTCGAAGAGACAGATATTCATCAGAGAGTAAAACCGGCCCACGATTCCATACTGCAACTCGTGGAATCGAGGCTCCAGCTCGAACAGCAGATCGTATTGCTGGAACCGTTTCAACGTGTTTTCGGATATTGGCACCTGCTGCATTTGCCGCTGGCAGGTGTGATGTTTCTAGTCATGACAGTTCACGTTGCCGTTTCCATCGTCTTTGGCTATACCTGGGTATTCTGACGCGACTCAACGCATGAACCGCATCCGCCTCTCTTCGATACTAATGGCCGTCGGACTGTTGCTCGGTTCGGAGCAGGCAACTGCACAGCTCCTCTCCCCGGGCAAACTGGCCGCGCCGCACGCCGACCTCGAGGGAATGAGGAATTGCACCAAATGCCACGTGCTCGGAGAACGCGGCGTCGCTAATCGGCTTTGTCTCGAATGTCACACTCCGCTTCGCACCAGAATTTCCCAAGGACGCGGCTTTCACGCCGACAAGAACGATCAACCGTGCTCGGATTGTCACAAAGACCACTTCGGCGAAGATTTCCAGCTCGTCAGGTTCGACACAGCAGCATTCGACCATTCGACAGTAGGGTTTGAGCTGATGGACGCGCATCAGCTACTGACATGCTCGGACTGCCACCAGCCCGAATTGATCGCTGCCGATGATGTGCGCGATTTCAAAGGCGAGCACGGGGCATTAGGGCAAACACTCTTGGGCCTGGGTACGACTTGTCTTTCTTGCCATGAACCCGACAACCCACACGGCGCCCAATTTGCCGACCGCAACTGTACCTCATGCCATGGCCAGACAGTTTGGACCGCACTGGAAGGGTTCGATCACGACCTGACCAGGTTTCGGTTGACCGGGTTGCACAGACAACTCTCATGTGTGGAGTGCCATCAATCCACACAGCTCGGTCCGGGTGTTTCGGGTGTGCAATACATCAATCTGCGATTTGCCCGTTGTACATCTTGCCATCAGGACATTCATCAGGGAGTGATGGGCTCTGACTGCACGAGCTGCCACAGCACAGGAGGCTGGGACCGCCTGAATCGTACGACCCTAGAGAGCCGTTTCGATCACGAAACCACCGGCTACTCGCTCGTTGGCGCACACTCCGAGCTGCAATGCGCCTCTTGTCATGACTCGAATCAGGCCCAGCGAGACGGTATCAATATCCAGTTCGACTCTGGCGCGTTGGCCAATGCGTATCCCAAGCCGTTCGCCGACGAGTGCACCTCCTGCCATGCGGATTTTCACGAAGGCGTATTTGGCGAGTCACCAGGTGGCAGCGTGTGTGATGGCTGCCATTCACAGGACAAATGGCTTCCCACCGAATACGACATTATCCGCCACAATAACGAGGCTGCGTTCGCGTTGGCCGGTCCCCACGTCGCCGTGCCATGCAAGTCCTGCCACGAATCTGCAGGTACGGGGGATCGGGAGCTGCAATTCCGGCTCGAGAGTTCAGACTGCGGCTATTGCCACTTGGCCGATGATCCGCACGCTGGCCAGTTCACAGGTATGTACTGCACAGCCTGTCACGGCGCGGATTCATTCTCAATTGATGCGTTCGATCATTCGCGCACCAACTATCCGCTAGACGGCGCTCACCAGACCGTTCCTTGCGAAAGTTGCCACCAACTTGGCACTGACGAGAACGGGCTCGAGTACCGAGTATACAAACCACTCGGCATGGAATGTCATGACTGCCACGGAGGTTTCCGATGAGGCTCTCGCGAATCGCTGCCCTAGGACTCCTGTTGGCAACGATGCCATCCCCAGCATTGTCGCAGGTGGGCACTAGCTATCCTCACGGGACGTTGACAGTGGAGGTCGTATGTTCCGACTGCCACACCACGCAAGGGTGGAGTCCCGCGAAAGATCCTCTGGACTTCGACCACGGAGTGCAGACAGGCTTTCCACTTGAGGGAAAGCACAAAACAATTCCGTGTCAAAGTTGCCATCTGGATCTCAATTTCAGCGAGCCCAAGCTTACAACCGGTGTCTGCACGACATGCCACATAGACGTGCACCGTGGACGGCTCTCAGCCGACTGCGAATCTTGCCACAACACTACGCTCTTTTCGATGGTCGCGGGGCTGGAGGTCCATACCAGAACGAACTTCCCCCTCAGCGGAGCCCATCAACAACTCTCGTGTGAGAGCTGCCACCCCAATGACCGCGGCGGCGCTTACACGGCTCAGCCAACGGAATGCATGGCGTGCCATGCCTCTGACTACACACAGACTCAGTTCGTTGACCATGCATCGACCGGATTCTCCACCGAATGCCAGGAGTGCCACACCACTCTAGCGTGGCCGCACAACGTGACATTCGATCACGTTAGCTATTCCAACGGATTTGCCCTCCTGGGGCGACACGCGGAGATTCGCTGCTCGAGCTGCCACAGCCAAGGCGCACCCGGCTCCATCTTCACTCCTGCGAATCAGAACGATTGTATAGCCTGTCATCAAAACAACTACGACAACGAACACGGCGGTTCCGGATTCCCGACCGAATGCCTCCTCTGTCACTCCAATGACACCTGGGAAAACGCAGACTTTGCCGACCACGACGCTTTGTACTTTCCGATATTCTCGGGAGCGCACCGTGGACGCTGGAGTGGCTGCGAAACCTGTCACACAAACTCGAGCAACTTCCGCGATTTCACCTGTTTCGGTTGCCATGAACATCGCCAAAGCGAGATGGATGAAAAGCACCGGGAAGAACCGGGATACGTCTACCAGAGTTCCGCCTGCTACTCCTGTCATCCCGATGGGAGGAGCCCGTGAAGACTCTCTCCCTAGCTGCGTCGCTGGCGCTCGTGCTCGTTGCAAGCGGGACCTGCGTTACGGTGACGGCGGCCCAGCAGACACAGCTCGAAGTTCTTGTCGAGCAAATCGCGGGCAACAGCATCTACCTGCGCGCTGGCACCACGGACGGCATCTCGGTTGACGACACGCTGACGGTTTACGACCCGGAGACCAATCGGAGGATCGGCTCGCTCTTGGTGACCGGTGCGACCTCCAGTCGAGCTGTTGTTTCGTTCTTGGCAGATCCGTTTCCGCTGACGCGCGGCACAGTGTTGTCCATTCAGATTGGCTCGAGCCCCGAACTCGAGGAACGAGTGGAAGAACCGGCTGCACGAACAGCACAATCTGACCCTGTCGAATCGGCCCCCACTTCGTATCCCAGTGCAAGTGGTCGCCTATACCTTCAATTCAACACCCTTGGCTCTACCACGAGTTGGGCCAGCAACGAAGACGTCAGCATCGCTCGCAGGTTCACAACGCCCTCGTTGGGCCTGCGTTTGAGAGTCAAGGACTTGCCTGGAGGATTTGAGTTCACCTCCAACGTCCGCGGGGCGTATCGGCACAGCACGAATGATGTGGTCGATCCCGCTCATTCCATGCGAGTGTACCAAGCGAGTTTCCATAAATCCTTCGAACGCGTTCCGGTGCAGGTCCAGTTCGGACGGTTTTACAGCAGGTACGAGGTCTATTCGGGTTACTGGGACGGTGTGCTATTGCGTTACGGCAGCAAGGGCTTTGGGGCAGGTGTGTTGGCCGGCTTTGAGCCTCGGCGGGCCAACGAAGGGATCAGCACGGACATCCCCAAGTACACGGCATTCGTTGACTTTTCACATAATGGTGAGCGAGTAGGGTACTTCTCTGACCTGTCGGTCCACCGCCGTAATCCTGGTGATGGGCTACTCACTGAAACATCATTGGGTTGGTCTCAGAGGTTGACGGTAGGTCGATCGAGACTCGGCACCGACCTCCAGGTTCATCGCGACCCCGATGGCAACACCCTGTCGCTCACACGGTTGCACACCAATGGCTCTGTGCCACTCACACGTAGGGTGTCGTTGCTGGGGCGGTATGCTTTCGACAGGCCTAACTACCGATTCAGCTCGCCACAGCTCTTCTCATATGAGCGATGGCAAGCCGGTCTCGGGATTCGCTACTGGGATCGTGGCGGCAGCGCCAGCGTACATGTAATGACAAACCGCGTGAACCAAGGTGACTATTCCTATTCAGTATCCTCGCATTTCAGGGTATCGCGCACTCGCATCATGGAGCTTGGTTTTCATGGCGCCGGTACAATCTGGTTGCTCGAGGATACAAGAGTCGTGGACCTTCTGGCCGGCATCGACCGGGACATCGGCCGCGTCCAGGCCCGCGCCAGCTACAGACTCTACGAAACCGTGGGCACGACCAGTACATTCCTGACTCACACCGTCGACGCCGGACTCGTTTTCCCACTCGGCAACCGCATGTTCTCTACGATCAACGCGCGACTGCAACAGGGACAGAACCTCAGCGCCAACAGCATATTCGTGAATATCTGGACCAGCTTCTGATGTCTGACGCTGTGATAATCGTTGCACTGGGGTTGGGGCTATTCGTTGTGTTTGCACTACCATTCTATCTGCGGCAGCGTCGAATCGAGCGCCATACGACTGAGGCTGAGGAGCAGTCCTTACGATACGGGCTGTTCGAGCCCGCATCACTCCACCCGGTGGTTAGTGCGGGCGTCTGCGTCGGCACCAAGAACTGCATTTCAGTGTGCCCAGAGGGCGATGTGCTCGGCTTTAGAAGCGGACAGGCATTTCCTGTAAGTCCAGCACGTTGCATTGGACACGGTCTTTGCGAACGATCGTGCCCAACCCAGGCAATCCAACTCGTGTTCGGCACCGAAAAACGCGGTGTGCACATCCCACGCATAAGAGAAAACTTCGAGACAAACGTTCCCGGTATCTACATAATCGGCGAACTCGGAGGGATGGGCCTGATCCGCAATGCATTCGAACAGGGGCGCCAGTGTTTGGAGGGAATCTCGAATGAGCCGAAAGCGCCAGATGACGCACTCGATGTTTTGATCGTTGGTTGTGGTCCCGCGGGCCTATCCGCCTCGGCGAATTGTATCCACCACGGGCTACGTTACGTGACGCTGGAGAAAGAGGACATAGGCGGGACGGTGAGATACTACCCGCGCAAGAAGCTGGTGATGACGTCACCGGTGAAGGTACCGGGGTACGGCAAGCTTGCATTCCGCGAGATCACAAAGGAGGAACTCACCGACGTTTGGGAAGACATCGTCAGTAGCACCGGCGTTGCGGTCAACACTGGGGAAACCGTCGTGGAGGTAACACCTACGAACGATGGATGCTTCTCGGTCACGAGCGATAAGACGACCTACAGGACGAAGCGGGTGGTTTTGGCCATCGGGAGACGCGGCATTCCCCGCAAGCTGAACGTGCCTGGAGAGCAGCTCCCGAAAGTGATCTACTCGCTGCGTGAGCCCGAGGCATACCAAGAAGACAAGGTCGTCGTGGTGGGGGGCGGAGATTCCGCCGTCGAGGCCGCCCTGGCCTTGGCGGAACAGCCGGGCAACGAGGTTACGGTCTCTTACCGCCGCGACCAGTTCTCACGCATCAAGCCCGGAAACATGGGCCGCATGGAGAATGCACTGAAGAGGAAGCAAGTAAACGTTATGTGGTCCAGCACTATCAAAGAGATTGGTCCCGATTTCGTATCACTCAAAGACGCGGCCGGTTCCGAGACCACCATGCAGAACGATCTAATGGCGATTTTCGCCGGTGGGGAATTGCCCACGCGGTTCCTGGAAGCGTGCGGAATTGAGATCGATACGAAATTCGGCTCTCGTTGAGATGTGCAAGAAGTACGTACAAAAGTGAATAGCGGGTGTCGAACCGAGCTGTTCACGCCGCCCGCGATCGCATCACGTACTCAGCCATCTCCGCGAAACCGTCGCCTCGGTCTGCAACGGTGATGTAAGTCGGCTTCGTAGAGAGTCGATCGATCGAATCACGGAGGTTGCTCACTCCGACGCTCACCGGGAAGAAATCGAACGCTTCGGCGTCGTTCCCGCTGTCGCCGATGAACAGCCAACGACGAGGTGCCTCCGTTACGTCCATCCCAATGGCGTCGCGAACCGCGCGTACTATCCCCGTCGCCTTGTTCCAGTCTCCGGGAATGGCGTGGGCGTGAACGCTCGAAGCGTTGGCGTGTGCCCCCTCCGACTCTATGGCCGTCAGTAACGCCGCTATCTCGTTTTCGGGCAGCGTTACAGTCTCTCCTACGTCAAATGCGAGGTCGCACCGGCGAGCCCAGTTGTCCGGAGACACCTTCACATGCGGAAGCTCGCGAGCCACGCGTTTGCGAATTCTTTCGAACAGATCTCCATATGAACCACGGCGCTCAGGCGGGTCGAAGTAGTTCTCGCGGTACTGATGTTCTTCACGCCAAATCCACCCTGCCCCGTTTTCTCCGACACCTACAGAAATTGGCCAGTGACGAACGACAACGTCGATCCAACCGATAGGACGCCCCGTGGCTGCAACGAGATACAATCCACTCTCAGCGAGTTCGTACATGGCCCGAAGTGCCGAAACTTCCAATCGGCCATTGCGGGTGACTGTGTCATCGATGTCAAACGCGACGCCGAGCAGGTCGTTGGCCGTCTGGGTTGGCATCTCATTGAGTGGTTTCATGAATCTCCGCCCGTGTGGACGTATAATGGACAGCCTAGAAGCCGTACGCCATACTTCGGAGCGTTGGACTGCAGTTATCAAAGTGAAAAGGCGAACGATGCAAACGGCAAGAGTTGGAAAAGATGGCCCCACTGGCGAGGCCGAGTCTCTACGCGTGTTCGATCGCGCGCTCGAATTGATGATGAAGCTGGTGGACATGCAAGGCGAGGAATTCGTGGAAACAGAAAAGATGAACCTCCGGGATGAACGGAAGAGGCTCGTTGCAATGCTCGAACCGCAGGCATTGCTGTTCGACATGGATGGCGTGCTTGCCAACGTCGAGAACTCCTACCGGCTCAGTACGCTGGAGACAGTTCGCTCCTATGGTGTATCGCTGGAAAAGAGCGACCTGGAGCGAGCCATTCTGGCGGGCGATGCCAACAACGACTGGATATTGTCTCAAAGAATTTTGGCTCAAAACGGTATTCAGATAGAGTTTGAAGATCTGTACGAGCGGTACCAGAGTTTCTATCTCGGCACCGAAGACAAACCTGGCCTACGAGAAAACGAGACACTCTTGGTTGACCGTGTGGCCCTCGAAACTCTCGCCGAACGACTGCCACTCGCAGTCGTAACCGGTAGGCCGAGAGCAGAGGCCGGGTGGTTCCTGCAGCGCGTTGGAATTGCAGACTTGTTTCGCACGACAGTCTGCCTGGAGGATGGGCCGAATAAACCGGATCCAGCTCCAGTCAGACTCGCGTTGGAACGGCTCGGTGTCGATCGCGCCTGGTTGATTGGCGACACGCCCGATGACATCCGCGCAGCCGTAGCAGCGGGCGCGCTCCCGTTAGCCATTCTTGCTCCGGAGGCTGACGCAGAAATGACCAAGCGAGCATTCATGGACGCCGGGGCTGTGGCGGTTCTAAAGAACGTCGAGTCGCTGCTGGATTTGCTTCCGTAGGTTCTGGTGCGGGCCGGTAATGGTGCCGGCCCCGCGAAGCCGGTGAGGTTCGACCTACAACTCCCCCAGCACCTCCATTATCCGGTCGATTTCCTCAACTGTGTTGTAGAAATGCGTCGAGATGCGGAATGCCTGGTGCCCATCCCTAGCGTGCTCGTCGATGTAGAGCTTACGCGTATCCAGATCAGCCACTGTGGCGATCGGGTCGACACCATCTAGCTCGAAGATCGTTGAGCCAGGTGCCGACGTTTCGCGCGTTGGGCCGCTGAGTAGTCTCGCTCCATCCAACTCTGCGAGCCGCGATTTCAGGTAGTCGGACAGGAAGCGGTTGCGAGCCGCGATCTGTTCAATGCCTATACTGGTGATGAACTCGAGCGCGGTATTGATCGCTGCCCGCACTGGAAGATCGGCGGTCCCTCCCGGAGCATACGCGGGGGGGCCTTGCTCAGGCACTAACTCGAATGCCGAACTCCAGCGTACCCTGGCATCGCTCCGCAAACACCACACGCCAGTTCCGACCGGGGCTAGCACCCATTTGTGCAGGCTGGCCGCATATGCGTCGCATCCCAATGCGTGCACGTCGATTGGGAACATGCCCAGCGCCTGCGCTCCGTCCACGATCGTAGCTATTCCGCGCTCCCGGGCCACCGCACAGAGTTCACTAACTGGGTAGAGATGTCCGCCCCGTGTTACATGACAGAACGCGATTGCCCGGGTTCTGCTCGTAATCTGCTCCGTCACCAATTCTACGACCTGCTCGGCGCTCTCAAATGGGCTCGGAATGAAGACCTCCCTCAACATAATTCCGTCCCTGGCCTGCCGAACCATCCACGGCTTCGATCCCGCAGGATGTTCCTGAGAGGTCATTAGAACCTCGTCGCCAAGTTCGAGATCCAAGCCTATTGCTTGCAGGAACAACGCCTCTGTAGCATTCCGCGTGAGGACGATCTCGTCCACATCAACACCGAGGAATGCCGCCAGGTTCGGCATGGTGCGATTGGCGATTACGTCTCTCAATTCGTGTTTCGCTGCAAGAGGATCTTCAGAATGCAGCACATAACCGCGAGCAACGGCCTCTGCTACAACGGCAGGAGGCATCCCGAGACTGGCGTTGTTCAGGTAGGTAACCGCGGGATCCGCACTGAACTGCGCCTTGACTGTAGCCCACGCCGCGTCGTCAGGGGCGGTCGGAACAACCATGTCGGCATGCACGCGTCCTGCGGACTCAGTGCTACAAGCAGCATGCCCACCAGCAGCAAGACCAGCCACTCCCCCAGCTACGAAAGTTCGACGAGATATCATGTCAGTGTGCCTACGCGCGAGAGGGGTATACCACCGGCCTCATGGCAGAGCGCCGAGAGGCCAAGGTGGGATGGAACTGAACGGGGAGCTGACTCACAGTCAGCTTCCCGCATATTTCGTTTTACTCTCCGAACTTGATACCCTGCGCCAGCGGCAAGTCGGTACTCCAGTTGACCGTGTTGGTTTGACGGCGCATATACGCTTTCCAAGAATCGGAGCCCGATTCCCGACCGCCACCTGTCTCTTTCTCGCCACCGAACGCGCCGCCGATCTCGGCGCCACTGGTCCCGATGTTCACGTTGGCGATTCCGCAGTCACTGCCGCGGTGCGACAGGAAGTACTCGGACTCCCGAACGTGCTCCGTGAAGATCGCAGACGACAGGCCTTGAGGTACGCCATTGTGCAGCGCGACCGCCTCTTCGATTTCGTCCACCGCCTGCTGAGGCGATGCTGAGGCGCTGCCGTACCCGATGATGTAGAGGATCGGCGCGAAGGTCTCTTCCTGCACGATGTCGAATTCGTTCTTTGCGGACGCCACACAAGGCTTGACCCAGTGACCGCCGGGATAATCCGGCCCGTCGAGCGGCTCACCACCATAGAGAATCTCTCCGCCTTCTTCTTGCACGCGCTTGATCGCGTTCTGGAGATCGGTTACCGCATCCGTCGTTACCAACGGCCCCATCAAAGTCTCAGGCTTCCGTGGGTCGCCGATCTTGATGTCTGCATATGCTCTGCAAAGACGCTCAACGAGTTCCTCTATCTTCGACTCGTGCACGATGATTCTGCGAGTCGATGTGCACCGCTGACCGGCAGTCCCCACAGCGCCGAACAGGATTGCCGGGAGCACGAGGTCCATGTTGGCATGCGGCGTCACGATGATGGCATTATTCCCACCGAGTTCGAGAATGGTGCGGCCGAGGCGCTCACCTACTACCGACCCTACGCGGTAGCCCATTTTGCAGCTGCCCGTGGCCGAGATGAGCGGCACGCGCCCGTCGTGCAACATGCGATCGCCAACCGTCGAACCCTTACCGATGGTCAGGGAGAAGATCGCCGGGTCTACGTCGTTGTCTTTGCACACCTGTTCTGCAATCTTCGTGCACGCGATAGCCGTGAGCGGAGTCTGGCTAGACGGCTTCCACAGAACCGAGTCGCCGCATACCGACGCCAGGGCAGTGTTCCAACTCCATACAGCTACGGGGAAGTTAAATGCACTGATTACGCCGACGACTCCGAGCGGATGCCACTGTTCGAACATGCGATGATCCGGCCGCTCCGACGGCATGGTCAGGCCATAGCATTGGCGGGAGAGTCCAACAGCGAAGTCGCAAATATCGATCATCTCCTGAACTTCGCCCTCACCTTCAGCCAAGATCTTGCCCATCTCGTAAGTCACGAGCGCGCCGAGTTGCCCCTTGAACTCGCGCAGGCGGTTTCCCAATTGCCTTACGACTTCGCCGCGCTTTGGCGCAGGCACCTTCCGCCACTCCAGGAATGCAGCGTGGGCGCGATCGACGATCTGGTCGTACTCGGCTTCCGTGACCTGTTTGACGGTTGATATCTTCGACCCGTCGATGGGCGTGGTCACATCTAAATCGGGACCTGAGCCGATCCATTCGCCGCAGAATCCACCGAGATTCTGATCTTCAACACCCAGATCCTTCAAGAAATCAGTCATCGTTGTCTACCGTTCTCTTTGGTTTGTTGAGTCCGACAGGAGGGCGACGCGCCCCACCGCATCGCGGTATCGGACCAGCATTGTAGCAAGTTTTCCATCGCATTGCCACGGCAATGCCAAGAGCAGTGTCATACAGAACGCACCTGTTTCGTTAACAGGTTGCCAACGCCCGTCCCGGCAATCATACTAAGCTCGGGATACTGCGAGCATTGGAGCTTTAACCTTGAGCGACCTCCAAGAAAAACTCCAGGAAGTGCTGCCTAGCCGTTACACGATCGAGCATGAACTCGGCCGCGGCGGAATGGGCACGGTGTTTCTGGCCAAGGAGAGCCATCCACAGCGAAAGGTGGCCATCAAGGTACTGAACCCGATGCTCACCGCCCGACTCGGGCGTACTCGCTTTCTGAGAGAAGTGGATTTTGCATCGCAGCTGACGCATCCGCTCATCGTGCCCATTTTTTCGGCCGGCGAAGCAGGAGATATGCTGTACTACGTCATGCCGTACGTCGACGGCGAGACGTTGAGAGAGAGGCTCTCTAGAGAGTTCCGGCTACCGATGTCGCCCGCGCTGGGGATCGCTGCCGAGGTGGCCGATGCCCTTGCACATGCACACCGACACAACATCGTGCACAGGGACATCAAGCCCGAAAACATACTGCTGCACGACAACCACGCCCTGGTCACCGACTTTGGAATCGCACGCGCAGTATCAGCTGCCGAAACCGATTCGCTGACAGAGACAGGCATGGCGCTGGGGACTCCGGCCTACATGAGTCCCGAACAGGCTGGTGCGGAGGACGAAATAGACGGCAGGACCGACATCTACGCGGTGGCGAGTGTGCTCTACGAGATGTTGGACGGTGCGCCACCCTATGGCGGCGGGCCGGCTCGTTCGGTTCTCAAACGGCAAATGGTCGATCCGATTCCGTCTCTGCGAGATTCTCAGCCGACGATCCCATTCGCCGTCGACCAGACTGTTCGAAAGGCCCTCGCCAAAGAACCAGAGAAGCGACAAAAGGACGCCGAGGAACTCGCTCGCGAGCTTTCCGGATTACGGGTGCAGGTCGAGTCAGGATCCACGCCGGCAACCACCGCGATC
>CAZFHS010000081.1:0-12568 GCA_964518955.1 uncultured Gemmatimonadaceae bacterium | reverse complement strand
CATGTATTGCAACAGGCTACAGCTGCAGGCAAAATACTAAACGGGACAGTACTGAATACCGCTAAGGAAATTGTCGCCGTCGGAATTGCCGGGTATCTGTATGCTTCTCAGGGAGGCGCGCCGTATATCGCAGTCGACCAATTCAATGTGTTTGGTCTCGTATTGGCCGTGAGCACGTATTTTATTCTCAGCAACGGTGCCACAGCGACGGCAATCGCCATGAGCACCGGAAGCACATTCAAAGAGATGTACGGCCGGATCGTCGGTAAGTCTTTCTTGTACGATCTCCTAGCAAGTTCGCTGGCACTGCTTCTTGCTTTCCTTTATGGGGAGTTGGCGATCTTCGGACTGTTTCTCGTAATCGTCCCGCTGTTCTTTGTTAGACATACCAACCAGATCAACGTACAACTGGAAGAAACCAACCGAGATCTTCTAGAGCTGATGGTGAAGGCCATTGAGGCTCGGGATCCATATACGTGCGGTCATTCACAGCGCGTGAGCAAACTGGCGTCCGCACTGGCTCGCGAAATCGGGCTTGGCTTCAGAGATGTCGAACGCATCACAACCGCTGCACTGTTGCATGATGTCGGAAAAATCTATGAAGAATTCGCGCCAGTGCTGCGCAAGGACGCTGGACTCTCAGAGCACGAGAGGATGCTGATGGAAACGCACCCGGGAAGGAGTGCTGAATTGGTCAGCACGATTTCCGCTTTGCGAGGAACGATCGAGCAGTGTGTCCGGCATCACCATGAGCATTACAATGGGTCAGGTTATCCGGGCGGATTAGTTGGGGAGGCGATTCCTTTGGGGGCACGAATCGTTGCGATAGCAGATACTGCCGACGCCATGACTACTGACCGGCCGTACCGCCGAGCATTGACCTTCGATGCGCTCCTTGCGGAATTGAATGCTCAATCGGGAAGGCAGTTTGATCCACAGCTAGTGGACGCATTTCGCAGATGCGGTACCGTGCACGCAATGTTCAGCCAGCGAAAAAGGCAAACCGCACCATTGGACAAAACCGCCGCTGGCGGTTGGCGGCTGCGCATCGCGAAGTAACCCACCCCAAATGGCTGTAGCCAAACACTCTACAGTGCGCTCCATACTGTCAGCCCACTAGCTAAGAACAGCTGAGGGAATATCCTGCCATTGCCGATTCGGAAACGCTCTGACAGTCTCTTGCGCACCAGACACTTTCTTACGGTCCACACCTAGCTGTTTCATCGGTACACGTACAGCAACTAGTCTTGCGATCACTCCATAGAGTCCGTGCTGCACCAATTCGTCGAGGGCAGTGGAGCCCTTGGAGTCCGCTTCGCTCTGCAGATTGTTGCTCTCCTCGAAGGCTTGCAGTTCTAATAGGTGTGCCATTGTCATAAGGGTTGGATTGTCGACAGCCGTTGCGTCGCCGCTTCCGGTGCTTGAGTAGTAGAGCCTCCGTAAGCGCCAATACTGGCCAAGGTCTGGAACCAGTCGGTGTCGATCCCCAGTGATCGCAATTGCTCCTTGAACCAGATTCAGTGCTTCGACATGCTTGCCTCTGGCGAGGTTAAGGTCTGCTTGAGTTAGGCGGACACTCACTGAGTGATGCCAGAGTTTCGAACGGTCGGCGCCTTGGGCTGCTCTCTCAAGCAGTGTGTCCGCTTCGCATAGGTTTCCAATAACGATTGAGAGATTCGCAGCGTTGCAGTATAGCGCCGTCGAAACTCGAGACGAGGAAATTGCTAAGTCAAGTTCGACTGCCCTCCGAAAGCACTCCGCTGCGTGTCTGAATTGACCAAGCTCGTTCGAAATCGAACCAATATTCAAGAGAGCGTTCGCGTGCGCTACCGAGTCCCCGGTCCGATCTGCCAAGGCGGCCGCTCCTCGAAACGCGTCAAGTGCTGTCAGATAGTCGCCGATGCTCGATGCGCTCATTCCGAGACCGTTCAACGCACGATGAACTTTTGCGTCTTGATTGACAATCCTGAACAATTGAGCGGAATGTGAGAAGAAATCCGTGGCAGAACTGGGCCTTCCTGAGACAAGGCGACAATAACCGAGCGTTAGGTTTGCTAGGCCTCGAACCTCTGTGTCTTGGGCTTCCTGTTCAACTCTGACGCACTCTTCTTCGATCATTCTAAGCACATCGCATCTGCCAGATTCATGGGCGATTTCGGCTCCAATCTGTTGCGCCTTCAGAGCCAGTCGGTCATCTCCAATGGCGTTGGCAGACTGCATAGCAAGCTCAACTGCCAAGACCGTTGTATCGACGTCAGGCGCCAGGCGGCCTCGGTGCAGAGCCTCCGCTCGCATGTGAGCCACGGTTGCGACGTGGGTATCACTCAAACATGCAGAACCTATTCCATCCAGCGTGCCTAAACAGCGATCATAAGCCCCTTGGGCCGAGTAGGCCTTCGCTAGCAAGATTGTCACCTCGACTCCTTCAAGGCCAGGCCAGCAATCAACAACCGATGTGAGTGCACTCTCAGCCTCTTTGGGTGCTCCGCTGGAGATCGCTGACTCGGCACCGGCGGACACGAATTTGACTGCTTCGGCGAGCATTCCGGCTTTTACCGCATGATGAGATGCTTCTAGACCGCGTTGGAAGTCTCGTTCATCGCGAGTAGCCTTGAAGAACTCGGTCAGGGCAGCGTGGTAGAATTTCCGAGTCTCATCTGACATCGACGCACCGTAGATATACGTCCTGTGCACTTGGCTTCGTAGCTCTAGGGCCCCCTGATCAACCCTGATCAAAGAACGTTCAACCAATTCCAGTGCGGCTCGATTGGCAGCGGCGACCTCAAAGCCAAGAACGCAAGCAAGATGCTCAACTGGAAGCGCTCTACCTGCCGTGGCCATTAGCTCCAACAAATGGAGTGCGTCATTCGACAACGCCTGCGTTTGTCGCTCGAAAGCCCTTCTCATCGTATCTGATGGCCGCCAGTGTTCTCCAGTGAACGATTCCAAGTCTTCCCTGGACACTATCGACCTCTCGCCATTCTCCCGCCAATCCGCCACAAGCATCTCCGTGAGGTACGGGTTACCTTGCGCCAGTTGAATCAAACGCTCGATCCCTGGTCCGTCAGGGACGTGGTTTTCATCGGAGATCGCTCTAATGAGTTCCGCCGTATGTGAGTCATCTAGCGGATTCACCGCAATTGTCTCCTGCCAGTACACACCTTTCAATCCCTCGCCGCCGCCGAGCGCTAGCTCCGTTTCCGAACACCGAACGGCAGCCATCAGCAGGGTGGCGGTGCCTTCCAATCTCCGCGCAAGAATGTGCAATACCTCGCGGCTGGCCGGATCCATGTAGTGGATGTCGTCGAACCCCAACAGAAGGGGGCATCCGTCTGCAACGGTCTCGAGTATGGCCTTTAAGGCCTGTGCCAGCCGCAGCCTCACGGTCTCGGGTGCCGTGGACGGAGGCTCCGGAACACCAGGGTATGCCACCTTTATGCGGGGTGAAACACGACTCGCTTCGGCGAGCCATACCGGGTCTGTGCTGCTCAGGGAGGGGTCGCGTGCGAGTTGTTCTAGGAGATCGGATACAGCAGCAAACGGGATGTTCTTGCCGATCTCTTGGCAACAAGCCAAGTATGTCGGCACGCCGCGCGTAGCTGTGGACAACGCGAACCGGCGTAAGATGGCGCTCTTTCCAATTCCGTCAGGGCCCCTCAAGGCACACGTGCGAAAGTGGCCGTCCTCGATCTCATACAGCAGAGCTTGAAGCCTGGCCATCTCTGCTTCCCGGTCAACAAACACCTGTGGGCCAGAAGCGATTCGAGGACCCTCTGTTTCTTCTTCTTCCCCGGTAATAGGGTCGCGCAGCAGGCCACGCTCAAAGCGACGAAGCGTTGCGAGGACATCGGCTGACGGTCGCCGGCCCAGCTCTCTCTCGGAGTCGTTGATGTGTTTCCTGACCAGTCGTATGCCACCGGCCCAATCGCCAGACGAGAAGCGCTCTTCAGCCAGAGCCTGAACTGCGGCGTCACTGTGTGGGTCGACATTGTAGAGCAGTTCCGCTCGTTCGCGAACCGCAGAAACACGGCCGTGGGACCGGGCTTCGCTCAACTGCTCGCTGAGCTTGGCCCTGATTCGCGTGAGGATTGCGGCGCGCGTGACTTCAACCCAATCTGCGAAGCGGCGCCCCGCCGAGCTTTCCATGCCTTCGAGGGGCACGGCCGCCAACTGCGCCGATGAATCGCCTGGTTCACCATCGAGGTCGAAAGAGATGTCGATTCGTAGCTGCACAGAGAGTCGGTTTGCGGCAAGAGCTTCAGAGCCGACCTTTTTTCTGATTTCGGTGAGTCCCTGCGAAAGCGAATGGAGCGCTTTGTCTTGCGGTGAGTCTGGCCAAATGAGATCGACGAGCTTGTCGCGCGTCGCCGGTTCAGTGCGCGCTTCGAGAGCGAGGTAAATGAACAGCGCCATCTGCTTTCGCGTCCTGAACTGAACGGCCTCACCACCACCGGCGCGTAATTCAGGTATTCCGAGCAATGTCAGGTGAAGTGTGTCGCGCATATTGGCTCCTGGGAATGCAGACAATATGATCGCCAACTATCAACAAAGTCTCAACACGTTGACTCGCTTGTGCTTAGTAGGCGTCGACATGGCAGCAAGCAACAGCCGCTTTATCAATAACAAACCCGGTTCGCCTGCGTCCTCGAGAGCTCATGCGCTCACCGGAGTCCGTTTTTCTCGCTAGAGGGAGGCTTGGCGGAGGCGACGGAAGTGCTCGACCTGTGTCAAGACCAGGATGGAATTTCACAAGAACGACGGCGAACTCGAAGACTGTGACGTGATGGCCAATAGCCCTTTGCCTATGGGCGACGTCGAAGGCGCAACGGGACGAGTGGTGATCGCAACGGTTCGTCGCGAAGAAGGAACCTACGTTCGCTTCGTGCATCTCTTTCGCATTCAGAATTGCACGTTGGCATCGGAGCTCGAGCTACCGGAAGACGAATGGCAGGAAAGTCTGAAACCGGCGTTTGCCGTAGGCATGATTCGCGAGATGGCGGATGCGATTCCTGAAACATCGACCACTGGAGACGCGGCAGCAGCCGGCTCGTACTACATAGTGGACCACTGCGAATTCGTTCTGGTGTGCGACGGATCGTTGCTGCACTCACAGAGTACCACCGAACTCGAATCGGGGCACTGGTACGCGGAAGAGAAGTTTGTGGCCCTGCTGGAAAGGTGGGCGCCGGGATCGTGATGCCATGCGGTAAAAAGCCGCCACCGTTGATGCACGTTCGGCGAGGAACCACACATGTCAAACGGTGACTTCGCCACCACACGGGATCGTGACTACTACGCCACCACAGGCCTGCTTGAAGGAACGATTCAGGCCAACGTGTTGATCAACACATCGTACGAGGAGCCACTAAACGGTGACATGCAAATGGGAGCGTTTGAGGCATTGGTGAAGAGGGATTTGATAACGAGCGCTGATTGTTCGGCGTTGATGAACCATGTAGAGCAAGCGGCTACCACTAATCAGCTATTCCACAGCCTCACAAGCTATGCGTATGTGGGTGCAAAGAGGTGAGCCAGGCTATCTGTCTGGCGAATGAAGCTGGCAAGCGCGGTAGGAGCAGTTGATATGAGTGCATTGCGAGATCACAGATGAAGTTGCTCACCGAAGTTCAACTATGTGGCTACGAACCCACCTGGCCAGTTCCGCTTCAGAACAGTGCCCCGCTGCCGCTGCAAGCATCGCGGTGACAACGTCCGCCTCGTCGGCCACAACATCGAAGCCGTTCAGGCCAAGAAACACGACCATCGTGAGGAATGCCACCCGCTTGTTGCCGTCACGATATGGATGATTCTTCACAATGCCGTATCCATACGCCGCGGCCAAGGTCGCAAGATCTGGACGCCGTTTGTACGTCCATTTGTGCCGCGGCCGAGCAAGAGCCGACTCCAGAAGTCCTTCATCCCGAAGGCGTGGCAGACCTCCGTGTTCTCGAATCTGATCCAAGTGAATCGCGTCAACGACGACGCGTTGAACCCACCGTGGTTCGGCCGCCTTCACTGGTTACTTGGCCAACTCACGGAGAGCGTTGCGGTAGCGTTTGGCGGCGCGAGCAGCAATTGCGAGCGCTTCCTGCGTTTCGGGATCATACGGTGTGAGAAGAATCCCGTCTTCGGTTTCAACAGCCAGCAGTCGGTCGCCAGGTGTCACGCGAAGGCGATCGGCCATGTCTTTCGGAAGAGTGGTGCCGACGGAGCCGCCCACTCTGCGTACAGTGACTTCTTTGACCATACGGCCTGCTTTGCTAGGACTGAATGAAGTATAACATATGTGCTACTTATGAAGCAACGCTGTGTAACAGGCGCATGCAGCTTCCATGTCGAGGATAACGTGGTGGCCGACAACGTAAGTGCCGTTTAAGCCCGCTTCAGATCGCCATCGAGGTGCTGGACAGGTCAGGGTCGGGGCGCAATACTTGCCACTAGGTCGCAGCTACCGATTTGGCGCGGACAGTTAAATCCTACTCGGAGCACCGCTCATGTCCCTCCTCCTCCTGTTGTTGGCGCTGCCCCCGCTCCCGGGTGACACCGCCCGAGAATCTTCATTCCGTTACGAACAAAACCAAGGCAGTGCACTCGTTTTCTTTCCGGCCCAGCCCGGCCGGGGGGAGGTGGTCGACGTCGTCTACCGGTCTGCAGAACATCTGGCGGGCGAATCCCGACTCCATCTGCGAGCGCGACTTCGGACACCAAACCACTCCAGCTACAACACGGGAATGGGATCGAGGAACGTCACCGTTCTTCAAAGGCAGGACGATGGCACGTATGCGGGATCGTTCACCGTGTCTGGGGACGTGGTGTATGCCGCCTTCGTCGTGGAAGACGTTGGCGCAGGACGCGTAGACAGCAGGGAAGGCCGTTACTGGGAGCTTCTCGTGCACGACGATTCCGGCCGCCCGTTGTTTGAAGCTTTACAGCAGCGATTCAACGACCACATGGGTCGGGATGAGCTTGCGGTGCTCGAGTCGGCCCGAGAGATGGCACGGATCTACCCTGAGCGTCCGAATGCTTGGACGAGCCTCCGGGCCGCGGAGAGTTGGGTTTTGGGTGAGGATGGGGCGGAGGAACGTACGCAGGTGCACCAGGCGCGTATCGCGGCGTTCGACGAGGACTTCCGTGTCCGGAACGATCTCACGGCGGACGAGGTTGGTTATATGTACTGGTATGCGCGCGGCGAACTGCGGCCGTACTGGAGTGAGCGTCTTCTGGAAGAGTTTCCGGGCCACTTCTTCGCCTTGCAGGAACAGGTGAACCAACTGCGCGCGGAGCACCCAGACGATCCTGCCGCAATGGTTACGGGACTCGAGCCCCTCTGGGAACTCGCTGTGGACGATCAGGGACGGGAGCGAGTACTCATGCCTGCGTTTTGGGCGGCACTTGAGATGGAGGACGTCGAGACGATTCTGACGTGGGCGGATCGTGCCGCGCAATCTGGACAATCAGCCGCGTGGATTGCGGCGGTACTCACCACGAATGAGAGCACACGAGAACGAGGCATTCACCTCTTGAGAGAGGCTATCGACGAAGCCTCCTCGGTACCGGACACGACCCGATCGCTCGGCGCCACAGCAGCGGAACACCGGACTCGCGCAACGCAACGCGCCGCCAGCATGCGCGGCGACCTAGGCGAGGCTCTGGTGGCTGCTGGTCGCCTCCAGGAGGGCATTACCGCACTAGAGGAAGCCGCCCAAATTGGCTGGGACATCGAACGGTTCCGTGCCCTGGGCGAAGCACTCCTGGAATCGGGAGACCGGACCGGCGCCCTCAGTCATCTGGCGGCCGTCGCTGCGGACTATGCCACAACCACGTCGTCCGCTGACTCGCTCCGCGACACTGTCGGCGCCGAGCCGGCCGAGTGGACGGAAGCCGTAGCTGCTGCGACGACGAGGATGTTGGGCCAGACCTTGGCAACAAGCCGCCAAGACACGCTTCCTGCCATTCGAGTCACGGCTCGGGGAGGCGGGGCGGCCGATCTCGCAGACTATTTCGGCGAGAGCGGTTCGGTGGTTGTCATCTGGTCCCGTTACTGTAGCCACTCCGACCGGGCGATGCCCAGTGTGGCTGCTTTGGCCGCGGAGTTGAAGGCAGAAGACGTGGCGCTATTGGCCGTAACGAGGGATCCTATCGAGGAAGCGGAAGCATATCTCGAGGAGGGCGGGTGGGACCTCCAGGTGTTTTTTGACACCCAGGGCGAGGCCGCGAGAGCCCTGAACAGTTGGGGAACCCCGCAGTACTTCGTTCTGGACGGCGAGGGTCGACTCAGATTTCCGTTTTCCTCCTTGCGCACCATCCGGCGACAAATGGTGTCGCTCCAAGGCAAACAGCATTAGCCCGTCTTCTCTATGGACCGGACGGCCCTGAGGCAAAACGACGGGCGGCGTTCGCCCACCCTTGTGACCAAATGACGAGACAGGCTTGATAGTCGGTTAGCCCTATCGTACAGTTGTGGGCACAATGGGCGTGACAAATGCCGAGTCGAGCTGTTGATTGGCTGGCGCAGGCTCGCCGGGACCTGGGACCTAAGGTCGCTGCCGGTTCCAGCAGAGAGCCTCATCCACACCGACGCCGAGTGGGGTGATTTGATGAAGACGGGTACCAGATTCGCGGGCCGAGGCCGTTGGGCGAAACACGCGTAGACCTGCACCACCTCCTGGAAGATCTTCGGGACGCCTATCCCGGTACGATCGAAGAGACGATCCTGACAGAGATAGTGGCAAATGCATTGGATTCCGGTGCTACCACCATCCGCATGGCCACCGATTCGGTTGCGGCGACGCTAACGGTGTGTGACGACGGCACCGGTATGAAGCGCGCCGACCTCAGGCGGTACCACGACATCGCGGCCACCACCAAAACGCGTGGTCGCGGGATCGGTTTTGCGGGCGTCGGCATTAAGCTCGGACTTCTGGTCAGCGACGAGGTGTTCACCGAGACGCTGCGCGGCAAGCAACACATCGCCACGACCTGGCGACTGTCTTCGAAACGCCGTGCCCCCTGGAAGTGGGTTACCCCGGAGGGCCTGCTCGACGCTCCAGGTACCGCGGTTCGCCTGAGGCTTCAGGGTGCTTTGTCGCCGCTGTTGGATGCGGGATATCTGGTGGAGGCGTTGCACCGGCATTTTGCGCCGTTGTTCGATCCCACCTTCGATGACTTTTTGGCGGGCTGCTATCCGGTGGGCATCCGATTCGTGCTGAACGGCAGCTCGTTGGCGCGGGCGACGAGAAGGGGAGGAGAGCGCGCCCTGTTCAGCGTCAAGCTGCCGCGCAAACGCAAACCGTCGGCGGTTGGAGTGCTGTTCAGTTTCGACAGCAGCCTGCCCGAATCGGAACGCGGCGTTGCGGTCAGCACTTTCGGCAAGGTGATCAAGCGCGGCTGGGATTGGCTGGGTACGAGCCCGGCGCACCCGGATGCTGTGAGCGGCCTGGTAGAGGCGCCTGCGCTAGCCGAGGCGTTGACGCTCAACAAGGCCGACTTCATACGGGCCGGCAAGCATGGCGCGCATTACCTGGCGTACCGAAAAGCGATTCAAGACGCGGTATCCAGGCAGCTGGAGGTGTGGGGCGTTGGCCGCGATCGCCAAGGCGAATCGCGGCGACGTGTCGCCCGCCCGGTCGAACGAGATCTCGAGAGGATCCTGATGGATCTTGCCGGCGACTTCCCGCTGCTCACGTCACTGGTAGAGCAACGTGCTGGTGGGCAGAGGAGCCTTCCCGTGGGCGTCGCGGACGAAACGGGTAGCCGGCAGGCGTTGGCTGAAGCCCCAGAAGATCGCGGTACACTGGCACCGACAAACGGGGGTGCAGCCTCATCGGCCGCGGACAAGGGTGCCGATTCCGCCGGGCATCCTCCGCCACCGGCGACTGGCATGCTCGAGACGGCAAGAAGGACGAGGCGGCGCCCGACGAAGTACCGCCTGCACATACAGTTCGAGCAGCGTCCGAACGACCCGGAGTTGTCGCGTCTCGAGCAATCCACCGTGTGGATCAATGAAGCCCACCCGGCGTATGTCAGGGCCGAGCAGTCTCGCTCTACGGGATACCACATAGCGCTCTCCACCGCACTCGCCCTTTCACGGCTGGCGGTGGACGCCGCCGAGGAACATGGGTTCGTAGTGGCATTCCTGGCGCACTGGGGTAAGGCGGTTCAGAAGAAGACGGTGCGGAAGAAGCGCAGGAAAAAGAGCTGAACTGCTGAAGGCTACCCAACGAGGTTGACGGCGGAACAAGGAATGTGATATCATTGTAACATGGGCAATGATACTACACTGTCCGGCTCGGACCGCGGTGCGGCGTCGGGACGTTTCGTTCTTAGAATCGATCCACGTCTGCATTCGGCGTTGCGGCAGGCTGCTCAGGATGCCGGCGTGTCACTCAACGAGCTTTGCGCTCGAAAACTCGCGCTCCCGTCAGAGGGCCTGGTAAGTCCTGGCGGCGAGGCAACGGCCAGGCTGGCAGCTTGGTTCGGAGATTCTCTCGTAGGTGTCGTGGTGTTCGGCTCGTGGGCCCGGGACGAACTGGCTCAGGAATCCGACGTAGACTTGCTAGTCGTCTTGGACGAAACGGTCGCGATTGACCGGGGCCTCTATCGCAAATGGGATGAGGCGCCAATCCTCTGGAATAGCCATTCCGTCGAACCCCACTTCGTTCACATGCCCAAGGCCGAAGCGCCCCTGAGCGGCACATGGGCTGAGGTTGCCGTGGAAGGCGTAGTACTATTCGAGTGTGACCAATTGATATCGCGACTGTTTGTGGCGATCCGCCAGAAGATAGCTGCGGGGAAGTTCGTTCGCCGACAGATACACGGGCAGGCCTATTGGGTGGAGGCTCCCTGAAATGCGCAACCTCGATCTAGCCAGGGATTACGTCAGGCGCGCCGAGGTCCGCGTCAGGGCGCTGGATGTCCTGTTCGACGCCGAGAGCTGGGCCGACGTGGTGCGCGAGTCGCAGGAGGTTGTGGAACTGGCCTTGAAGGCATTGCTCCGTGCCTGCGGCGTAGACCCGCCGCGCATTCACGATGTGTCTGAAGTGCTGCTGGCGGAAAGGGGGCGTCTGCCGGAAGCTCTCGTCGGGGAAGTCGAAACACTCGCGAAGATCTCGCGCTCTCTGCGGCGCGACCGGGAGCTGGCGTTCTACGGCGCTGAGGATCTCACACCGTCCGGGTTTTACTCGCGCGCCGACGGAGAAAACGCACGAGAAGGTGCGCGTCGGACAGTGGAGGTGGTGAAGCCGCATATCTCCTAACTCGGCTTCTTCAACTCAAAACAAATCCAACGCAAATCAATCGGGAAACAGCTTCTCCCAGTAGTCCCACAATCCGGCGTCGTATTCGAGCCCCAGCAAACCATCTTCGACGGAGGCGCGGAAACTTCGCGCAATACCGCCCGGGTACCTGACGGACCATCTGTCACCGTCGGGGTTTAGCTCCAAGGCAAATAGCAGAAGCCCGTCGTCTCTACGGGCCGCACGGCCCTGAGGCAAAACGATTTCGAACGCGGTGTATTTCTCTTCGCTCTCACTGCTTGTACGCACAATGGCAACGGCTGGTCTGCCGGCCTCGCGTGCCCAGATTCCTTCGATGGAATCGAGACTCTGCGCCTGCTGCCGAAAGAACGCCTCGAAGTTGGCAACGGTGGGCTGGAATCGGTTCCAACGATAGGTCCCGATTAGCGGGACGTCCGGGCCCGTGTCCGCCTCCTGAAGCGATTCAGGAGATAGCTGTCCGCCTTCGAGGGCAACATCTTCCCAGCTGGTTGAACGGATAAGGTTGCCGAGGATGGTTCCCAGGCTGGCTCCGACGATACCACCCACCAACGCTCCGGCAATCGACTCAGTTAACGTGTTGGACGAACCGCCTGCGGAATGCCCCGCTTGCCACCCGACGATCGCACCGATCCCCAACCCGAGACTTCCCCCCAAGGCGGATTTCGAGTGACTGCGGCGAACCTGAAGGCGCACCGCCTCATTCAGGCGCACGAGTGGGTCATGATCCGTCTCGGCGAGCATGAGGCGATCGCTCGCGACGTATACGATGCGACCTGTAGACCATATCGGCCGCCCCGCCGAATCGGGCCGGCTCACGCGCACGGTTGCGCCGCGAGCAACCAATGGTCCTTGACCTGCGGCCGAGGCGTGCGCTCCTACCGACAGCACGCACGACAGTAGCACGATTTGCGAACACCTGAGAGGTCTCTTCGGAGCCATGATGGAATCCTGTCGCAACCTTCGTTCCCCCACAACGTGGTCTGTTAACACCCTGCAAAACAAGGGAGGTTGGCTCCGCGGGGCGCTCGAGCGTGTCTCAAGTTCCAGTCAACTGTCCGCAATCGGGGACGTCTTGGCTGATATATCGGGGTCAGGTTCACCCCAACGCGTCTAGCGGGTTGCGGATTCAGGTTGCATCTTTGCCGATTATGGCCGATGTCTTTGATCGTTTGAAGTCTGCACTGGCCGACCGTCATGAGATCGAGCGGGAGTTGGGTGCTGGCGGCATGGCGACGGTATAGGTGTTAGGATGTCAAACCGTCGAATTCGGCTGGAGGTTGTCACTGAAGGGT
>CAZFHS010000080.1:0-14344 GCA_964518955.1 uncultured Gemmatimonadaceae bacterium | reverse complement strand
GGCTGCGCACGCATCGGTGAATTCGCGCACTACGTCGCCTGCCCCATTACGCCACGGGCTCGATGCAACCGAGTGGTCAGTTGTTGCGGTCGGCCAGAGACAGAACCCGTCGTGATGTTTGGCAGTGAGGATCATCGCCTTGAAGCCTGCCGACCGAGCAGTGCGAGCCCATTCCCGGGCATCAAGACGCGATGGCGCGAAGATGTTTGGGTCTTCCGTGCCGTCTCCCCACTCACGATCGGTGAAGGTGTTCACACCGAAGTGGACGAAGATGGCGAGTTCGTCTCTCTGCCATGTGAGCTGGGCAGGGGAGGGGCGGGGGCGCTGTGTACCAGATAGACTCCGCCAATGAGAGGTCCGATACTTGTTGACTTCGTGGGTTTGAGCGAGAGGTGCAGTAAGTAGACTCGCACAGGATTTCAGGAATATCCTTCTGCTGCTACTCATGGCAAATCCCTTCTCACGGTCCTTCGCGTATCAGTGATTCCATCGCCGCCACCATTCTCTCCACTACGTCACGGTCTCTGCGTTTGAAGCGAAGTGTCAATTGTGTTCTATCGGTGACGGGCAAATCCTCGAGTGCCTTCATATGATGTGTCTGGAGTGTGACCAACGGACCAAATACGCCGTGCTTGTATGTCACCGAAGCTATGTCCGCAATCGGTATCTCTCTCTCGAGTACCGCTCGGGCAAGAAAATCATCATCCTCGTCGCCCATCCGATATTCGATGAAGACGGCCTCATCCGTGATCCTGAGAAGACCTACGGTCTCTTCGTCCCCATCCTCATCTTGAAACCAGAAGGCCAACGCCGGAAATCCAAACGGCCCTTCCTCAGTACCTGGTAGCTTCAGCCCGGCGTTGTTCGGCTCTCTCGAAGGTTGGCTGAACGCCCGACTCGTCATCCGCACGACCAGCGCGTATTCCGCGTCTGCGGCGTACTCAGTGTCGATGCGAAACTCGTCACCTTCCTCCATACCCGCGAGCCGAGCCTCCAACAACTTCGCGAGTCGCTCGAGATCATCGGCGGGACCATACACGCCTTCATCGTCGATTCCGGGGCGTTCTCAGACCCTGATATTGAATCCACGTTCCTCTTCAACGGGCAGATTGTGGCCCTTCCCAGAGGAAGCCCCTCGGGAAAGGAGTGTTGGGAGCAACGACAGTCCTGCTTCGGATCCGGAGAACCGCCAAACCCTCTGCTCGTGGTCCGGCGCAAAGTAGAAACCTATGAGGCTCCACAATGCATCACTCACCATCAACTCCCCGGAACATCACCTCGTTCACCAGGTTCTCGAGACTCTCCTGTTTCCCGCTCCTGTGCTCAGGATGCGGGTTTGCATCTGCGATCGAATACAGATCCTCGATTCCAAGCTCACCATCCACGAATTGCTTGCCGGGGCCCAAATCGAAACTTGCGTAACGATCCGAGCGGAACTGCATCAAGCGGCCGTCCGTTTGGATTCTGTCGGCGATCACGAGCGCTCGCGCGAAGGCGTCCATCGCACCGACGTGTGCGAGGAAGAGATCTCCCATGTCGACAGATTCTCGGCGCAACTTGGCGTCGAAATTGAGACCGCCAGGTGCAATACCACCGTTGGACATCACAATGAGCATCGCCTGGATGCAGTCGTTCATGTCCAGTGGAAACTGATCCGTATCCCACCCGCTCAGGGGATCGCCGCGGTTTGCGTCGATGGAGCCGAGCAGGCCAGCATCGGCACACATCTGCAACTCGTGAGCGAAGCTGTGACCTGCCAACGTTGCGTGGTTGGCTTCGATGTTGAGCTTGAACTCTCCGTCGAGTCCATGGTGACGCAGGAACCCGATGACAGTCAATGCATCGAAGTCATACTGATGTTTCATCGGCTCCATTGGCTTCGGTTCTATCAGGAAAGTCCCGTTGAAGCCGATTGACCGCCCGTAGTCACGTGCGGCGGTCAAGAACCGGGCGAAGTTGTCTTGCTCGAGTTTGGTGTTCGTGTTTAGAAGCGTCGAATATCCTTCCCTACCACCCCAGAACACGTAGTTGGCGCCTCCCAACTCAACCGTCGCATCCAAAGCAGCTTTGACCTGTGCGGCGGCATGCGCCACGACCGTGAAGTCAGGATTGGTGGCCGCGCCATTCATGTAGATGGGATTGCTGAAGAGGTTTGCCGTACCCCAGAGGAGCTTCACACCCGTTTCCGCCATGCGCACCTTGGCCTCGCCAACCAATTCCATGAGTACCGTTTCGGTTTGCGCCGGCGTCTCTTGCTCGGGCGCCAAATCCCTGTCGTGAAAGCAGAAGAACGGCACGCGGAGCTTGCTGAAGAACTCGAAGGCCGCATCTAGCCGTTGCAAGGCGTTGCTCTTTGCATCGGCTGCGTCGTCCCACGGGAATTCGCGCGTCGCCGCACCGAACTGATCGGTTCCTGCGCCGGTGAAGGTGTGCCAGTAGCAGACTGCAAACCTCAACCACTCCTCCATCGACCGGTCTGCGACAACGCGGTTGGGATCGTACACCTTGAACGCGAGCGGATTGTCCGATTCCGGGCCTTCGAACGTGATCTTCTGAATGTTCGGGAAGTACTCGCGTGCACCGATGAATGTGGATCTGCTCATGTTCTTCTCAGCTCTCTAATCGCTCGTGTACAGCGGTGTGATTGCGCTCACTGCAGCGAGGTAGTTGACGTAAACTTCGCGGTACTCGTCTACATGCTCGGGATCGGGATCGCAGCACGCATCGGCACGCTGTACCAAATGTGTTTCAGCGAGTGTCGGCAGCGGATACCCACTCACCATCTCCAATGCTTGCAGTGCCGCACCGAACGCAGCGCCTTCTTCCTGTTCCAGCACGATCACGTGCGCATCGCAGATGTTTGCGATCATTTGACGCCAGGTGGCGCTTTTGGATCCGCCACCGGTCAGTACGATCTCTTGCGACGAGACTCCCAGCTCAGCCAGCCGATCGATCCCGTATCTCAAAGCCATCGATGCACCTTCGACTGACGAGCGCATGAGATTTTCCGGACGAGCATTCTGCGAGTCGACTCCGACGACACAGCCTTTTGCGCGCGGTAGGTTGGGCGTACGCTCCCCATTGAAAAATGGTAGCGTCAGCACACCTTCAGCCCCAACTGGAGCAGCCGCAATTTGTATTTCAAATTGGTCGATGCCTGCATCCCAAAGGCCTCTAACCAACTCCGTGCTCACGGTGCAGTTCATTGTGCAGAGGAGTGGCAACCAACCACCATTGGACGAGCAGAAAGCCGCGATTTCGCCCCGCGGATCGACTATGGGTTTGTCGGCGTAGGCGTATACGGTGCCCGACGTGCCGAGGCTCATTGTGATTCGGCCGGGTTGGACGTTTCCCGTACCCATGGCGCCCATCATGTTGTCGCCGCCGCCGGTTGAAACGGGTATTCCTGGCGTCAATCCGAGCCTCGATGCGACGCTAGGTAACAACGATCCAACCTGCTCGTTCTCGATCCTCAGTTTCGGAAGGCATTCTCTCAGATCGCGATCCGAGTCGATGGCACTGAGAATCGCTCTGGACCAATCCCTGGTACGCACGTCGAGGAATCCGGTCCCCGATGCATCGCCAACTTCCATGCACCGCTCGCCGGTGAGATAGAAGTTCAAAAAGTCGTGGGGCAACAGCATGCAGTCCATCGCGTCGTACGACGATGTGTAGGTGTTCTTCAGCCATAACACCTTTGAGGCAGTGTAGCCGGGAAGGATCGGATTGCCGGCGGCAGAGATGCATGAGCCCGCACCTCCCATCCGGCCCATTATGGTGTCGCTTTCAGCCTGTGTTGAAGTGTCGCACCACAGCTTCACCGGAACCATGACGTCGCCCGCTGCATCGAGGGGAACGAACCCATGCTGCTGACCCGAGACACCGATTGCGCATACCGCCGACCGGAGATCGGGGCCGATCCGCGACAGAGCGATCTGCAACGCTTCGACCCACCACTCGGCCCGCTGCTCGGCGGTCCCGTCGCCACACTGATGAAGCTCCAATGGTGCGGCGGTCAGTGCGCGCACTTTGCGTGCTTCCGCATCGTACACCAGTGCCTTCAGATGCTGGGTGCCAAGGTCGAGGCCAATAACCAAGCTCATATTCTATGATGTGGTTCCGTACCTGAATCCTCAAGTGACAACCGCCGTCGGCGAATTGACGATTCTTTGACGCTCTCAGTTCACCTTCGACTCAGCAGTTCGCGGAGGCAGACGAGCCTCACCGAATTCTGAATCTGAGACGGAGGTAATGATGAAACGCTTGCTGACATTGCTCACAACTACACTCGCCATGACGGGATGCGAATCCAATGATCCAATCGGCCCGGAGTTCGACAGGGTTCGTGCCGGATCGCCGGGGCTGAATGTAGTGTCGTACAATGTGTACTGGGGTGCCCAGGTCGAAGAACTCCTTACCGCAGATCCGTCGCAAATTCCGATTGTGGCAGCCGGCCTCTGGGGTGCAGTACAGCAGACGGACTTTCCCGAACGGGCAGTAGCGATCGCGAACCAGATCGCCTTCGCCGACGCCCATGTTGTGGGTTTGCAGGAAATTGCGTTGTATCGGTTCGAAGCGGAGAGTGACTTCACGGGCGGAGCTCTGCCGCCGCCGGACGCGGAGTATGTGCTCGTCGATTTCCTCGAGATCCTCATCGATGCGCTCGAGGCAAGAGGGTTGTACTACACTGCCGCGGCTAAATCTGAGAACATGGATATCGAGTTGCCGATGTGCACCAACCCCGAGGTATGCTCCCCGCTCGCCGACATCAGATTGACCGACTACGACGTTGTGCTCGTTCGAGACGACGTTATTTGGGAAAACCCCGGCAATGGCAACTTTGCGATGCCACTGCCAGTCGATGTCGGTGGACAGGTGATCTACAAGCCGAGTGGTTGGGCGTCCGTGGATCTACAGTTCAAGGGCAAACGTTACCGTTTCGTGAACGCACATCTCGAACCCGCCGACATTCTTCCCGGGGGCGGCGTACACCCCGAGATTGCGTACATACAGGCGAAGCAACTCGAGGAACTGCTGGGCGTAGTCGATGCCTCGCCGCATCCGGTCGTTCTCGTTGGTGACCTCAACTCGAATGCGGATGGAAGCACGACTTCTACGTACCAAACGGTGCTCGATGCAGGATTCGTCGATGCATGGCTAGTCGGGCGGCCGCGAGGAGTCGGATACACCGCAAACCAGCCACCTCATCTGATGAACGCCACTTCAGAGCTGTTTCACAGAATCGACTTCATTCTGTATCGCGACGAGTTCACGCAGAATGGAGGGAGGTTTCGAGGTTCTGTAGTCGCTGAGCTTCTGGGCGAACAGCCGAACGACAAGACACCTTCAGGTCTATGGCCGTCGGATCATGCCGGAGTGGCAGCGACGCTGAGGATCGCGCCCGGTTTGCGCTAATATCCTCATAGACTACGCACAACATGTTGGGGCCGGACCTTCAGTCCAGCCCCAGCTGTCGTAAGTTCCTATGTCGCCGTCTGAACCCGGAAGTTAAATGTGCCCGTGGCACTACGGATTTCCACTTCTATGCTCCAACTACCAGCCACCCCCGCTGCGGTATCCGTGTCATTGTCGTCAGCGATATCCTCTTGATGTACTACTGTTCCGCCTGCATCGCGTATTGTGAGGATCGCGCTGCCGGCGGTGATCGCCTGCGAGATGTCGATTGTCGCTTGCGTGCCGCTGTTTTGCCAAGTGTACGAGAGTGTCTCCGTAACGCTCTCCATGACAGATACCTGGAACTGGAAGTTGTCGGCCGCGTTGGTCACTTCCAGTTGATTGTCCGGTCCGAGACCGATATCTCCGTCGCACGCCGCAAACCCCATCACAAGCACTGCCAACGTCGAGAAGAGACTGGCCCGTTTTCCTGTTTGTACCATCGGTCATCCCAGTGAAAGATGCTTAAATGTCAATGTGGTCCCTGAATGTAAGATAATTGATTTCGCTGACGGCGGTGTGACCCAGATCACGATGTTAGAATTGGAATTCCTAACGCCAGATGCTGCGGCACGGAGAATGGCCGAATGCCTGGATTCGCCGGATTCGCTATTCCAATTCGAGAGGCAGCTTCCTCAGTCGCACGCCCGTCGCGGCATAAACTGCGTTAGCTACCGCCGGCGCAATCGGAGGCACACCACCTTCACCGATCCCGCTGGGATGACGGTCCGAGTTCACCAGATGGACCTCGACATCGGGCATCTCGGCGAATGTGAGAATCGGGAAGTCGTGGAAGTTGCTCTCTCGCGCTCGCCCGCCTTCGAATGTGCTTTCGCCTTTGAGTGTCGCCGTCAGCCCGAATGCAATTGCACTCGCGATCTGCGTCCGGACGATTCTCGGGTTGATGACCCTACCGCAATCAACACCGCAGACCACGCGTTGTACCTTGATCCTGCGCCTCTCGTCTATCGAAATCTCGGCCACCATCGCGACATAGGTGTCGTCGAACTCGTGGACTGCAAGGCCACGGTGAACGCCGTTTTCGGGCGTTGTTCCCCAGCCAGCCTCGCGGGCGGCTACTTCGAGAACGGTGGTATGGTGTGGGTCGTTTCCCAACAATGCTAGACGATACTCCAAAGGGTCGCGTCCGGCTGCCGCTGCCATCTCATCCACGAAACACTCCACCACGAACGCGTTCGCGGAATTGGAGACGGAACGCCAGAAGCCCACCGGCACTCCGGGATCGTCTGCCACGTAGTCGACCCGCACATTGTCTACGGCGTAGGGCAGAGGAACGGCGCCTGCCGCAACGCCCTCTCCGTACATGAGTTTCGGCGCAACCATCTTACCAATCCAGGAGGTCATGTTCCTCGCGCCGCGAGGGAGCCACATCGGCAGGATCGACGGTAGCATGTCCGGAATCACGCTCATCGACGCGTCGGGCCCAACGATTTGGTGGAACCACGCCGTCGGGTTCCCGGCACCATCGAGTGCGGCTCGCATCACGTTGAAGCACGCGGGCCGGTAGAAGTCGTGCTGAATGTCTTCCTCGCGTGTCCACAACACTTTGACGGGCGCGTCCATTGCTTTAGACAACTGAATCGCTTCTATCACATAGTCGACGTTCACGCGTCGCCCGAACCCGCCGCCTGTGTAAGTCGTGTAGACGTCGACGTCTGAGTATCCCAGGCCGGTGATGCGTGCGGCCACCTCCTGACACCCGTCCTGGTTCTGGGTTGGCACCCAGAGCTGGCACCGGTCTCTTTCTACAAAAGCAGTGCAGCACATAGGCTCGGCGGTGGCGTGAGCCTCGTATGGAACGAAATAATCAGCCTCGATGACCCGATCCGAATCACTCCACGCGGTCTCCACATCACCGGCGGTAAGGAGCTCTTTGCTGTTTTCGCTTCCTGCCAGCTCGGTCCACCTTGCCAAGATGCTCTCGTTGGATACGTTGCGGTCCCCTCGCTCGTCCCATTCAATCTCCAACGCATCGGCGCCCAGCTTCGCTTGCCAGAAGGTATTGGCCACGACTGCAACGCCAGTATCCACTTCCAGTACGCTCCGAACGCCAGGGAGAGCGATTGTTTTGTCTGCATTGAACCTCTGCACGCCATCGCCGTACACGGGAGGATGAACAACCGTCGCGGTGAGCAAGCCCGGCAACTGTACGTCGGTTCCAAAAACTGCCGAGCCGTCGATCTTCTGGCGCAGATCCAACCGCGGCACGTCTGTTCCGATCAACCTGAAGTCGGCGAAATCCTTGAGATTCACTTCGTCTGGAGGAGTGATTCGAGCAGCTGCCTCGCTCAGCTCGCCGTAGGTAGCCCTTCGCGAAGTTCCGTCGTGCAGCACCGCACCAAGCTCAGTGCGACATTCGGTTGTCGACACACCCCACGTTTCTGCCGCAGCCTGCACCAACATCGCGCGTGCCACTGCTCCAGCGTGACGCAATATGTCCCACGAGCCTTTGACGGACGTGCTGCCCCCGGTGGCATAAACGCCGAAAAGCGGATTCTTGTAAACGGGTTCGACCGGGGCGATCTCGAACCGTACCTGTTGCCAGTCGAGATCCAATTCATCCGCCACTATCGTCGGCAGGCCGGTAGTTACGCCCTGGCCCATCTCGGTGTGATTGACTCGGATTGTCACCGAGCCGTCAGTGTCGACTCGGAGCCAGGCGTTGGGGAACCAGCCTTCATCTGACACGCCCCAACTCTCTTCGAGGGTGGGAGTCTCTTCGCCGCAGAAGCCGAGGTAGACTCCCAGAGCCAGTCCGCCGCCGCCCAGCGCCGCGATTTTTATGAAACGGCGGCGACTCGGGCCGGCTGTCTGAACAGAGCCATGACCGTTTTCACTCATCTCGACCTCCCTCAGTAACCCGGCGGATCGCGCGGCGGATATCGGGATAGCTACCACAGCGGCACAGCACGCCGCTCATCACTCTATCGATTTCCGATTCGTCCGGTCTGGGATTGTCGGTCAAGAGGGCCGTGGCTGTGATTATCTGCCCCGGTTGGCAGTAACCGCATTGAGGCACTTCCTCCGTCAGCCACGCCGCCTTGATGCGCTCTGCCAGCTCACCCGACATTCCCTCGATCGTGGTCACTTCCCGATCGCCCACCGTGCCTACGCGTAGCTGACATGATCTGACGGGCTCACCGTCCAACAACACCGTACAGGACCCACAGAGCCCTATTCCGCAGCTGTACTTCGTACCCATGAGGCCCAGGTGATCTCGTAGCACCCAGAGCAAAGGGGTGTCCTCATCGCCATCGTGGTTGTGCGGCGTTCCGTTCACGTTGATGATCATAGGTGCTTCCCGATTCGTTGCGTGCCGAAGAAGGCGGTACCTCCCCACGCACCACCCCACCCTACCGGAGGCTGGAGGGGCTTTATCTTCTGTCCGCCCGTCCGCCCGTCCGCCCGTCCGCCAATTCAACGTTCAGTGCCGTACCCTGCCGGTCAAGTCTTCCACCGATCGAAGTTCCGGTGCACCTTTCGGGCGAACGGAGGCCCGACATGAACCGAATCCGCATTCCCGCCATCCATTTGTTGCTTCTGGTCACAGTCTTCATGCCGACAAACGCACAGGCGCCCATACCTGGCGAACGCATCGACAGTGTGTTTGCAGACATCAACCGTACGGACCGGCCCGGCTGCAGCTTGGCCATCTTTCGCGATGGTGAGACTGCTTTCGCCAAAGGCTACGGTATGGGCAACTTGGAATACGGCATCGCTCTCTCACCGAGATCCGTGTTTCACATCGCCTCTATCTCCAAACAGTTCACTGCATTCGCAGTCGAGCTGCTGGTCGACGACGGATTGGTGTCGTGGGATGACGACATCCGGACATACGTCCCCGAGATTCCCGACTACGGTCAGACAATCACACTTAGGCATCTGGTTCACCATACGAGCGGCATAAGAGATCAGTGGAACCTGCTATACATGGCGGGGTGGCGGTGGGAAGCCGACCTGGTTACTCAGGGCGACGCCATCGATCTGATGTCACGGCAGCGGGCGCTGAACTTCGACCCTGGTGCCGAGTATCTCTACAGCAACAGCGGCTTCACCCTGCTGGCCGTAGTGGTAGAACGTGTAAGCGGATTGACTCTGCGTCATTTCACCGAGCAAAGAATCTTCGAACCTCTGGGCATGCACAGCACCCACTTCCACGACGACCACCAGACAATCGTGCCCGATCGTGCATACGGATATATGAGGGATGAAGGAGAGGGATGGAAGATCTCGATACCCGATTTTGCGATCGTCGGGGCCAGTAGCCTATTCACTACCGTCGAGGACATGGAGAAGTGGAACGATAACTTCCGGAACGTGACGGTGGGTGATGAGACCTCGATCGGTCGTCTACTCACCAAGGGAGTGCTCAATTCCGGTGACGAGATCAACTACGCGCACGGCATTTCCGTGTCAGAGTATCGAGGGCTGCCCACAATCGGCCACGGTGGTGCGGATGCGGGATATCGTAGCAATTACCTGAAGTTTCCCGATCAGGATGTGGGGATTGTGTGTTTCTGCAACTTTGCAGGAGCGAATCCAGGCGGGTATGTGCGACAGGTGGCCGATATCGTATTGGAGGACGTCCTTGCGCCAGAGCATGAAGTGACCACGGTTCCCGACGTGGACATCGAAATGTGGGAACAGAGCTTCGAGGCGATCGCGGGATTCTATAGGGACCCGTTGACCGACGTGCCTGTGAACATCTTCATCCACGAGAGACAGGCGTACATCACTAGGGGGCGGGCAAGACCTCAGGGTGCGCCACCGTTACTTCCGCTCGGCTCAAACCGATTTGCGGTCGGAGGCCCCGATGACACTCTACTGGTTGAGATGTCGGATGGGCGTCCGATAGCGATCTCGAGCGATGAGCTTAGCTACACCTACATTGGAGGCACGGCAACTAATCTGGACGTGGGTGACTATTTGGGCACTTACGTGAGCGACGAGCTAGGAACAGAATACTGGTTCGAGGCGGACACGAGCGAGAACGGCCTGCTCATGAAACACCGCAAACACGATCCAGAGTCGCTTAGCCCAGGGTTTCGCGATGCATTCTTCTCCGGTGGAAACTGGCTCGTCTTCGAACGAGGGGAAGACGGGCGAGTCACCGGATTTACTTCGAGCAGCGGGCGGGTACGAAAAATGGAATTCAGGAGGCGCTAGAAACTCATCGTTTTCATTGATTGCCGCCTAACAGCAGACTGATACCCATGGTCATCTGTGGGCCGCTGTAGTTGCGGCTTCCTCCAATGGATTGGCTGAAGTCGGTCATTTGATCGTACGCGACGGCGAAGCTTGACAGTACGCTTCTGCCGAGCAGGATACTGACGCCGGCCTCGGCTTCTGCTCCAAATGCGGCCTCAGCCCGGCTTTCCGTTGCAACGGTCATTCCGGTCCGTACAGATTCCTGGCTCCCGACGATCGTTCCAACGCTCCCGCCCAAAAACGGCCTAAACTGCTTTCCATGCGACGACTTCGGGAAGAAGTACCGCACGCCGAAGTACACGGGGACGATCGCCGCAAATTCGGTGCTCACTCCGGAAATGTTGGTCTGAACATCGATGCTCGCTGCCATCAAACCAACAGTGATCCTGAACGCCAACTCTTCCTGCAGCCTCTGCTGGTAGGATGGCCTTACCTTTCGATCTCATTCCCCGCCACGAACACCTTCCCGATCTTCCTCGTGTTCTTGATGTCTTGGAGCGGGTCACCGTCTAGAACGAGGAAATCGGCCCAGTTGCCAGGCTCGAGTGTCCCGACGGTTTCGAGGCCCATGCAGGCGGCGGCTTCCCCAGTGGACGCATGTATGATGTCTGCGTTGCTCATGCCTGCCTCGGCCATCAGTTCGAGCTCGAGATGCTCGAAGTATCCTTGGAACCGGCCCGGAGGGCCCGCATCGGTCCCCATTGCGATCCGCACGCCGCCGGCCGACAGGAGGCCGAGGTTGCGTTTCGCCACATCGAGCGCCGCCTTGTATTGTTGCGCGGCGCGGTTCTCTCTCACCGATTGCTGACGCGCTGGGTCCAGTAGTGGCTCGACAACAGACTCATCGAACTCGGCAAGGAAGAATGGATCGCTGAAGAACTCAGGCTCGCTCTCGTACACGTACGTCGATACTTCACGCATCAGAGTCGCGCAGTAGCACACATCCGATTCGCGAAGCAATTCTATGAGCTCAGCGTCCACCGGCGTGTCGCGCACGCTGTGTCCGACGAAGTCGATTCCGGCTCTTAGCAGGTCTTTCGTATCCTCGAGGTAATAGACGTGCGCTGCCACTGGGAATCCCAGATCATCGGCCCTTTCAATTACGGCGCGATAAACGTGGGGCTGCATCTTCTCGACTGTTCCGAGGTTGTCATCGACGCGGAACTTGATGAAGTCCACGCCCATTGCGGCGTTTGCCTCAGCGATGGCGACCGCTTCCTCGGGAGTGTCCCCAGTGACGACGGCTCCAGCGACATAGAGGCGCGCACGGTCGAGCGTCGGAACGGACTGGGCATCTCGAATTCGCAATCCTGCTTCTTGATCGTCACCGAGGCTCACAACTGTCGTGACCCCGTAACGCGCGAGCAGGCGTAGCTGTTCGAGCACGTTTTCCTCGGAATAATGTCCCGCCTCGAGTCCTCGCGTGTCCCCAACATGGGCATGAGCGTCGATCAACCCCGGCATGACAAACTGCCCCGACAAGTCGACCTCGGTTGCACCTCGTGGGATGTTCACCTCCCCTGATGCGCCGACTACCGCTACACGCCCCTCTTCAACCACGAGCACTGCATCAGGGAGCGCTGGGGAGCCGGTTCCATCTATGAGTGTTGCACCGACATACGCGACAGCGTCGCCGCTGGAATCGGCACAAGCCACTGTAAGGGCCAGGGAGAGTACGAGATGCCGTTTGGTCATTGGTCTTGCCGCCATTCATGTTTGGTCACGAATGCCTCGAGGTTGCTCGAGCGCCTCACCAACGCTTCTACTTCGTCCACCTCTATTGGGATCGTACGAGTGAGCCATTCGTAGCCGTCTTCAGTGACGAGGACATCGTCTTCGAGCGCCGCACGAGGACCATTTGGTGGAGCAACTCCTTGCTCGATGGCCAGGACCATTCCGGGTTGGAGCGGCTGAGTGTAGTCGCCTTCATCGTGAACTTCCATCCCTATGAAGTGCCCTATTCCGTAGGTCCAATATTCGTCGTAGCCGCCGGCTGCCCTCAGCATGTCGTTGGCGAGGTTGTGTAGGTCCCACCAGGTCACTCCCGGCCGCACGCTCTCGATGACGGCTTTCTGTACGTTGAGCGTGATCTCATACAGCCTGCGCTGCTGTTCATCAAAGCTTCCGTCTATCGGAATGGTGCGCTGAACGTCCGCAGAGTAATGGTTGAATGCCGCGCCAGTGTCGATGTGGAGTAGGTCTGCCGGTGTGAACGCTGCGGTGCCCGATCTGGACACGTATTGGATGAATCCTTCAGGGATGTGTGGTGCGGGTGGGCGTCCACCGGGCGGGTGTCGTCTCACGGAGGTGGGGAAGCCGAGCGTCGCGCCGCGATAACGATAGACGTAATCCACGGTCTCCATGACTTCGCTCTCGAGCATCCCAGGCTGAGCCGCACTCAATCCTTCCACCACGCCTTCGTGCGTTATCTCGGCCGCTCGCCTCAGGTTAGCTAAACCCCACGAATCGTGGAGCATCCGAACGAGGTCGAGTATGTCGGCGGCGTCGCGTAATTCCATCTCAGGGGAAAACCGCCTGAACCGATCGAACAATTCCAGGCGAGACGGCTCAGGCAGACCTAATCTGAAGAATCTCGGGTAGTTGAGGTGCAGCACTTTCATTGAAGATCCCCAGGCTTTTGAAAGTGCGGCCGGCAAGGGCCAGCGGCGGATCTGCGTAATGCGCCAGTCGCGGTAGTCGGTCATCGCGACGGAGAGGTCTTCCTCTAGGGCTGAGTACGGCCTGACATCCTCGATACCCGTTTGCTCGCGTACCGTTTCGACGTCGCTCGAGGTGTACAGAACTTCCCAGTTCTTCTCGGGAGTTGGCAGCAGCAGCAGCGCAGACTCCAGGCTCGCAAGGCCGTCGATACCCGTCAGGAAGACGAAGTCGTGGTTGTCGGAGTCCGGTACCTGAAACTCCAGTCTCCTCGGCTGCACCCACTCAACTGAGTGGACAAGCAAGGCCCCCTCCGGGATCGCTTGGTGCACTCGCGCCCTCCTCCGCGCGAACATCTCCCGCATCATCACGGGGTCGGGATTGTCAACGTCTATCTGTGCGGCCAGCGCGGCCTCTTCCGTGTAGTCGTATTCGAAGGGCTGTTGAACGGTTTGAGCGCTGAGTCCGGAAACCGAAAGCGCCGCGAGAAATGACACGCAGATGACTCGAAATGTGGGCATTGATTTGTCCTGTGTGTGCATTCAATTGCTGGGGTGCGTTGTGCGTTGTGCGATGTGAGTTGTGCGTTGTGCGTGGGATTCTCTGTTGAATACCAACTCACCACTCACGCCTCTATCACGTTCACCCTCGAAAGATCAATCTCGCCGAGCCCATGTTCATGCGCCTTCGTGATCGTCATGATGTCTTGCGGGCTCAAGCCCCACAGGCCACAGCAGTATGCGTCGATGGCAACGCGATCGGTGCCTGCGATGATCTTATGCGGTTGTATCAGCTCTCCAGGCCCGAACGGGCCATTGGTCGTGATCAGTTCAGTTGCGTCTACCACGCAGAGATCTGGGTGGATGATCGTGTTCAGGTCGGCGATGCATTGATCTAGGTGAGTGATGGCGCCGATGTCGGTCGTCCAGTTTTCCATATGAAAAGTGCGATTGGAGACCGGCGAGTTCAGTCCCATGAGGTTCTTGAGCGTACCGGTGAACTT
>CAZFHS010000079.1:0-15603 GCA_964518955.1 uncultured Gemmatimonadaceae bacterium | reverse complement strand
GACACCTCCAGGTTAGCAACAAGGGGCGTGCTTTCAATATGCGTACGGCGGTACGCCGTCGGCCGGTCCACCATCGTCAATGCCGCTCACGCCGCCGTCTCCAAGGTCGATTGCATTTGCTCAGCTGCATCTATATGATCTCCTCATGATCTGGCTACTGCTAATCCCAGCGATTCCACTAGTGCTCCTCGCGCTGCTCTGGTTAGTGGGCGAGCGAGGTCACCTGCTCCTCCCGTCAACCAAGGCAGCCATTCGAGGTTCCGGAAAACCATCAGGTGGAGGCATGGCCAAGCGGGGCAGCATCCTCACCAAGATACACGGCTACATCTATGGCCGGTTCGTCTACCAGTACATCAGCGTCGCCGTGAACAAGGTGCTGCCGCGCATGTCCCCCAGGTTCAAACGGTGGTGGGCCGATCACTACCATGGGAAGGTCATCAGCACGGAGCTGGCATCGGCGATCATCACGCTCGATCACGACATCAAGAGGACAGACCTCGAGAAGATAATTCCCTACCCCACCGCTCGGGACATCGTCCTCAAAGGGTCGCCGCGTGTCGTGCTACTCGATTGCCCCTGTCGGCACGCGCAGGAGAATCCCTGCCAACCTACCGATGTATGCATGCTGGTTGGTGGTGGAGATTTCATGCTCGACCATCACCCGAGCCGCTCACGCGAGATCTCACAGCAAGAGGCTCTCGACATGCTCAAGGCAGAGCACGAGCGCGGGCACGTACACACCGCCTATTTCAAGGACGCCTGCGACAACAAGTTCTACGCAATATGCAACTGCTGTTCGTGTTGTTGCGGCGGTCTCAGGGCAATGAACGAGCACGAAGTACCGATGATCGCATCATCCGGCTACGTGGCTCAAATCGACGAAGAAGTGTGTATCGCCTGCGGTGAATGTGAGGATGCCTGCCCGTTCGGGGCAATTACCACCAACGGGACGTCTGAGATTTCCTGGGAAAAGTGCATGGGATGCGGGGTCTGCGAAGGCCAATGCGAGATCGATGCGGTAACGCTCGTGGCCGACGAAAAGAAGGGCGTTCCGCTCGATGTCAGGGAGATTGGCTGGAAGAACTGAAGGGTGCGGGTGGTGGCAGGGACCGTGTCGACGGCAGAGTGGCAGGAGGGCAGCGACACCATGCTGCCCCTCTGCTCCCCTGCTTCTCTGCCTTTTTCTACATCCTACGGCCTCTCGTACGCCCTTCTCGCGGGCCGGCAGGCAGGCCACACCATTTGCTCGCCCGTGCGCGAATTCATCGGCAAAACCCGTTGGTCTCTGGGCATGCGCTCCGGATCCTCCGAGGCGAGGTACGTGAGCATCGCAGTCAAGACGACGTTGTTCTTGACTTCGTCGAACACGATCTTGTCGAAGGTGTCACGTTGGGTGTGCCAGGTATACCGATAATCCCAGCTCAGTGAGCTCAGACTGAACGCCGGAGCGCCGTGGCATACGAAAGATGCATAGTCGCTACCACCGCCTCCCGGCGTGCCTGGGAGGTTGAGATCGATGTGCCGCGTGATCTCCGTCGGAACCTGCGAAATCCACTTGCCAAACAGTCCGGCGGCGCCCGTGAGCCCCTGCATCGAAATGCGCACCACTCGGCCGGTGCCGTTGTCCTGATTGAATACCGCCTGAAGACCTTCAACAACCTCGGGATGATCCTCGGAGAAGGCGCGCGATCCGATCAGGCCGCGTTCCTCACCGCCCCAGAGCCCCACGATGATCGTACGCTTCGGGTTTGGGAGCACCTGTTTGAGAATTCTGACGGCTTCCATCATGATCACGGTACCAGTGCCGTTGTCGGTTGCCCCTGTGCCACCGTCCCATGAATCCAGGTGAGCAGACAGCAAGATGTACTCGCCTGGCAGCTCGGATCCTCGGATTTCCGCCACGGTGTTGAAGACCGGCACGTCGCCGAGCGCTTCGGACTCGGCATTCACCCGCACCCGCGGCCCCTGGTCGTTCTCCACGAGCCGATACAGAAGCCCATAGTCCTCGCAACTCAACCCGATTGCGGGAATGGTCTGGGTGGGCGCGGTTGAGATGTTCTGATGCCCCCAGTTGCCGGGCCACCGCGACCTGAACACCCCCAACGCTCCAGCCGACTCCAGTCCAGCCACAACCGCCGACTCGCCTCCCGCGGCGTCCAAACCACGCTCCCACGCATCCTCCGCCAACCCGCGCTCCTCGAGCATCTTCTCGAGCGATTCGTCGGTGGCGTACTGCTCCCAGTTGGCATTTGGCCGACACGTCGACTGGGGCATCGAGATGAGCACGAACTTTCCGCTCGCGCTTGGCAACCAGGATTGCAGATCGGCGTCATTGTTGAATTCCGGCAAAACCGCCAACTCGGCCTCGACGACCCCGTTGGTTCCCGGGCTCCATGAAAGCATCATCGCTTCCAGCGAGCGTACCCAGGGAGCAATCATGTCCACATGCGTGACACCGCGGCGCCACCCTCGCCATGTGCCATATTCCTCGTTGCGCGCATCGATTCCCCAGCTCTGGAACATCGACACCGCCCATTGGTTCGCGCCCTCGGCCTGTGGCGACCCGTACAGTCGCGGACCAATTGAATCGCTCAACACCTGCGCCAGGTCGTAAACCTGCGTGTTCTCCATGCCCTCAATCCATATGGCCCTCAGCACCGGATCGTCTGTGGGTAATGTCTGTGCGGAGGCCGGTGTACCTGCATACAGAAGGACGGCAAACGCCAGTAGTGAAAGTATGGCTCGTCTCATGGAATCCTCTTTGAAGAAGTGCGTGGGGAAGGTAATGCAGCGGGGTCCATGGATGGAAGGAGAGTGATCTAGCGCCTTTCGGTCAGAAACTCCGTCATCTCCGCAACACTCTGATACCCGGCCGCGCGCCGCAGTACCGTTCCGTCTACATCGACTATCAGCATCGTCGGATATCCTTCGACCAGGAACCGCTCCTTCAGGTCCGGACGTTCGTCGCCATCGACCTTGACCGATACATACGTCGATGAGGCGTCGACCACGACGTCTGCGGTGTACACCCACTCGTCCATCACATGGCATGGCCCGCACCACTCCGTCTCGAAGTCCACAAAGAGCGACTTACCGTCTTCGCGGGCCAGCGTTTCAGCTTCCTCGAACTCATGAAAGAATGCCACCGTTTTCCCTGTGCGCGCCGCCCGCCGGTCTTCGGCCAGGTGGTCATCCATCGCAGCTTCTTCGGCTCGCGTTACTCCAGGGTCGTGCGGTTCCAACACGAGTTTGCGGCCGGATGGATGGATTTCTCGAATCCGGTAGGCGTTCTCCAGAAGCCACGCGTGGCGTTCCGCAGGTCTCGCGTGTTGGTGAGAATAGACGTTTGCGGAGGAGTCACTGCTGGCCAGCGCCCACGAGTCGTTTGTATCAAAGAAGCCGTCCATAGCACTCTCTGTAAGAAGAACGACTGCTTCCACTCCATCGATCCTCGCGTGGCCCTCCATCCATCCCCTCCTGGAGAACCGGATCACCAATTCATCGTCACTCACGTCAGGATCCTCCACGAACCAGAAACTCAGTGCGTAGGCGTTTGACACCTCATGCCCGTCGATCGGATCGGCTGCGGGTACATCAACGATCGTTTCGAAACTCGACCACATCCTCCCGCGGACCTCACTCGGGTCGGTTTGGATGAGTTCATCGTCCTCGAGAATGCCGTCACGATCATAGTCGACGAACAATCGGTCGTAAAAAGCCTGCCCCTCGCTTCGTTCCAGGCGCAACTGAATCGGATCGGCACCGTCCGGTCCCAGACGCAGGTTGGTCGTGAGCCCGCCGGTTTCGGCGAGGAGATTCAGCTGCTCCCCTTTGGGCGACCAGCGAAGCGATCGCCCCGCAGCTGTATCTGGCGCTTGCGCCGACAAGATCACTTCTAGATCGGCAGAACCATCAGAGCAACCCAGCGCGAGAAAACAGATCCCCGCACTCAACGAGAGCACGAATAGAATCTTGATGCGCGATTCAGTTGCATGTCGACAAACGGTCATGGCGCGATGCTCCCTAGGGCCGATGTTGCCACGGATTGGATTTGCACATCCCCATCAAACATATTCATTGCGCATCAGATACGCTGTGGGCACGGCATACTGCTGGCAGCACAAAGGCGGACGAGGAAAGTATGGCCCGATTCCTTTCATATGCGACAGTCATTTTCATGCTGTTGAGCACGTCCGCGTGCAGCAGCGCAATCAAGCTCACACCCAGCGACGCAGACATGGTGCTTTCTCGACAGCTACTCGACGCTCCAAACCCTGCGCGCGCCGGATCTTTTGCCGTGTTGAACCTCTACTACGGGTCGGGCACCGACAAACGTCGGCCGGAGTTCAGCGATTCCGTGGCGTTCACCACCGACTCTGTCGATGCATCAAAGCTGATCAGCCTCGGCAGCCAGGCATCGTCTCGCAATCGGTTCTGGGGCTTCACCCCGAAAAACTTCCCATTGAACGGCAGGGTGTGGTATCCCGATGGCGACGGCCCTTTCCCGTTGGTATTGGTCGTTCACGGCAACCACAACCCCCGAGACTTCTCGGATCCCGGATACGGTTACTTAGGCGAACTGCTGGCAAGCAGAGGGTTCATACTCACATCAGTCGACGAGAACTTCGTGAACGGCACGCGAGGCGAGAACGACGCCCGAGGATGGCTGCTGCTCAAACACCTCGAGGCGTGGAGGAAGTTCAACGAAGACGAAAACAACCCATTCTTCGGCAAAGTAGACATGAGCAGGATTGCACTGATGGGGCATTCGCGAGGCGGCGAAGCCGTTGGTCACGCGGCGGCTTTCAACCGACTGAGGTACTACCCAGATGATGCGTCATTGGAATTCGATTTCAACTTCGGTATTCGGTCCATCGTGGCCATAGCCCCGGTTGACGGGCAGTACCTGCCAACCGGAAGGCGTGTGCCGGTGGAGAACGTCAACTACATGGTCTTCCACGGTTCGCACGACGGCGACGTGACGAGCTTCCACGGCCTACGCCAATATCACCGCGTCCGCTTCACCGACGGTGACGACTATTTCAAGACAGCGATCTACGTCTACCGCGCAAATCACGGGCAGTGGAACACGGTTTGGAACAATAAAGACAATGGCCCTCGCAGCGGTCGAATCCTCGACTTGCGACCGCTGCTAGAACCCGAGGAACAACGGGAGTTCGGGAAAATCTACATCAGCGGATTTCTCGAAGCGACGCTTCACGACGATGACCGCTATCTACCCATGTTCCGCGACCATAGGGTGATCGGTGGCTGGTTGCCAAAGACGATGTACGTCACGCGGTTCCAAACGAGCAACTTCATGCCGGTGGTGACATTCGAGGAGGACATCGACATCTCGAGTGGATCGCACGAAGGCGTAGTGCTTCGCGGCGACAGCCTAGGTACGTGGAAGGAAGCACGGTTGATGTTGCGTTCACGGAACCGGTCCACCACGTCAGCCTCGCAGGAAAATCAGGCCGTGTGGCTCGGCTGGAACAACAGGGTCGCGGGCAATTCGGATTCACTGGCCGACCCGGCAACCTACAACATCCAGCTACCAGCCAACCTCGCAGCAGATTGGAACCTGACAGGGCATACGACACTCGACTTTCTACTCGCTGCCACAAAAGACAAACCGGCGCCCCGGAAACCCGCTCGCGACAGTACCGCAGCCGACTCGACCGACGACCGGCGGAACGACGATCGCCGGGGCGACTCAGACGAGGATGACGAAGATGATGAGGAAGAACCCATCGACCTCTCGGTGTCAGTAACCGATGCCAACGGCGAAACGGCCAAGCTGCAGCTGAGCCGGTACGGCCCAATTAGAAGGCCACTGGAAATCAGCATTCTGCGGCGGAAGGACATCGAACGAGACCGGTATTCCAACAACTTCGACCTCGTACTGCAATCCTTTTCGATTTTGCTCGAAGACTTCGAGGACGCCAACAGCCGGCTAGATGTCACAAAGTTGAGGTCAGTACGCTTCGTGTTTGACCGCTCCGAGGCAGGCACTGTAGTTGTGGACGAAGTCGGATTCTCAGCACTCAGGCCCGGATTCACGCGCATCTCTGCCGCGCGCCCGTAGGACCGGTCGCGAAGGTCGTGTTTGGGTTGGGTGGGGAAACCTGGTTTCGTGTCTTGTTCCGCACACTCCGCGTTATTCCGCGGCTAACGTCCGTACCCTAACGCCAGCTCAAGCCAAATCGGTGAGACGCTCCCGGCGCGTCGAACCCCTCGAACGCGTATTCGATCGTTATCATATCCCCACGAAAGCCCAACCCAAAGGTGAACGGGTTCGCCCCGTCGTCCGGCACACGGCGAACACCCACACGTCCGATGAAGGTGCGCCCGACTATGGGCCACCACGCGATTTCCAGGCCGCCAGCCGGGATTATCTCGCCATCCCGGCGCCGGTTCAATGCAGTCGAGCCCACAAGGTCGAGCGGCCCGATTTGAGTGGAGCGGGTCGAGATCCCGAGCGTGACCCTGGTCGGTAGCGGTCGCGCGATGTCACCTATGCTCAACCCAGGGCCCAGGTTTTGGGCGCTCACACCGACGGATAGCCCCATCACGCGTTTGACAATCCCGATGTCGGCCGCAGCTGTAGCGTCGCGACCAGGTCCTACACGTTCTTCTATCGCCTTTCCGACGATTCCGATTCTGAACCCCAGCAGCTCCCGACCATAGCCGATCGAGCCAACCAGTTCTGAAGCCCCTATCGGCGCATCGATGAGCAGATCATTCGCATCCTCGGGAATGCCGTCTAGCCAGGGAACTGCTGCCCCGAAGGACAGTGCCTGCACTCCTAGCGCCAGATTTCCCCCAGCCCACTCGGTCGCGGCCGAGAACGACCCCAACATGCTGGCCGACCCGTAACGCTGAGCTCCCAACCCAACGCCCGCAGCATTCACGAGTGCGCCGGGGTTGTAGAAGATCGCATCACTCTCGGCAGTACTGAGCACGAATGCTCCACCGAGACCCAAAGCTCTCGTACTTGCGGGGAGTTCCAGCAGCAGAGGGGCGTTGTCGTCGCTTTGGGCAAAGCCGGGCGGGGCCGCAAGGGCTGCCAGCACTGCAGCCACCTGAACGGTATTCCATCCACCAAGAACGCGTTTCATCTATCGCCAACCCTTTGAAAAGCGTGTTGAAGATACAATCGGCTCCTGAGCCGCGCTTGCTGTAAACATCTTCAGTTATACCTTATACTCAGAAAACACTCCAAAACGAGCAACGGGGGTACTGTGCCGACCATTTCCGATCTCAAGGATCAGGCGCGAGCACTTGAACAGCAGGGCCAGATCGAAAAGGCGCTCAACATATATCAGCACATTTTGAAGCACCTCGAGGGAAATCCAGCAATCACAAAGGTTCTTCCGCTCTACGTCAAAGCCGGGGACCTCCTTCTAAAGATGGATCGGACCGATGAAGCTGTTGCTTCATACCAAACGGGTGCCGAACACTATGCGAAGACCGGTGCGGCTACCCGGGTCACGGCACTTTGCGAGAAGATTCGCCGCAATGCTCCCGAACGTACCGATGTGTACACGAGCTTCGTACGGCTTCTCATCGAACATGGACATGTAGGATCGGCACGTGACGTACTCGCCGAGTACGCCCAGATCTCAAATATGGACCGTGCCCTGGAAACCCTCAACGACCTCGCGGGGCGACCCAACCACGAAGTACAACCGATGCTCGAGAGGCTGCTGGAATCTTTCGAACTGGAGGAGCAGGACGATCAGACCGCCGAGCGAGTCTCCACCCACCTAGAGCACGTTACCGACGACCTCGCCGGCGAACTAACCGGAGTGCCTGAGGACGAGAAGCTTCCTACGGAAACTACCGAAGAAGAGGAGGAAACGGACGAGGGCGACACGCTTGCACAAGAAGCAGGCGAGGATGACGAAGACACGCCCGCAGAGGAAGATGCTTTCGAAGAAACCGAGCCTCTCACGCCTCAACTGCTCGACCTAGACAGCATGCCCCGCCAGTCGAGGATCGAGAGAGCTATCACGGATGACGATCTCGACGAGATGCTCGAGGAGGAAGAAAAAGTAGCAGAAGAGGAAGCGGTGGAAGAAGAGGTAGAAGGCGAAAAGGATGTACTCGAGATCGAACAGAGCCCATCGGCCGAGATCACCACAGATGTGACGCCCACCATGGAGAGTACACCCACCATAACAGACGAAGCTGAAGAGGCGCAGTCTGAAGGCGATGAGGGGGTAGAAGAACCCGCGGAAGACGGCGGGCTCAACTTGCTGTTGTCTGAGTCAATGACGTCGGAGGACGCTGCTAATGCAGCGGACGCAGAAGAGGCAGAAGATACGGGTGACACGGAAGGCACTGTGGAAATCGAAAGATCGCAGTGGACACCCGACTTTGCCGAACCAAGCGCTGAGGAGACTGTAGCTGCCGAATGGTCACCCGAAGAAGAGCTGCAGCCAGCTGCTAGATACCCGTCCGACGAATACGAAACACCCGCGGGGGTCGATGAAACAACTGAGCAGGATGACGACGCTATCGCAGAGTCGGAGGAATCCGCCGCACTCGACGATGAGATAGCCAGGGCAATCGAAGATTCAGAAGCGTTTGAGACCGCGGCAACTGAGCCGGATCTGCCGACAGAACAGGACGACGACGCAGACTCTGCGGCTGCAGAGTCTGCGGGCGCAGAACCTGCCGCGGAAGTCGTTACGCCACTGGTCGAAGCCGATGTCGAGCCGGAACCTGCGAGGCGTCCATCTCGCCCGCCGCGAGTCATGCTGCCCGATGAAACCGAAACGAAGTCCAAGTCACCGGTCCTGTTTGGTGTCGGCGGATTTGTGGTCGGCTTGCTGGTGGGCGCGGGATTGAGCTTCGTCTTCTTTGGCGGGGGTGGCCCTGTAACGGCAGAACCAGAGGAGCAGCAGGTGGCGGTGGAAACCACTCCGCCTGCGCAACAGACTCCGGTAGCACCCCAGACCGAAGTTCAGGGAGCTCAGCCGGCGACTCCAGACCCTGTGGAGCCCGAGGCGGCTGCCGTTCAGGCTCCCGATGAACCCCCGGTGGACAGCTCGGAAGCCGCGGTTACCGATGAAGCGACTTTGACCACTCCGGAAGTGGCCGCCGCCGACACAACCACCGACCCCACAACCGAAACCCCGGCGGAACAACCCGCCGAAGAAGGTGCGGTAACCGGCAACCCGATCATCGTTGAAGGCATGAACATCGACGAGTTCAGCGAGGTCGAGGCCGGCGGTCGATCTGGTTTTCGGGTCGTTCACCTACTCGACTGGGCCGATCCGTTCGTCATCGAGGCGTACCGCGACTCCACGGTTACAATGTCCACCTTCGTCCAGGTCACGGTTACTCCGCCTGACACCGTCGTGGGGATACGTCGGATGGACGGCTACATGGTGTATGCAAGTAGCGTGATGCCGGAAGACAGCTTGCGGTCGTTGATGTCGAGATTGGTCGTGGGAGAGAGACCCCCCAATTGAGGAGCTGAGCGAGCGAGGCGCCGACGAATTGCTGTCCCTCGCTCACTGATCGGCCATCAGGGCCGTAGTTCCACCGGAATGGGATTGTCTCGATCCGGGATCTCGTTCAGAATGCCGGCAATCCACCAGCGCCCTTCCTTCTTCACCAAACTGAACGCGTCGATACCGTACTGGCGGCGTTCGTCGTTCGGAAACCCAGCCTCATACAGTACGAGGATATGCGCAACATCTTTGAAAACCCATGGGTGTGTCTCGACGATAGCCTCGACAAACCCTGTCTCAACGACATTTCGTTCTTCAATGAAATGCTCGAAATCAGCTACCCAGCCATCAACTGTCAACTGTTTGGTACTTTCCCGACCCGTTCTCAATACGACGATAGCCTCGGGCAGGAAAAGGGTTCGCGCATAATCCCAATCGGGTGACGTGCCAGAGTCGAATGTGACCAGGTCGTAGAGCTCCGCAACAACGCCTTCGGCGGTGGTCAGCACCTCATTGGGCACAGCCGCCTGTGCTCGCGTCTGAGCGGCAGTGCAGAGAAAGAACCCAATGAGCGCAATCGCAATCGTGTTTCTCTTCATATCAGTTTCACCTAGGCAGCGGGATCGAGTCTCACACCAAGCCATTCACGGCTTTGAACTCAGCCCAATCGCGTTTGAGCTGGAGGAACTCATCGATATTACGCAGGCGGAGCAGGAATGGATTCACCATCTTCTCGATTCCGATAGTCGAGGAAGGACGACAACCGTAATCGTGGCCCGGCCAGATGGTGACGTCGTCCGGAAATCTCTCCAGGTTCTTGGTTAGGCTCGCATGCTCGGCCCGTGCAGCCGCTTCGGTGCCCGTTCCACCGATCTTGCCGACAAACAGATGGTCGCCGGTGACGACAACCTTCTGTTGCTCGAGATACACCAGGATATGGTCATCGGTGTGCCCCGGAACGTGTATCAGCTCGAGCGCCAACGACCCGACATCGAGCACCTGACCGTCGGTCGCGCCTATTTCAGGCACAACCGACGATCCCTGAAACGCCACGATCTTGGCGCCGGTCAACTTTTGCGCCTTTGAATTCCCATTTGTGTGGTCGGAGTGGCCGTGCGTGTTGATGATGTACTCAACCCGCAGCCCCTGCTCCTCGGCGCGTCGGATCACGGCTTTGGGATCGTTCGATGGATCGACAACCGCGGCGACACGAGCCTCGCGATCGCCGATCAGGTAGCCGAAGTTCCTGTCACCGCCGGTCCGAATCTGCTCGAATATGAAGTTCATGATCCTTGCCCCAGGCGCTCCCGACCGATCTTGAGACTTTTGAGGAAATCTCTTGCTGAGCTGTCCTCGATCAGCGTGTCAGACACAAGGTCGATCAGCTGATCTTGAGTCGCTCGCAGCCGGCGCACTTCCTCCTGCATCGTCACCAACCTGTACCACAGCATCATGTACCCGACTCCCGCGCCGCCCACAAGCAGGAGGAAAGCCAACATGTAGATGCCCATTCTTAGCGCCTGTTACCGGACATATTGGTCCACGTGTCCATCACCGAGCCCCCGAGCACACACACTTGTATCTGGGACCCGCTGCACGCCTGAGCCATGCCTTCAGCCATCGCCTCTGCAATCCTGAGCTGTAAAAGTTGCTGGTTGGCGGCATATGCCTCCCCCTCCAACCTCGCGGCAGTTGCTGCGTTCGTTAGCTGCATCAAATCCCGTTCCGACGACACCGAGTCGATCGTGAATTGAGTCTGGACCGAGTCCAAGACCTGGGCCTGACGGACAGCGGCGATCCTCATCTGCTCAATTGCTGGTGGAGTATCGATGTCCCTGATGAACACGTTACTGATCCGCGCGAGCGGTACGCCACGCTCGGTGACGAGCTTGCGCTCGATGTGCGCCTTCACCGAATCTGATAGATATACACGCTCACTCGAGAATATCTCCAGACAGCTCTCCTGTTGTCCGTCACACTCCACCGACCAGCCGGCCATCGCGGTACGGTATCCCTCTCGGATGGCGTTGTACACCACAGCCTCCGCGGCCAGGTGAGATCTCTTCTCGAGGAATACGTCAAAGACCGCGAGTGGATCGTAGCTCCACTCGATTGCCACATCACCGTTGATGGTGACCGGATCTGCCGTTTGCGCCTGCAGAGGGATCGGTTGCGAAGGATCTGCCGGGAAGTTCTGGACGATCAGGGGAAAACAGGTCTTGTCTGCGATCAGCATGAACGACCACCCGGTACTCATCTTCTCATTGATGGGATCACCGAATCTGGTCATCACACAATGCTCCGTCGCATCGACGGTTGTGCTGCCCATCAACACCAAGACAATTAAAACGAACGCAAAACCAACTCCGACGACACCTACTCCCATGAACTTGATACGGGGTGCGGTTGCCATTTTTACCTCACTGTGACTGTTGATGTTTCCAAACTTCTAGGAGGGATTCTCCTGAGCCTGTTCTTTGAGCCAGCGCTGGTATGACTTCCAACCCGGACAGATCTTCGTGTGGAGTCGCCACAGAACGGCGAGAAACGAGCGGGGCTTCTCCTCGGCGCGTTTCCGCATAGCACAACTTTCACAACGCGGTGCTTCACTCGAGGTCATCGTGGCCTCCATCTGCCTGCAGTGATTTGTAGTACGCCACCGCCCTGCTCCACTGATAAAGGTACAACCAAGAGCCCAACAGCAGCGGTAACGAACAGAGCGCCACGAAGAACCAAAACCGGCCGCCCACTGGGTGTAGGATGGCAGCGATGCTCGTGAACACAATCAAGGCACACCAGAACGCAACGGCCAAGCGCCTGCTCCACGGCCTACCTGTCCAGAGCCCATAAGCCAACGCAGCCAGCAGACCGCCGTGGAGTATCAGCAACGGGCCAAACCTGACCAACACCCAGATGCCGTCGTAGGTGGTATCACGGATCGTGAGTTCTGGAACGCCGAATATTGCGGCGAACACGATTGTCAGTATCCCAACGGCACAGGCTATGGCGAGGAGCGTCGCAAGCAGCCCACCCACGAGCATCAGCAACGGGAGCTCTGCTACGATCTCGGCGAGCGGGTCGTGAGGATCTCCGGTTTTGCTGGCGTTTCCAGTCATACTTCGAGGCTCACTCTACACGGTCCTCGATTGCCGCCCAATTGGTGTCATCGGACTCGAAATCCGCCCTGTCTTTATCCGTCGTCGGCCGCATCACCAACTCGCAATACTCATCCCCATCTGGAATGGCCTTCGTGTGAACAAATTTGCACCGTGGATCAAATACCATCGAGCTCGCAGGGTCGACGTAGCAGTAAATTCTCCCCAGCGAGTCGCCTCCGAACTCACGCCACACTCGCCCCATCACGCACCCGTACGCCCTGTAGCGTTTCTCCCCATCCACCTCCACCTCTTCCACTCCCTCGTGCATGCCGATGCTCGGTAGGTCCCCCATCTCGAAAAACGTCTCCGCCGAGGCTTCCAGGCCGGCAGCGCGGGCGCGTTCTGCTTTTGCATTGCCGATTTTCCTGCTGTATTCCTCGATTGCACGGACAATGGTCTTTCTGCCCTCTTCCTCTCCCAACGTGTCTACTAGAACCTCCGAGAAGGCGAGGTGCAACAACCCCAGTCTGCGACTCGCCAGCGCAACCTGCATCTTCGCATCGTCCATCGAAATTGCGTCTACCCATTCCTCATTCTCAGCCATTGTCGCCCTTCCCTTTCTCGAGCGGCGCCCTTATCACCATCCCAGATAGCGGCGGGCGGGCCGACTTGATGGATCCTATCGCCGTCCAGCCAATGGCAATGTGAACGTCGACCTCATAATGATCCGGCAATCCGTAGCGCTTTCTGAACTCATCGCCGGTGTCGTTCGTCTTCTCGGTCTTTTTGAGTTCCGAAAGCCAAACCCCACCCAGGCCGAGGGCATGAGTCATGAGGAGCATGTGATCCGCCGCTGCCGCCGCATCGAAGCCGGGGTTCTGAGGCACCAATTTGTCCTGACACACCGCCGCGGCGATGCGTTTGTCGTGGCATACGACAATCATCACCGCTGCATTTTTCGTCGAAATATCGCTCCAAATCAGCTTCTTCTCTTCAGGGTCCTTCAACACGACGAACTTGAGATGGCCGAGGTTGCAACCGATTGGCGCAGCCCGCCCTGCCTCGAGTATCTGCTCGACCATGTCGTCGGGCACTTCTCGGTCTTCCCAGTCACGAATCGACCGGCGGCCGTAGATCAACTTCCGCACGACCTGCATCTCATCATCCGTGAATGGTTCGGGCAGCGGCTCTGCCAGGTCGACCGGGTCGCCTGAACGGATCTTGGCGGCAATATCCAAATAGCGCCTGACCCAGATCATGTCGGGCGTGTCTTCCGGAAGCCCCGTCTCTTTCCAGACGTCGTACACCAACTGGGCTTGCATGCCAAAGCCGGGGTTCGGCTTTTCTCTTCCTCTTACCAATGTCGGGTAGAGCGGCACCTCAATGTTGTGGTGCACACGCTCGCGCAGCAGGCCACCCAGCGCCTCGGGTTCCATGGCGCGAAGCGCATCCTTGTCGTATTCCGCAAAGGCGAGCTTGATCTTCGTCTTGGTAACCATAAAAACCTCTCAGCGACTCGGTTGAGCCAGGATCAAAACGCAGGCCACGGTGCACACGATTCCCACCGTCATATGCAACAGGTGGGTACCGTCGCGGAGGAAACCGACCAAACCGTAGAGTGCCAGCGCGTTTGCCGCGAGGTTCACGATCAGACCCCAAACCCGCCCTGAAAACGGTCCATAACGCCGGTCGATATCGATCATCGGGTCCACCATCCCAACCGATTGAATATGTATATGAGAGCTACGCCATTCAGCAGACAGATGAGCGACAGCACGCCCGCGTTCCAGCCATACGACTTGCAGCGATCCTCGCCGAGCACATTTCGATCGTTGAGAAGCAGATAAAACGACCACCCAACGATGTTGTTGGACAGCGAGAGGAAGGCCGCGATGGCAATCACCAGCCACACGGGCCGCGGATACCACACGGCGAGGAACCCGATCTGTGGAAGCAACGCGCATATGCGCCACCGCCACGAGCTCGTGTCTGGTTCCCAGCCGAATGCCTCGTGAATAGCGATTGCGCCGGCCAAACTCATTCCCACTGTTGTCGTGATCGGCACTGCCAGGAATGCGACGTAAAACAGAACCTGCGACCATGTCGGGCCCAACAGTGGCGCCAGAGCACCGGCTAGCTCCGTCGCTGTCTCCGGGTGCGTGCCTCCCACTTGATGGAGGGTGCCGGCGAACACCGCTACAACCATGAAATTGATGAGCACAAACGGGAGGAACAGGCCCGTGAAGATGTCGAACCTCGCCAACGTTTCGTGCTTGCGCCCCCACCCGCGTGCAAGGCCGGCATACTGAAACAGCACCCAATCCATCACTCCTATCGCGGCAGCCGACGAGGCAACGAAGAGATCGACTCCCTCAACTCCTGACGGTAGCCAGGGAACGAATGCCCCACGCACCATCGCTCTCCAGTCCACCCCTACCAGCATCAGGCAAATTCCAAAGCTCACCAACATCACAGTGATGCAGAGCTTCATGAAGCTCTCGACCAACACTATTCCGCGTTTGCCGCGCTGGCCGTAGTTCAGCACAACGAAGCTCGTTATGCACATGAACACGATCCAGTTGATCTGGCGGGGGAACTCGAACCCAAACATCGGGGCCAACGACTCGATGAGGTGAGTGCCGAGGCTGTACTGACCGTAGTTGAAGATGATCGCGACTACCGCAGTTCCCAACAGGCCCGTCATCAGCGACCCGACGATCCAGCCGTGGTGGCGGTTCTGCATGGCGATCACGCGGAACCCGCCGCGGCAGGTGAACCGAGCGGCGGCGGCCATCATGAAGATCCCCAAGCCCATCGAAACCCACACTAGCCACAGGGTCTTGTAACCGAACATGGCGCCAGACAACATGGACGCTGTGAGTGTGCCGGCACCGAGCGTCGTTGCCGCATCGATGAAGCCGGGGCCTCCCAACCGGAGGTATCCCCAGCCCCGTACGATAGGCGGGCTGCCACTCAGTCGATCGAGTTCGGCGACTTCAGCTTCGAGTTCTTGTTGGGAAACCGCCTCAGCAATGGGGTAA
>CAZFHS010000078.1:0-15647 GCA_964518955.1 uncultured Gemmatimonadaceae bacterium | reverse complement strand
GGGCGTTCGGCTTCAATCGGAATGAGTGTTCGACTTCGGCCGGATTATGCACCTGTTGGAAACTTTCGTTGATATCACAGAGATGAAGGCGGCGCAGGCCGCACGAGAGGAGGCATCAGCCCAGCTGAAGGCATCCGAGGAGGCCCACCGCAGCATCTTTGAGAATGCAACGTACGGAATCTATCGATCCTCTGTGGGTGGAGGATTCACAACGGTGAACAGGTCGCTAGTGAGAATGTTGGGATACGGCTCTACCGAAGAGCTAATGCGCATCGACGTGGAGAAAGACCTCTACGCAGATCCTTCAGCGAGGGCTGCGCTAATCGGCCAATTCTCGCATGCCGATGTGTTCGACAACGTGGAGATTCCGTGGAAACGAAAGGACGGCGAGATAATTACAGTCCGTCTGAGTGGCAGAGTCGTTCACGGTGATGCCGGTGATGGTGATGGGTTTGAGGTTTTTGTGGAAGATGTGAGCGAGCGGCGAGCATTGGAGGACCAGCTGAGACTCGCTCAAAAACTCGAATCGGTAGGTCAACTTGCCGCCGGAATAGCGCACGAAATCAACACTCCAATGCAGTACATCGGCGACACCGTGCACTTTCTCGAGACGTCCGTTGAGGATTATCGCGCTCTCCTGACGGCCTACCGGGCGACGCGCGATGTGATCGGAAACACCGATGGCGGGGCGGCAGTTCTTGCGGAACTGGATGAGGCCGAAGAGCTCGCGGACTTGGAGTACCTCGAGGAACACCTCCCGCGCGCGTTTCAGCGCACCAAAGAAGGTGTGGAACACGTCTCCAAGATCGTACGTGCGATGAAAGAATTCTCGCACCCAGATCAACGAGAGAAAGCGCCCGTGGACCTCAATAGAGCCATCGACAGCACACTCACCGTGGGGCGCAACGAATACAAATATGTTGCGGAAGTCGATACCGATTTCGGCGATCTACCGCCGGTAAAATGTCATGTCAGCGAGCTAAACCAGGTTTTCTTGAATCTCATCGTGAATGCTGCCCACGCCATAGACGAGGTGATCGACCGAAGGGAGGAGAAAGGGAAGATTTACATCAGGACCGAACTGGAGGATGAAGGGACCGTGCTGGTCACGATTAGAGATACAGGTTGCGGCATTCCCGATGATGCGCAAAACAACGTCTTCAACCCCTTCTATACCACCAAGGAGGTTGGTCGCGGCACGGGGCAGGGCCTCTCCATAGCGCGTTCTGTGGTTGTCGAAAAGCATGGCGGCAGCCTGACTTTTGAGACTGAGGTAGGTGCTGGAACTGCTTTCTTCATCCGCCTTCCTACTGATGGAAAAGACGGTGGTGTGGAGGAGCAGTCTTCATGAAGATCAAGACGCGGGTGCTCTGCGTGGATGACGATCCAAATGTGCTCGAGGGCCTGGAAGTGCAGTTGCGGAGGGGCTACGAGATAACGCCTGCGAACAACGGAGAAGGCGGATTGGACGCAATAGAGAACTTGGGCCCCTTTGCCGTTGTCTTGTCCGACATGCGCATGCCGGGTATGAATGGCGCCGAGTTCCTAGCACGCGTGCGCGATACCGCTCCCGATTTAGTACGGATGCTGCTGACGGGTTACAGCGATCAGGAATCAGCCATCGCGGCCGTGAACCAGGGGCAGATCTTTCGTTTCTTGACCAAACCTTGCCCCCCTGAACAACTCGTGGCTGCGTTCGATGATGCGGCGGAGCAGCACCGTTTGATTACTGCAGAGCGCGTGCTGCTCGAGCAAACCCTGCGCGGGGCCATCCAGGTGCTCACCGACGTCCTTGCGCTCACTAATCCAGTTGCTCTCGGACGCGCAAACCGCATGCAGCACCACGTGAAAGAACTTGCCGACCGCATCGATATGCCAGATCGCTGGCAGGTCGAAGTAGCCGCAATGCTGTCACAGATCGGCTGTGTCACTCTGCCGCCAGCAACGGTGGAGCGCATGTACGATGGAGCGGATCTGACCGCTGAAGAACAGGAGATGATAAATCGCCTACCGGAAGTGACCAAAAAGCTATTGGGACACATCCCGCGCCTGGAACCGGTATTGGACATTCTCGAACAAGAACGCAAGCGGTTCAAGTCGACAACGAAAAAGGTAGTAGGGACGATTCCAATCGGCGCGCACGCGTTGCGGATTGCAGGGGACTTCGATGCGCTCGTTACGAAAGGGTATTCGAGTCAGCTGGCCCTGGACACTATGAGAGGAACGAGCGAGACATATGACGGTGACCTACTAGCAGAGTTTTCGGAGTTGACTGGTGCAGCGGAGGTAGGGCAGGAAATCCGTGAACTACCGTTTCAGGCCATCCAAGTTGGAATGGTCTTCGCTGAGGATGTCTGCATGGAAGATGGTGTCGTTTTTGTTGCACGCGGGTATGAGGTAACAGAGAGTCTCGTTGAAAGGGCCAACAACCTCCAAGCCGGCGTCATAAGAGAACCTGTGCGGGTTATCGCTCAGTCCGTCGATGATGGCGGCGGCTAGGAGAGGCATTTAGCACCAAATCGCATCATCAAAGCTCCCTCCACCGCGTCGATTAACTCGTCATCAGTGAACGGTTTGGAAAGCGACCTTTCGGCGCCGAGTTCGCGAGCGATCGACAGTGCGGAATCCCTGGCGACCATTCCGCCCCCGGACATTGCGATAATTGACGCTTCAGGCACCGAATGCACGAGGTTCGTTATCAACTCGACTCCATCCATTCTGGGTAGGCAGATATCGACGATCACGACGTCGGCAGGTGTTATGGCAAGACACTGCTTGGCCTTTCTGCCGTTTTCTGCTTCGTGAACGCCATAACCTCGGTCGTGCAACACCCCCCGAATCGCATATCGGTAGAGGGGCCTATGATCTACAACGAGTATTCGGTGTCTAGTGTTGTCGCGGCAGTCGCTACACATCTTTGCCTCCGTGAGAGCGTTGCCTCCATTGGGGAATTCACAGCTACTCAGCCGAAGCACGATCCAACGCTCTTCGCACTGTCATAAGGAGTTCGTTTCGCGAGTACGGTTTCGGCAGGAGTTCAACACCCTCATCCAGAATGAAATTGGTGTGTACTGTCCCTTCGCTATATCCGCTGGTAAACAATACCGGTGTATGCCTGCCTGCCTCGCGGATGTGATCGGCTACAGAACGACCTCCGCAGCCGGGCATGACAATGTCGAGAAAGGCAAGGTCGACATCTTCCGCATGCCTGTCGTACAGTTGAATCGCCTCCTCACCATCGCTGGCCAACAAGATCCTATAACCGGCGTCTTCCAAATACTGCCTCGCAAGCTTGCGCACACCGTCATTGTCCTCTGCCAGCAAGATTACCTCTGTTCCGCGTGGAGCCGGTGTCGTGACTGACGCTGGCCGTGTTTCCGGTAATGACTCGCTAGCTGGCAGGTAGATCTGGAATGTGGTTCCGACTCCAACTTCGCTATGGACCTGGATCATGCCGTCGTGCTGGTTCACGATGCCATAGACAGTGGAAAGCCCTAAGCCAGTTCCCTTGTCCTTCTCCTTCGTCGTGTAAAAGGGCTCGAAAATCCGGCGCTGAGTTTCTGCATCCATCCCGGCGCCGGTGTCGCTAACGCAAAGCGTGACAAAGTGACCCGGCCTGGCCCAGGTGTTGGATCGGCAGAAATCTTCATCCAGAGTTGCAGGCTCGGTTCTGACAGTGAGTGTGCCACCGTCATCCATTGCGTCACGAGCATTGACGCACAGGTTCATCAGGATCTGTTCGATTTGCCCGCGGTCTGCCTGCACCATCTTCGGCCCCGGCTCGGGCAGAATGTCGATGGCAATGTGCTCACCGATAACGCGCCTGATCATCAGCGCGAGTTCCTCAATGACTTCGTTCAGGTCGAAATGGTCGAGCCGCAGAACCTGACGGCGGCTAAATGCCAAAAGTTGACGTACCAACGCTTTCGCTCGATTTGCAGCGTTCAGCACCGTGTATAGATTTTCTCGTAGAGTGCTGCCAAGCCGAGCTTCGAGGAACGCCAGTTCACCGTACCCGAGTATTGCTTGCAGAAGATTGTTGAAATCGTGAGCCACGCCTCCAGCGAGCTGGCCAACTGCTTCCATCTTCTGCGATTGCCTCAGCTGCGCCTCCAGCTTTTCGCGTTCCTGCTCGGCGCGCTTGCGATCGGTAATGTCGTAACCCTCAGGTACCAGGTAGACCACGGCTCCGTTGTCATCCACGACCGGACTGATCCGAACCTCAAACTCTCTGGTTTCGCCCAGGGCCGACACGTGTGTGGACTCGAACCTCACCGACACCCCACCCAGTGCACGCTCGAACGCTGCCTTCACGGCCTGCTGAGCATCTTGTGAATGGGACCACCAAGCCGTTTTCCAGAACAGCTCTCCGACCACATCTTTCTCTTCGACCCCCGCATACTCCAACGCTGCCCTGTTCGCCAAGAGAAGTCGACCTTCGGTATCCATCAAACCAGTTAGTTGGTAGTGATGGTTGTACACCGCCTCGAAACGGGCTTCAATGGCTCGCAGCTCTTTCTTCGTTTCCTCTAACTCTTGCCTCACGGCCTCGCAAACCGAGCACGGTACTCTATGTGTCATCACCTACTCCGACACGCAATCCACTGTAATGTCACTGCGATCACGTTTCGCCCATGAAGTGTTCGCAGAGAATGGGGCAGGTGACTTGGACGAACGTGGAACCGCACTCGCCGCCTCGGGCCCTCCGCCGTCCAAAACCCGCCTCACAATCGCAGCCAGGTTTCTCGATGTTACAGGCTTATTTACGAATGCGCGGATTCCTGCTTCCGTTGCCCGATCATTGTCGACTAGCTCAGAGAACCCGGTGCACAATATCACCGGCGTGTCGGACCTGCTCTGCAGCAATCGATTTGCCAGGTCGATGCCTGTCATATGTGGCATCGTCATGTCTGTGATAACCAGATCGAAGCCGTGCGGATCGGAGCAGAAGCGTTCCAGCGCTTCGATGCTTTTCGTGCAACCTTCGACACTGTACCCATACCGTTCGAGGGCCACCTTCCCAAGATCAACGAGGATTTCCTCGTCATCCACAAAGAGGATTCGTTCGGTTCCGGGTGGCACCGAGACTTCGCAGGGCTTGCGATCGGGTCCTGCGGTCGGTGAATCTGCGTACGGTAAATACATCTCGAATGTCGTTCCCTCTCCGAGCTTGCTCGACACTGCGATCGATCCACCACAGTCTTCAGCGATTCGGAGTGAGGTCGTGAGTCCAAGTCCGGTCCCACAACCTGGTTTTTTGGTCGTGAAATAGAGGTCGAAGATTTGCGTCATCGTATCTTCGTCCATCCCGATGCCAGTGTCGCTGACAGTCAGCCGCGCGCAACTACCAGGCACCAGCTTTGGCAGACGTTTCGCCAACTCGGCATCGACGAGAACGTCGTCTAGTTTGATCTCGAGAATACCGGCTCGTTCGCGCATTGCGTGGTAGGCGTTCGTGCAGAGATTCATGATTGCCTGGTGGATCTCTGTTGGGTCTGCGACGATCGGCCGGCATTCGGCCGAGATGTCGCTTCGCAATTCGATCGTTGATGGCAACGAAGGCCGTAACAAAGAGACAACTTCTTGCACCGAATCCTGCACCTGAATAGGCCGACGTACCTCCTTCGACTCGCGGCTGAATCTGAGAATCCTGTCGACGAGGTCTGCGGCACGATTGCCTGCGGCCCAAACCTCGTCGAGATAGCCACGAGCAGGATTGATATCAGGCGTTTCCAAACGTGCCAGATCGGTGTACCCGAGAATGCCCTGGAGCAGGTTGTTGAAATCATGAGCGATACAGCCGGCAAGCGTCCCGATAGCCTCCATCTTCTGAGCCTGCCGGAGTTGCCCAGCAAGGCGGCGACGCTCCGTGATGTCCTCGACGAACATCTCGAACCCATCAACCTTTCCGGTTCCTTTTCTCAGCACCCGCCCCGTTTCACGCACCGTTATCACTTCGCCATCGCGGCACTTCCAGGTGCCTTCAGTGCTCGTGATTATGTCGCTTTGCGCATGAACCGCGATTTGACGGTCGCGTTCACTCGAGTCCACGTATACGTCTTCACCGAGGTGCAAACCAAGGAGATCTTCGGCGGAGTCGTACCCGAGCATTTCCACTAAGGCAGGATTCACGGTCAGGAATCGGCCGTCTACGCTGGATCGGTATATGCCGACCGTCGCGTGTTCTACCACGTCACGATAGCTCTGTTCAGATGCACGCGAAGCTTCTTGCGCAGTTACTGCCTCGGTAACGTCACGTGCAATTACGAGTTCGAGATACTCACCTTTGAGCACGAGAGGGACTGTCCTGATCTCTGCAAATATCAAAGATTCATCTTTGTGCTGCATGCAGATTCGTGAAGGCCTTTGAGAATTGCTGCTGTCGTTCGGTCCGAACAAATGTGTTATGTCGGATGCTACGGTAGGTAGGAGTACACCAGACTCCAAGAGCGTTTTTCCAGTCAGCTCGCTTCGACTGAAGCCGGTTAGCTCCTCAATCGCCCTGTTGCCGTCAATGAATACGCTTTCTCGATCGCACAGGAAATAGGCGTCGGGCGCATACTCGAACAGCAACCGGAAACGTTCTTCGCTTTCCCTGAGGTCACGCTCTGACCGCACACGATCGGTTATGTCACGAACATATGCGACGAAGAGATCTTCACCTTCATGATTGAGGTAGTTGGCGGTTATTTCGACGGGGAAGGTCGAGCCGTCGTTCCTCTGCTGCCTCGATTCGAATCGGTACACACCTAATTCTCGGAGAGTCTCGGCAAGTCTCGAGCACTCTTCGGGTGTGCGAAGGTCCTCGACTATGTCATGAACACTCAACTGCAACAACTCTTCCCTCGTATATCCGAGGTTGTCGCAGGCAGCCTGGTTCACGTTCAACAACCTGCCACAATCAACGGCATCAACCCAGAACACCGAGTCCACAGCTTGCTCGAACGCAAACTGCGTTAGCTGTAGCGTTCGCTCCGCTTTCTTTCGTTCGGAGATGTCGGTCGCGATGGTGATAATGTGAGGCTCGCCATCCACATGCACCATCTCACTCGAGATGAGCGCCGCGATTTCTTTGCCTGATTTGCTTCGGAGCAAACACTCTCGGGAATTGACGCGGCCATTCGATCGTAGGATGTCAACTATTGCGTCCCTGTCCTCTGCGCGCTGCCAGAGTCCTAGACTCACTGCGTTTGATCCAATGGCGTCCTTGCGCGAAACCCCGGTCATGCGGCAGAAGCCGTCGTTGACCTCAACAAATCGTCCGTCAGCGAGCCGTGAGATTGTGACAGCGTCAGGGCAAGACCGTAGCGCAGAAGCAAATTTCGCGTCTGATGATCTGAGCAATAGTTCCGCAGATTTTCTTTCCAGGGCGTATCGGACGGTTCGAGTCAACAACGTCCCATTTATTTCCGACTTCAGCAGATAGTCCTGCGCTCCTGCGCGCACTAGCTGCATCGCCAATTCCTCGTCGTCGTGCCCCGTCAACATGATTATGGATAGGTCTTGTGCCCATTCTTGGATGGACGCGAATGTGTCGAATCCTCGACTATCTTGAAGCCCCAGGTCCAACAGAATCACGTCCGGCAATTCGCCACCCTGCAGTCGTTCGATCGCCGCATCGAGCCGGTCGACGTGTTCGACCACGAACATGTGACCGCCAGCATTCGCAAGAAACTCCCTCACCAACCGCGCATCGCCGGGGCTGTCTTCAACCAAGAGCACTCGTATGGGTTTATCCTTGTCGGGAGTCATCGTGCCACTCTTCTGTCTGGAATGGAAAACGAGAACGTCGCGCCTTTCCCGGCATCAGATTCGACCCAAATCCGCCCCCCGTGGCGTTCAACCACTCGCTTGCAAATGGCCAAGCCCATTCCCGTTCCGCTCCCGCGGTCGGACCGATCGAGAACCTGAAAAATCAAGAAGATTCGTTCGAAGTACTGCGGCTCGATGCCAGGACCGTTGTCGCTAACCGAGAAAACCCAACCAGCTCCGTCGTGTTTGGCGCCTATATGGATCTCGGGTTTCTTTTCGCCACAAAACTTGATCGCGTTGACGATCAAGTTTTGAAACACGCGCCCGAGCTGTGACTCGTCCGCAAAGACCGACGGACAATCATCGCGAGTGATGACCGCACCACGTTCGGAAATGGTTGCATTCAGATCTTGTAGCGCGCGATCGACAACAGCGCCGATGTCAACTGGGGCGAACTGCACTCCTTGCGTTCCGACTCTCGAGAACTGCAATAACCCTTGAATCAGCTTCTGCATCCGACGTGCGCCGTCAAACGCGTAGTTGATGAAGTCATCGGCGTCCGGGTCTAACTTGCCTTCGTATCTCTCCCGTAGCAGCTGGGTGAAGCTTGCGACCATGCGGAGCGGTTCCTGAAGATCGTGCGAGGCTACATACGCAAACTGCTCTAGTTCTGCGTTCGATCGCTTCAGCTCGTTCAATGCGTCTCTGAGCCTCTCCTCGGTGAGTTTTTGAGCTGTTATGTCGAGCACGAACGCGACGCCTTCATCGGTCCCATCGAATCGCGCACAGGCAATTATGACTGGGACGGTGCTACCGTCTTTGCGGTAGTACTCCTTCTCGAAAGGAGCACAAACCCCTTTCTCCAGCAGATCGTGAACCGCCTCTGCATCAACCTCATTCCACTTGGGAGGGGTCATTTCACGCCAGTGAATTAGGCCTTCACGTAGATCCTCTCTCGAATAGCCGACGGAATCCAGAAAACAGTCATTTGCATCGCGTATGTTGCCCTCGAGATCCCAGATCACCACGCCAACCATGTTTGAATCGACCATCCGACGCAGGCGCTGCTCGCTAGCCCGAAGCGCTTCGTCCAGTGAGTGCCGCTCCGTGATGTCTATGCCGAAGCCCGCAAATGCCGGTTCTCCGCCCAGGGTCAGCCGCTGGCTAGTGATGAGATGTAAGACGCCCTCGCCGGTTCTCGATAGAAGCCGCGTCTCCAAGCATGCGTTCCCCCTGTCGAGCACTCCGTGCACAATGCGCTTTGTCCGTTCACGATCGTTTGGGTGCACCAGGTCAATTGCTCGGACCGACCTCAATTCATCCCCCGACCGACCAGTGAGGTCTTCGAGGTTCTTATTCCACCGCACGATCCGGCCGTTCCGCCCGAGCACATAAAAAACGCCAGGCATTGCCGCGAGGACGGCGTCTGTGAACTGCCTCTCCTGCCGTAGCGCAGACTCGGAGACGGAATGTTGCGGAATGTTATGGTCCAGTTCGGAAACGCATGATTCTCCCTGCCCAAACGCGTGAATGTTCATGCTGTCGCCCCGAGATACCGGCATAGGTGCCTCCTACGCTTGCCTTGGAAAGGAGTCGTGCCTCCCGAATTTCACGAATCGAAGCTACGGTTTGGTGCGCTTCAGCAGCATCGGGGTGGTGCAGAGTACTGAGGCTAGGCCAAGCACCAAGGATGGTTTGGGTACTCTCCGGCATTGGGGATGGGGGAATCCCCGGGCGTGAAGGGCCTGATTGTTAAGTGATTGTGGAGAATGAGTTTAGGTCGACAGCCCGATCACCCGTCTGATGAATCCCGCACCCAAAGTGTAGCGCGTTGGATCAGCTCCGTGGCCGAACTTATGCCAAGTTTGTTCTTGATGTTTTCCCGATACGACTCAACGGTCTTTACACTCAAGTTCAGCTGATCTGCGATGTTGCGGGTAGAGATACCGTTGCCGACAAGTCGAAATACTGCAAGCTCACGATCGGTGAGCGTTTCCATGGGGCTTCTGGTGTCCTGTTTCCCCGACACCACACGCAGGAGCCACTGGGCCTGAAGCTCCTCGCTCACCACGACACCACCGTCACGAACCCTGCGAATTGCTTCAATGACTTTCTCGGGTGCTTCCTGCTTCATCATGTATCCGTGAGCGCCAGCACGCAGCGCTCGCTCTGCAAAGAGTTTCTCCGAGTGCATCGAGAGCACGAGCAGAAACACACTTGGCCACCGGGATGCGATTTGCTTGACCAGTTCCAACCCGTCGGCGTCACCAAGTGCCACGTCGATGATAGCGAGATTCGGTTGTAGCGATTCCACCGTGCCCAACGCTTCATCGAACGACCCTGCTTCACCGCAGACTTCCATGTCGGGCTCTTGGCCGATCATCTGGCTCAGTCCCTGCCGTACGACAGGATGGTCATCCACGACCAAGATGGAGGTAATCCTGGCCTCCTGGCTGTTCGGCATCAGGAACCCCTTTCAGACACTTGCCCAGGGACACAGCGAACGATCGTACCGCCTGCAGCCCGCCGGTCTATTTCCAGTGTGGCACCTATTAGACTAGATCGGTAGCGCATGATCCTGAGCCCTAGGCCTTCGGCGTGGAGCCGGTCTGCCTCTATGCCAACACCGTCATCAGTTATTGTGAGTTGAATACCACCATTTGTCCAGGTCAGATCGATTGTCACGCTATTCGGGCGCCCATGCCGGGCAGCATTTGTTGTGGCTTCCCGTGCGATTTGATATATGTGAGACGCCACTTCTTCATCGTCGATACGGATTTTGGGATCGATACTCGTCTCACACTTCACACCGAACATCAGGCTCGCGTGCTCAGATAGTTCCTCCAGCGCGGCGACGAGTCTCCGTTTATCCATCTTCATATGCAGCATTCCGCGAGCCAGGAACCGCGCATGCTCCAGAGACTCTGTTACTCGCTCCTGAATGGCTTTCGCATCGTCTGCCTCAGACATTTCCTTCTTGACGAGTTTTTGCTCGAGTGCTCTCGCCAGGAACCCGAGGCCGGTGAGTTGCTGGCCGAGCCCGTCGTGCAGATCCTGCCCGATACGCTGGCGTTCGCGACCACCAATCTCTATCACTTCCGCCTCGGCTCGTTTGCGCTCAGTCACGTCGTGCCCGAACGCAAAGGCGTTTAATATTGTCCCCGCGTCGTCCTTTATAGGCGCGACTACTACCTCTATGTTGCGTGGGATTCCATTCAGATCGAAATGGACGACCTCGAGATGTTCTGTGCTTCCGGAAACCGCATTGACCACGGCCCGTCGAACTCTGTGGATCAGCTCATCAGAGTGGCTGAACCAGGGTGTCTCCCAAAAGCGTTTCCCTACAGCATCCGATCGACGCACCCCGTATTGATCGAGTGCCGTGGCATTTGCGTCGATCAACGTACCGTCGGTGTCCAGAAAGCCCATGAGTTGCACTGCCTGATCGTACATAGTGCGGAACTTGCGCTCGCTTTCGCGCAGGCTCTGTTCCGCCTTCTTCCGGTCGGTGATGTCCACGGAGGATGACATGAAGCCGACGGCCTTACCATCGTTGTCCCGGACCAGAGCCGCGGAGACTTGGACGTCGAACAGGGAACCGTCGTGGCGCCGGGCCCTGAGCTCGCCGGTCCAGATTCCACCTACACGCAGTTGCTCCAGTATTCCGTCGATCTGGTCAGGCGCTATCCAGAAGTCGGTGAAATGCTGACCGAGGCACTCGTCGGCCCGGTCGATGCTCCACCATTCGAGGAAGGTCGGGTTAACGTACGCCAGGTACCCGTCGAGGTCTGTATTCGCTATCGCGCTCGACGCTGATTCGATGATGTAGTCCTTCTGGCGCAACTCCTCGTCGGCCCTGCGCTGCTCGGTCACGTCACGCGCGACGCTGAGCATGTGGGGTCGTCCATGTATCTCAAGCTGCTCTGCAGAGAATAGGCAGGTTACTAAGTCTCCCGATTTGGTGCTGAATTCTACCTCGACGTCTCGAACCCCTCCGTGTTCGCTGATCTCAGCTACTAGCTTGTCTCGTTGTTCCGGCGCAGTCCAGGTGCGAAGAGCGTTTGCCGTCCGGCCGAGAGCCTCTGCCCGCGTGTATCCGAGGATCCGCTCGAGACCCGCATTTACCTCGACAATCCTTCCCGTATCCAGTTCAGTGAGCGCGACAATGTCCGGACTCGAGTGAAACGCCCTGGAGAACTTCTCCTCCGAATCCCGGAGTTCCTGTTCTTTGAGCTTCAGTGCCGTTATGTCGGCCGAACTCGACCACACGTGAGTCAACATGCCATCTTCAACTACACCGTACCAAGTCTCCAGGCTGTACCTATCGCCCGTTTCTGGGAATACATCGTGCAGTTCCTCACCGGCAAGGACATAGCCGTTTTCAATGAACTTGGTGTAGAGTTCTTCGATGTTTCGGCTCTCCACGAAATCTGCATATCGCTTCCCAATCAACTCCTCTTTGGACCTGACATCGACCGTTGACAACGCGGCTTGATTAAGATCGAGTAACACTCCCTCGTGGAGCATGGAAATCTGTTTTTCAACGGGCAGATCAACACGCAATCCAGCAGGTATCCTCCAATATGTGATCACGTCGCTAGAGGCTTCGATGAACTGGGCATAGTGCGTCTGAGCAGTTGAAAGCTCTCGCTCCAACCGCTTGCGTTCAACGATGTCCGACGCCAGGTCGGCAAGGGTCGACACTGTCTTGACATCACGTTCCGTATAGTCGGATGCCTTGTTGCCAACACCCAGTATTGCGGAGAGCTTTCCCTCTTGGAACACAGGAACAACGAGCTCGCGGACAACCGGTGCATGTCCATCCGGCAACCCTTTTTTGTGCCGCAGGCTTGCATAGTCATTGTGGATCACCGGTCGGCGCTCGCGTACGCAGTCCGCCCAAACACCCGCCTCTTCAATTGGGTAGTGGCTGCCCGCGCCCTCTGCGGTACACATGTTCTCCAGTGTATTGGTAGACCACGCCTGCAGTTGGAGGTTAACCTCGTCTTCTTCAACGAAATGGAAAAAGCCGATCTGACTCTCTGTCAGGGCTTCTGCTTCGTCCAGGAAGGCTCGAAGCAGTTGATCTACCGATTGTGTGGTGTAAGAAAGTTCGTTGAGTTTGTACCTTGCGGTGAGCAGAGCATCCTGGCGTTTCTTCTCAGTTACGTCTCGCGTCACGGCGAGTAGATAGTCTTGACCATCGATCTCGATAAGCTCCCCGGTGAGAAGGCAGTGCACGAGATTCCCTGACTTGGTTAGGAACACCTCCTCCATGTCGTGAACCCTACCGTGCTCCTGGAATTCTGCGACCATGTGCTCTCGATCCTCCGGATTTCTCCAGAGTCCGAGCTCCAGGATGGTGCGGCCGATGGCCTCGGCGCGCGTGTATCCGAAAACCCTCAGGAAACCGTCGTTGATCTCAAGGATCTTGCCGGTCTCGAGCTGCACCAATGTCACGGAGTCCGGGCTCGAGCGGAACGCCTTCGAGAATTTCTCCTCTGATTTCCGGAGTGCCCGTTCCGCGCGTTTGGACTCCGTGTTGTCTATGACTGCGAAAATGACCTCACTGTCTGGATCATCATGGTCGAGTATCGACAAGGAGCCGATCACGTCAATCGTCGACCCGTCGCTCCGTCTAAGTTGAATTTCTACAGTTGGGTTGTCCGATCGCTTGCTCAGTCTGTAAAGCCTGCCTATCTGCTCGTAGTCCCACTCGCTTGCGAAACAAGCCCTCGTTGGTTGCCCGATCAGTTCATCTCGCTCGTATCCCAACATGTGACAGAGTCGGTCGCTAACACCGGTGAATAACCGGTTGCGGGCCATTCCTACCCCAACGGGTGCGGTGCGCAGGATTTTCGATATGCGGGCTTCGCGTTCACGCAGAGCCACTTCGGACTGCTTGCGATCGGTTATGTCCTGTGTTACAGCGATCAAATACTCCGGTTCGCCGGAGGCGGAGCAATGCATCGCCGATCGCACGCTACCCCACACCACTCCGCCATCCTTCTTGATATAGCGTTTCTCGCGTTCGAGTGTGGATACGTTTCCCTTCAGCAGCTCTCGGAATACTCTGCGGTCCTCAGTGACGTCATCAGGGTGGGTGACATCTGCAACCTTCATTGCAAGTAGCTCGTCCTCCGAGTACCCAAGCCACTCTTGCCAGAACGGATTGATCCGGAGGAAGGATCCGTCGATGTCGATCTGTGCAATGGCCGCCGGCGCCATATCGAAAGTGGTGCGGTATCGCTCGATGTCGGCCATCACCTGCGCGGTTTCCGCTTTCCCGGCATGCTCCGCACCGATATCGGCGTTTTCGAGATCTGCCACGCGCCCCCGCAGCGCGTGTAACTCTTCAATGAGCATCTTCTTGGTTTTACGCTCGTCCTTCATGGCAGGCTCCTAACGCAACGGCGCGCAGCTAACCGCATCCCCGAGCAAGAAACCACATCCAGTTGCGCATGATCTCGGTAACCATAGCGCCATTCCAGCCCATGTGGAACAGCGCAGGCTTTGTTGGGCTGTTCAAGGGAAGATGCCTTGGCAACCCCTCTGCATCATACGGCCTGTAACTCAAACCCGAATAACGACTTACGTAGCTGGTCGACACACCCAACCGGGGATTCCCCCACCTCGACGCGGGATTACCCCCAAAGCTCACCTAGTGATTGGCCTAGCACCCTGCCACTACGCTCCCCTGATGTTGACGCGATCGACGGTGCGGTATGGTGAGTCACGCAAATGCAGCGCGGTTTTCTGAACCCTGATAGAGGCAAGCACCTATGAACTACACGACCGATTCGCGCCCTATCCGCATTCTGCTGGTCGAAGACAATCCTGGTGACGCCCGACTGGCTGTCGAAGCACTAAGAGAAGGCAAGGTCAAGAATGAGCTGATGATTGCCGAGGACGGCGTCAAAGCGCTTGAATGTCTGCACCAGCGAGGTGAGTTCGCCGATTATCCTCGTCCCGACCTGATACTGCTCGACCTCAACCTGCCAAAAAAGAACGGCCGCGAGGTACTCGCCGAAATCAAGAAGAATGGTGAACTGAAGCGGATACCGGTGGTGGTGCTCACCACTTCAAACGATGAGCAAGACATCCTCCAGAGTTACGAACTGAACGCCAACTGCTATGTGACGAAGCCCGTTGACTTCGATCAGTTCATTCACGTCGTGCGGAGCATTGAGGATTTCTGGTTGTGCGTCGTAACGCTACCGTGCGAGGCAACTTCTAGATGATTCCTGAAACGTGGGTGTTACTGGTGGAAGACAATCCTGGTGATGCCCGGTTAGTACAAGAACAACTCTCGGCGGTTGCCGGTCAACGATTTCGAATCGAACATGTTGACCACCTGGCGTCTGCGCTCGAACGGCTGCAAGGCGCGGAACTGCCTGACGTAATACTCCTAGACCTCGAGCTGCCTGACAGCCAGGGTTTCAACACATACAAGGCACTGAAAGACAGTGCAGATCGGCTACCTGTCGTAATGCTCACTGGTCACGACGACCAGGATCTGGCGGCGCGTGTGGTACGGGAGGGAGCACAGGACTATCTCCTCAAGAGTGAGATGACTGGACCGATGTTGGCCCGCACGATCCGGCATGCACTCGAACGCAAGTCGGCAGAGCATGCACTACGGAAAAGTGAGGAAAGATTCCGAATCCTCTTCGAATACGCCCCAGTCGCGTACTACCTGCGCGATATGCAGGGACGCTTCTTAGGCGGCAATCGAGCCACAGAAGAACTCACAGGTTACAAGCGAAACCAGCTCGTCGGGAAGACAATCGTCGAAGCGGGCCTCCTCCCTGAATCCCAGATATCGAATGCCGCTCGTTTGTTGGCTCAAACTCAATTGGGCTATGGCACGGGCCCGCAAGATCTGACCCTCATTC
>CAZFHS010000077.1:0-15740 GCA_964518955.1 uncultured Gemmatimonadaceae bacterium | reverse complement strand
GCCGGGGGCTCGTCCTTGCTGGGCTATGGCGTTTGGCGCCTGGGGGCTTGGGCGGCCGGGCGGAGGGGCGGGCTGGCGGACGGGCGGACGGGCGGGCAGGCGGAGGGCGGTACGGCGGTACGGCGGTACGGCGGTAACAGAACAACCGTAGTTCCTAATGGGATAAACCTCGACCGATTCCGGCCTGCTGAACGGACCCACTGGATTCACGATCGACTGGGGATTCCGCACGATCATCGGTTGGTGGGCATGCCGGCCGTATTTGCTCGGTGGAAGGGTCAAATCGAGGCGATCGAGGCGTTCTCGCACGTATCCGACGACTTCCCCAATGTGCACCTGGTGATAGTGGGCGGGAGCATCTACGACACGCTCGCGGAGAAGGAGTTCGGCAGAGAGCTGGAGATAGAGCTCAACCGGGTGGCTACCGGGGAGTGGGCGGTGGTGGGATTGCCGAGCGCCGGAGACCAGGGGGTGATAGAGGGCGGTAGGGCGGACGGGCGGGAGGGCGGGAGCGAGGAGGGCGGTAAGGCGGAAGGGCGGTACGGCGGTAGCCCCACCCCATCCCCACCTCCAGATCTGGGTGGTGTCGAAGGTGGATTTGCGCCGCCCTCCCTGTTGCCCCGTGTCCACCTGCTGCCGTTTCAGGCCAAAATCGAGAGGGTGTTCCCCGAATTCGACGTTGCCCTTCACTATTCGCTCAGGCCGGAGCCGTTTGGCCGTGTGATCGTCGAGGCTATGGCGTGTGGCATCCCTGTGGTCGCAGCAAACGAGGGCGGCCCCGTGGAGATCCTGGGCTCGGGCTCGGGAACTCAGCGCGAAGCCGGGTGGCTGGCGGAACCGCGCAACCCCACTGCGCTCGCGTCGGTGCTGCGAAGCGCGCTTTCTCTGCCGGAATCCGAGGCCAAAGCGATTGGCGAAGCCGGCCGCAGGCGCGCGGAAGACGTCTTTTCCTGGCGGCACTTCGCGGCGGATGTGGCGGGGGTGTTGAACAGTGTGAGTGGCAAGTAGTGGGTGGTGAGTGGGGTTGTGTGAGGAGATATTTTCGCCTGCTCAAGGACTTGGTGAGCGCACAACGTTCAGCGTGCAACGTGCAATGCCCTTCCGCAGACCATTTCACCTCAGAGTCCGCCGCTTTCTCCGTTGTTCGTAGTTCGCTGCTCGCTGCTCGACATTCCCCTCCGTCCTCTCCCTCTCCTCCCTCCTCTGCCCCCGACCCAGCTATTATTTCACATGCCCCATAACCAAAATCCCAATACAGAATGACCACGCGCCCCCACCCCGACGCCATCGTAATCGGTGCCGGCGCAGTCGGTGCCAGTACCGCGTATCACCTGGCCAAATCCGGCGTTCGAGTGGTCGTTCTGGAAAAGGAGCGCGGACCGGCGGTGCATCAGAGCGGACGCAACAGCTGCGTGCTCCACGCCGGCTACAACCTGATGCCCGGAAGCACCAAGGCGGCATACTGCGTCGAGGGCAACCGCAGGTTACGGGCGTATTGCCACAGACACGGGATCGCAATTCACGAAGGTGGCATCCTGATCGTCGCTCGGCTCGAGGAAGAGATCCCGACAATCCAGGAGTTGAAGCGCCGAGCGGATGAGAACGGCGTAGAATCACGCGTGATCGATGAACACGAGATCCGCGAGCTCGAACCCCATGCGATAGGCATCAAAGCCCTACACGCACCTCAGGGCGCCAGTTTCGACGCGCCGGTATTCGTCTCGCAGCTGATGTTGGATGCGGAGGCTGCAGGGGCAGAGATACGTTACGATACGCAGGTGATATCGGTATCCGACCCGTCACTGCAGCGAAATGGCACGCGCGACCTGAGAGTGGAGACGAACCGCGGCATCTTCACAGCGGGCGCGGTCGTGAACTGCGGAGGCCTCCACGCGGACCGGTTGGCCGGTACCCTAGCGCACGACGTGAGAGTGATACCGTTTCGCGGGTATTATGCCGAGCTGAGAACCGAAAGGCGCCATCTTGTCCGCAGCCACGTGTATTCCGCACCAGATCTGAAATTCCCGTTCCTCGGCGTACACGCATCTCGCTGGCCGGACGGAAGAGTTCTTCTTGGGCCCGGCGCTATGCTGGCATTCGGCAGAGAGGCCTACAGGCTCCAGGATTTCGACCCTTACGATCTAGCAACAACTCTATCCTGGCCCGGATTCCGCCGTCTCATGGCGACTCCGGAAATGCGTCGGTTGATCAAGAGCGAGGTGAGCAAGAGTCTGAGCCTAAGGGCGATATGGAAAGAAGCCCAGGTGCTATTCCCCGAGCTAGAGCCAGACGATCTGGTGAGATCGTTTGCCGGTAATCGAGCTCAGCTGGTCGATCGTGACGGCAAACTTGTAGGCGACATCATGGTGCGCGAAACGGACCGTGCGGTCCATGTCCTGAACGCGGTATCGCCGGGTTTGACGTGCAGTCTGCCGTTTGGGGAGTATCTGGCTGGGAGGTGTGAGGGGAAGTTGGGGTGACATTGACTGAAACTCATGTGGCCATCTCAACGACGACGGTTTCTCGGAGCAATATCAGCCCTGCAATGCGCGCGACCATCAATCGCCGACTCAATTCGTCGGAGAAACCTCTGTAGGAACCTGAACGCAACAATCGGGGACGAATTCTGGGAGGACTCACTGAATGGGACATTTCGAAAACATCTGCCTACTCAAGGCCCCTCAGTACTTCGAAAATCCGCACCCGTTCGCCGGCTCAGACCTCACGGAAATTTGTTATTTGGCCTCGGTGGTTGAGAGCGACGTCAACTCCGTAGCGATCCCGGGGGACTATTACAACAGCCGCATCTACAAGACATTCGAAACACATCTCAAGACTCATCCAGTTGATCTCGTGGGCATATCCTCCCTGACAGGCGCTTTCAACAATGCGTTGAGATTGGCCGAACTAGCAAAGCAGCACGACAAGTATGTCGTTATGGGAGGTTACCACCCCAGTGCGATGCCTGAACGAGTTTTGTCCTCACCCAGCGTAGACGCGGTAGTGATTGGAGAGGGGGAAGAGACCTTCAGAGAACTAGTCGTTAGCGGCCCGGCTAAACACGTGGCGGGAATCGCGTACAAGGATGATGGCAACGTAGTGCGCACAGATCCGCGCACCACCATCACTGACCTAGACTCAATGCCTCATCCGCTGAGGAATGTACGTCCCCCCCGATATGGAGAAGCAACTGAGGATTACACCGTTGACACCGTGTTTACGTCTCGGGGATGCCCGTGGAAGTGCTCCTTTTGCGCTAATGAGACCGTTCAGAAAGGTTGGAGAGCGAGAAGTCCGGAGAATGTTCTCGAAGAGCTCAGTGCTATACACGATCCCAAACGAACCAAGTACATCAAGATCTGGGATGCGAACTTTCTCATAGATATCAAGAGGGTGGAGCAGATCTGCGACCTGATGCTCGAAAGGGGCCTCACCAACTTCCTCATCTGGACTGAAGCACGAGTCACCGACATCATCCGGGCCGAGGGCATCATGGACAAGCTGTACAGAGTCGGGTTGAGGGAAGTGAACCTAGGAGTTGAAAGCCCAAATGCTAAAACGTTGAAGCTGATGAGAAAGAAGAAAACGCCGAACGATGATGCCAAAGCGACAGCGATTCTCAGACGACACAACATCAATCCTTGGGGATATTTCATCATCGGACACTTGGAGGAAAATCAGGAGGATACGAAGAAGTATCCCGAGTACGCGGCGGCGCTGGATGTGCAAGACTCGATCTTCATGATCATGACACCGTACCCAGGCACATCCATCTACAATGAATATCATGCGGAAGACAAGATCAGATCCTACGATTGGGATCTATACAACAACTTCTGCCCGGTTGTGGACACGAGGGACATTGACGCACAAACGATCACTCGAATGTACGCCTACTGCTACGGCCGGTTCTTTGGGGTGGGCAGGGTCCATGCGCCCAAATTCATGCAACTGGGCATGCACATCAGCATCCAGCAGCTGATAGCGCCATACAGTTTCATGTACTACGCGTTGTTCAAGGTCAACAAAGCCCTGCCGGAAGAACAAATCAAAGATCTGATATTCGAGACGTATCGGGGGGCCGTCGGTGTTAAACATTCGACGGACCATGGCCACAAGAGGACAGCGAACCTGTGGTTGAGGTGGTGCAGGTTGGTCATCATCCGAATACGGCATTCCCCTGGCAAGACCGTTGATATCAAAGTGACTCACGAACAGGGGAAAAGCACCGTGACGATCGACGACACCTCCGGTGATACGCCGCCTCAGGGACCGGTGTGGGTCGTCGAGCTGGACGACATCATGCGAGTGGCGAAAAGGCTGTACCCTGACAGGTTCGCCGCTTTGGCCAGCAGATGGGTACTGATTGACGTAGCCTCTGAGGCAACCATTCCCAAGATTCTCTCGTCTCTAGGAAACAGAGACGTCTTCATCTCCTTTGTGAATCTCGTGGGATTGCTCGTCAAGGTACTAGTCAAAGGTGCGATTTCTGCGATCGTGTACCTTTTGCGGAGAAAACCGATCTCATCTCCAACCGCGTGAAAGTGCTCAACTAGAGGCAGTCAGGGCTCCGTCCGCATCATCTGCGTACAACCTCTCATATTCCAACAGAACCTTTTCAAAGTCATGAGATCTCGCATACTGTGCGGCTTTTCTCCCCATTCTGGGAATCAAAGCCTCCTCTCGCAGCAGAGTCGTTACAGCCTCTGCCATTTCTTCTGGGCGACCTGCCTTCACCAAAAACCCGTTTTCCCCATGCCTGACATGGTCCGGAATCGCAAGCTTGTCAACGCCGACGATCGGTAGACCAGAGCTCATGGCTTCCAAGATTACCAGACCCTGGGTTTCTATTGTGCTTGCAGTCAAGAACACATCGCAATTGCGGTAGACTTCTGGTAATTCATCGTGCCGGATGAAACCATTGAATCTGACGTTTCGAATCCGTTCCTTCTTGACCAGAGCCTCGAGGTATTTTCTCGCTGGTCCATCGCCGTAGATATCAAGAGTGGCCTTCGGAAATTCAAGGAGAACATCTTTAAAGGCCAGTATGACTACCTCTGCCCGTTTCTCATGGCTGATCCTGCCGACATGAAGCAGGCGTCCTCTGACTTGGTAGTCACTTTTGGGGGGAAACTTGTTGCAGTCAACTCCGTTACTGATGAACAGCTTCCTGGTCTGCAGTCCTTCTTCTTCTAGAAGCTGTATCATCGCCTCTGATGGTGCCGTCACTATATCACAGCGTTCGTACACGTTGTGCAGATACCACTCGATGAGTCTCCTCAATGGCCTGGGCCGCTTGTTTTTTATCCCTTCCTTGATGTCATAAAGGTTCCTCCTGTTGATGGTCTTTGCCTTTAAAAAGGCATTGACCTTTCTCACGGCCTTCGTGATGGACAGCCCTTCCATCATTACCGACAGCCCAAAGATCCTCATTGGGCTCAGACACACGAGGTAGTCTGGATAGTATGTGTGATAGGTGATGATGACCCTGATTCCGAGAGATTTTGCCGCGACGATGCCCGCGATCCCCATCGATGCGGGCGAGTGTATGTGAACCACGTCCGGTTTGAACTCACGCAGGATCCGCTTGGCGCGGCGATAGTTGGGTATGGGTATCTTGTAGTCCGGGTTTCCAGGAACGGAGATAGCTGAGAAGCGGTGGACAGCGATGCGTTCGTGTGGTTCGTATTTTGTCGCGGAAGCAGCACTGCCCTCTCGATTGCCGTAGACGGGAACAAGGATAACAAACTCATGACCTCTATCCGCAAGTGATCGAGTGACCTTGTTGATGACCGCGATCACACCGTCGAAATTCGGGAAGAAGGTATCACAGAATATGGCAATCCGCATGCTGATTCCCTGGCCGCGTGTGGATTCCAGCCTCAAGGTCTATTATGCTCACTGCCGGGAGATCCGCTGAATGACGTTAGGGCATCTCCGGCTGTGTTCAATTAACCAACGTTACGCTCATGTGGAAATCGTCGAAAACACGAAGTTGGCGAAATCCGAACAAGGAAAAAGGGACCCACGTAGTCCCATGTCAACAGCGAGCAGGAAAACCTTCGCTCGGGAGCATTGAAAAATCACCAACACAGGTGAAGCGTGTGCATACGCTCACATCACATGCACACTAAGCGTATACTAACCTTGGGGGGCACGAGCTCATTCAGTCCGTGCGGTGTAGAGATGTATGGAAGCGGACTCTAATCCGGGCCACTCGACTAGTCACCTTGAATCCTGACCTTACTGACCTATGCGAATACGCCCATTGATGTTTGTTGCAGCATTGACGGTCTCCTCGCCATTACTTGCACAGGAGCTGCCTTCCAACGCCCGATTGCCACTACGCCATTGGTCGGTACCCTTCCTTGAACATCTCGTCCGAGGGGGTGCTGTAGCCGACCCTAGCCCCCTCATGCGACCGTGGCGTGTTGGTGACATTGCGGCGGCACTCTCTGATGGAGATACGCTCCTAATGACTCCCGCTGAGCGCCGCACGCGAGTGTCGGTGCTCGAAGCGCTTCAGCGGCAGTCGAGTGAACGGGGGTTCCTGGCGGGTGGGGACGCTGGCTTGGTTGTTTCAACACATCAGCGGAGACCTCAATTCTCCCTCCGCCACGACGGTGGCGACCGCGTCTCGCCCGAGGTGTCTGGGTTGTTCGGTTTCTGGTTTGGACCTGCGTTGCTCGTAGTGCACTCGCAGTATGACGAAGATCTGGAGGATGATCCCGATTATGCGGGCGCGTTGGGGCAGGCGGAGATCCAGACCGAGGATGCGTACGGCGCGTACCACTCCAGATACCTGGACGTTGAGTTGGGAAAGATGTCCCGAAATTGGGGACCACCCGGACTTCCGGGGTTGCTGGTGTCGGATTGGCCATTGAGTTACGACCACCTATACGTGCGGCTCGGGCCTCGGCGCATCAACATGAGCGTACTCATCACACAGCTCGACGATGCTGTGAACAGTCAAGGCGAACAAGCACGCCGGTTCTTCCTGGCACACAGACTGAATGCGCGGGTGTTATCGTGGCTCGACCTCGCAGTCTGGCAGGGCACGGTGCTCTCTGGGCCGAACCGGAATCTGCAAATCTGGTACCTCAATCCAATTCAGCCGACCTACTTCGCCTCAAACCAACATCAGCTGTTGCGAGGAGCGAACTTTTTGTTCGGCGGCGACGGGCAAATGCGTCTGGGACGGTTCGTTCTGTCAGGTAGCGCGTTTTTCGACGACTGGGACATCCTTCACGACGAGCCACCGGCAATGGCTCTCACGGCCACCGCGAGCACACGTGTCGGCTCGGCCTCCATTTGGCTCGGGTACACGCTGGTGTCCAACCTTGCCTACCGAACAAACAATCCGGACGAAAAGCCGCTCACCGCCTTTGACATTTCCCGCGGCCGCTTCGGTGTCGGGTTAGCACGCAACTTCTCCGACTATGATCAGGCCACGCTGCGCGTCACCACGGTCCCCATGGCAGGAGTACTCCTCGAGCCAGAATTGACTGTCTTGCGCCAGGGCGAAGGTGATCCGCGCCTCGCCTACCCGAGCCCAGACGAGTACGATCAAACACCTACTCTGTTCGCCGGTGTCGTCGAGCGCACACTGCGCCTTGCAATCAACACCACCGTGCATCTTCCGTTTGGCGTCGAGGCAAGTCTCAACCTGGGTGTGCATCGCACCGCAAATGCAGGTCATCAGGTAGGTGAGGCGGGCACGGACGTTGTCGGCACTGCCATCGTGCGGTACGGGTTCTGGCATATCGGTTCGTTCAACTGAGTTACTGAACCCATTCGAAGGAACGATCGAATTCGAGCGCAGTCCGGTCAACGAATCGTGACAACGTTAGTCCAAGCCATCACCTCTGCACAGCACGGCGCACGCGTAGTCGATTCGGATTGACGATGGTCGCTTGTGGTGTTTGATTCTCCGGGCATGGTAAGGCCTTTGCTTCATCCAACCCACACCCGCTGTCATGCGGGCTTGATGTACATCGCACTTCTCCCTGGCATCATGCTGTATGCGATGCAGTCCGAGAACGGTCCTCAGCGATGCACAGCTGAGCGCGTGCCGACCGACGTGTTGCGAGAAGCCATGTCGATGCACGGTGACTATGATATCCTTGCAACCGCCAATCAAGGGCGTTTCTCATCCGAGGTATTACTCCGCCTGGGCCGCGAGTTCAGTGAGCAAAACCCAGACGGCGGCCCAATCTACATCGAGCCCGAGGATTGGTTCTTAACATATTTGGAGATCGCTGAAATTGATGAGGACGAGGCGCCATTACCGTCACGGATGGGGTTTGAGAATCGGCAAAGAACGATGATCGAGTACCGCCGGCATCGTGTCTTGGAAGCGGTGAAGGAAGGACCAGAGCCGACTCTCGCTCTGAACGTCCGCACGTGGTGGGACGAACACGAAAACCCGGCGTCCAGTTTCAGCTTTACCGATACGACTGCGACACCAATCCTGAAAGTCACTCAACGCAGGGAAATCACCTATCGACTGCTCGACCTCGACAGCATGATCGTGACAGACAAGATCGAAGGTGTTTCCGGACGTCCAGTGTCCGGCGTGCTCGGCACGATCTTCAGCGTGATTGGGGAAGGCAGTGTCAAACAGTCACGTACCGCTTACTCGCACGACGGGATACAGGTTACCCGCGTGCGATCGAAGAAGGTCTTCTCCAAGACCGTGACCGGATCAGTTGACCCCGATGGGCACACTCGGCGAGGCTTACCCCCAAGCAGGAATGATCTTCAAATTATCGAGGAATGGCTCAAGAGTCCGTTTGAGATCGAATATGCACCTTATGAGTGGGAACCGATCTGTGCAGTGGACACCGCGACATATCGCCAGTAGAGGTATCACACGACAAAACGTTCACGGAGGACGTCTCTAAGCGCGTTGATCTCACCGGTTGCGGCGCTGCAGCGCACTGCCTGACCGAGCTGCAAGATAGTGGCAGGAACAGTGATATCATCCTGTTCAACAAGATCTATCTTGTTGAGAACATGCACGAGCCGATCACCGACGACTCCCACACTATCCAACACCTCGTTCACTACGTTTGCCTGCTCGATCCAGTTTTGAATCGACACGTCGATGACATGCAGGAGAATATCGGCATGCGACACCTCCTCCAACGTGGCCTTGAAGCTAGCCACAAGATGGTGAGGTAGTTTTCGAATAAAGCCAACCGTGTCGATCAGGCGGATCTTCTTTCCAACATCAAGGAACATCTCGCGTGTTTTCGTGTCGAGCGTCGCGAACAGCCGATCCTCGACGAACGCGTCTGCCCCAGTCAACGCTCGCAGTAAACTCGATTTGCCGGCATTCGTATATCCCACGAGTGCAGCCGTGGGGATCGGTCTTCTCCCACCTCTGATCACCTCGCGGTGCTTCTCGACCTTCTCCAGTTTCTTCTTCAACTGGCTGATCTTGTTCCGGATCATTCTGCGGTCGGTCTCAATCTGAGTTTCGCCGGGTCCCCTGAGGCCGATTCCACCCCTGATCCGCGACAAGTGCACCCACATCCGTGCCAACCGTGGCAGCAGATATTCCAGCTGCGCAAGCTCGACCTGAAGCTTGGCTTCCTTGCTTTTTGCGCGCGTTGCGAAGATATCGAGGATCAACTCGGCGCGATCAATGATCCGAACCTCGAGAGCGTTCTCAAGGTTCTTGCCCTGAACGGGTGACAGCTCGTCGTCGAATACCACAAGCGAAGCATTCGTTTTACTAACTAGTCGCTGCAATTCCTCGAGCTTCCCCGCCCCCACGTATGATTTCGGATTCGGCGCGCGAACCTGCTGAACCAGCCTTCCCACTATCTCAGCTCCAGCAGTGTCGGCGAGCCGAGCCAGTTCGTCGAGGTGTTCATTGAAACGCATGGAATCCTCCGACCCCCGCAATGGGGCTCCGACGAGAATGGCGCGGTCCGTTTCTGGGGTTATGTCGATCATCTCATTGTCTCGGCGAATCAGTAGCGTGCATGCTCCGCAGAATCTTCGTTCATGGGTGTGGGAATATGGGGGGGAAGGTGACATGGGAAAAGGGATCGCGATCGCTATTGACAGCCGGTTCGCAAACCAAGACTGTGGAGGTAGTCGATGTTCGTACTGCGGAGGTGCGTTTGAAGCCCAGTCACATTCTGGTAACGGGCGGAGCAGGTTTCATTGGATCGAATTTCGTGCGCTGGGGTCTGCAACATGACTACGAGGTGCGTGTCACGAACCTGGACCTGCTAACCTACGCCGGAAATCTGAATTCATTGACGGATATCGCACTGCGCTTTGGTGAAACAGGCGACGGGAGATATCGGTTCGTGAAAGGCGATATCAGAGATTCCGACCTAGTGCGAACCCTGATCAAGGGCGAAAAGAGCAACGAAACCTCGGTGAACGTGGTCGTGCATTTTGCTGCAGAATCTCACGTGGACCGATCGATCATGACACCAGCAGCATTTGTTGACACGAATGTGAAGGGTACGCAGGTACTGCTCGAATGCTGCCGAGAAGAGTTGGAGAGCTACCCTCGCGACTTCCTGTTTGTACATGTGAGCACCGATGAGGTGTACGGCGACCTATCATCGACCGGCCAGGCATCTACGGAAGAGTCGCCGCTGCGACCAAACAACCCGTATTCTGCAAGTAAGGCGGCGGCAGATCATATGGTCAGGGCGTACGTACGGACCTTCGGAATCCCTGCCATCACGACACGCTGTTCCAATAATTACGGACCTTTTCAGTTTCCAGAAAAATTGATTCCATTAGCTATTACGCGAGCTCTTGGGGATTGTTCGATACCCGTATACGGCGATGGAAGACAGGTACGCGACTGGATTCATGTAAGCGATCATTGCGAGGCTCTTTGGGCAATCGTAGAGCGCGGCCGCACAGGATCGACTTACAATATTGGAGGCGAATCGGAGGTAGCCAACCTGGAAGTCGTCGAACGCCTGTTGGCGTTGCTCGGCAAGCCCGCGGCGCTCATTGCGCACGTGAATGACCGACCAGGGCATGACAGGCGCTATGCGATGGACATATCCAAAATCCGGAGTCATCTGAATTGGGCGCCAAAACGCTCGATAGAAGCAGGGCTAAGAGATACCGTCGAGTGGTACCTGGGCAACGGCTGTTGGTGGGAAGACGTGCTCAGCGAAGCGTATCGAAACGTAACTGCAATGTACCTGAGCGACGGCGGTTGAATCTGGCCGCCCTCAACACAAGCTCTTGACTCTTCTACACTTACAGCCCAATTTAACCGCTGCTTGACGGCACTGCATGCAAGAGTTAAAGTACTTTGCGCTGCAAAGTCCGGTACACCTCCGAGAGGCGATGTTGACTGTGTCAACTCCATCTAACGTCCGAACAAAACCGAACCGCGCCGAAGTTCGAACGGTTGCGACTCTGGTCGTGGCAATCGTCCTACTGACGGCACCTTTTCCTGCAGTTCCTCAGCAGATCTCACAGCAACAAATCGAACAAGCTCGCCAGAACCCAGAACTCGTGCGGCAGCGGATCCAGCAGTCTGGATTGTCTAGCGGTCAGATACGCTCGATGTTGAGTGCGGCAGGATACTCCCCCGACATCTTGGATGCGTATCTGTCGGCTGCACCAGGTGACCCCGCACCCGATGTAAGTGTTGAGACGCTCGGTGCACTGGAAGCGCTTGGGATCGAGCCGTTGCCCGCTGAGGGATTGGTGCCGGTACCTCTACTTGTCGGGCAACAAGTAGTAGACTCCCTCGAGCCAGTGCCACCGTTGTATCAAGAACTCACGCTTTTCGGCGCAGACGTATTCACACGCTCGCCAACGCTGTTCCAACCCGATCTCGGCGGCCCGGTCCCCGCTGACTACCGACTGGGGCCGGGTGACCAGTTGGTCCTCGTTCTCACAGGAGACGTTGAGCTTCTACGCGAGCTACAGGTAACGCGACAGGGATTCATCATTGTCCCTGACGTTGGCCAGATTGCGGTCAACAATCTCACCATGGAAGAATTCCGGAGCCTGATGCGCAGGCGGCTTTCGGCTTCGTACTCCGGAATTCGAACTGGCACGACTCAGTTCGATGTAACTGTGACCCGCCTTCGAACCAATCAGGTGTTTGTCGCAGGCGAGGTGCAACAGCCAGGTGCCTACCAACTCTCGTCGGTAGCCACCGTGTTGAATGCGCTTTACGCCGCGGGCGGCCTCACTGATTTGGCGAATTTCCGCGAAATAGCCGTGCGGCGGCAGGGGACTACTGTAACGACGTATGATTTTTACGATCTCCTGCTTCAGGGGAATACGGCAAACGACATCATGCTGCAGTCGGGAGATGTGGTGTTCGTGCCTGTTCACGGGATCAGGGCGAGCATCTCCGGTGCAGTCGTGCGCCCTGCCATTTACGAATTGAAGGACGGACAGACTCTGCGTGACCTGATAGACGCAGCAGGCGGATTCAGAGCCGACGCCGCACTTCAGAGGATTTCTGTCTCGCGAATAATCCCCCCGAGCCAGCGCGTTGAAGTGGGGCCGCAGAGGATCGTCGTCGACGTGCAAGTACAGCGGGACGACAATGGTGCACCGCCTCCTTTCCCGATCGAAGCGGGAGATTCGGTAACGGTCTTCGGAGTGGAAAAAGCACGGCGGTCTTTCGTGGAATTGAATGGTGCGGTCTACCACCCCGGGACCTTTGGCTGGTACACTGGCATGAGATTGAGCGATCTGATCGAGCTCGCGGGCGGATTCAGACCCGCAACATTTTCTGGTAGAGCACATATTGAACGCATTAACATCTTAGACTCAACCAGACAGATGCTAAGTGCAGAATTACCCGCCGACTCCAGCCAACCTTACCCTGACGATTTATTGCTCGAGGACTACGACATCGTAACCGTCTACGGGCGAGATGAGTTCCGAGAAGAGCGAACGGTCTCGATTGGCGGAATGGTCAAAGAACCCGGGGCCTTCCCTTATCGGTCTGGCATGACGCTCAGAGACCTCGTGATTCAGGCTAGAGGGTTGAGAGATGGCGCACTCCTGGATTCTGTTGAAGTTGCTCGCCTGCCTCAGGACCGGCGAGGAGGAATGCTCGCGGTTCGGTTGTCGGCCAGAATGGATTCGACGTATTTGCTCGAGCCACGGAACTCGACATACGAGTTTCTACCGGGCCTGGAGGCTCCTAGCGCTGGCGCGCCTGAGTTCATACTAAAACCACTCGACCGAGTTACCGTGTTCAGACAGCCCGAATACGAACTGCACCGGTCAGTTGAGATCACCGGTGAAATCCTCTATCCGGGGCCCTATACACTCACACGCAAAGATGAGACGGTCAACGACCTCGTGAATCGAGCAGGTGGGTTGCTCAACACGGCTTATGCCGAAGGGGCTCAGTTCTTTCGTCAACTCCTGCAGGTGGATACAGCTGGGGTCGAAACAGTGGTGGCATCACAAGTGAATCTCGATCTCGCTGGAGTTCTGAACGAACCCGGTAGCGGCGACGACATAGTACTGCAACCGGGTGATTCGTTACACGTGCCGGAATATCAACCGACGGTGCGGGTTGAGGGTGCTGTCCATGCCCCCACCACGGTTGTCTTCAGGAATGGTGCCGCTCTCGACTACTACATTGGCAACGCCGGCGGCACCACGTCGGACGCAGACGAGGGACGCGTGAGCGTTCGGTATGCAAATGGCTCAGCCGCGGTGAAGCGCAAGTTTTTGTTCTTTGGAACGTCGCCAACGCCTGGCCCGGGAAGTACAGTCTTTGTACCGGAGAAATCACCGAAAGATCGAATTGACGTCGTTGCTTTGTTTGGAAGTATTTCGCAGGTGCTAGCAGCCGCGGTGACGGTAATCGTGGTTGCGACGAGGTGAGGCGCTTTATGGTGTCGAAGAGTTACCCGGCCGCTCAGCTCTGCAGGACTATGTTCAGGTGAACGGGGACACGATGGACAACAACGACTCCGATACCCGAGAGTCGACTCATGTGAGTGATGAGAAAGGTGATGATGCCGGCTGGCTCAGTGTTCTTCTAATCCTGAACATTTTGCTGAGGCGCTGGAGAACATTAGCCTACATCTCAATTGCTGCAGCAGTCATTGCGGTTGCAGTAGCGCTTCTGCTTCCCATGCGCTTCACGGCACGCGCGATGTTCATTCCCGAAGGAACCACGAGCGGTCTCAATCTTCCCGGCGGATTGAGTGGGCTGGCGTCCCAAATAGGTGTCTCGCTACCGGGAGGCGAAAACTCGGCTCGGTTCTACGCGGACCTGCTACGTAGCCGCACCATTCAGGACCAACTGCTGCAGAGTCGGTTTGCCGATCCGCGCTCGGAGAGCCCAAGCGACAGTTCGACGCTAATTGACTTATTTGGAATCGACCGAAGAACCGAGGCCAAGCGGTTTGAAGCAGCGCGTCGAAGAGTTGGAAGCACCACCGGAATATCTGTCGACCGCCAGACTAACACCGTACAGCTCACCGTGGAGACGAGACACGCCGCGCTGAGCGCTGCAGTCGCGAACCGGTATCTCGAGCTGTTGAACCAGTTCAACCTGAACTCACGCCAATCGAGCGGTCGGGAACGCCGCCAATTCATAGAGCAACGGTTGCCTGCTGCGGACGATGAGCTAAGGCAGAGTGAAGAGGACTTGCGGGAGTTCCTAGAGCAGAACCGCCAGTTCGACCGGGCGCCTCAGCTGCAGTTTCAATATGAGCGTCTTCAGCGGCGTGTTGCGATCAAGCAGGAAGTACTCACGACACTCCACAGACAGCACGAAGAAGCACGTATTGATGAGGTAAACGACACGCCGATGATCACGGTGATCGATCAAGCGATAGCGCCAGCGTCAAAGTCCAAGCCAAGACGCAAGATGATTGTGGTAGTCGCGTTCGTGCTGGGTCTGTTTTTTGCCAGTCTGCGCGTGCTCACCGTTGAGTTCTTGGCTTCGTCACGTGGTAAGCACCGGCACGACTACGACGAGCTGGGGGGTAGTTGGGCCAACTTCAAAAAAGAAATTCGATCCATCTTCTCTTTGCGAAGGAGGTCTCAGCAATAGGCGCCAACGTAAGCTGCAACAGGTTCATAACGGTTTCTCAGGGAGCCGGTCTACCCACGAGTCGTTCGGTTCGTAGCCAAGCCTGATCAAGGTCGACCCAGCCCTGTTCGCGAACTCTCTTCCCGTCTTCACATCGAAGTAGTTCAACCAGTCTCCAGCCACACCTTTACGAAGAAAGCTCTTTGGATCTGCTTCACCTTGTTTGCGACCACTAAGGCGTGCAAAGCTGAACCGTTCTACGACCTCCTCGATCTTCCCGTCGTCCGGATCACGGTCCAGTCCGGACGTTATTAGCAACCGCTTCAGCTCACTGCGCGTGTCCGCAATGAGATCCTCGTAACGAACGTTGACTACTATACCAGGATTCGCATCGGACCAATCCGCCCAAACAGTGTTGTATGAGCTCCAATTACCTGGCCAAGTGAACTGCTTGAGCCGAGAAGGCCTCCAACGCTGAACATGGTATAGATACGATAGCATGTTCTCTTTCACGTTCTCATAATCGTCAAATGGAACAGCGTTTCTATGCATCTGCACCATACGCGGATTCAGTCGGTTCTTATCGTTCCAAATTAGAAAATGATGATACTGCGAAACAAGGACGTCGCGACCGTCCCTGATCAGTAGAAAAGCACATTGAACTCTCTTGAGGTATTTGCCCGGCAGGTAATGGCCATGGAACAGGTTATTGCCGGGCATA
>CAZFHS010000076.1:0-17150 GCA_964518955.1 uncultured Gemmatimonadaceae bacterium | reverse complement strand
TACGGCGGTACGGCGGTACGGCGGTACGGCGGTACGGCGGTACGGCGGTACGGCGCTGAGTGCGGCATACGGCTTGGATTGCCGCCCATGCCGCCCATGCCGCCCATGCCGCCTGTGCCGCCTGTGCCTCAGACTTGACGATACGCCCCAAACCTCCACCTTCCCCCAACCATGCCCGAACTCCCAGATATTCAGACATACATCGACGCTCTCGAGGTTCGCATCGTTGGCGCCGAGTTGGAGGGCGTGCGGCTCTCGAGCCCGTTCCTATTGCGGACCGTAGATCCACCGCTCGTTTCTGTGCATGGAAAGGCTGTGAGCGAAGTCCGACGGTTAGGGAAACGAATCGTAGTTGCGCTGGAGAATGGTCTATTCCTCGTACTGCATCTGATGATTGCCGGGCGGCTCAAGTGGTTGAAGGTGGGCATCGCAATTCCCAAGAAGCAGGGTCTTGCCGCATTTGATTTTGAGGCCGGCACATTGCTCCTGACCGAAGCTGGCTCCAAGAAAAGGGCTTCGCTTCACGTGGTCCAAGGAGAGAGAGCGCTCGCCGAGCACGATCGTGGTGGGCTCGAGGTTATGAGTTCTTCGTTGCATGAGTTCTCCGAACGTCTTGGCATGCAGAACCACACGCTGAAGCGCGCTCTCTGTGATCCAACGCTCTTCAGTGGAATCGGCAACGCATATTCCGACGAGATACTGCACGCGGCACGGCTATCGCCGTTTAAGCTGACTTCTAGTGTGGATGAGAAGGAGATTGAGCGCTTGTGGAATGCCACACGTGAGACTCTGGAGTCTTGGATCAAACGGCTTCGAGAAGAGACCGGTGACGGATTCCCAACAAAGGTCACCGCATTCCGACCGGAGATGGCGGTGCATGGTAAGTACGGCGAACCATGCCCCGTGTGTGAATCACCGGTCCAACGCATCGTCTACGCGAGCAACGCAGCCAACTACTGCGCGAAATGCCAGACCGAAGGGCGGTTGCTCAGAGACAGAGCGCTATCGAGGCTATTGAAGTCGGACTGGCCGAAGTCGCTCGAGGGGCTGGAGGAAAGACGGAAAGGGTGAGTCGTGAGTAGTGAGCAGTATGCCGCCTTATCCCCTCCCTCTTCTGCTCCTCTGCAACCCCTGCTTCTCTGCACCCGTAGTGTCTTCCATGTACCAAAGCACTCGCCGTCGCCGTTCACGAAGCCGCAGACCTAGGTCCTCCAGCGACTCTTCCCAGAGGAGCCGTATGATCTTGCTGGTTGCAGCAGCAGCTCTAGCGGTGGTCGGGCTGCGCTATGCAAACCTCAGCTTGCTCGAACAGCCACTGGTGGACATCCGCGAGCTGCCCGACAGCGTCGTGAGTGCAGGGTTCTCACTCTCCTCGGAGCGCGAAATCGAAATAGACATCTCCGGTGTAGGGCAGGTGCGCCAGATTCCCGGTCGAGACATGCCTGTGTTCGCCAGCTTGAACAATGTCTGGCTCATGGACGCGCGCACCAAAGAGGCTGTCTGGAAGTTGAGCGATGCCAGCGCGACCCGCGGGGCAAATGGTGCCGTTGCTTTTGACGGCGCGATTTCACTACCCGGGGGTCAGTACATACTCACGTGCATGGCGCAGGCAGAGGAGAGGCGACAGCAGGCCACAAGCTGGGTGAGCTGGCTCGAAGGTGCCGGTGCAGCGCAGAGTGCCGGCGGAGTGACCGATGAGCGGCCTCAGGATTTCTACGTAACGGTGACTGGCCGCGGACGACAACTCTCGGCCGAGGAGGTAGTCGCTGCGATCGAAGCTCCTGCGGAACCGGTGACGCGCGTCGAACGGGAAACTTCCGTCCGCACGGAACGCGCTCGCGAGCGTAGTAGCGATTCAGGCGAAGAGCATCGTGGAGGGATTCTGGTCGACCTCACCAGGTTGGAAGATGACGAGTCGAAGTTTGGGCAATTCTCGTTGAGCAGACGCGCTGAAGTTCGAGTGTACGCTGTTGGTGAGGGGATGGCCGGTGAGATGTATGACCACGGGTGGATCGTCAATGCCGCGAACGGACGAACCGTTTGGGAGATGCGGTACGATAATACCGAGCACGCGGGAGGGAACGGTAAGAACCGGCTCGTCGACACGACGATTTCACTTCGGCGAGGCAGTTACGTCGTGTATTTCGTTACTGACGATTCGCACTCCTACGACGATTGGAACGCCAGGGCGCCCTATGATGAGGCGAGTTGGGGAATCAAAGTAACTGAATACACGGAGGCAGAAGAGCGAGCACGCGACACGGTGAGCAGTGACGGTCGGTGGACTGCGATCGCTCAGCTGACTGACATCGGGGACGACGTGAGGCGACGCACCTATTTCACTCTCGACGAAAGGACGAGAGTCCGTGTGTATGCGTTGGGCGAAGGCGACCGCAATGAGATGTACGATTATGCGTGGGTCGAAGATGCCGACGCGCGAAATACGATTTGGGAAATGACCTATCGCAACACCGAGCATGCGGGTGGAGCGTCGAAAAACCGGATGGTTGACACCTCAGGTTGGCTGCCGGCGGGCGATTACATACTCCGCTACAGCTCTGACGATTCACACTCGCCCGAGTCTTGGAATGCCGATCCGCCAAGAGATCGCCGGAACTACGGTGTGACGCTTTTCGTAGAGCGCTGATGTAGTAGGTGTCGTTCAGAACTCCTCCCTCTCCTCCCTCTTCTCCTCACACTACCTTCCCCCCGCCCACAAACAAATTTCTCATAAACGCATCGCAACCCACCAACGTGCCCTCGAATTCTAGCTCTTTGTCGATTCTCGCCCGCAGCATGTCTTCGGCATCGACCGGGAAGCTCACTACTGCTTGAACCGGGCGGGCACTGAATGACTGACCCCCAACCTGACAGATCTCGACCACCGCCCGCGTGCCGGGTTCATTGCCGAACACGAGGTCGAAGGTGTAGGTGCGCACACCGGTCAGCATGCCAGACCAGCGTACAACGCGATTGCGGTAGTTCTTTTCAAATCGGTCGGTTGTCTCCGAGCTCATATTCGTTGGAGCGAAGAGCGCTTCGCTCACCGATCTGACATCGAGATCGCCTGTTGCTTCTGCGGGCACCGGTGCCGGTTCGGCGGGCTTCGATGCTTGCTCGGCCATCTTTTTTGCTTCTTCGTCTTCCGGCTCTTCCTCATACACTTTGGTGAATGCTTCGGCAGCGGCTTGGCTCTGACCAGTCGCCAGGAGAATCTCACCCTCGAACACGTGAAGGTCTCTGGCATCCGCATCGTGTTCGTCGGGCACCGCGTGGATCAACTCGAGCGCCTCGTCCAACCTGCCCTCCTGCCTGGCTTCGATTGCCTTATCGACCGTACGGTCTTCATCGCGATCGTCCATCATGTGGTTGGCCAGGCTGGTCATGCGTTCAATCATCCGCAGGAGTTTGTCTGCGTCCCGTTCCACGTGACGTCGTTCCCACTCAACATTCATGTCGTCGATGCACGATCCCTGATACGTCGTAAGGAACCTCGCGGCACGCATTCGCCGAGAGAGCGTGAGAAACTCCTTCACACGCTCGGGGTCTCGGCCCTTCACGACGATGACGTCATCGAATCCCTCGTCACCTACCTCGATGTCTTGAGTGCCGAAAAACTTTCCGATGCCCGTGAGCAGGCCTTGCTTGGTGAGCCTCAGACCAAGATCGAGAGAATTCGGGTAACTCACCCGGAACCGCGTGTACGTGGTCTGGTGCTTTCCGCTGCCCCTCGAGAATGTCGTGACGAGCACCGAACACCCCTTGTGGATCCCGGAAATCCTCGGGCGCGAGAAAAGCTGGCCGGGTTGAAAGACCAACTGCAGGCGCTCGGCTACCGAGGCCCAAGCCTCATTCGTTTTTTTGGACTGCTGCATGCCGATCGTAATGGCCGCTACGGCCACTCCAACGATCACCAGGAACAAGAAGCCGCTCATCTGCGCACCTCAGTGAGTTCGCCGTTTGTCAGGAACAGTGTCTTCATGAACGCATCACAGCTCTTCAGAACGCCTCGGAACGATATTCGACTGTCAACCAGAGCCCGTAGTCTGTCTTCTGCGTCGGCGGGAAATTGCACAACCGCCTTCACGGGTCTGTCTGTTGTGCTCGGAGTATCCGCGCCTATGAGTTCGAGTTCAATTCGGGTACCAGGCATGTCGCCAAAGACGAGGTCAAACCTGTACGACCGGACATTCGTGAGCAGGCCGAACCCCTCTATACTCTTTCCTGTGAACTCAGTCTCGAATGATTCAGCCGTTTGCGACGTGCTATGTCCCTGCGCAAACAGTGCTTGGACGACTGACTCAATGTCGGTGCCATTCGTGACTGAGTCTGCAGTTTCCGCAGGTTGCGACACCTCGATTTGGAGCGCGTCGTGATAATCGTGTTCCGGCTCACCGCATGCTTCAGGCTCCTCGAAGAACGAATTCGCTTGCTCCTCCGTGTCCTCCGGCGCGCTCTCCGCATGCACCAATTCGTCGAGTGTTATAGGCCATGGATCTACCCTTTCGGGGAGAACCGAGGAGTGGTCATCCGTGGCCACACCATCGGGAAATTTCATGGCTTCGAGATAGTCAGTGTGCCCATCGTCCTGTTCTGCAAATGACTCGGCGAGGGCGGTCATGCTTTGAATCGTCTGAACGATGCGGTCAGGGCTTAGCGTCACGTCGCGCTCCGAGAATTCCACACCCTTATCGTCGATTATTGCGTCTTTGTGAAGCATCAGAAAACGCACTGCCCTGAGTTTGCGAGAATCCGTGAGGAATTCTCGCACCACTTGGGGATCGCGCCCTTTGACGATCACTGAGCTGTCGAAATCATCATCCCCCGTTTCGATATCCTGGCTGCCGAGTTTCCTCGAGATGTAAGCACCTGGGCCATTGAGCATGAGTCGCAGGCCGAGTCCCAACGGTTCCTTGAAGTTCACACGGTAGCGGGTGTATTGCCGGTTGAAATCTTCACTCTTCTTGAAGGTGTCGATGGTAACTGAGAGGCCCCTGCGAGTGCCTGATATCGTCGGGTTGCTTAGCGCATCGGTGTGTTCGTACCGGAGACCGAGTCGTTGTGCGGCAGCGCTCAAGCCTGAGGTGCCGCCGCTACTACCCGACTTCACGGCCGCAACGACGATTCCGACACCCACAACCATAAGGATCACGATAAATACTTCCACCGGCCAATCTCCTCAACGTACTCGCGGTGTCACCCGCCAATGTGGGCTGAAAGCGCCCGGTGTGCTAGGGATTTGTTACTGATCTGAATACTCTCTCCACTTCTTCGACGCCTTCGAGAATCCGAGCCACGTTGTCGCCAACTTCTCCTGCTGCGATGAGGTTGGTGGTGAGCCCCTCGACGCTGCCAACTCCGGTCGTGAGTCGTAGAAGTCCTAACCGAATGGTTTCCAGGGCAGCAACGACCTCGCCAAGGTGCTTTTCGGAGTTTTCGCGAATCTCCTTGAGGTCGGCAGGCAGCTGCACGTTTCGCGGCAAGCCTGCGGCTTCCGCTTCATTGAGCTCGTTCAGAAACTCGCGAAGCTTTGTGGCGTCGTTTTCGAGCCGTGTGAGCGTGGCTGGCACGTTTCCAAGTTCCTTCCTTGTTGCCTTGGGCAGCGATTCAAACAACCCCTCAGCGGCAAGGCCAATCTGGATTTCGGTGGGTCGATGAGTGGCGCGGACTTCAGCTACGCGCTTTCTGAGGCCGACGCCGCTGAGCTTGAAGATCATCTTTCCCAAACGGCTGTTCCAAAATTTCATGCGGCGCTCGGCCTTCTTGAGAGTGCGGCGTTCCTTGTCATCGGTTGCACCGACCGATGCCGCAACGAACCCAACCGCCGAAGCACTCCCCAGGCTAACCAGTGCGGCAGCGGGGCCTGGTACATAGACCGCTAGATCAGGCCTTAGTGCGAGTACAAAGGCGCCGGCCCACCACAAGGTCCAAGAGCCTCCCATCCCGAAAAGCGACACCTGCCGCAGAAGCGATCGAATTCTCTCGAACTTACCTTGCTGTCTGAGAGGGGTCTCCTCGCGTCTCTGTTCCAGGTCCTGCCGAAGTGCTATTCCGAGATCTGTTGCGGTGTTGCCAGATGCCAACAAACGACGTACGCGGGGCGGCACAATTATAGTCGGCGCACCAAGCACAAATGCCCAGTATGCTCCAAACACGAAAGTGAGTTCGGGAATCATCACTGCAGTAGCTATCGACGGTAATGAAGCAAGTGAAGCGATCGTGAAGTATGCCGGCGCGTCGCCGCCGAGGTCGACAGGATCGTACAAAAACGTTCTGACTGATACCGGTACCTGCTTTCGCGAGGTGGCGACAACGTCGAGTGCTTCGGCGAATGATTCTGCCGTGCCGAACCGTTCTTGCGGGTTTTTCTTGAGACAGGTGTCGATTATACGTGCTAGGCGCCTCGGTGCTGTTTTTACCACCGTGCCTATCTGTGGAACCGGCGTGTTTCGGACGTGGTTCAGAGTCTCGTGAATGCTGCCTGACTTGAAAGGCAGGTTACCCGACAGGGCGTAGTACGCCACCATTCCCAGCGAATACATGTCACTGCGCAGGTCGACCCGTTCACCAGATGCTTGTTCCGGACTCATGAATTCTACTGTGCCAACAATCTCGCCTGCGTCAATTGCGTCGGACTCGTTCATAATGCCAGCGATGCCGAAGTCTGCGACGAGGGCGCGCCCGCTCCCCTCTTCGAGCAGGATGTTGTCCGGTTTGACGTCTCGGTGAATCACACCCTGCGAATGCGCGTAGCTGAGCGCGTAACCAACTTCTCTGAGCACTCGCATGCATTCAGAGGGCGCCAGCGGGCCCTTCCTGGATACCCGCTCACCCAAAGTCTCACCAGCAATGTATGCCATCGCGAAAAAGACGTAGTCGCCAACTTCGTCTACTGAATGGATCGGTACGATGTTCGGATGAGAGAGCTTGGCAGCGGTGCGCGCCTCTCGGAGGAACCTGGCACGGAGGTCTTCGTTCTTGGAGAGATGCTCCGGCAAAACCTTGAGTGCAACGGGCCTGTCGAGCTGCACGTCGAGCGCCAAATACACGATGCCCATTCCACCTCGCCCCAGCTCGGTCTCTAGGGAATACTTCCCGGCGAGGGCTTCTTGGAGGGCGAAGAACAGGGTGTCGGGTGTGGCCATGGGGCTCCTAGTTCCCGGTGCTATGGAAGGTAGAGCGATAGTGCAGTAGTGCAACGTTCATCGAGCAGCGTACAACGCGCGATCACGTTCGTTTGAAGTCGGATTCTCCGTATTCGGTCTTCGTGCCCGCTGCGCGTCTCTCGCTGCTCGTTATTCGGTCTGTTCCCGGTAGCACTCCTGCCGCTCCTGCCGCTCCTGCCCTTATCTTTCAACCCCACCAAAACCTCAACTACGATTAGGTGACTTATGAAAGCAGCGATACTATTTGCATCGGCGCTCTTGTTCAGCCTACCGTCTCTCGCCGAAGCGCAAAGCCAGCAATACGACAACGAAATCCGCGACCTGATTGCGACTCCACAGGTCCAAGCCGCCTTCACCAAGATCGAGGAACTCGACCCCTGGTCTTTGGAGAAACTCATCGAGCTGACTGAGATACCGGCCCCGCCGTTCATGGAAGCCGACCGTGCGATTCGTTACGCCGAGTTAATGCGTGAGGTGGGCGCAGACAGTGTGGTGATCGATGAAGTTGGAAATGTGATTGCGTGGCGCAGGGGCACCGGTGGTGGCGAGACTGTGGCTATGGCGGGCCATATGGACACCGTCTTCCCCGAAGGTACCGACGTGACAATCGAGTTCAGGGGTGACACGATGTACGCCCCCGGCATCGGTGACGACACCCGAGGTCTGGTAGTGGTGCTCACAGCTCTCCGGGCCATGGAAGAGACGGGACTTCGGACAGAGTCCGACCTTCTTTTCATTGGGACGGTGGGTGAGGAAGGACTTGGCGATCTCAGAGGTGTGAAACAACTCTTCAGCGACAACGGTCCAGGCATCGATTCATGGATCGCCATCGATGGTGGCGGCATAAGCCGCATCGTGAACCAGGGACTCGGTTCACACCGGTACAAGGTTACGTTCGACGGCCCCGGCGGGCATTCATGGGGTGCATTCGGTCTTGGAAATCCTGCGCATGCAATGGGGCGCGCGATTACGATCTTCGATGAAAATGCGGCACCCTTCGTTGCCGAGGGTGCTAGGACCAGCTACAACATTGGACGGATGGGCGGCGGCACATCAGTCAATTCGATTCCTTTCTCCGTGTGGATGGAAGTCGATATGCGTTCCGAAAGCCCAGAGCGCCTGAACGGCATCGATGAGATATTTCAGGCGGCCGTTCGTCAGGCGCTCGAAGAAGAAAACTCCGGCCGGCTGCGCGGCGAACCGCTCACGGTGAATGTCGAGATGATCGGCGACCGGCCGTCGGGTATCGCACCGGAGAATACTCCCCTTCTTCAGCGGGCAGCGGCGTCTGCCCGCCACTTCGGCGAAGAGCCGCGGTTTGGTAGTGGCTCGACCGATTCCAACATCCCGATCTCTCTCGGCATTCCCGGCATCACGATTGGCCGCGGTGGCGCTGGCTCGGGGGCGCATTCTCTCAACGAGTGGTGGATGAACCGAGACGCTCATGTGGCGATTCAGCATGCGCTCGCGGTCATGGTTGCGGAAGCGGGGCTGGCGGGGGTGATTCCTTAGCCCCACGCCGCACCACCCAACCGAGAAGAGGGAGGGGTGGCAGAGGATGGAAGATGATCATGCCCGCTCCCTCTCCTCCCTCCTCTCCCTCTTCTCATCCCTCACCCATTCCTTCCGCCCAACTCCAGACTATCTTCCCCCCATGCTCGCCCTCTGGTTGGAAAACCAACAGCTAACCGTCCGCGATGACGTCCCCATTTCCGATCCGTCCGACGGTGAATCGCTGGTTAAGGTCCTCACCGCCGGAATCTGCGCCACCGATTTGGAGCTGACATGTGGGTACTATCCGTATACCGGCGTGCCGGGCCATGAGTTTGTCGGAACGGTGGAGCGCGGTCCATCGTATCTGGTTGGGCAGCGCGTTGTTGGTGAGATCAATGCTGTGTGCGGCGAATGCGCTCATTGCGCGGCCGGTCGTCGTACGCACTGCGCGCAACGCACCGTGCTTGGTATCGTTGGTCGAGACGGGGCGTTCGCCGAATATCTCACGCTCCCGGATGAAAACCTGCACCCAGTTCCGGAAATCGTATCCACCGATGCGGCGACGTTCACGGAACCGTTGGCTGCCGCGCTCGAGATTCAGGAACAGGTGAGTGTTACCGCGAGCGATCGCGTTCTCGTTGTGGGCGATGGCAGGCTGGGACAGCTAGTCGCGCAAACACTCTCGTTGACCGAATGTAATCTTCTCGTGAAGGGAAAATCCGACAAGAAACTCTCTTACCTGTCGGCACGCGGTATCGACACAGTGCTCGTGGAAGAAGCGGAGCTGGCTGCGTTCGACATCGCCGTCGAATGCACAGGAAATCCGGATGGCTTTGCGATAGCTCTTTCCGCTCTGAGACCGCGCGGAACGCTGATAATGAAGAGTACCTACGCAGGTGACCTGACGGTTGATGCCGCCTCGGTTGTCGTGAACGAGTTGACCATTGTCGGTTCGCGGTGCGGTCCGTTCGCGCCCGCGCTCGAAATGCTGGCGCAGGGCAAGGTGGACGTGGAATCGCTGATTTGTGCCCGGTTCCCGCTCACTGAAGGCGTGCGGGCGTTCGAACATGCAAAGCGACCTGACGCGTTGAAGGTTTTGCTGCGCGCCTAAAACGCGGATTTGCCGGTGAGTTCGCGACCGACTATCAATTCGTGGATGGTCTCCGTGCCTTCGTAACTGATGACCGTTTCCAGGTTCAGCATGTGGCGCATCGAATGGAACTCGATCGTGATTCCCGCACCGCCTAGTAGGTCTCGCGCGTCACGCGCAACGTCCAGGGCCATACGTACGTTGTTCCACTTCGCCATCGATACCTGAGAGTGATGTAGCGCTCCCGAGTCCTTCAAACGCCCTAGTCGAAGAGCGAGCAGCTGTGCGGTGGTGATCCCGCGGCTCATGTCAGCCAGCCTTCTCTGGACAGTCTGCGTTTCTGCAAGCGGCCGGCCGAACAGGACTCTCGATTCAGCGTAGTTCCGCACTTCGTCGAAGCATGCGATTGCGGCGCCGATCACTCCCCAAGCGATGCCGAAGCGAGCTTGTGTGAGGCACTTGAGCGGGCCCCCTAGTCCGCGCGCTCCAGGCAGTCGATTTGCCTCCGGTACCTTCACGTTGTCGAAGAAGAGTTCGGAAGTGACGGACGCACGCAGCGAATACTTCTTCAGGATGTCTCGCGTTTCGAATCCCTCCATGCCCTTCTCGAGGAGGAACCCCTGTATCCCGTCTTCGGTGTCGGCCCAGACAATCGCAACGTCGGCGAGCGAACCGTTGGTGATCCACATCTTTGCGCCATTCAAGATCCAGTCTCCACCGGATTTTTTCGCCTTCGTCTTCATCGTGCCCGGGTCCGAGCCTCCGTCCGGTTCGGTCAGACCGAAGCAGCCGATCTTGCTTCCGGCGGCCATTTCTGGCAGCCAACGTTGCTTTTGCTCTTCGGATCCGTAGGAGAGAATCGGGAACATGCACAGCGATCCCTGAACCGACACGAAACTCCTGAGTCCGCTGTCGCCCCGCTCGAGTTCCTGGCAAATGAGGCCGTACATAGTGCTGCTCAACCCGGCGCAGTCGTAGCCCTCTAGATTGCACCCGAATAGGCCCATCTCCGCCAACTCGCCGATGAGTTCTAGCGGGAACTGGTGCTCGTCGAACGCCGCGGGCATAAGCGGGATCGCCCTTTCGTCGACGAAGCGGGCAACTGTGTCCTGGATTTGGCGCTCGTCCTCACTCAGAGAAGACCTAACGTCGAAAAAATCGAGTGGGCTGGGGCTGCTCATCTATCTGACCTTCCTAAATCTTTTTTCCGTGTCTCGTAGCGCAGACCGCCGCGGATGGCGTTCGCACGATTTGTAACCGGCAAATCTGTACCAGTTAGCCGTAAATGGCTAGTCCCCCGCATGCATTGAGCTGATAGGAATACGAACTTCGTTGCACAGAAATGACCTGACGGGCCCTGTTTGCGCCGTTTGCTCGGTTGCGTGACGCGGAGGCAGGCTGGAAATTTGAAGCAACCTAGACGATCTCGGTGCCAGGAGGCGCAATGCTGCGGGTGACGACTTCCCTATCAATGCTGTTCTTGCTATTCGCTGCATGCTCGCAAACCGAAGGAGATAATGCCGCCGGGCTCGAGGGTGTGTGGCAGCTCGAGGAATTGCTGGTCGTCGGCCCTGACGGCCAGGCATCTCGCTCTCCGCTGCGAGCATCTCAATTCATCTTCACGGAACGTCACTACAGCATGATGATTCGGCTGGGTAACGATTCTCTCCCACCGTTCACCGAACCGTGGAGCCCCACGGATGAGGAGAAGATCGAGAGTTTCAACAGGTTGGGTGGTAATGCCGGCTCATATGAAACGGACGGCTCTGCTATGGTCCTATCTCCCGTCGTTGCCCGGGGGGATGTAATGGGTGGCGAAGAGTTGATCGATTTCAACGTGAGTGCCGACACCCTGCGGCTTGCGATAATGGGGCTGCGTGCGCCGGACGGGACCACGAATCAGTTCTATGAAAGCGGCGGACGGACGCTGATGCGGCTGGTGAGGGTGCGCTGAGAGAGACCTCCAGGTCACCACCGCAGAACCTTGATTCCCCCTGACATTCCCTGATGGACATGCCAGCCGCCGTCGTCATAGCACCAATCTTCTTCCCCCGCACGGCATACATTGTGATTCTCACCATCGTCCATGATCCACAACGCCGCCAACACAACCGTCATAACCGCTATCAGAACGACCCCCACTTCCCATTTGTCCCCTACCTCACCGCCTGGTTCAGGCCAGTCTTGCGGCAGAGCAAGTGTTTCCTCGAGTGCAATGCCACCTCCGACCAGCGTCGGAATGGAAGAATCATTCGACAGCGCATCGGGTTTGGATGGAACCGCGACTGAAAGCGAGTCAGTGTACACGTGCGATATAGGAAGAGAATCCGAGAACGCTGCTTTGTGTTGTGCAAGCAGATCTTCACCGCTGAACGTGAACGAGACGAGACCGGAAAGAAACGCACATAGCACGTTATGGCACTTCATCATCCTCCCTGGGAGATGGAAGGGTTCACGGCCATAGGTGTACGGATATAGGGTCCGCGAGCAACAACTGTTCCCAGTGCACCACGGCAACCGCAAATCGTTGTCATTGAAGAACTTGAGAGCGGTAGACGATTGAATCATGGGAGCTTCTATTGACCTACTTGGAGGACGCTTGGCTTCTGCCGGAATGCGCATCCGTGTTTGCTGGAAAAGGTGCTAGCTCTAGATTTGACCACGTGACTCATCGAACTATGCAGGTTCTGATATCGATTCTTGCGGTCGTGCTGTACACGAGCGGGAATCTGAGCGCCAGGCAAGAACCAACCCTCGAGCGCGGTTCCCACATCGAGATTGTCTCAGAACGCCTGGCCGGAGGAATCGTGGTGGGCTGGCTACAGACACTCACGAAGGACACTCTGACCTACGTCGACACTTTGGCTGTAAACTCACTTGCCCTCGAAGACATCGGACAGCTCCGCGTAAATGTAGGACGCGACCTGGGGGAAACGGCCGTCCTGACCGTCATGGGTGGGATGCTGGGCGCCATGGTCGGCGCCGTGACGAAGCCCGCGGATTACGAGTGCATTTCCAGCCTCGCGTCTGAGGCCGACTGCGGAGCGGAGGTACCGGCCGAGCTAGTGGGCGCGGGGATCGGTGCAGGACTATTCAGCTTGTTCTCCAGGTTCGCCCTGGAGGAGCGTTGGGTAAACGTGAACCTCGATCGGTTGATCTATCGGTCTGGGAGTGAACCTCTGTAGGAGCCGGTTATCCCATGCAAGGCGGCGTACTGCCCGGTCCTACTCCGCCGCAGCAGGGTCCGTCGGAGGGGTCGATACCACACTCGCCACCGCCACAGTTCTGAATTCCACAGCTGTCGCCTTTACCGCCCTTCACGATTATGCCCACACCACCGCCAATCAGCCGCTCTAGCCGTCCGTGGCACTTTGGACACTCGGTGAGTGTGGTGTCTGACATGTTCTGCGCTATCTCGAAATGATGCCGGCAGTCGCGGCACTCGTATTCATATGTCGGCAACTTGAACTTCCTCCTATTACACAAAAATGCTCTGAACCACCAAAGCCAAGTCTACAACGAACCGGTATCTGCAAAAAGGGGGGGCGATTGCCGACGTCGGCATGCCCTGGTTGTGCCCTCAACACTTGCGTATTGTTGGATAGATAAATTTGGGAGTGTGTCTCTTTGTCGGATCTTCAAGAACGCATTGCGAAGGGCCTCGAGGACCGCTACGCCATCAAGGGTGAGTTGGGATCCGGAGGTATGGCGATAGTCTTCCAGGCGTTCGACCGGAAACACGAGAGAAATGTTGCCGTCAAGGTGTTGCGTCCGGAGATCGGCGTTGCGCTGGGTACGGATCGGTTCCTGCAAGAGATCAAGACAACAGCTCAGCTTTCACATCCCAACATTCTATCTCTGATTGATTCAGGTGAGGCCGATGGCCTCCTGTACTACGTCATGCCGTACGTCGAAGGTGAGACTCTGCGCGAGCGAATGCAGAGAGAGAAACAACTCTCCTATGAAGACGCGCAGGAGATCGTTCTCGAGGTAGGCGACGCTCTGAGCTACGCGCACAGTCGCGGGGTGCTGCATCGCGACATCAAACCCGAAAACATCATGCTCGAGAGCGGCCACGCGATCATTGCGGATTTCGGGATAGCCCGCGCGATAAGCGACGCCGGCATGTCGCGGATGACGCAGGACGGTATGGTGGTTGGTACGCCGGCATATATGAGCCCGGAACAAGCTGCGGGGGATCCCAGCCTCGACGGCAGAAGCGACGTGTATTCGCTCGCTGCGGTCTTCTATGAGATGCTCGTAGGGTCGGCTCCGTACGAGGCTCCGACACCTCAGGCGGTGATGGCTAGGCAGCTGTCAGAGGAAGTTCCCCGAATCAGCGAGGAACGTGAGACGGTTCCTCCAGTCGTAGACTTAGCGGTAACCAAAGCACTTCAGAAGCACCCAGCCGATCGATACTCGACGGTTCATCAGTTCATCGAGGCCCTCAAACAGACTGAACTTTCTCGGGCCGAGACGGCACAGCTGAGAAAGCTCAAACGAGGTCCCAGGTCCAATAGCAGGTGGATCGCTGCCACAGTAGTTGTGGCGAGCGTAGTTGGTGCTGCAGCGCTCTACTCGGCATCAGGGGTCGATTTCGACGAGAGGGATTGGATTCTTATTGCCGATTTCGAGAACCTTACCGGCGATTCGATCTTTGACGAATCGTTGAATACCGCGCTAACAGTTGGCCTGCAGCAATCGCAACACGTGAATGTGTTTCCCGATACTCGAGTTGCCGAGACGCTTCAACGTATGGGGCGGCAAGATGTTGACGAAATCGATCAAGCGATTGGAATCGAGGTTGCGCTCCGGGAGAACCTCCGCGTGCTGGTGGTGCCGAGTATCGGACGTGTCGACTCGGTGTACAGCCTTACCACGAGAATCGTAGATCCAGGCACGGGTGAAGATCTCAAGTCGAGGTCGGTCAGAGCAGCGGGGAGAGCCGCGGTACTTCCGGTGCTGGATAAACTTGCCAAGAAGTTACGTCGGGACTTGGGTGAATCGATGCTTTCTGTGGCTCGCAGGGACGTAGAGCTTGCTGCTGCGACAACACCTTCGCTCGAGGCCCTCCGTGCATGGAGCGAAGGCAGGCTTCATTTCGGTCGAAGGAGGTATGAAGAGGCGGCGACCCTGTTTCGCAGAGCGCTCGAATTAGACTCGAGTTTCGCACTGGCCCACCAATCTCTCGGGGCTGTCTTCTACTATCAGGGGAATAGAGTCGCTGGAGAACCGCATTTCGAGAGCGCGTTGACTCTGTCGGATCGAGTGACTGAGCGCGAACGCCTCTGGATAAGTGCTGAGATCCACAACTGGAGGGAAGAGAGTGACGCCGCCATTGACGCGTACAACATCTTTCTCGGGAGGTATCCCGACGATCTCGATGGTTGGTTCAGGGTGGGCTATGCATATCTGCGTACCGATATGCGGGAGGAGGCCGAAGCCGCCTTCAGACACGTTATCGCTCTCGACTCACTGAACGCCGGGGGACACATCAACCTGGCGACTGTACTCGGCAGGCAAGGGCGATACGCAGAAGCTTCCGAGAACTATGTGAAGGCGTTTGAGATTCTTCCAGCGTGGCGAGTGAGTGGCAATCTCAACCACGAATTCGGATTCAACTACGCAAAGATGGGGGCGACCGATAGTGCAGAGGCAGTGTTCGAACTCATGCTCGCCGAGTCCGATCAACAGCAGGCACAAGGCCATCGGTCGCTCGGTATGCTGTACCTCTCATCGGGCAGGTACCGCGAAGGTATTGAACATCTACGGCAGTCCACGATTCTATACAGGACTATTGGCGCAGCACTGAGCGAGCTTCGGAGCCGTCTTTACCTGGCTGAGGCCTATCGGGCCATCGGAGCTGAAGCGGAATTCCGAACCCACATGGCACGCGTGCTAGACCTCGCGCAGCAAGCTTCTATCTCTCCAATCTGGCTCGCCTATTCAGGCAAAGCATTGGTGCGGAGCGGAATGGTGGCCGAAACCCGTCAGCTGTTGGAGACAGCCGAATCTAGGATGAGCAGTGACAACCCCAACGATAGAGCGGCAGTTGCGTTACTCAGAGGAGAAATCGCATCCGCCGATGGGTTACACATCGAGGCGAACGAGCAGTTCGAGATGGCATATGCACTTCGTTCGGACAACTATTACCTCGAATCTCTGGCTCATGGATATTTCGTAAACGGCGAACTTGATGCTGCCGAATCCAGGTTCAAAACGGTGACCGAACACATGGATCTCGGGTGGGAAGGACAGGATCCGTGGATCTTGTCGCACTACTACCTGGGCAGGATAAGCGAGGACAAGGGAGATACTGAAGCCGCCGCGCGATATTACTCCCAATTCATGGATATCTGGAACGACGGGGACGACGACCTCGTCGCCCTCGCCGATGCTAGTGAACGACTTCAGAGGCTTATCGGCGAACGCTAATATCACTGACAGCAGCCGGAGGTTACCTTGCGCCATTTCGTGACCGCGTTAGTGGGGATCTGTGCAGTTGCATGTTCTTCCGCAACAAACCGGTCGCCGTTCGAGTTTTCACCCACGGCAATTCCTCTTCGCTACGATGTGACGGTCTCGGGCGATGTCGTTGCCGAGACGCCGATGGGACGGATGGCTTCCGAGACCGAGTCCGCTGCAACGCTGGCGCTGGAGATTGGAGAAATGCGCGAGAGCGGCAGGGTAGTGTCCGCGACATTCGAGGCCTTGCAGGTTCGTGCAGAGGGTAGCCTTGGCGGCGGATCGGTGGACGCAGAGGGGATTTTGGGCAAACCGTTTTCGGGTATCCTATTGGAGACTGGGCAAATTTCCGTCACCGACTCACCGCAATCTTCGGGGCGCCTGAGGGACAACCTGGATCCCGCTGCCCTGGTCACCGATCTGCTGGCTCCGCTTCCGCCCGGCGGAACCGCGGATATCGAGTCTTGGCCGGTGGTTTCCTCGGTAATGTCGGAAGCTGCAGTGCGGTTGACATCTTCATTCAATGGCACGGCTCGGTTTGCAGGGGACACAGTCTGGAACGGTGTTGCCGCCAGCGTGATCGTGGCCGAGGGTACGCTCGAAATTGAAGGAAGTGGTACTCCTGCAGGTGCCCCGGCAGAAATGGACCTGATGCTGGAAGGTGAATCTACCCGTATCTACCTTTGGGATCCGGAGCGTCGGGTCATGCTCGCTTCGCTGGTGACCGGCGAGGCAGAAGGGGCACTCTCGATCAGAGGGATGGACTTTCAGATACCGGCGAGGTTTGAGCAGAGGCAGGAAGTGACGCTTAAAAGATAGGCGGTACCCCGCCCGGCACATCACCACCCGGCGGAAGGGCGGTAGGTTGCCTCCATGACATACCTACCGCCGTACGCATATTGAAAGCACGCCCCTTGTTGCTAACCTGGAGGTGT
>CAZFHS010000075.1:0-17503 GCA_964518955.1 uncultured Gemmatimonadaceae bacterium | reverse complement strand
CGCGAGATGGTAGCTCGACACAAGACAGGATGAGCGGCGATGTGATTGCTGGGAACGGCAACACGGTCGGCACCTGTCTGCTGGAGTGGGCGTCAGAGTACATCCGTCAAGCCGAGCTGGAAATCGACTGTATGAAAGGCTGCGAGCCGCCTCTGACTAGTACCAGAGGTGAAGATTGGGCCAGTGTGTACAAAAAAATCCAGTGGAAGATGGATGTTTCAGACGATCAACGTAGCATCTCTGCGGATGCGTTTGGCTCTGGCATTAGAGGAGATGAAGCGAGGCGCAGAGCATTGCAGGAACTGCTGGATAAGTGGAGGGGGCACAGCAGTCCTGATTTGTCCTGGTGCTATCACCTATTCTGTTTCGATACGCTGAAAGGCAACCGTCTCGGATGGATGTACGACCGGTACGCCACGGATGCGAGCGTTCCTAGAGAAGGAGCTGCAGTCGCGTCAAATTGGACACCGAGCCAATGGACAGGAGTGGGAGAGCGATTTGATGGTTTCACTAAGCTTCAAGACCAGAAGGACGCGTATTTCAGGACTGCGGTGCACGAGGTCGGTCACATGCAGGGCATTCGACATTGCAACGGCGATCCCAAACACCGCTTCATGAAGGAGACGCGCGCGATTGCTGAAGCGGAGAAAAAGGGGTGGCAGAAGGATATCGTGTGGGAATTCCACCCGGAGCATCAGAAGGGATTGCAGCATTGGCCGGACTTGTGCGTGCGTCCTAGTGGTAAGGTCCCGTTCTCGCGCAGTCTATCAAGTGGTGATGCTGCCGAAGCGTCGGATCTAGGTGTTTGTTTGGACATCAAACCGGTACAAGAGCGAGTTCCTCTGGGTGCTCCAGTACGGTTGGAGCTGTAGCTTTCCGCGGCAGATTCAACTGCGTTATTGCCGCCAAGCATGAGTCTCCCAAGAGGTAACGTTACTGGCTGGGTGGAACGCCGTGGATTGTTCAATTGGCTTGGGCTGGCCAAGCGCAGGTATTTTCGTTCGTTGTACAAGTGTATTCACGCTGCGGAACCTGATACCTCTGCAAAGTCGCGCAAAGGCAGAGAGATTCTGTATTCGATAACTCTCCTGCGCGCAGAACATGGTGCGCTCTTTCCCAGAAGTGGCAGATACTCGCTCACGGTGGCAGTGGACTGGCGAGTAGATGGGGTTCCTTTTCAGTGTACCAAGACAACTGAAGTCACGATCTCAAAACGACGCTTCGTTGGTAGATCTCACCGTGGTACCAGGAAAGCCATTCTCAAGAATGCGGATTTCTTCCTTTGGCTGGTGCAGGGAGATCAAGAACTGGGCAATACGGCTGAGATGGTCAAACGCATCAGGCAAGACCAAACCCTCCGCAACCATTACTCGGTTGTCGATGCAAAGTGGTCGGCATCTCGGGAAGATGATCCCGGGCGACTAGAGATACTTGCGAAGAAGCTGCTGGAGGAGGTGCCGGTTGATGAGTGGGTGGTCACCGACCGCGAACTTCGGCGGCTGAGAGGGATTGCCATTCAGCTGCGCAGAAAGGACATCGCTGCACTGTACGACAAGCTCATCGCTATGAAGAGTTAGGCAGTATGTGCAGCGCCGGAGCTGCGCAGAGTGATGTCACTCCGAACGTCGGACAAGGGGCGTGGACTGGGTAGAGGTCACATGGGTAGTGGTGGATAGGCAAGACAATCGGGTTAGTTCCCCCGCAGGAGGATGACAGAAACCGATGCCTGTGAACTTCGCCTCACTCATGAAGAGTGCCGTAGACTTCCTGAATTTCGGGAAACTCGTTTCACATGGCGTGCCCGGAATCGTGTTGACTGTGGGTGTCATGCTGCTCGTTGATTTCCCGATGCCATCGTTCATCCAGCAGCGCCGGCCCGTGCATTATTCAGTTCCGACGATTCGGGTGGATACCGTTCTGCAGTCTGTTGAGGTCACACCGGGAGATACCCTGAGTGACTCGCTGGTGGTTGCGATCGACCGGCCTGGCTCCTCACCTGTTCTCGGTTCTGTTGTGTTGTCAGTCGGGCTCATTCGTGCGGACACGACATCGATTCCCGATTCGATCGGTCAAGCAGCATATGTGACTGACAGCATGCTCGATAGTCTCCTCACGGTAATACGGAGAGACTCGATAGATGCGCAGGGCTCGATCTTTCTGACGTTGGTATCCCATATATGGTCGCGTACTGGGCCGGATGTGTCTGTCAATCTCACCGTCCGCAAACGAGACAGCATAATTCGGGGACGAGTTCATCGAGAGTTCAGGAGGACGATGGGCGACCTTGCCTCGTTGGTAATCAGAGACAGCGCCGTGAGCAGGGAAATCTCGGTGATCAACGCTATCGTCCAGAGTCACATTGCTACTTACAACACTCGCTTTGCCGAAAACTCACTCCTCGCTCGAACGGCTCGCCAGAAGCTAAGAGAAGAACAGGACAGCCTTGCCGTCTTGGAATCTACTGCGGCCCGTCTCGCCAACTCCGTCGCGGTTGCGCGCCAAGACAGCGCTCGTATAGCGGCGGAAGTTGCGCGGGTGGATGCTGGTTGGGATGCCTTCAACGAGGCAGCGACTCCTCAGTCATTCGTAGATCTAATTACGACTTTGGTGTTAATAGCAATACTCGGCTACGCGGTAGGTGCGATCCTTGACCCTGTGAACAAGGCCCTCATCTTGCCGCGGCGGTCCGGACCCGACGAAGAAACCACGATGATGCATGCGATCGGCCGCGGACTTTTGACCACCGACGATCACGAATACCTGGTGACCCACTACTACAGGTACGTAGAGCTATCTATCGGGTTGGTTATGCCCACGTTCGTGCTAGCCTTTGGCGTTGCCCACGCTGTGCCGCCGCTGGACGGTGCGAGGGGGCTGGTCTTCGCAGTGCTTGCATTTCTGATTGCGTTAGCGTTGACGGTCGGGCTACTCCTAAAACGAAGGTGCGACGACGAGGGCGGACCCCTGACAGTTGCAGACGCCAATTGCAGAATCGCGTGGTTGAACCGCCGGATCGGGTTTTGGGATGGGAAGTTGAAGACCGCGGCTAAGGCAGTAGGTGACGCACTCGCTTCACAGCGGAAAGCACAGGAAGCGTTGGATACTGCAAAAGATGACACCGAAGAGGAATTCCTTGCGAGTGTGTATTGCGAGAAGAAAATGGCAGATGACCACGTCGCCATTTGGAGCGCCGAAAACGTCCGCGCACAGAGTGAACTCGCAAGTGGAGTTTCCTCGATGGTCGAAACTGAGGCCTTGAGACAACTCCTTTCAGATCCCCATGCGTCCGCAAAGATATCTCCGGCCAACCGTAAGTTGGTGGACACGGTCTACTGGCGAGTGGCGCGGGTCGTTGCCGTGGTTGCGGTTGGCGTTTATGTGGTGCTAGCGTTGGTCACTCTGATATGGGAACCAGGATTTGGTGGCTTGAGGCTGGCGAGCATATCTGCTGCACTCGCGGTTGCGTGGCCCGCTGCCTGTCTGCTGGTGTGTTTGAGCCGCAGGCGGTACCAGGAGTATAAGAGCAAGTGTCAGGAATGGATCGCTGGTGCTGAGGCGAAGGTTGAAGCGGCAAAGGACAAGACCAACGAAGAACTGTTGAAGAAGGTAGAGAAACTTCTTACCGACAATCAGGCACTCTTGAAGAAGACATCATCCTGCAAACACGGGATGCCGGCATCGGTCCTTCTCGACCTCAAGGCGCTGGCCAAGTGCGTGGGATCGACTCTGCACTGTGACCCCGGAGGCCCAACGGCTCCTAGGCCCGAACCACGAGCCGCACCTTCGTGCGACGATGATGTTTGACGCCTAATGCTCCTCGCCTTCTCCTCTCGCGACCGTCTAGTGGCGCATTTCGGCGCCGATGGCTTCGAGCGTGTTGCCGCGGCCTTAGATGCCTACTCGGACGCTCTATACACGAAGCGCATCGCTAACCGTTTTGTCTTCATCGACGATCCGCAGAGTGTGAACGAATACGGCATCGCGCCCGTAAAGCTCGGCAGCTGGCGAGATGCGGCGGCCGGGGTGCGCGGTGTTGCCAAGGCGTTGGATTCACAAGGGTACGAAGTGGACAACGTAGTCATCGTCGGTGGGCACCGCATCATTCCGTTCTGCGATCTGCCAAACCCGGCGTTGCACCGATCAATTGACACGGACATGAACGTTTGGTCAGACAACCCGTACGGTGCGTTTGGCGCCGGTGTAGAGGCAGATTTCCTGGAGCCTGAAGCCGCAGTCGGGCGCATCATCGATGGGGGAGGGCGGAACCCGCAATCGTTGGTGGACAACATCGAGTGGGTGATACGACACCACACGAACCCGCGACAGCTCGCAGGCGGCTGTGTGTTCTCCAACATCGAATGGGGCATGGAATCGGCGAAGGTCGCACGCGAGATCCCTGGCGAAATCACTTGGCGGCAGAGCCCCGGCTATCGGGTGACTGCGGCTAACGCCGGTGACCTCGAGCGCCGCTACTTATATTTCAATCTTCACGGATTTCTCAACTCTCCGGAATGGTCGGGAGTTGATGCTCAAAACGCCCGTTATGTCGATGCGGTCAGACCGGGCGCGCTGAGGTCGTGCACGCTGGAAGGGTGCAGGATAGTTGCGGAGAACTGTTACGGTGCATGGGTGATTGGTAAGACCGCGCGGAACTCCTGCGCAGTCCGAGCGGTTGCTCAGGGCGCCACAACCTTTTTGGGTGCGACCGGCTTGGCGTACGGCTCGTACCTGTCGCACCAAATCCAGCTCGGAAATGCTGCCGTGCTTGCTCGGGATTTCTTGCGACACAATTCAGCGGGTGCCTCTTCCGGCGAGGCGCTGCAGCGGGCACGCGGCCGAGTGGCCGCTGGCGCAACAGTCTACGATCAGAAAACTGCTCTTCAGTTCGTTCTCTTCGGAGACCCTACACTGTAGGAGCTTCCTTATGAGGGTGAAAAACTGCATTTGCAGACAGAGTGCGGCGATAGGAGTGCGAGTCGTTGGCATGCTCGTATTGATCGCTACAGTTTTTCCTGGCTCCTGGGTCATGGCACAGACCGGCCTCATTTACGATGCCGTCACTGACCGGATGCATTACGGCCCTGCGGGCGCGCAGGCAGCTTCCCAGCAGATGTGTGAAAATGAACGTCTTGGTGACTCAACGTTGTTCGACGCAAATCAGCATACTTTCCGATCGGCGGCCCCGATCAGATTCACCATATGTCGTCCACGCGCGTTTTCGGAGTACACGCTGGAAACCAGGTCCAGCACCGTTGCAGTCGGCGTCCAGAGCCTAGAGGGTGTCCCGGCTATTGCCAAGCTCATCTTCTCCGCGGCGCAGGCAATCCCGACCATTCATGGTGCCCGCAACATCGAAACTCTGAGTGTTCACCCTACTACCGTCGACAGCATGCTTTATGCGCTTGCTGATCCAGTTCTCGCGTCAGCATTCGTCGTAAGAGTTATCCGAGAGGCAGAAGAACTTCGGGCCGGTATGCGAAGCATTCGTAGCGAGATGACGGTGTGGCAGAGGGATGTCGAGAGTCTGATCGGCGAAAACGCGGCTGATTGCGAGGAGGCCCATCTCGGCCGGAGTCTTCGCCAAGTAGAGGGGCTGATAGGATGTCTCGAAGATGTTCTGCACAGCATTTCAGGACACAAGGCTGGTCAATGCGTATCCGGCGCCGTTGGTACTTGTGCGCTGCACAGCTACCAACGATCCGTCGAGATAGTCGGGCGAATCGTTACGGCGATCGGCAGGCTGAATGAACGGATTAACGACGCCGAGATTGATGGCAGATCGTTGTCCATTCAGCGCGACCTGGACTTGATGCGTCGCAAAATCGGTGTATACGAGACAAACCTCTTGAAGTACGGATTGGCAACCGAACTAACTGCTGCGGGGCGCCTGAACGAAAACGAGCGGGCTCGCATCGTCGGTGCGCTAATGAATGCTGAAAGATTGGCCAATCGGGAGGTGAGGAGCGCAGAGGACATATCAAGCGACACTTCGCAGTACCTGGCGCGCTTGCGTGAACAAGCAAAGAGTGCACAACCAATTGACCGCGGTATCAGAGGTCACTTCGAGAGAAGGCTGCGCGCGTTGTGCCGCTCTGTGCTTCAGGACGAATACTGCGGCGAGACTCTCGGTTTGAATTCCACTTTTGCCAACACTGATGACGGAAGTGGACAGGCTGCTGGAGTGGGATCAAACGATGCCAATGCCGATTCCACAAGCATGGTGGACAGTGACTCGCAGAAGGTGAGGTCCGATAGCGCGCTGATTGATACGGTCGACACATGGAGTGAGTCGATTCGCCAAGAAGTGTCCGATTTCAAGCGAGAACTCGGCGCTGCCAACGATAGGCTAGACTCATTGTTGGCCGCTCTCGTTACTCTCAGTGCCGCGAAACGCCTCGACACCCCAATTCACACGTTCCTAGAACCGTGGCCTGGAAATGCAATAGTACAATTTACCGTTTTCGAACGGCGCCTTTTTGACCCGTTGGTGCCAGATGAGTTGGGTGGTCACCAGGTGGCTCAGCCGATTGAAACAAGCGGAACGGCGGTGGATTCCACTGGGATGGACCAGGATGAAGATGGAGTGACCAATAATGGCAATCTGGTGGCAAACGGGATCTTCGAAGTTCACCAGAAGGCTCGCTGGACTGTGTTTACCTCGCTTGTGCTCAGCAGCCTGAGTGACAATTGGACGGAGGTCGAAAGGACAACGGACCGCGTCATCAAGACCACAGAGTACAGCGAACAATCTTCAGTCAACGCTGTTGCCGGAGTCAAGCTCTATTTCTGTGAGCAGGATCTCTTCCCGGAGGCTAAGACAGTGCGACGCGGGCTGTGCAAGCACTTCCACCCATTAGGCCTCTCTGTCGCTGCGTCGGTAAATCGATTCCCGGGGATTCTTGTAGGCCTTCACCTAGAACCCGTGTCTGGTGTCGAGCTTTCGACTGGCGCGCACTACGGCAGGAGAAAACGTGCGGGGGGCAATACGTCGACAGTCAGGCTGGATTTCGGCATTGGATACTTCGCCGGCGTCGGCCTCAACCTGAGCGTCCTCCGCACTCTGCTGGGATCATCTATCTCGGGGGCCGTGTCGTCGAATTGAAGTCGAGCTGAAGTCGCGAGTTCCTCGAACCGAGGCCCGATCTCGCGCAAGTTGACTCGGCCGGGCCTTCCCTTGACCGACGATTCACTGACGCCGATTCAGGCTCTACAGGAATACTGACTTCTGAGGTCGAACCGCCATGGAGAGGATTCTAGACAAGCTCGCGTTCCGATTCTTGATCGGTCAACTGGTGCCGGGAGCCGGTGTTGTTCTGTCGATTCTTCTGGTCAATTCTCGAACCGGAGCGGAGCCTGATCCCATTACCAATCTTGGGGAACTACTCGACTCATACGCACTCGTAATTGGGCAACTCACCACGGGGGCTTCGCTCGTCACATTCATTGTGGCAGCGTCTGCGGTAGGTCTGATCCTGCAGGGCATCTCGAATCTCTCTGCCGCCAACCTGGAAAGTTTCCGCACCGTTGCGATCAATGACGTCGGGGAATGGGTAAAGCTTGCCCCCGAGGATGTAAGAGCAAGGTCTGGTGTTCGCGTCGCCGTTGCCGGGCTCTGGAAGAATCGAAGCGCGGTCACCATATGGCCGGTGGCGCCCCTGATCTTGGCCTTTGATATCATATCGATACTAGCGGCGAAACCGTCGCACCTATACAAGGATGTCCATTTCGTTCGAGCCAAGATGAGCGACTCTGCATTACTCAACCAGGCTCTCACGGACATCGAGTACATGGCCTCGTATTTCTCGAACGTTGCCCTTGCTCTCTCGTTGATGTTGGGGCTGATCGCGATGGCAATGGGAAGCGGGATGCTGAGCGTCGCCGGACAGATTACTGCGGCTGGTCTCTACCTGCTCGTCGGTCTCCACTATGTGCTGGCCAGAGTCTACAGAACGAGCCTGGACCATGCTCTGTTCGAGACATTCAAAGGTGATGATCGAGGAGTAGACCGTGAGTTTCTGAAGAACCAGCCGTAAGATAGCCCTCCTGAAACTTTGTCACGTTCCAGGTGAACAAAGGTACGGACCCCAAGCGCGCACCTTCCACCTCTCGCCCACCTGACCTGACCTTATCTGATGAAGTTCGAACCTTGTCTGGTTCGATGAATAACTCGACGCGTTGAACCATCGGTAAATCCTTCCGGGTTCGCTCCCAACGGCAGCATATGACAGAAAAACGAACAACGGATCGTTGATCATGGTGAATTTGCTGTTTGTTGTCTGAACACATGGAGAACACGATGCATTACAGGTTTGCAGGTAATTTGACGCTATTGAGTTTTTGTCTTGTTCTCGGCGTATCCGGCTGTAGTGATTCGCCTACCGCACCCATGGTCGACAGTGGGTCCTGGTACGAGACCGGGTTTCGGTGGCCACACGACGGCAATCCGTTAGAAGGCGAGAACTTCGTCATCTACAGCGACGCGGCGAGCTTGGAAGCGAGACAACAGCTGTTGCAGATATGTGAAGACGCGTTCGCCAATGTTATCGGTGTATTGGGTATCACGGACTTGTCGATCTTCACGTTCCCACCAGACCGAAACGACAAGATCCACATTTACACCTACAAAGACTATGCTCCCACAGAATGGGGTGGCCAGGCGTACTACGGCGGATACATGGTCTACTCGCTCGACAACCCCGTGAAAATCGAACAAGGGTTTACCGAGCTCGAAGCATATACAGAGGTAGTCACCCATGAGATAGTGCACGTGGTTCAAACACTCATTGTCGGCGACAACGATGAGAGGGTGCATGGGTGGTTCGCAGAGGGAATCGCCATTGATATATCGAGCAGCGCTTTCTACACGAAAATCGACAATCGGGCGGAACTGGACGCTCTCGTGTCGACGTATGGGAGGCCAAACCCTATTCTGATTCCTCACTCCTGGGAGCAACTCTCTCAACCAGAAGGCATTACCACATTCCTCCTGTATCCGGCCTACTGGCTGTCGGTTCGATACCTGACCGACCCCGCCGGTGGAGGCGGGACGTGGCAAGATGTGCGTGATCTGATAATCGATGTGGCCAGTGGTGTCTCTTTCGAGGCCGCACTCGAAGACAGGTTCGGAATCACCTATGCCGACTACGAGAATCAGTTCTTGGGTCTGATGCGTGAATACCTGACGGAATAGGGAGCTGAGGCAGTAGATATGCGGTCCACATTTGAGATGCTTACTCGGTCAGCAGGCGCGCCCCCGTGATGCGCTTTAGTGTGCGTTCCCGGCCATCACCGGATGAGGTCACTGCGCCCCAGGCTGAGCAGGCGTTCCCGGTATTCGTCCGCGAGCCCGCGTCGCCGAAGTGCCCGAGCCGCATTGAGGCGGATCTGAAGGCTCTCCGGTAGGTATGCCAGAAACAGCACCGGCCCAGGATGGTCGAACACGCTCGCGGTGTGTATCGCGAGTCTAAAATCCGCACGAGCCGAATACAGCCTGGCGAGCAGCAACCGCTCGACCGGCAGTGCCTCCCCGTACTTCCATGCGAGGCTGTCGACCCGCCCGGTCGACGTCAGTGCGCGAAGCCTGTCGATTGCATCGGCAGTATCCTGTCGGATCAACGCCTGGTGCGCCGCCATAGCGTCAGCGTACATCCGGTCCCTCCTGGCACCTGTTCGAATGGCGACGGCGTCGAGCGATGCGGCAATTGTATCGACAAGCTCGGCGTCGCCATTGTGGGCATGCCAGACACCGAGTATCCAAAGCGAGAGTGGGCCGGTGAGGCGCTCGTATCGTTGTCCGAAAACCCTGGCCGCAAAGGATTCCAACGCGGTCGCCTCTTCATCCATAGGCGCCCCCGCGAGGGCGTAGAGAACGTGGAGTGACCGCGCCAACCCATTGCCCGAAGCAATCACAGAATCCAGCAGAGTCAGGGCCGATGCTCCTCGCCCGGTGGCAACCAGGATGCCTTGAAGACCTAGAACGGCACCCCATCGCATTCCGGACGTCGCCGACGGACTCTGTAGCAACGCCCTGAAGGCGTCTTCGGAGCACCTGTACTGCATCGCGCCAGCCGAGAGCGACTTGGCGGCGCGGAAAGTCACTAGAGGGTCAGACGCAGCCGGGCCGGCCCACACCATTCCCGAGTCGTTGCGCGTGCAACGAAACATCAGATCCAGTTGCCGAACCAGCGGTTGTTCGGGGCCAGCCTCGCTGAATCTCTCATACCAGATGCGCGCGGCTGCAGAATCACCGCTGCGAATCGCCTGTTCAGCCAGGTGGTACAGTGGCGGTGCGAAGCCGCTGTCGAGGCTCACTGTTGCTTCGAAGAAACTCTGCGCCAAAGAGTCGAGCGGCGCCGATTGTGGTAGCAGGTGGTAGTACACTTCCCCCAAGGCAGTGAACCCCTCAGGCCAGTCAGGATCTTCATCAATCGTCTGCTGGAACCAGGCGACAGCCGAATCGGCGTCTCCTTTCAAATACGCCTCAAGGCCGAGTGCAAAATTTGCGTAGCGCGGAGGCAGAAGTGAATCATGCTCCAGAGCGTGTTCCACCAATTCTTCAGCTTCCTGCTTGCGGTGGCCCCAACTCGCGGCCTGTGCCCCTTTGATGGCGGCCAGGACCAACGCAGAGTCCTCCGTGAGGGCTCGTTGGTAGAACTCCAATGCCTCGGCAAACCGCGAGCTCCGGTACTTGCGTTCACCTTGAATCCACAGGGCGATCGCTGAGGATTGTCGATCCTCCAGCGATGACATGTCGATTGCCCGGCCGGGTTCTATCAAAGCCGGGAGCAGTCGGCCGACAGCGGTGAGCCCCAAGCGGATTATGTTCTGATTGCTCAAGGCGCCCGTTGCACTTTGCTGCGTAACAATCGAATCGCCACCCACGTCGTGGAGTCGCAAGACGACAGTCGCCGAATCAACGTCAGCTCGTATTACGCCATCGATGTAGTAGCGAGCCCGTCGACTCAGGCTGACCTCTCGCGCATCAGCTGGATCCAGAAGGCTCATGCCGGCGCCAGCCAGGCTTGGCAGCCTACGCCTCCCGTCAATCCACTTGAGGGGCGCGGTGTGCTCCAATGCGGCACCAATCATGATGGCCACGTCATAGCCGGCACCTGTCTCGGCTTCCGACAGGCCTCGCTCCTCGAGCGGGAACACCACGATCTTGTTCGAGTCGAGAATCAAACCGGGCGGTTTCAGTACGAACCAAACAACGAAGATCGCAGAGACGGCGGCGACAGTCGTCGCAGCCCGTCTCACCCAGCGCCGGCGTTGGATGCGCCTCGGGGAGTAGTCCGCGAAGGTGTCCGGAGCCCGCAATGCGGCGAGGAGGTCGTTGGCGGTCGCAAAACGATCAGCCGGCACCCTCGCGAGTGCCTTCGTCAGAAGCCCGTCCAACGCTTCCGGAACCGTCTCACGTACCACTCGTACGCTCGGAACGGGCTCTGCCAGTTTCTTCGCGATTATTGCCGACGCACTAGGGCCTGTGTGGGGTGGCTCGGCACCAAGCATTTCGTACAGCACACAGCCCAGGCTATAGATATCGCTGCGGCCGTCCACCTCCTCCGCGCTTCCCTGTTCGGGACTCATATAGGCGGGAGTCCCGATTGCGATTCCCGTCTCCGTCAGTTTTTCACCACCAGCATCACTAACGGCTTTTGCGATCCCGAAGTCTGCCACTACGGCATGACCGGCCTCCAACAGGATGTTCTCGGGTTTGATATCGCGGTGGATTATGCCGCGGGTGTGTGCATGTTCCAAAGCATCCGCTACCTCTTGAGCTATCTGCACCGCTTCCGGAATCGGTAAGTGTTTCTCCCGATCGAGTCTGGCCCTCAAGGTCTCGCCTTCCACAAAGGGCGTAACCGAATACAGGAAGCCATCGACCTGGCCGGAATCAAATAGGGGCAGGATGTTCGGGTGAGTGAGATGGGCCGCAATCTCTATCTCGCGAAGGAATCGATCGACCCCAATGGAGGCAGCTAGTTCCGGCCTGAGCACTTTGACCGCGACCTTGCGGCGGTGCTTGACATCCTCTGACAGGTACACGGTCGCCATGCCGCCACGGCCGATTTCTAGCTCGATGGTGTAGCGGTCAGCAAGGGCTGCTTTCACGCGTTCGAACAAATCGGCCACCTGGTTTGGCTCCGGGTGAGAATCGACTTCTAGAATACGGCTCGGACCAGGCGTTGACTAGGCCTGACCGGAAGATTTGACCAGTCGTTGTAGGCGGTTGCGCCGATAGGGGGCTGGCGCGCACACGGAGCGCGTATACGTGAGGCAGGATCCATAGTCTCGCCCACAGTCGGCGACTGGCAGTACCGCAGATGTTTGGCCTCGCGTGACATGGAGGGGTAGGTACGCGGATTCGGTATGCGTTGCGTCTCCTTTTTCTTGGACTTTGGGTAAGTAACCGCTGTCCACCCCGTCATACCGCTGACGATCGAATTGACTCGGACCAGCCCCCAATTGACCGCAAATTGACTCCCCGTGCGTATTATGCTATTCCAGACGTAGCAGAAACGCGCCGGTGCCTTTGGAGGCGCTCACGCCGCAGCAGCCGGAAGCGTTACGCCTAGATCGCTGAACTACCACTGCATAACGGCACCGTGGCGGAAATCGTTTTATCCCATGCAGGTCGGAGGCATCCGATGACAGGTTACCCAGGATGCACGAAGGGCTGGATCGCCGCCGTGATCTTCACTTCGCTCACTGCGTGTGGCGATGACACTACCGCCCCAGTAGACACTATTGCGCCGAACGCGATCGCGGACCTGGCAATTACAGACTCGCTCGGGTCGTCGATCACTCTGACCTGGACCGCCTCAGGCGATGATACTCTGACAGGCACCGGCTCGGAATACGACCTACGTCACTCCCTGTCGCCGATCACCGAGGGTAATTGGGGTGTCGCGGAACAGGCTACGGGTGAGCCCACCCCAGGTGTTGCCGGAACCGCTCAGGAAATGACTGTGTTTGGCCTCGGCTGGTGGGAACGATACCATTTCGCCCTCCGGTTGGTGGATGAGGCCGGGAACTGGTCGAGCATTTCCAATCTCGTTGCAGCTAGCCCTCACTTTGAAGAGGAGTTGCGGTTTCTCGTGCAGACACGCGATGGTATCCTCGCCGTTGACGAGAACGCAACCTCCGAGTCGTTCATCGCAGGCGGCCGTGCAGTCGAAGTTGTAGGTGACCGCGTGTATGCACTGAATTGGGGCTCGTCCATCGAGGAGTATGATGCTGATGGATCATTCATGCGTGGCATAGCGGTTCCAGCTGCGGTGTCGTACACGGCTTTCGCTGCCCTTCCTGACGGCCGCTTTGCCATGATGAGCAACGCTCGGGACAGTGTCTCCTTCATCGACGATGCCGGCAATCTCCTGGCGGCTGTCGGTATGCAACCCTCGCCAGACAACTCTGCGCAGAATCTCGATGGCATCGTCGTAGGTGACGCTCTGATCATATCCGAAGACGGCACCAACAGGCTTCTGCGCGTTGACCTGACCACCTATGAGATCACGGTGTTCAGGGACCTGTCGGATCTCACGGGGTGGTTGGGCGCGATCGACTACAGCGACGGATTTTACTACATATGCCAGGCACGGAGGATCTATCACTTCAGGGAGTCAGGTGCAATCGAGAGGATAGCAGAGCTTCCGGAAGACCTATACAACATCTCTGGTGTCGTCGTCGCGGGTGGATTTTCCTTCGTGTCACTCAATTTCGCCGGCGCGATCTACGCGGTGAGCAATGTAACTGGTCGGGTCATCCGCTTTCTCGAAGGGCTAGACGACCCTGAGGACCTAGAACTCATACGGCCGTGATCGAGAACGGGCCACACCGCCCGTCAAACGGCGTTTTGAGGTTGCCTTCACTAGGAGAATCACCGACGCTCCCTCAAAAGTGACCACCCTACCGCCCGGCATTGCACCGGGCGGTTGATTATTTCACTGTGGGTCAGACTGTGGGTGACTCATGCGTATTCATACATATCGGTATGTGCTCATACATATCGATATGTCGGAGCATCCCAACGTATATGGTCGTATGAGCACAAATGAGCACGTATGACTACGTATCGCGAACGGAACCATAATCCGCGTATCTAACTGATACGATTTCTCCGCACCAATACCGGCACACACTCCAGTCTGCCGCGCCTAGTCTGGCGATCCCCCGTTTCCTGCTGCATCTTAGCCAATCATGACTGATGCCACGTTTGAACGGCTGAAGAACGCCCTCGCCGACCGCTACACGATAGAGCGGGAACTCGGTGCTGGAGGAATGGCGACGGTGTATCTGGCCGAGGACATCAAACACCACCGTAGAGTTGCGGTGAAGGTCTTGAGTCCCGAACTCGCCGCGGCGCTCGGCACCGAACGGTTTTTGCAGGAGATCGAAACCGCTGCACGTCTCCACCACCCACATGTGCTGCCACTGTACGACTCAGGTGAGGCAGACGGCCTGTTGTATTTCGTCATGCCTTTCGTTGAGGGTGAATCGCTCCGAGAAAGATTGAATCGCGAGAAGCAACTGCCGCTCGAAGACGCACTGGAGATCGCGCGGGAGGTCGCTGACGCGCTGAGCTACACTCACAGCCACGGAGTGGTTCACCGCGATATAAAACCGGCAAACATAATGCTCGAGGCCGGTCACGCACTCGTTGCCGACTTCGGTATCGCGACAGCGGTGTCGCACTTGGAAGATCGACATGTGACCGAAACGGGAATGACGCTGGGTACTCCAGCGTACATGAGCCCCGAACAGGCGAGTGGGAACCGTGAAATCGACGGGCGCAGCGATCTCTACAGCCTGGGCTGTGTGCTCTATGAGATGCTGGCGGGCCAACCACCGTTCACCGGCCCCACCGCCGAAAGTGTCGTACGCCAACACATCACTGCGGACCCGCCGTCAGTGACGAGCATTCGCCAGGCCGTTCCAGCGCACGTTGAAGAGATTATCGCCCGCGCCTTGGCGAAAACCCCAGCCGACAGGTTCAGCCCCGCGGCACAGTTTGCCGAAGCTTTGAAACCCGCAGCTGTGACCGGCCCGGTTGTCACGATCGCGCGGCCTCGAAGATCTTGGGTGACCTATGCTGCCGTATCGATAGCCGTTTTGCTCGTTGTCATCTTACTGCTAGTGTTTTTCCCTCGTGGTGCCGGTGTGTCGTTGGTGCCAGAACCGCAGCAGATCACGTTCCGCGGTGATCTCAATCACGCGACCCTCTCGCCGGATGGTGGCTTTTTCGCGTACGTGATTCGGGACGCCGATGGCATCGATCACCTGATGGTGTCGGAAATGGGTGGTGGCGATCCCATCGAACTTCACTCGCATTCTTTCCTCTGTTGTGTGCAATGGTCGCCGGATGGATCCAGGGTGCTGTTCCGAGAGGGCACGCGAACGGCGGGTCGAACCCTGTTGTTGCCGCGTCTCGGTGGCGGAACCCCGCGTGAGTTGAATAGTGAGATTATCACGGCTTGGTCACCGGATGGCTCGTCCTTAGTCAGCTGGTGGCCGCAAGCTGAGGAGTTGTGGTTCACAAGTGTGGCCACTGGGGATACTAGTGGTACGATTGACCTCGACATGTCGCACGTGTGGGTGAACGGTGTCAATTGGTCGCCGAACGGCGACATGCTGGCGGTGATAACGTCAGATGAAGGCACCAATGTCATCTGGGTGATCTCCATTGAGACCTCGGAGCCAGCGCCGTTAGTCGAGGATACAGTTCAGCTGGGATCACCCGTCTGGGCGCCCAACGGAAGTGCGATTTACTACCTGCGTGGCGACGATCAACGATTGTTGGAACTTCGAAAGGTCCGTGTTTCTGACGATGGACAGCGCCGGGGCGAACCTACACGCGTGCTTTCGGCGTTGCCAGTGGGATGGCGCCATCAGTCGATTCCCTCGCTCTCGATATCGAACGACGGAACACGCATGCTCTATGTGCGGCATACGAGTTACTCGAACCTCTGGTTGGCTGAGGTGAGTGTTGCCGGTGTTGAGCGATCTGCGCAGCAGCGACAGCTGACAACCGGTACTGCTGTCCGTGCCAACCCGCGATTCTCGCCAAACGGACGCGAGGTCCTGTATCTCGAGGGAGCTGCAGGGCGTTGGAACCTACATGTGGTGTCGATTGGCTCAGGCACGACTCGGCAGGTCACCTTCCAGGACGGTGAGGTGTGGGCACCTGTTTGGGCGCCGGATGGGACACAGATTGCCTTTGGTGCTGGAGTGCGGGACTCCGCGAATGTATGGATCGTGGGTCGAGATGGAGGTGCTCCGCGTGCGTTCGCCCAGACTGAGTTTGTCGGTGGCAATCGGATGGCGTGGGCGCCCGGACCTAACATCATCTATCAGCTTACCGACGATCAGAACTATCGGGTGCTCGATCCAAGTACCGGAGACGAAGAGCTGCTGATCACGGGGCTGCTTAACGGTTGGCAATACAACCCAAGGCCGTCTCCCGACGGCAGCCAGGTCGCAATTCACTGGAATCGCACTGACTCATTACCCGACGGAATCTGGTTAGTCTCGACGTCAGACGGCTCGCCGAGCCTCTTCGCTGCAGGGTATCACCCAGTTAACTGGAACGCACGGGGGGACGCCTTGTATGCGATGGCAGACGACCCGACCTCCAGTGCGTCCAGCGAGATCTTTCTGGTGCCGCTCTCGGGGCGAGGCGCCGAGCTGTACGTTAGTCTTCCGTTTAGCGCATTCTCCAGGCACGTCGACATCACACCTGACGGACTGAACGTGGTGGCGCAGGTTGAGGAGAGCCAGGCTGATGCGTGGATTGTAGTGAACTTCGATCCCGAAGTGACCGGTCGCTCTCGATAGATTCGCACTAGAGTGCGGCTGCGATGTGTACGGCAGAAATCGGCACCCTTATTGATAGTCCATTGCGGGCGCTCTCGAACCCCAATGACGGGTAGGCCGCCACAGGTACATCTGTTTTCGCAGCGATGCTGCAGTTGGTGTCTATTGGTGTCAATGCATGACGGAGGTGCGACATCGATGTTCTTAAATGGCGACAGATCGTTCGGTCCATCGTAGAAATGTGAACATCTTGCTGTGATTTCGTGTCGTGCCTCTTAGCTCTCCAGGCGCGCCTTCGACCTCTCGGCCACCTGTGCTACCAGAACTGGCGTGGATGGAAAGTAGTCGGGTTGGGGAGCTAACTAAACGGAGAGTGCTTTGCCCAGTCGGCGTTCCCAAGTGATGGCTTCGAGGGACTGGCTGATGCTTGCGCGAGCAGTTGACGTGCCGTGGCCGGCTGTCAAGGAAACGCTCACCAACGTTGTGGAGCTGGTGTCGGAGAACTCGCGGCGCGCGGTTGAATCGATGAAGGAATTGTGTGGCACTCGACGGTCTACGACCGGCGCTTGCTCCATCTGAAGCGACAAGAAGCCAAACCACGGCTGCTGGTGACCGACAAGCGAGGAGCTACGCCGTGCGGGGCCTGTCAATGAAAGTGAGACACTCACGGTCTAGAGTTTAGTGAGCAATC
>CAZFHS010000074.1:0-18491 GCA_964518955.1 uncultured Gemmatimonadaceae bacterium | reverse complement strand
ACCGCCCTACCGCCGTACCGCCGATGTTCCCGACCGCCCGTCCGCCTATCTGTACTACGTCATGCCCTACGTGGAGGGCGAGTCACTACGCGACAAACTGAATCGCGAGAAGCAGCTCGGCATCGAGCAGTCGATTGAAATCACGAAGGCCGTCGCAAGTGCGCTGGACTACGCACACCGCCACAAAGTCATTCATCGCGACATCAAACCTGAGAACATCCTGCTGCACGACGGTCAACCAGTTGTCGCAGATTTTGGTATCGCGCTAGCGGTGAAGGCTGCAGGCGGCACGCGACTGACGGAGACTGGCCTCTCGCTCGGCACGCCGCAGTACATGAGTCCCGAGCAGGCGACGGCTGACAGGGAGATCGATGGGCGCAGCGACATCTACTCCCTCGCTTGTGTGCTGTACGAGATGCTGTGCGGTGAACCTCCCTTTACTGGGCCCACTGTCCAGGCAGTGATCGCGAAGGTCGTGACCGATCTCCCGCGACCGATTTCGGAACTCAGAGACACTACTCCGTCTCACGTCGCCGCGAGTCTGCACAAGGCATTGGCGAAGCTCCCGGCCGATCGATTTGAGAATCCGCATCAGTTTGCGGAGGCAGTCAGTGGTGCGCGGCCGGTGGATCTCGCGACTCCGGGCGTGTCAGGTGTTGGTGTGGCTGTCGGCGGAGATGGCGCAACAACAGGGGGAGCGCAAAGGTGGGGATGGGTTCTGCCATGGCTGATCGCTGCGGTGATGGCTGCGGTCGCAATAGTGGCAACCGTGTCGGGTGGACAACCCGAAGAAGGTAATGAAGAGCCCATCCGTCTTGTTGTGCCCGTACCGCTGGACTATCGGGTTGATCCAGGAAGGCTCGATGCCGCGGCGTTGGCACCCGATGGAGGATCCGTCGTCTACAGGGCGAGGAAGCAGGACACGGTGCGGTTGGTACACTACAGCCTCATCTCATACGAACCAACTCTGCTAGTTGGGACAGAAGACGGTAGATATCCCTTCTTCTCACCCGACGGAGAGTGGGTCGGATTTGTCGTGGACAATCAGGTCCGCAAGATCCGGTTGGCGGATGGCCTAATACTCGATATCGCTGAGTGGCAGCAAGGCACCACCATCGCTACCGCAGTGTGGCCTGACAACGATTCGATCGTATTTTCGGCAGGTGGCAGGCTTTGGATTGTCTCCGCCGAGGGAGGAACACCAGCCGAGTTGATCAAACCTGACTCAACGATGGGCGAGATCTCTCACGTGGGATTTTTGCGGGCATTCCCAGGAGGTCGTGTCGCGTTCTACATCGGTACAGAAGCCGACCTTCACCCCGCTGTGCTTTCGCTGGGCGACCGCTCTTGGAATAGCCTGTCGGTGAGGCCGAGGGCTTACACAACATCCGGCTACCTCGTCTTTGGTGACGGAGTCGATCTGCGCATCGGACCGTTTGACCCGGCTACGCTGGAACCTAAGGGGACTTCAGTACCTGTGCCGGTGTCTGGTGAGTTCACCTTGGTCAACGTATCACCGGGGGGGACAGCGCTATATCAGGACTATCCAAGTTTCGCGGAGCAACAGGTCGTATGGTTCGACCGGGACGGCAGCATCACACCGTTGCTCGAGCAAATTGGTAACTACCGGTGGTCTCGGCTTTCCCCTGATGGGACGCAGCTTGCAACGGGTCTGGACGGGGACGACATATGGATCTTTGACGTACATAGCATGCGTCAGACGCGGTTGAGACATGAAGGCAACAATGACGAACCTGTCTGGACGTCGGACGGTTCGCGGGTGGCGTACTCCGCACCAAAGGTTGACTCCGCCGACGTATACTGGCGGGCGGCGGATGGTACCGGAGAGCCCGAGCTTCTGGTTTCCCTGGACACTCTGAACGCCTGGCCGACATCCTTCTCACCGGACGACCGGTACTTTGCCTTCTATTCGTCGCCCCGTGGTACAGCAAACCAGGGGGAAATGGACATCTGGCTGCTTGATCTCCAAAGCCAGTCCTCGAGGGCCATCATCGCTACTCCTGCCCATGAGTTTAATCCGATGTTTTCGCCAGACGGACGTTGGATTGCGTATCAATCAGACGAGAGTGGTCAGTGGGAGATCTACGTGCGGCCCTTCCCGGAGCTGAACTACAAGCATACGGTGTCTGTTGGAGGAGGTACGAACCCAATCTGGTCGAAGGACGGGAGGGAGTTGTTCTACTTGAGCCGTCAAACCATGGTTTCGGTCGAGATTGCACCAGGTGAGACGTTTCAAGCAGGCCAACCGCGTGCGCTGTTCAGGGGAGACTTCATCGTCGATGACATTGGCGATCAGTGCTTCGACGTTGCTCCCGACGGCCGATTCGTAATGCGCATGTTCGGCCCAAACGCAGCCTCGGAGATTCGCCTCGTGGTCAACTGGATGACGGAGGTGGAGCGGTTGTTGGAGGATCAGCGATAGTCCCATGATGACAGAGATCTGGTGGAAGGTTCTTGTTTTCGGACTAGCTATCGCCGGGGCTCTGAAACTGGTTGGCGTCTCGATCAGTTTTCCAATCCTGGTCCTCCTTTCATCGGTATCGGTATTGGTCTTCTTCATTGTCGCGATGGCCGTGCACAACTTCCGCGTAGGCAGGAAGCGATCGGAGTAGGCCGATCATGCATAGTGTTTGGACGCTACTCATAATTGCGACGTTGCTGTGCGCCTCCGCATGCGACACCTACACCGGTCCCGATCGCGAGGACGAACACCCGATTCAGACCGATGCTCTCCTGTATGATTTAGATTCCGACGGGTTCGGTTTGCGGGTCGACATACCCTACACCTTCACGAATCGAAGCGACGGCGCCGTGTATCTCGTGAACTGCAACGGCGGTTTCGGGCTTCATCTAGACCGTGAAGGCGACGATGGCTGGCAACTCGCTTGGTCGCCAGTCCTCAACCTTTGTCTCAGCCCTCCGATCGTGATCGAGCGAAACGCCACCTACATCGATACGCTACGCGTACGAGCCGGAGAGTACGGCAGCAACAACTACCCGCAGTTCGACGTCGAAGATCCGGCGGGCACTTATCGGATTGTGTGGACCGCGGCGCTATCATCATTTGACGCAAACGCATCCCCGTTCGGAGAGCAAATTCCGCTCGAGCAACGCATCTCGAACAGGTTCGCGCTCAGGTAACGCAGTCACTCTGGAGACACTGATGCGACGACTCGTTCTGGCACTCGCATTTCTACTGCTCTGCATCACCTTGACCAGATGCGCCCAACCCGACGAAGAACTCCCACTCACACTCGACAACATCTACGGTCCCCGCTCGCGCGCCAACCAGGCACAACTATCGCCTGACGGAAGTCAGATCGCGGTCACTGCCACTGGGCCGCAGGGCCGCGGCATATACCTAATACCGACTGACGAAGCTGAACCAACCACCGGCACATTCTGGGTTGAGGGCAACAGCCCCGTGTGGTTTGCCGACGGTAAGCAGATTCTGTTCTCGAGAGATCGAGATCTCTGGGTCGTGCGAGTGGGCTCCACCGAACCAACTCGCATAACCAACGACGACGAGAGAGAACGCGCCGCGCGCCCCTCACCCGACGGGGAGTGGGTCGCGTTCTACTCCGGACGCGACAGTTCGCAGGATATCTGGATTGTCCCGACCGAGGGTGGAGAACCACGCAAACTCACGCACGATGCTTATCCTCCGGACGATGTCCGATGGGCACCGGCATGGTCGCCCGACAGCAGACAAATCGCGTTCATCTCGAACAAGGCCGACTACTGGTCGGACGATCTTTGGGTCATCGACGTCGAGACGGAGCAGGAAAGAGCCCTCTCACGCAGCCTGATGGCGTCAGGTGTACCCGTATGGTCGCCCGACGGCTCCGCAATCGCCCTGCTCGGCACCGCGAAGGATGAGTACTGGTATGAAGACCTCGCCTACATCTATGTGGTCGACGTGGCCTCGCGGCGAGAACGGATCGTCGACATGCAGGTGCACGCTACCGACTGGCTGCACAACTTCAGCCTGTTCTGGTCAGGCGATGGCGAACGGATCTACTTCTTGTATCACGAGCGCGGGGATTTCAACCTGTGGTCGGTGCCGGCAGCGGGCGGCGTGGCGACTCGAGTCACAAACATGGAGGGAGCAATAAGGTCGTTCAGCGCTACGGCTGCTGGCGATGCGTTTGCATTCATTCGCTCGACACCGACGCGCGGTCCCGATGTGGACTACATCACGCACCTGGGCGGCAGCTTTCGACAGGTCACCAATTTCGCGAGCGAGTGGGCAACCAAGATCGATCCAGAGATCATCTCGTACGAATCCTACGACGGCATGTACATACAGGGCTTCTTGTATATGCCGCCCGGCCATCGACCCGGCCAACAGCATCCGTCGCTGGTGCATGTGCACGGCGGAGGCACGAACAGCTATCTGCACTCCGAGGGGCTGTTCGAACAATACCTCGCCTCCAAGGGTTATGTGGTGCTTGCCGTGAACTACCGTGGCGGTTCCGGGTTCGGCAAGGAGTTTCAGGATCTCTCGATCAACGACTGGGCTAACGGACAGGCACGCGACGCCGCGGCAGCCGCGACATTCCTCAGAACCCAGCCATACTCCAACGGCCAGGTTGGTATCTACGGCTACAGCTACGGCGGGATCACGTCGATGGCGGCAATCGCGCGAGTGCCGGATGCATTCGATGCAGCAGTGCCGATGGCCGGCATCTACGACTTCGCCGACGCGTACGAGACCGCCGATCGCGTCGGGCGCATATTCATCAAGACCGGGCACAGCGGGTCACCCGAAGAACAACCCGACATCTATGCTGTGAGCAACACGCTGGCTCGACTCAGTCAGGTAGAGACTCCGCTCCTCGTCATGCACGGCGAGGAAGACGTGCGCGCCCCCTACAGGCAGTTCGAACTAGCGGTCGAAGAGCTCACCCGTCACGGGAAGACATTCGAAAGCCGCAGCTACCCGGGTGAGCCGCACGGACTCTCCGCGGCATCGCGAATAGATATGTACGAGCGGCTGGAGGAGTTCTTTTCACGAATGTTGAGGAGGTAACTCAGCCAGCCGCTCCGCTCATCACTTCAGCTATGAGCGAGGTCGCAACGGATCAGGCACCACCGGTGATGGACCCCAGAGCTCAGTCCGGAAACTGACTGCATATGTCCGAACCTCCACGAGCAGCTGCTGCATCGCCTCACTGGATTGCCACTCAGCCCACGATGCCATGTCCGCGAACTCGTATGTCGTGGCTATCTGACTGTCTGATGCCGCAGGCCGATAGCTGCGCATCTCAACGATCCCCGGCACCGATAGAATCTTGGGTATCGCTCCTTTTGCCCACTCGATGAACTCCTCTGTCTTGCCAGGCATAATGTCGTACTTCTGCACGTAGAGCACCATTTTCGTCGACCTCCGCTTAGTGAAACGATTCCACTGCATTCAATGCGGGCAGCCGATGGGCTCGTCGTCGGGCTGGCGTCTACTGCGGCGTCTTGCTGCGTCGCCCAGTCGTGGCACGTCTCGAGTGTCGCGACTAGGCGTCTACTGCGGCGTCTATTACGGCGTCTGTCAGGCGGCGGGGCCGATGGCCACCGGCGCGTATGGCTTCAGGCTTGGAATAGCACCAAACGAACAGCGTGTCAACTGACGACACATCTTCGGAACAGCTCAGCGGTTGTGATCAGCAACCTCCCCTGGAGTGTCCTCAAATATGTCCAACGGCAGAATCGCCGTTACCCCAACATTTGGCGCGTCCACTAACTGACCAATCCGCAAATCCACTGCCACCGACGTGATGATGTACGCCTGTTCGCGGCTCATGTTGTAGGTGGCGCTGATGTAGTCGATCATCTCGAGAAGGGCCGAGCGCGCGGCTAAGGAGAGGTCGAGAGAAAGATTCGACAGTGGCGCGATCTTGTCCGACTCCAGGTACTCCATATCCGGTGGGATGTCGCCGGCGTCCTTCAGAGGAAAGCCGGTGGTTGCATAGAACCGGCCAGACGGTATGTCTAGCAAGTCCGACGGCCCTTCGTAATGCGGTCCTCGCTCAGAGATGACTCCGTCTTCGACAACCCGCGCCGTGAGAGTCACCGTTGCATCCATCTCGATCGCGGTGCCGGATACCTCGCCGTCACCCTGGGCGTAGTGAAAGTCGCCCACCGCGAGCCCACACCCGTCTATGTAGCACGGCAGGTAGATCGTAACCCCGACTCCAAAGTGGCGGATGTCGAGATTGCCCCCATGCTCGCGCGGCGGGTAAGAACGCATACACTCTTCCCTGTGACTGCCTTCGGGACCGCACACTTCAGCGGGATAGGCGTTTTCAGGGTTTGGCAGGGAAACGCTCCCACCAGCCTCGGCCAGTTGTCTCTCACGATCCAGCATGAGTTGCAGCTGTTCGGACCCCGGAAGTGTTGTCACCAAACCCGGGAAACTGTTGTTGGGTATGCGCACGCCGGGCAACCCGTCGCTGACTGCCGACGTTCGGTCTAGCGTCCATAAAACTCTAAGCCTGTTCTCGAACCTGTCCGTAACCCAACCACCACCGGTGATAGAGGTATATCCGTAAGGGCCCGGTTCGATATCGACCAATGTCACGGCAAGCAGGTCACCTGCCTCAGCGCCATTGATGTACACGGGCCCCGTCATCGGATGCACGGGGCCACCCGGTTGCCTCTGATCATCGTATGTGCTGTTGGGATCCAAATCGAAATCGCTCGCGTTGCGGGCATTTAGAATGATTGTCTGTCCCTGGTCCGCCGATGCTGCCATCGGTATGGCCGGATGTACGCGGTTGAAACAGTGCGGGTCCTCGCCACAGTGCCGCCCTTCCCCTCCGATCACCACAACCGGACCATCCGCGGGGCGGGCGCAGCCAATGCCCGGAAGAACAGCGAGCAGGCCCATCAAGCATCCGGCCCCGATCAAACGCAAACGAATCTTCGACATTCTTGCCTCCTTCCGATCGCCGTTACGGCGACTCGCAAGAGGCTACCATCAAAAACCACCACCCGCAACATGGGAGCACACGCTGGCCCAGACCGCAACGCGGCTCTCGCTCGGATATGTTCGACAGGTGATTTTGGCTTCGATCTCCAGTGACAGGACACGGCTAGGGCCGGTCCCACCGCGTGGTCTTCGTTGCCCGCGCTCAGCTTGTCTACGAGGTCATTGAGGGTGTCCATGAGCGCTCTGTGTTGATCGTCCACCCACGGGATGCCAGTGCTCATGGATGATTCGCGCCACTCAACTGGCATGCCAGATGTTCTCCTCGTTGAAACATATCGGCTTCAGCTATCCGGCAGGCCCAACTATTGGGCGCCACTCCAACGGAAAGTCGGATCCGGTTGTTGTGTGATCAATCCCCGCATTGTCGAGTATCAACCAAATTGGTGTCAAGTATGAGGTGCTATCAGACCCTTTTATGAACTGGCGTTTTGGGCAAACAAGGGCAAGATTACTTGAATGGACGACGATCAACAGTGGATTCACTGGATTCGCGAACTGCAGGCGATATCTCAGAACGGCCTGGTCCATACGACAAACCCGTTCGACATAGAGAGGTACGAGAGGCTGGGCGAGCTTTCCCGAGAGATGTTCGCCCGCATCGGTGACGTTCCGGTTGGAAAGGTCGCGGAATTCTACGTGCCGGACGAGGGATACTGTACGCCGAAAGTGGACCTTCGAGCGGGGATCTTCGACCGCGATCGTGTATTGCTCGTTCACGAAAAGAGCGATGGCAAGTGGACGATGCCGGGAGGATGGGCGGACGTAAACGAAACTCCATCAGAGGGGATAAAGCGGGAAGTATTGGAGGAGTCGGGATACAGGGTGGAGGAAGTCGAGCTAGTAGCGGTAATCGACAGAAGTGCCCATCCCTACACTCCTCGTTACCCTCACCACGTTTACAAACTGTTCTTCTACGGCTTGCCGACCGGCAAGACCGAGATTCTGCATACACACGAAACTACTGACGCGAGATTCTTTGATCTCACCGACCTTCCGGAACTTTCGGAGGCGCGAGTACTGCGTCAGGATATCGAGCGTCTTTTCGAGTACCACCGCAACAGAGGGCAGGTGCACATAGACTGATCGAGTCGGCCGGCAATACCGATTCCGTCGAGACCATCGGCACCCATCGCCGTCCTGCAGGAGACCAAGTCATGCAATCCAAAGCAAGAACAGTGAAGGAATATCTCGCTGAGTTACCGGAAGATCGCAGAGCAGCGATAACAAAGGTTCGAAAGGAAATACTCAAACGCCTGCCTAAGGGATACGAGGAAGCGATGAACTGGGGCATGATCACATATCAAGTGCCCCTCGCGACCTGCCCGGACACCTACAACGCACAACCACTCATGTACGCCGCGTTGGCCTCTCAGAAGAACCACATGGCAGTGTATCTGATAGGCATTTACATGTCGGAAGAGACTCGACAGGATTTCGAAGCCAGGTACAAGGCAACGGGGAAGCGGTTCGATGTAGGAAAGTCATGCGTGCGGTTCAAGAAACTGGATGATCTTCCCCTGGAAATCATCGGTGACGCGATAGCCGCTCATGCAGTCGACGAATTTGTCCAACAGTCCAACGAGGCCCGGTCGAGATGACCCATCGAACACACTTGGGCCATTGCACATTGGCCCTGCTAATTCTGCTGCTCAGCTGTGTTGCTCTCGCCGCCCAGGGGCCGGAAGGCCGTGTCGTTGTGACCGTGGAAGACCCACATGGACATGCAGTCGAAGCCGCACTCGTAAGGTCGGGCAGAGTATCGGCTGTGACGGGCGCTGATGGAATGGCCGCCCTGATGCTTCCAATCGGGAGCGCAGAGGTTGCGGTGGAACGTATCGGGTTTGCCCCCACCAGCGCTGTTGTCGTCGTCTCCGCGGCTGGCGAGACGGCTTTGACGATTGTTCTCGAGGCCCTTGCACTCGAGACCGAAGGCATCGTGGTGATGTCGACGCGTTCGAACAGGCGCATCGAAGAAGAGCCGCTGCGCGTTGAAGTCATCGACCGAGAGGAGATCGAGGAAAAACTCCTCATGACCCCAGGTGACATCGCAATGCTCCTGAACGAGACAGCAGGCCTCCGCGTGCAACCGACTGCTCCAGCGTTGGGCGGTGCGAGCGTTCGCATCCAGGGGCTGCGCGGCCGATACACACTGATTCTCTCCGACGGCCTGCCGCTGTACGGCGGCCAGAGCGGTGCGCTCGGCCCGCTGCAAATACCTCCAGTTGACCTGGGACAGGTGGAAGTCATCAAAGGCGTAGCATCGGCGTTATACGGAGCCACTGCTCTCGGTGGCGTGGTCAACCTGATCTCCCGCAAGCCGACGCCCGATCGCGAACTGCTCCTGAACGGATCCACTCTCGGTGGGGCCGATGCCGTGTTGTGGCTCGCCGACTCCCTGAGCCCGAGGTGGGCGTATTCGCTGCTAACGGGCGCACATCTACAGGGCCAATCCGACGTCGACACAGATGGCTGGGCAGACCTACCCGGTTATCGCCGAGTGATGGCGCGTCCTCGTCTGTACTGGAACAACGGACACGGTAGTTCGGTGCTTGCCACCGTCGGAGGAATGCTCGAGGATCGTGAGGGTGGAACGGTCACCGACGGCCTCACGCCAGCAGGTACCCCATATGCCGAAGAGCTGAGCACGAAGCGTATTGACGCTGGAGTCCTCGCCAGATTTCTGAATCGCCGCGGGCACTTCTTTTCTTTGCGAGGCTCGGCGTCGTTTCAGGACCACGAGCACACTTTTGGGCCAGCATTCGAGAACGACCGGCACGGAACCGCGTTCATCGAGGCAAGCTACGCCGGTACGAGCGGCCGACACGCTTGGGTGGTCGGAGCTGCGTATCAGCACGATGCATATCGCGGCGATGACGTCTCGACATTTGACTACACACACTCCGTTCCGGGGTTATTTGTGCAGGACGAGGTGACCTTGTCTGACGAGCTCCTGGTTTCCGCCAGTGCGCGAATCGACGCTCACAACGAACTTGGAGTGTTCGCGAACCCACGACTATCGACATTGTTGCGCCTCGATCCTTGGACGGTACGCGCGTCGGCCGGCTCGGGATACTTCGCCCCCACACCACACACTGAGGACGTACAATCGGTCGGACTGACTCGGCTGGCAGCCTTGCCTTCGGACCTGAAAGCCGAACGTGCCCGAGGCGTTTCGCTGGATGTCGGCAGGGAGGTGGGAGACGTGGAGCTCAACGCAACCGTATTCGCGTCGATCATCGATGATCCCGTCCTCACGGTTCCCACCGTGGCTGGAATGCTCGAACTCCTCAACGCAGACGAACCCACGCGAGCCTGGGGAACGGAGCTGCTCGCTCGTTATACACGTGAGCCGATTCACGCGACGGCAACATACGTGTACACAAGAGCCACCGAGTTCTGGCAGGGCAACCGCCGCCTAGTGCCATACACACCACGTCATACGGCCGGCGCAGTTGTGGCCTGGGAAGAACACGCACAGGGACGCATCGGAGTCGAACTCTACTTCACGGGTCTCCAGCAAACGGACGACGATCCATATCGCTCTCAGTCGCGCAGCTACGTAATACTCGGTGTACTAGCCGAACGCCGCATTGGCAACGCCCGGTTCTTCATCAACGGCGAAAACCTCCTGGACTCGCGACACACCCGTTGGACGCCTTTGGTCCGGCCATCTCAATCTCCACAGGGCCGGTGGACAACCAATGTGTGGGCCCCACTCGAAGGCAGAGCATTCAACGGGGGAGTGCGTCTATCGTTTTGAACACCACCCCTAGCGGCTGCCGAAACTGCGTGTAAATTGGAATTGCGGTACCTGAATATTCTCGGAGGTGGTAATGGTCTCGATAGCCTCACTTTGGCTCCCGATACTGCTCTCGGCGGTGATCGTCTTCATAGTCAGTTCGATCATCCATATGGTGTTGGGATATCACAGCAACGATTTCTCCAAACTGCCCGACGAAGACAGGGTCATGGACGCGATTCGCCCGTTCTCGATTCCGCCAGGCGAGTACGTGATGCCGCGCGCCGCCAGTATGAAGGAGATGGGTACTCCCGAATTCATCGACAAGATGAACAAAGGGCCGTCTGCATTCATGACTGTGCTCGAAAACGGACAGCCCAAGATGGGCCTGCAACTCACGGCGTGGTTCGTGTACAGCATCGTGATCGGCATCTTTGCCGCATACGTGACCACCCGCGCGCTGGCTTCGACTCCAAATCCTGAGTACCTGGCAGTGTTCCGTTTCGTGGGAGTTACGGCCTTCATCGCTTATGCCACGGCTCTATGGCAGAACTCGATCTGGTATAAGCGGACCTGGACTACAACGCTGAAATCCACGTTCGACGGGCTGGTCTACGCTCTCATCACAGCAGGGACGTTTGGTTGGCTCTGGCCTTCGTGAGCCTGTGAATCTCAGCTAGCGGGAGGATGGGGAGTGGTGCCGCTGGCTCCCTACCCTCTCTGCTCTGCCCCACCGACAAACTGATCTTCGCGGACCACCTTGCGAGGTCCGCCGTTAAATGACATCGACCAGTCTACTGGTGGCGCGATGGCCTCCAAGTTGTCGAGAGCACCGATCGCCTCAGCGCGATCGTAGATGAGTTGCCAGCCGCACTCAAGGTCGGGGCGAACTTCACATTTGCCGTCCTGCGATCCACCACAAGGACCGTTCAGCAGCTGCTTCGCACACCGGGTGAGCGGACAGATTCCCGCGAACTCATCGGCACGGCAGTATCCGCAACCGGCACACTTTTCGGTCCAAACTCCCTGGGACTCCAAGGCACCCATGAACTGGGTGTTCAAACCGGCGTACACGGGTGTTTTGGGAAACCGTTCAGCCATGTGCTGTACGCCGACCCCACAACCGAACGAGCAGATGGCGTCGTAGTGGCCGACCCGATGGGCTATCAGATCGATGAAGGCGTCCTCGCACTGGCGTTCGATCGTGCACTCGTCCACCACAACGTCTCCACGACCGACTAGTTTGAGTGCCATTCGCGCGGCAGAGGCGAGTATGCCGACCTCACGTTCGCCTCCGGATAGGCAGACCGTAACACACGTCCCACACCCCACAAACAACACTCGTTCGTGGTCTTGGATCTTGTCGCGTATCTCACGCACGTCTTTACGGTCTGCGACGATCATCTCGTTGCTCCTTCAATGGCATCTCACACACCAGTTTCAGTCTCTTGCGAAGTTTGGCGGAGCGGACTGGGGCCGAGTTCTTTCAATCGATCGACCATCTCCCGCACGATCTCAGCAAATCGCCCACCTTCGGCCGAAGACAGATTGAAGATCTCGAGCCGTTTCGGTTCCAGGCCTATCTCTTTCATGATCTGCTGCGTGCGTTCCACGCGTCTACGCGCACGAAGGTTGCCCTCGACGAAGTGACAACCACCCTCCAGACACCCAGCCACCAAAACCCCATCTATGCCGCCTTCGAACGCTGTCAGAATGTCGTTCTGCTCAACCTTGCCAGTGCAAGGGTAACGGAGCACCCGGACGTTTGCTGGATACTGCAAACGCATGGAGCCGGCAAGGTCCGCAGCAGCATAGGCGCAGTAGTGGCAGCACAGCGCTAGGATCAGTGGCTCGTTCTCATCCATCGGGCCACCTCGTCTGCGCGATGCCGACTCGTTCGAGGAAGTTCTTCTCTCCCTCCCCTCCCGCGACGCCCGCCGGTCCGCCCCCCCGCCCCCGCCCCCGCGCCCCCACCGGCGCCGGCGAAAAGTTACTCAGCGGAAACGCCCTCGCCGGACACTCCGCCGCACAGCTTCCACACCCCATACACACCGCACCCTGAATCACCGCCTTGTTGTCCTCACCTACCATCGGGGCCAGGTATGGGCAGGTGTGGACGCATGTCATACATGAGATGCACTTGTCGGGATCGACCCAGGCAATCTGGCCACTCACCGGCATCCACTCCCGCGACAGAATCGATGCTGCGCGGCCGGCAACAGCATATGCCTGCGAAATCGTCTCACTCAAGAACTTGGGGGCATGCGCCGTTCCGCACAGGAAGATGCCTTCACTCGCGAAGTCGACGGGTCGCAACTTCATGTGGGCTTCGAGGAAGAATCCGTCGGCATTCAGGGGAATGCGAAGGAGCTCGGAGAGCTCATGGCGATCGGCGCGCGGCGTCATACGTGAAGCCAGCACGACCAGGTCGGGCTCGATCGCTAGGTCCCTTCCTAGCGTTGGCTCGTTCACGACCACCTCGAGTTTGCCATTCCTGTTCACTACCGGAGGGTTGTCTGGTTCGTAGCGCACGAACAGAACTCCCTTTTCCCTTGCCTCCCTATAGGCGACCTCCCGGAAGCCGTAGGTGCGCATGTCTCGATAGAGCACCATCACCCGCGAGCCGGGGTGCCGCCGTTTCAATTCGAGCGCGTTATTCACGGCTGTAGCGCAGCACACGCGTGAGCAGTAAGGGTGCTCCTCGTCTCGCTGCTCCACACATTGGATCATCACCACGGTCGGGCGGATGGGTAGATCGAGTTTTTTCTTGCCCAACCTCTCCGACAGTTCGAGTTGAGTTAAGACGCGGTCGTCCTCGCGGTACGCGTAGCTAGTCGGTTTTTGTTCCGTGGCGCCAGTCGCTACCACCACAACGCCGTGCTGCACCTCGGTTCTATTGCCGTTCGAGGCCACCGTCGACCGGAAGTTCCCTATATGGCCTTCGACATACTCGGTGTGAGAGTTCAAGTGGACGGTGATGAGTTCGTTTTCGTTGACCTTCCTAGTTTTTTCCTGCAGGAATGCCTGGACATCCAGACCATCGAGAGTCTTGTATAGGTGTCGCGCAGTGCCACCCAGTCGACCGGACTTCTCCACCAGGTGCACCGGGAAACCCTGCTCCGCTAGCGCCAAAGCAGAAGTCATACCGGCCACACCCCCACCGACAATTAGAGCCGCATTGTCGACGGGCACCAGTTCGTCGTAGAGAGGTCCCGTCCGGGCAACCCGACTCACCGCCATCCGCACCAGATCCGCGGCCTTTTCGGTAGCGTTAGCCGGATCGGACGAGTGTACCCACGAACACTGGTCGCGGATATTTGCCATTTCAACCAGGTACGGGTTCAACCCGGCATCGCGCATCGTCTCGCGAAAGATCGGTTCATGAGTGCGAGGCGTGCACGATGCTATGATCAGCCGGTTGAGGTGGTTCTTCTGAATCGTTTCCTTGATCGCGCCCAGGTTGTCCTCGGCGCACGCGTAGAGATTGTGATCGGCGAACACCACGTCGGGCAGTTCGCGCGCTCGCTTCACTACTTCGCGCACGTCTACGACCGAAGCGATGTTGCTGCCGCAATGACAGACGAACACTCCGATTCTGGGCGGCTCATCTGTGATGTCGTGTTCGGTCGGATAGGCCTTTTCAACCACGCGTGTGCCACGAGCGGGCGCAAGCAGTGTCATCGCCTTCGCCGCTGCCGCGCTCGCTTGCATTACCGTATCGGGAATGTCCTTGGGTTCCTGGAACGCCCCACCAACGAAGATTCCGGGCCTCGAAGTCTCCAGAGGATCGAGTTCACTCGTCTTCGCAAACCCGAACCGGTTTAGCGCAACCTCGAAACGCTCGGCCTGCTCTTTGAGCGATGCGCTGGGTTCTAGCCCCAACGATAGCACGACCATGTCGAATTCCTCTTCGACCTGGCGCATACTTTCGTCCATATGCACGAGCCGCAAGTTCTTCGTATGCGGCATCTCATAAGTGCGCGAGATGAACGACCGTATGTAGCGCACACCTAGTTGTTTCTCAGCGCGTTCGCAGTAGCGATCGAAGTCTTTGCCGAACGCTCTCAGATCAAGGAAGAATATCGTTACGTCGAGATCGGGCTCGTGGTCCTTGGCGATGATCGCTTCCTTAGTGGCCGCCATACAACAGACCGAGGAGCAATACTCATTGCCGCAGGTCGAATCCCTCGAGCCGACGCACTGAATGAACGCGAGTTTCTTCGGCACCGATCCATCCGACGGCCGCAGTATATGCCCGCTCGTCGGGCCTGACGCTGACAGCATCCGCTCGAATTGCACATTGGTGAGAACGTTGGGTGCGAAGCCGAACCCGAACTCGCCGCGACGAGTCGCATCGAACGCTTCGAATCCAGGCGTCAGAACGACGGCCCCAACCTCGAGATCGATCGATTCGTTCTTCTGGTCGTAATCGATCGCATTCGCCTCGCACACTTCAGAGCAAATCCCGCAGTCGCCCGTCCTGAACTTCACACAGCTTTCCCGATCGATGGCGGGAACGCGTGGTGCTGCTTGGGGGTGCGCCAGGTCGATGCTTGGCCTGGGGCCAAGTGATGCGTCGTACTCAGTGATGTGCGGTTTCACGCGGCGATTCGTGATGGTCGTCAGGTCGATTGCGCCGGTTGGACACACGATCGCGCACGCGCCGCAAGCCTGACACAACTCGGTAGCCTCGTCGAACGGAGTCGTCACTTTCCGCTCCGCCCCACGGCCGAAGATGCCGATCGCGTTTCGGCGCATCCCTTCATCACACACGCGAACGCAAAGGCCGCACATGATGCATTTGCCGGATTCCGATTGCTCGTACGGTGTGGTGTGCACACCCAACCCTCGGGCGAACTCTACGAGCTCCCACGAATCGGGGGCCTGTGCAAGCAGCAATTCGAGAATCGTCTTCCGAGATCTGCGGATTCCTTCCGAATCGGTCGATACGACGAGTCCAGCTTCCACGGGGTGACTGCAGGAAGCAACCAAACGCGGGCCACGGTCGGTCTCGATCTCGACCATGCAGATACGGCACGCACCATATGGAGACACGCCAGCGTATTGGCAAAGAGTTGGAATGTTGACGCCCATCTCGCGAGCTGCTTCGAGGACCGTCGTGCCTACCGGGACCTCAGCCGTACGTCCATCAACCGAGACGGTCACGCCGTTCGCCATAGCCGCCATTTCCGTAGCCATATCAGAGCACCACCACCGCATCGGTCGGACAAACCTGACGACAAGCACCGCAACGGTTGCAGAGTTCGGCATCGATGCTGTGAACCCGTTTCCGTTCACCACTAATTGCACCAGTCGGACACACCGCAAGGCAGAGAGTGCAGCCCGTACAGGCGGTTTCCTCGATGCCGAGCGTGATCAGATCGGAGCACACACCCGCTGGGCATTTGCCCTCGAGAACGTGGGCGTCGAATTCACTGCGGAAATGTCGGAGCGCAGTGAGCACCGGGTTCGGTGCGCTGCCACCCAACCCACAAAGCGACGTTGATTTGACGGCGCTCGCGAGTGTCTCCAGAAGTTCTATGTCGCCTGACTTTCCGTTGCCTTCGCAGATCCGCGTGAGGATCCCGAGCATCTGCTTGGTGCCCTCACGACACGGCGTGCACTTGCCACAAGACTCCTCGGCCGTGAACACGAGGAAGAAGCGCGCGAGGTCGACCATGCACGTGGTTTCGTCGAGCACGATCATCCCACCCGATCCCATCATCGATCCGGCTTCGGCGAGCTTCTCGTAGTCGACCGGCAGGTCGAGCATCGAAGCAGGTATACATCCACCCGACGGTCCACCCGTCTGCACCGCCTTGATGTCGTATTTGCCCGCCATGCCGCCACCGATATCAAACACCATATCCCTGAGGGAAATGCCGAGCGGCACTTCGACCAGGCCGGTGTTCCTGACCGCACCCACCAGCGAGAACACCGTCGTGCCGCGGTTCCCGTCCGATCCGAGCGATGAATACCAGTCCGAACCTCTCGAGAGAATTGGTCCAACGCTCGCCCAAGTCTTCACATTGTTGATGACCGTGGGTTCGCCCCACAAACCGCTAACCGCCGGGTACGGTGGGCGGGTACGCGGCTCACCTGCGTGGCCCTCGATCGACGCGATCAGAGAGGTTTCCTCACCGCACACGAATGCGCCCGCACCCTTTCTCACCTTCACTCGGAACGAAAACTCCGTTCCAAGGATATTCTCGCCCAGAAGCCCTCGCGCTTTGGCCTGATGAATGGCACGGTGAACGGTGGAGACTGCCAACGGGTACTCGCTCCTCACGTAGACAAAACCTTCGGACGCGCCAATGGCGTATGCACCGATAAGCATGCCCTCTAGGACCGCGTGCGGATCGCCCTCCAACACGCTCCGATCCATGAATGCACCAGGATCGCCCTCATCGGCGTTACAGATCACGTACTTCATTTCCGACTCGGTGTCGCGAGCGGTTTGCCACTTCTTGCCAGTCGGGAAACCCGCCCCGCCCCGCCCGCGGAGACCTGACTCCAACACCTGATCGATTACTTCGTCGGGAGTCTTGCTCGTGAGCACATGCTGCGCGCCGCGGTAAGCTCCTCGCGCGATTGCCTCTTCGATGTTCAGCGGATCGATCGAGCCGCAGTTGCGAAGTATCACGCGCTGCTGTTTGCCATAGAAATCGACCTCCGTCCACTCCCGAATCGCACTGACGCCGTTTGCAGACAGCGGATACGAGTGAACGTCATCAGCTTCGACATGCTCCTCGCTCTGGAACCGGCAGAGCGCATGTTTCGGCGAGAGGTCTTTGCCGGTGGCGTATGACTCGAGCAGGTTCTTTACCTTGCCCGGGGTCATCTTCTCGAAGGACAGGCGCGGACCGCTTGGGAGTCTCAGATCAACGATCGGTTCGCGGTCACAGAATCCTATGCAACCGGTGCGCGATACGTCCGCGTCAATACCCAGTTCGCCGATAGCTGCCAGCGCCGCGGATTCGACGTCTTCAGCCCCGGCAGCCAGTCCGCAGCTCGCCGACCCGATCAACACTTTCAGCTTGTCGGGGTACAGGCTCGTCTTGCCTGAGGCGGCCATGGCATCCAGGTCGATGGCGGTGCGCGTCGTATCCGTCATTCGAAGCGCTCCAACACCTTTTGCACCTGGTTCAGTCGCATATGACCAAACGTGATTCCGTCTACCCGCATCGCCGGTGCGAGCGCACAGCAGCCGATGCAGCGAACTGTGCGCAGCGTGAACCGCTCGTCCTCGGCGGTCTCGCCCGCGCTTACGCCAATCATTTCCTCGAGTCGGTTCAGAAGAATTCCGGAGCCGGCAACGAAACATGCGGTTCCGAGACAGACATCGATGATGTGCCTACCCACTGGCTCGAGGTTGAACGTTCCGTAAAAACTCGCAACGCGGAGCACCTCGGCGATCGGGGTGTCCAATAGCACAGCAAGATTTTCCAACATCGCTCGAGGCAGGTAACCCCGCTCGTCATTGATGTCTTGAAGGACCGGCAGAAGTGGCGCTGGGTCTGCCTCATAACGCTGCAGAACATCCTCGAGCATTGCCGTTTCGGTTTCGTCGGTGAGCGCCCCCGGCACGAACGGTTGAACATCCTGCGGCACGTTTCCAACCGGGCACGCTTCCCAGCAATCTCCACATCCGGTGCACTTGTCTGCTATCACCCCACGCGGACGTTGATCGAGATTTACCTTGAAGTTCCCGGCTTCACCCTCGATGCTGTTCACATCTGCGAGGGT
>CAZFHS010000073.1:0-19123 GCA_964518955.1 uncultured Gemmatimonadaceae bacterium | reverse complement strand
GTGCGTCTCCGTATTAGACGGTTCCCTTGGTGCTCTGATAGGCGCCACGGTTGTAGCTGCGGATATAAAACACCTTCGGCGAGGTGCCCAGATGCTCCTTCAGCCGTGACGGTTTGTACTTGCCCAGAAGCCGGCTCACTGGGCTGACTGGATCGTTGAGGTCGCCGAATACAATGCTGCCCGTCGGACATATTTCTTGACACGAAGTTGACGGTATTCCGTTCTCGATGCGGTGCATACAGAAGGTGCATTTGTCTACCGCACCCTTATTGGGGTCGATGTACCGCGCATCGTATGGACAAGCCGCGATACACACTTTGCATCCGCTGCATCTGTTCGGGTTGACCTGGACTGTGTTGCCCGGGCCATAGTGTGATGCGCCCGTAGGGCAAACCGAAACACAAGGTGCATCCTCGCAGTGGTTACACCGCTCCGACCGTACCGTCATCTGCAGATTCGGAAAGCTGCCGGTCGTCTCAGTGAACACCCAGTCGCGCACGTATCCGTCGGCTACATCATTCTCGGTCTTGCATCCAATTACGCATGCACTGCACCCCACACATGTCTTGGTGTCCACGATCATGCCGTAGCGTTTATCAGCCATGATCCACCTCCGCACCCGAGCCAGCCACCTCTAGTTCGGCTTCAACGTCCTCCGCTCGCAGGAATGTCACGAAATTCACGTTCATGCCCGTGCCACCCATGATCGGATCTGTCTTGTATCGGGTGATCAATTCGTTGTCGTCGATTCCTTTGCCGTGCACGAGCCGCAGCTTCTCGGCTTTGCGACCGTACCCATGCACCATGAACACGGAGTCGGATCGAATGCGGTTGGTGACCTTCAAGGGTGCGGAATACGACGAACGCACACCATCTTGGTTCTGCAGATAGACTCTCTCGCCATCTTCCAGGCCCCATGTGGCAGCAACATCCGAATTCACCCAGACGGCGTTTTCATCGTACACCTCTGACAGAAGCCGGTTATTCGTGGTTCGTCCGAAGGTGTGAGTGGGAGCTCGTCCGAAGAGCAGTCGGTAATAACCGCGCGGTGGCTCGTCCACATCCTCTTCGTGATACGTAGGCATGGGGTCGAAGCCGTGGCTCGCCAAACGCTGCGAGTAGAGCTCTATCCGGCCCGAATCGGTGTAAAAGGTCGGCACCGCACCTTCTTCGTAATACAGCGGGCCGGGCTCGCCCAAAATGACTCCGTCTCGCTGGAGCACTTCGCACTCGTGGTCGGTCTCATGCAAACGGGCTCTAGCGTACTCCATGGAGTTTTCCCATGGGAAGAAATCGTCGAGCTCTAACAGATTCGCCAATTCGCGCGCCATCCACCAACCGGGTTTGCTGTCGTACATCGGCGGGACCACCTCTTGGCGCACCGCGATGTATGGCTGCTTGTAGCTCGGCGTGAGCAATTCGTCGCAGCGTTCCAAATACGTCGCTTCTGGAAGCACCACGTCCGACCAGCCTACGATTTCGGCTGGCAGCACATCCACCGTGACCAGGAACTCCAGCTCCTGAATTGCCCTGTAAGTCTGCTCCGGATTCGGCAAGGTAGTCGGCAGATTCGAACCGTATACCATCCAGCCCTTGATCTCGGAGTCTCCCCTCACGCCAGGGATCGTCGCCTCGCATACGCCCTGGGCGAGAACCTGGTCGCCGAGCGGGTAATCCCTTGGCTGTGCCCGGTCCGGCACTGTTTCCGCAAGGTCGCTGTATCCGGGATACGGATATGAGGGCAACTCAACTTCAGATGGGATATAGAATCCGCCTTTGCGCCCCCACGATCCCATCAGTGCATTGAGAATTGCGATCGCCCTCGAGCGCTGCGTGTCGTTTCCGTACCAATTCACATGGCGGCCCGGGTGTATCAGAGTTGCGGGCCTCGCGGCGGCCATCATGCGGGCGGTACGGCGGATCAGCTCAGGCTCGATACCGGTTCGAGGAAATGCCCACTCTGGTGTGTACGGCTCCACATGGGCCTGAAGTTGCTCGAATCCGTAAGCGTAGGTTTCGATGTACTCGCGATCGTACATCCCCTCGCGAAGAATCACGTTCATCCAGGCCAACAGCAGCGCTAGATCGGTGCCGGGTTTGATCGGTAGCCAGTGATTCGCCTTTGAGGCTGCGACTGAAAACCGCGGATCGACAGCAATGATGTCTGCACCGTTGCGGATCGCGGCAGCGAAATCCTGCACCTGAGTGTTGTGCATGTTTTCACCCAGATGGCTGCCGATCAGCACGACGCATCGGCTGTTTGCCATGTCCGTGACTTCCGGCGAACCGACTCCGGACCCGAAGGTGAGATCAAAACCGACTTCCCTCGGGCCTCTGCATTGGGCATATGAAGGCGCCGCAATACTCTGTGACCCATACGCCATGAATAGGTGCTTCATCCAGTTGCCACCGTACCCGTGCGAGAACAGCGCCAGAGCAGAAGCGCCATATCGAGCCTTGATGCGCTCGAAATTCTCAGCTACCTCATTTAACGCCGCGTCCCAGGAAACTTCTTCGAACTGCTGGCTGCCGCGGGAATCCGTCCTTATCAAAGGCTTCTTCAGCCGATCAGGGTCGTAGAGCAGACCTGTTCCGCCTGCTCCGCGGGGGCAGAGGTGACCATTAGACAATGGATCTTTGGGGTTGCCTTTGATCTTGGTGACCCGCCCGTTCTTCACATGGGCCAGAATGCCGCATTTCCAGAAGCAGAGTTCGCAGAAGGAAGGAACAATGCGGTCACCATTCGTATCGGGGTCTGGAAGCGGGTTAGGATAGAGGCCAAACCAGTCTGTGGTAAGCCCACCAAACGTTGCCGCTCCGGCAACGCCCCCACCGATCCTTATGAATTCACGTCGTTTCATGCGTTTTCGCCCTCCGCCGCCTGCCGATATTCCGGAGTGAACCGATCGCCGGTCTCCGGATGAACCCAATCACACATTGAAGACATCAGGTTTTGCGTTACGTCGCCTGCTAACTCGAGCTGCACTTCGGGGCCGTTTCGAGTGGCCTCAACGAGACCGCGATCGCGCAATTGCCCGATGTGGCGCGCCATCGTAGACTGCGGCCAACCAAGTTCTTCTATGAGTTCCTTTTGAGTTATCCCCTTATTTCCGAAGAGTTTACAGATTATCGTCAGTCTGTCGGGGTGGGATAGAACCTTGAAGATGCTCGCAGCCCGGCGAATGTCTTTGGGATCTGCCATCAACGGCGTTTCTTGAGCTAGCGACATGTGAGATCTCATATATTCAAATAAGTGGATATGTGAATATATAGTTGTTTGCGTATCTGTGCAAGATGTCACGATTGTTCATTTTCGCACCCAATGTCCGCCTTCGTGAGAAGATCTACCCTCGATCTGGGGTTACCCGAAATTCGGATTCAACGATTTTCAATCCACAGCTGTAGAGGTAGGCAGATGCGGGGTGCCTCGAGCACCTTTTTTGGGATTGTGAATGGAAAACGAACAGGGAGGGAATGATGAGGAATCGAAACCAGGCCATCGTCGGTGTCTTCGCCGGAGGGCTGCTTTCACTGGGAACCTTGGGGTTCGCGTATGCTCAGACAGACAGCCTACCACGTCTGGACATCGTCGAAGTAACACAGGAACTCGATTTGAGCGAGGAGACCGGCAGGGAATTGTCGCCGTTGCTCGACAAGCTCAATGCAGCATTCGAGCGCCGCGAAGAGCACTGGCGGCAAGCAGACACACTGTTCGACGAGATTGCGGAAACCTACGACGAGATAGCCGAGACGCTTTCTGCATCCGAACTCAGAGAATTTCACTTGCTTCTGTGGGAAACAACCGTTGGCCTCTGGGCGGGACGTCCGATGGGCCGGTACTACAATGACGGGCGGGGGAGATTTGGGGCATACGGAGGTCGCCCAATGCGGGGCGGGCGCGGCGGTTACTGTCGTGGAATGCCGATGAGGGGAATGCGCTGGTACGACGGCCAGCAGCCACCGATGCGCGGAATACGCGGCACAGGGAGATGGGACTCCCGCCCTGGCTGGCGCCCCGACGACAACGATCCGAATAGCTGAGGCGTGAGGCATCATGAGAACTGGACCCGCTGCTGCGAATGGGGTACGGTTGAATGAACGATGCCTCCGAAGAACTCGCAGTGTCTCAAAGGCGATAGATGAACACACGCCGGCCAGACAACGAATCGAGCGCCAATTCGCTTTCCGAACTCTCGGACAGCGAATTGGCCGTGAGGGTACAGGATGGCGATGATGAGGCTTTCGAGATTCTCGCCAGAAAGTTCTTTCGGCCGGTTTACGCTGTTGTTTCGTCTTTCCTCAGCAGTCAGGAAGATATCGACGACTCAGCTCAAGACACCTTTCTCAGGGCCTTGGACAAGATTCACTCATATGACCCCAAGCGGCCCTTCTCTCCCTGGTTGTACCAGGTGGCACGCAACGTTGCACGAAACAGATGGAAGTACGTCAAGAAGAGGCAACACAGGGCGCTTGACGATGCCCTGGAGGAGATCGGCCGAGATGATCCGGGGAGAAGCGTGGAGCTGTCCGAGCTACGACTTCGAGTGTCAGAAGCAATCGACTCGCTCCCGGAACGGCAGAGGACTGCATTCAAGCTCCACGACATCGAGGGCTTCAAGGCGACTGAAATAGCCGAGATGCTCGGGGTCAGTGACGGCACGGTGCGCGCGAACGTACACCATGCCCGAAAAGAACTTCGAATTCGTTTGGAACCATATAAGTTAGACCGGAATTGACAATGGATGAGAAGTCGAACAAACCACTCTCCGAAGAGCTGGTGCCGAAGTCGGTTATTGGCGACGACCCGCAAATCTGGGAGAGCAGAGTTCAAGATCTGATGACCGCAGCGGCGCCGAAACTCGCCGAGTACCGACGGGTGCCGGTGCCGTGGTGGGCGCTCCTGGCAGAAAGGTGGCGCGCCCGCCTGGCGGTGGCGGTCGCGGCGGCAGCGGCGCTGACGCTCGTCATCCACCTCTCTCTGCCTGCACCGGCGCGTCAGTACGAATCGAGTCTACCGCTCGCCACAGTCGCAGGTGAGGGAGAAGATGCCTCCGCTCTGTGGTCCATAGTCAACAATGAGGTCGACCCGGTGCTCGCACTGGTGATACTCGAGGGCGAAACGCCATGACAGAATCAAGACAGACGACGCTGCAATGGCGAGCGGCATTTGCCGCGGCACTGCTGATAGTCATCGGCGCATTTATTGGAGTAACCGTTGACCGACTATGGCTCGTCGCATTTTCAGCGGACGCGGACCGGGAACAGGTTTCGGTGGAAACACTCTCTACGGCTTTGAACCTCAACATGCGCCAACGAGACGAGATCAGAGCGCTCGTAGACAGCATAGGATGGGCGATGAGCGATGCTCTAGAACAGAACCCCGAGTCCCTGTCGATCGTGGCGCGAAATGCCCGGACACGCCTCGAGATGGCCGTACCACCCGACCAGCGCCCGCGCTTCCGAAATTGGATGAACGGTCGCCGAGCCGAGATGCTCGACCGCATGAGAGGGCAAGGCAGAATGCGGGGAGGACGGGGCAGAGGCCGCGGGGGGCCACCTCCGCGCTGACATGGAACAGTGGGGCCGCGGGGGACCACCACCGCCGCCGAGATAGTCGAATGAAGGGGCAGTGTCACGCTGCCCCTTGCGCAACCGCCTTCCCACCATTTTATCTGTTGTCGATGCAGCTGTACTAGCTGCAACGAAATACCCCGGAGAAGACTGGCCAATCTCACCCGCTGGGAGGACCGCCGGTGCAGGGTTCCGTTCCATCAACTGGGCTCAATTACTCGACGGACGCTGATCCCGGCATCCGGCGTCGGCGATGTGGGCGCGGGTTCATATACATCGCACCCAACGGAAAGCAGGTCCGAGCGGCCAAGAAGTTGGAACGATTTCGGAGACTCGCCATCCCGCCCGCTTGGACCGACGTATGGATATGTACTTCCGATAACGGCCACCTGCAGGCGACAGGCCGCGACGCAAAAAGACGCAAACAGTATCGATACCACGCCAAATATCGGGCCGAACGCGACGAGACGAAGTTCCATCGCATGTTGGAGTTCAGCGCCATTCTACCTCGGATTCGCAATCGGGTGGAGCGCGACCTCTCGCGGCCCGGTTTGCCGCGCGATAAGGTACTCGCTACGGTTGTGCGTCTCCTCGAGAAGACGCTGATCAGAGTGGGCAACGAGGTCTACGCACGCCGGAATCGTTCGTACGGACTCACCACGATGCGCGATCGTCACGTCGAAATCGCCGGCGACGAGATTCGGTTCAGATTTCGTGGCAAGAGCGGAGTGGAGCATTCGGTCGCAGTCAACGACCGCCGACTGGCGAAGATCGTACAGCAATGCCAGTCCCTACCAGGGCAGGAGTTGTTTCAATTCTTGGATGACAACGGAAAACGCCAGGACGTCAACTCAAGCGACGTGAATAAATACCTCCATCGGATCTCGGGCAGGACAATCTCTGCGAAAGATTTTCGCACATGGGCGGGAACGATGAGGGCTGCGATCGCTTTCCGAGACCTGGGCACTCCTGAGTCCGAGGCGGCGGCAAACAAGAACGTATTGAAGGTCATCGACCAGGTGGCTCAGAACCTCGGCAACACGCGCGAAGTCTGTCGCAAATACTACGTCCACCCCCGTATCGTCCAACGGTATCGACAGGGAAAGGTGATTCCTGCTACTCCGCCCCTGAAAGGGCCAAAACGGCGCAGGAAATCCGCCACCCTACGCCGGGACGAGTCATCCGTACTGGAGTTTCTCGACCTGGAAGAGCGGTCGAACTGAGAGGATGTGCTGGATGCGTGGAAGAATAGCCTTATGGAGCAGTGGTCTGATCATTGCCGTCCTCACAACGACGGCCTGCACTGATGAAGCCCCGCAGCAACCAACGCTCGTTGCCCAGGTGAGTGGCACGACAGTGAGACTGCAGGCAATTAGCGTGGTCGACGAAACAACGGTGTGGGCGAGCGGGCTCGAAGGAACAGTGGTGCGAACCGCGGACGGTGGGCAGACTTGGACCGCTACCAAGGTGCCAGGGGCAAATTCGCTGCAATTCAGAGACGTCGACGCGATCGACGGCGATACGGCATACCTGCTCAGCTCTGGAAGCGGCGAGAGTTCTCGTATCTACAAGACCACGGATGGAGGTGTTTCCTGGAGCCTCCAGCTCACGAACCCCGACTCGTCCGGATTTTTCGACTGCATGGCATTTTGGGATTCGCGCCATGGGGTTGTGTACGGTGACGCAGTCGCCGGGTCGCTCGTCATACTCACCACGACAGACGGAGAGCAATGGGATCGAGTTGCAGACGAAAACCTTCCGGCCGCACTGCCTGGAGAAGGGGGCTTTGCAGCAAGCGGCACCTGTCTCGTGGCGTTTGGTGACAGCACGGGATGGATCGCAACCGGTGCGGCCAGCACGGCACGAGTGCTCAAGACCACCGATCGCGGCTCATCATGGACCGCATACTCCACCCCGATTGTGAGCGGTACTGGCACTTCCGGGCTCACCTCTATCGGTTTCCATGACGGTTTCGTTGGCATTGCCGCGGGCGGCGAGATCTCTGATCCTGATTCTCACACCGACAATGTTGCGACAACAAGTGATGGCGGCTTGACCTGGGTGTTGACCGGCCGGCCTGTGCTACCTGGGGCAATTTACGGGCTCTCGGTGGTGCGCAGTATGGATACCCCAACGGTCGTGGCGGTGGGTCCGGCCGGACCTGACTATTCTATTGACAACGGAGCCACGTGGGCACAACTCGATTCACTCGAGTATTGGAGTGTCGGCTTTGCGTCCACCGGTGTCGGATGGGCGGTCGGCCCAGAAGGAAGAATCGCCAAGATTACGTTCAAATGACCTGCCTCCCGACGGACTCCACTTGCAGAGCACTGTCGAAGAGGTTAACTGAGGTGTGAGGATTCCCCTAGCCAGGAGGCTCCAATGGGCGAAGGTCACGAACACCTGAAACAGGTGCAGGATGCGTTGAGGAAGTTCGAGGAGGCTGTGATAGAGCACCACAAGCACAAGCTCCTCGACAGCAAGGTTGCCCGCAAACAGTCTGTGGAACACGCGCGGGAAAAGGTCGTTGAAGTCGTTGTCAAGCTGGTGACGGCCGAGAAGATGAAGCATCAGTAGTTTGTCGCTGCGTTATCCGGCAACATTTCTTCTGGTACTCAGCGTGTCGGAGTGGCTCTCCTTCACCGCTGCCATTTGGATGTTGGCATGTTTCTCTTTCTTCGCACTTCGGGAGTACTTCTCCCTAGTCGACATACGCTTACAGGACCGCTGGGGCATACTTGGCGCGTATGTCTCGATTCCCTTCATGACGTATCTGATCCAGATCCATTGGTACGGGATGTTCATAATCTCGATTCCAGTGTACACCTTCCTGGTGGTACCACTTCTCGTCGCACTCGGGCAAGGCGATACCAAAGGCACGGTTTTTTCCATCGGAATTATCGATCTGGGCCTATTTCTGTTCGTCTACTGCGTTGGGCACATCTCATACCTTGCGATGTTCTCCACGTGGATGGCGGCTCTTTTGATTGTTGGAGTAGCTTGGTGCGACCTGGTCGATCGCGTTCTTGTCCGGAGAGCGAGTAGCGGAATCAAGCTCTTTGTTCTCCGATATCTGATTGCGGCCCCAATCACGGTTGCGATCGCTGTCGGGATGGCCGGCTGGATGACATTGCCGACGATCCACTCGGCCATGTTGGGCCTTTTGATTCCACTGCTCGTGTTTGCGGGAAGTTTCGCGACCTCCCCAATCGAATCCGATCTCGGTATCTCCGAAGACCGTTTGTTACCGGGCACGGGTCAGATAATTCACGGCACAAAGTCACTTTTGTTCACCGCACCTGTCGTGTTTCACTACATCCGGTATTTCTGGGAGGAGCCTGTCTTCGGGTGATTCCGCCGCTGCGAACCCTGATCCACATCATCTTCGTGCGTCCGATTCTGCGCCTCGTGTTTGGGATTACCGTCACTGGAAGAGAGAACTTTCGAGGGTTGGATCAGTTTGTAATCGTCGCAAACCACAACAGCCACCTCGATACGTTTCTCCTCTATTCGGTGATCCCGACTCGCCAAATCGAAAACACCAGCCCTGTCGCAGCACGAGACTATTTTGCGCGATCGGCGTGGCTGTTTGCCGTAGTCGACTACCTTCTCCGCCCAATCTGGGTGGATCGCGATCACAAGAATGGTGATCCATTGAACGCGATGCTGCGTCAGGTCGACGATGGTCGGAACATCGTCATCTTCCCCGAAGGCACTCGTGGCGCACCGGGGCAGTTGCAACGGTTCAGGAAAGGGATCACGCGGCTCGTTACGGACCGGCCTTCGATTCCGGTGGTTCCCGTATTCCTGCACGGGCCCGAGAGATCACTGCCAAAGAACGCTCCAATGCCTATCCCTCTTTGGAACCACGTTGCAGTGGGCCCGCCTCAGCTGTTCACGGGTGACGCCGATAACGCAGCTGAGTTACTTAAAGAGTCGATCGAAACGCTGGCCGAAACCCACTCCAAGGGTAGGCACACCAGAGCACCGGACCATGCTCCAGTATTCACCGTCGCGGTTCTGGGTATCGACGGGTCGGGTAAAAGCACGCTGTCTCGATATCTCGCAGAAGCACTCTCGGATCGGTCTACTTCGTGTTTGATAAGCGATACGCTCGAGCTCTTCGAAGGCCGCGAGCTGAAGGCAATGCAGCCGCTTCTGGTCGAGCGGGCACGAGAATGGATCGGGCGTCGAGCAAAGCAGGCCAAATCACTGGCTGGATATAAGATCCCGAAGCTCACAGAACTGTTGCTCCGAGATCGCCTCCGTAATCTGAGCAGCCGATGGTACCGCCCAAACTTCATAGTCATGGACGGATGTCCACTGTTCAACATGACGGCTTGGGCAGCTCTCTACCGTGAAGAGCACTTCAACGAGGAGTTTTGCGGCAAGGCGGTAGCGCTGATGTCATCGGGAGGAGAGGGAGCCGGCAAAAACGACCCTTTGCTCAAACAGTTCCCCGAAATCTCCTACCTGCGCCGACTTGGTTTCGATCGCCTCAACATTCCCGACGTAGTTTTCTTCCTCGACGTCGAGCCGGCAGTGGCAATGCTCCGAATCGATTCGCGGGGTGAGCGCAAGCAGGTCCATGAGACCGTAGCAAAACTGGCCAGGCTCCGAGAGGCGTATTTGCTAGTATGCAATGTGGTGGAGCGCGATCGCAGAGCGGCCGTGCATCGTATTGACGGCGCCAAACCACTCACGGAGGTCTCAGACGAAGCGCTCGAGTTCCTGAAGCACACGAGGAGTGGCGGTGGATCCGAATAGCCCAATCAGTGTGATTGCGACCACGATCTCCGGTTCAATCAAAGACTGGGGAAAGGTCAAGAAGATCGTACCGCTTTTTCAAGAACACGGATTCGACAATGTTGAGCTTCATACTGCGGACAGCCATCCCGAGGCCAGGGAAAACACTCGTTCAGTCTTGTCGGCAGGTGGACGGATTGTCATCTCGGCTGGCGGGTCGGGAACGTTCAACAGCGTTCTCGAGGGGTGTTGCGATTCGGATGTGCCGTTGCAGGAAGTCTTGCTGGGATTCCTGAGAAAGGGTTCCGCCGACCTGTTGGGCAAAGTGCTCGGCATGCCCGATGACATCGAAGCTGCAATTTCGACCTTTGTCGAGTCGATCGAGAACGACCGCACCATGCCGTGCGATGTGATTCTCGCCAGCGACAGTGCGGGCGACTCTAAACCCCGCCACTTCGTGGGCTACGGTGGAGCTGAGATTTTCGGGAGGATTCCCCACTATACCGAGAACAGATACATCAAGTATTACAAGGGCATACTCAGCCAGTGCTTCGGCGACCTCGGCCCTTTCACAACGGGAATGGCGCTTGCTCTGGTGGAGAAGATTCTAAAGGCACCCTTCCGCCGGAAGCGCGCCTGGAAGATCCACGTAGATGGACGACTAGCTGCCGAGGGTGTGTACCAAGCGCTGATCGTCGTGAACGGATACCTAGGCAAAGATCTTCCCTACTCCTCGGAACCTCTCGGATCAGGCAGCATCTACCTCTTCGGCCTAAGAGACCTAGGGACGCGCCGCTTGTTCGCGCAGGCAAAACACGCTCGGGGCGGGTCCATCATGGACGATCCCGAAAGATGGGGCATGGAGTCGTTCACCAGCAGCGAACTGCTAGAACTCGAGCCAAGCAACGGTGCACCGTTCCCGATAAACGTCGACGGCGCCACCATGATTTGCTCTGACCGAGCCCAATTCAGGATTGTGGATCAGATACGATTGATATCTCGGGAGTGATGGACGCCCGATCGTTGTTGGCCGAGGACAACGGGAACTAGACAACCCCACCCAACCCCACAATCATATCCGCGCCCTTTCGCGGTCATCCGCGGCTGAATCACAGATGCTGGACCGCGTGGTCAGCGACTCTGCGCACCTGCCCGCAGCTCAGCTACAATCCGCTCCGCACGATAGATGTGCTCCAGCGCTTCCAGAATACCCATCGCGTCCACCGTGACCGCGCGGTTGGCCTCTGGCAAATAGATGTAATCACCCGGCAAGCTCTCGATGTTGCCGTCGAACACTACGCCGACTATCTCCAGATCGGTGTTTATGACGGGCGAACCCGAATTGCCCCCGATGATGTCAGCCGTCGATACGAAGTTGAGCGGTGTTGACAAATCGAAATCAGCGGGCGGGTTCCTCCAGCGTTCCGGCAGATCCCAGTCGGTGTCCGGGCCGTACGAGTAGAAGTGGTCGTACAATCCCCAATAGGTAGTGTGCACCGGAGCAACTGTGCCATTGTATTCATACGGCAATACCAGGCCGTCCGCCATTCTGAGTGAGAAGGTGGCGTCTGGCGGAAACTGTGTACCGTAGATCTCAAAACGCGCGCGTCCGATCTGGCGGCTTATCGCCTCTTCTTCTGCTGTCAGGTTCTGGAAATTGCCCTGGAATGGTCCGATCCTGGGCACGATAGCGACGACCATCTCAATCGCCGGATCGTTACCGGTGAGTGTGCCCCCCTCCATGGCCGACACGGCGCCAGCGGAGTCGGTCAGCACCGACTGTTCGAGGATAACGTTTGCCGCCGTCTCAGGGCTTCGCCCCGCCAGAATCTGTCGTGCTACCTCGCTGTTTGCGCCAAAGTAATGTTCGATGTCGCGCAGACGAGCGGCTAGAAGCCTGCGCTGCAACTCCAACGGCTGCCGCCCCACGGCACGAAGATTGTCCTTCAGTTCGGCCAAAGCGTCGGGGGGCGCACCACCAGCCTGCATGTTGACGTACTGAAACGCCAAGATGCCGCGGTTGATTATCGCCGGGTCGTAGTCAGGACTTCCTAGAGCGAGAAATGCACCGAGTTCGGCGGCATACTCGAGCTTTTGCTCCTGAATGTCTGCCAGCTGTTCGATCAAACCACCGTAGGATTCCGTCAATGTTGGGTCGGCCTCGACGGCAGCCATGAACTGTGCTTCGTTGTCCTGGCGCCTCGCCAATATCACAGGGTCGTGAAGACCGTTGACGATACCGGTGTAGGCCTTTTCCGAGTTTCTCAGACTGAACACCGAATTCCGCATATCCAACTCTTCAGCCTCTTCGGGGAAATCGTCCACGAAGCTCTGAAGCGCGTCCGCCCGACTGGTGATGAACGCAAGCGTCGCCTTGTCGCTGACATCGCGGCGAAACTCCAGCTCTGCTACAGTCTGAAGTCGGCTCGTCGAGCCAGGGTTTCCAATCATGAAAACGGCATCACCTTCGGCTACACTCTCCATGCTCCACGGGAAAAAGAAGTCGGGCTGGAAGGGTTCACCATCTTCGTAGATTCGGAAAAACGACATGTCGAGCGAGTACCGAGGATAAGTGAAGTTGTCCGGATCGCCGCCAAAGGCGCCTAGCTGGAGCTCCGGCGCCAGAACGAGACGCAGGTCTGTGAAACGCTTGAATACGTAGGCGGATGTCTTTGCTCCATTCCACAAGGAGATCATCTCAACCACCACACTGTCCGAACCGCGGCTTTCCTCGGCAAGCCGCTCGCTGATCTGCTCCGTCACAGAATCACGCGCCGTATCCGGCGCGGCGTCGACTTCCTCGGTGACATCAACGATTGCTATGAGCTGGTCGATGAAGAGATCTTCCACCGGACGTTCGTCGTCGAGAGTTGGCGCGTAGAAACCGTCGTCCAGCAGGGTTTCGCCCTCTCCACTCACTTGCGACACACTTTCGCGAGCGCAGTGGTGGTTTGTAAGCACCAGGCCCGCCGGCGACACGAATGATGCGGTGCAGTTCGGTAGGCGGAGCGTTCCCAATCGCGCATTGCTGAACCACGCCGAATCGGGAGAGAACCCGTAGGTATCCGCAAAGTACTCGAGCGGCGGATACTCGAATGTCCACATCTTGCCGTTGTCGAAACGGCCGGCTTCCAAGTCGCCGCCAACAGCCAATGGCGCAGCGGTCACCGTGTCTACCAAAAGCACCGTGTCGACTCGCACGATCGCTGGCGCAGGCGTCTGTGTCGGTGCGCTTGCCGAGGGTGCACAAGCCGCGGGCAAAACCGCCAAACACACGGCGGAACTCAACTGGATTACAGTCTTGGCATTCATAATCTCGTCTCGAATTTGTTGAAACACACGAATTGTGAGTGGAATGGAGTGCAAACCCCTCAGGCATCTGTTAGATCAAATGTGATCGCCGTCGATTGCCTCGAACTGGCCCGACACACCGGGGTCAACCGCCAAAATCCTAATTTGTGAATGCGGAGAAACGATCTCCGTCGGAACGACCCAAAGCCGGACGTCTTCGAAAACACCCAAGAGCTCGAAGGCTTGCAGCGCTTCCTCCGAAAAATCGACGTGGACTTCCAAGATCGCGTCTCCCGGCGGTCCTTCCCCAACGCTCAATGGCCGATCGGTGAGCCACACCCCGAAAGCCTTGACGGTTTCACCGGTGAGCGCATCCCTCAGCCCGAAGCTCCACTTCTCGTCTTCGAAGCCATTTTTGATGATCTGGCGTGCTCCTGCGATCGTCGATCGGTGGTATAGGACCATCCGAGTGTAACCTCCGTTGTGTTGTACACCGACAAACGCGATGCGCTTCCTCTGGTTGCAGCATAACCCCCGGGCAGCGTTGGCTCAATATCGGGGAGCGTTCGCTTTGGCGTTGCCATTCCGTAGTCTCGTGCAACGTGCAGCGTACAACGGATTGTTTGCCCGGTACCGTTCTGCACGTTGTTCGCTGTTCGTTGAACGCCTGCGCCTCGTGTCGTAACGTACCGACTACGGCCTGTCGCGCACCCCGGTACATCAACGCATATTCACTCCATTAATGCCCGCACCCTCCAACCGGGAGATGCTATGCAGAAGCTCCGTGCCCTAATACTGGGCGTATTTCTACTTGGATCACTCACGACACCAACACTGACACGCGGTCAGTCAGTTGAAGACCTGCGTGAAGAGGTGCGCCAAGAAGTCATTTCGCTTGCCAAGCTCTCGCAAGAAATAGTCGATATGGTTTACAGCTTTAGCGAGCTGGGGTTCCAGGAAGTTTGGACCTCGGATTACCTGGCTGGTGTCCTCCGCCAGGAAGGATTCCAGGTCGAGCGTGGTGCTGCCGGAATGCCCACGAACTATGTCGCCACATGGGGCCGTGGGAGTCCTGTCGTCGGTTTTATGGGAGATTTCGACGGCCTTCCTGAAACGAGTCAAAAGCCCGGTGTTCCCTGGCGTGAGGCAATGATCTCCGGAGGACCGGGGCACGGCGAAGGTCACAACACGACGCCGTCAGTCGACATAATTGCGGCCATCGCGGTCAAGCGCGTAATGGAACGGCACGGTATTCAGGGAACGCTCAAGGTCATCCCTGGCGTAGCCGAGGAGTTGGTGGCATCGAGGACTTACATGGTCATGGCGGGCCTCTTTGAGGACATGGACGTCATGCTGTCGACGCACGTCAGTTCGCGCCTCGCCACCGGATGGGGCATATCTGGATCAGGCCTCGTCTCCACTCAGTTCACATTCCACGGCAAGACCGCGCACGGCGCCGGATCACCATGGTCTGGCAGAAGCGCTCTCGATGCAGTTGAACTCATGAACGTGGGCTGGAACTTCCGGCGCGAACATTTGCGGCTGCATCAGCGGTCACACTACGTCGTTACTAACGGGGGCAATCAGCCAAATGTGGTACCTGGCGAGGCAACCGTCTGGTACTACTTCCGCGAGCTCGACTACGATCGCATTAAAGACCTTCACGAACTCGGCCAAACGATGGCTGAGGCCGCGGCGATGATGACGTCGACAGAGATGGAAGAGCGCATGATTGGTTCGGCGTGGCCGTCAACGATGAGCAAGCCACTTGCAGAGCGGATGCATGCAAATATCGAACGAGTCGGCATGCCCGATTGGGATGAGGCCGACTTCGCCCTCGCGAAGGCAGCGCAACGGATGCGCGGCGTTGACGAAGACAGTCTCACAACGGAAATCGACACCCTGCGTGAAGCCAGCCAGGGCATGGGTGGTGGCAGCGACGACATCGCCGAGGTTTCCTGGAACGTTCCCACGGTGCGCTTGGGATACCCGTCCAACATCCCCGGGATGACCTATCATCACTGGTCGGCCGGAATCGCCGAGGCTACTCCCATCGCGCACAAGGGAGCCAACGTCGGTTCACGAGTCATCGCCATGACCGCCATTGATGTGATCATGGACCCGGACCTGGTTGAGGAAGCATGGCGCTATCATCGCGAAATCCAGACGAAGGACCGCCAATGGATTTCGTTGATTCCCGAAGGTACACCGCCGCCGATTCACCTGAACGCCGAAAAGATGGAACGCTACCGGCCACTGATTGAGCCAAACATCTACGATCCCAGCAGGTTCGACACATACCTCGAGCAGCTCGGAGTAGCATATCCGACAATGGAGACTGACTCCACTCGGTTGCGCGGTAACAGTCGGTAGCCGCACAGAAACAACATGGAGATATCACAACCCAAGTTACAGAAGTGAAGGAGGGAGATTCGATGAGCAAGACGGAAGAAAATCTAAAAGCGGCTTTCGCCGGGGAGTCACAAGCACGCAACAAGTACACGTACTTCGCCGCCGTAGCCAAGAAGGAAGGCTACCACTACATAGCGAAGATCTTCGAGGAAACCGCCGACAACGAAAAACGACATGCGAAAGATGAGTTCGCATTATTGGGTGGCATAAGCGACACATCCGCCAACCTGCAGGAAGCCGTCGACGGCGAGGATTACGAAACGACCGAGATGTACCCGACATTCGCCAAAGAGGCAAAAGAGGAAGGCAACCTGAAAGCGGCGAAGTTGTTCACGGAGATCGCAAAGGTCGAGGCACACCATCGCGATCGTTACAAGAAGCTGAAGGAGATGGTCGACAACGGTACGGTCTACAAGCGTGACGAACCGATTACCTGGAAGTGCTCAGTGTGCGGATACGTGCATGACGGCACCGAACCGCCTGAAGTGTGCCCGTGCTGCAACCATCCGCAGAATTACTACGAGCCAGCGAATATGGACATCTAGAGGCTCAGGAAGTCTCGTCAGTAGGATTCGGGCTGGTCTCTCAGGAGGCCGGCCTTCGCATTATGGGGCTCGGTTATCGAATTTTTCGAGCTCAATATCGTGGAAGTGACACAGCTTGGCATCTTCCCGTCCCAGCTCCCGAAGATGAAACGCGCCGCCGCGGCATTGAGACCACTCTGAGCATGTTTCGCACTTTCCGGTGCGCATCCAGTCGCGCCTCCGAAACACACGATAGCCATTCTCTCAGACGCCCGCGAAGACTCATTCGCCAGAGCCGCCTTCAGTGGGTTCCATCTCTATCGCAATGTCGTAAGCCACCCATTCGCCGTTGTACCAGCTTCCGCCCACGTCGCTCACTTGGGTGGCCGAGAATTCGACGGACTTAACCTGGAAATTGGCGTGCGGCATGCCGTACTCGGGGAGCAAGACATCGCGGCATCCGACGATCCCGAGAGCCCAGCCGAGAAGCATTGAGAATCTGCGCAGAATACAGCGTCGCATTTGTCTACCTCCAGCATACAAAGAGCGCGGTCTACGCTGGAGATGCCCCCGAATGGGAGCGGGGGTCACCTTGGAAACGGTGCAGGGTGGCTCAGGGAGCTTGGAGTTGGACGTGCGGATGTCGCCGAACGGCGAATTTGTGTGGCTTCTTAGAGCCCCATCAGTGTGCGAACGCGCGGATCGATGCGATCTGAGGTCCAGTATGGCTCCCACACCAGAACGATCTCCGCATGTACCACACCTTCGATTGTTTCTACGGCTGTCTTCGATTCACTCATGAGGTACGGCCCCATCGGGCAACTGGGCGATGTGAGCGTCATCTGGATTTCGACGTCGCCATCATTTACTTCTATATCGTAGATGAGTCCGAGGTCGACGATGTTCAGCCCCATCTCCGGGTCGATGACCTGGCGAAGGGCGGATCTGACCTCTTCCTCAGGAAGAGCCAAGCTAGCAAGCTTTGTAGTCTTTTCCTTCAGTATCGTTGCCATTTGGAGTCTCCACGGCTGAAGAAACAGCCTAATTAGTACCTAATTACACAATAATATCCTTGAGGTTTGTTCGGTAGGGGTTGTTGTGCGGAGCCAGCTCAAAGACTGCTTGAGCAGCGTGCGTTAAGTGTTTGTAAGAATTTCACTTACACACACATTGGCACAGGCGTTCGATTGCGTCGTCCATGACTGTTGCTCAGCGGATAATTCGGATGCGTACAACATATTGGACGTCCAGCTCGTCGGTGGCGACGGTATAAATATTGTCGCCGCGAATGATCAACTGCGCGTAGCGCCAAACGTCGACATCGGTGTGGAGCTGCCCCAGATACGTGCCTTCGGGGTCGAATACATCGAAAAACGTACCCTGCTGTTCTGCTGTGCGTGACGGCAACACCCACAGGTAGCCATACTCATCGACAACAAACCGGTCGAACGCCGGTTTTTGGCTCGGAATCCTCGATGCGTCGACCGGTCTGCCTTGCGCGGATCGCTCGATCCGGTCTAAGGCAGCCTCCCTTTCGTCTCCGGTCACCTCAACCGGCGCGAATTCGCGCTGTACAGCGCGTAGCGTGTCACCCGCAAGCGAGATCTGATAAATGCAAAACTCGCTCGAAATGCCCGCCCAAATGTATCCGCGAGGGTCGATCACCCAGCGAAGATTCGACCCAAATGGCATCATAGCTATGGAGCCGAGACCTTCGTCGTTTCTGAAATCGAAGACGGGAGGATCGAACTCCGGCAGCTGTACCGTGTCGGCATACCCTTCGACGGGGTCATAACGGACGAGAGCGGGTTTTCGCTCTTCACCTACGGTTACTCCGGTGTAGTCGTAAAGTGCACCGGATGCGACGTGTCCGCCCTCCCACCGGTAGCCGTACCGCGTCACTTCCCTCCTGTATACGGTGATAAAGGCTCCACTCGTGTCGAATACGGAATACCGCGCGTTTGGAACGTCGGCTACCCATAGCCTGCCATCCCCATCGAAACTCATACCAAACGCTCCTCGGAACTCGCCGGGCCCACCTCCAGTTCGGCCGATAGTGCGGACATAGTCGCCGTCCCGGTTGAATACCCGAATTTCCTGGTACTGTCCGTCGAGGACGTAGATTCGCCCCGTTCCATCAGCATCGACCGCAAGCACCTCGGCGAAGGTTTCCATTGTGTCAGCCTCAACGGATCCGATCAGCAGATCCGCATCAAGTGCCCACGCCGTAGCAGAATCCCACGTTCCGGTCGCGGGGTTATTGATGAGGATTACGCCGGTCTCGAGAGTGTCGACGGTACCGAGCCATCTGTCCGTTGGTTCACCACCACATGCTGCTATCAACGGAAGGAGGAGCACGCTGGTCAGCGATTTCACGGGAAACTCCAGGCATGGGATGTCAGGGCCTCGGTAAGCTGCACCGCGAGCTTCGACAGTCAAGGACATGCGAAAAAAAGCGAGCCAACTCCATGAGCTGGACTCGCTTCTAGTTGCCCCGCCAGGGCTCGAACCTGGACTCTTCTGATCCAGAGTCAGACGTGTTGCCAGTTACACCACGGGGCATCGGCCGCAGTAGACTA
>CAZFHS010000072.1:0-21058 GCA_964518955.1 uncultured Gemmatimonadaceae bacterium | reverse complement strand
CCCGCCCAGGAAGGTCACCGCGACGGACTCCAGCAGGAACTGTCCCTGGATCTGCAGCGCTTTGGCTCCCACGGCCCTTCGCAGCCCGTTGGCTCAAGGACCGAACGAAGGTTGGGAGTAGGCGTGTCGTCGGCACGGCCTACATCATCGATCGCGACGGAACGGTGTTCGAGGTGTTCGAGCCTACAGCCTGGGCGTTTCAGTTTGGGCTTCACTGGTCACCAACTCGGAAGCGGAAGTTCGAGCAGCGGTTCATCGGAATAGAGATCGCGAGCGAAGGCGGGCTGATCGAGCACCTTGGCAAGCTGTATTCGTTCGACCGCATCTCGGTGAAAACCGAAAAGCCCAGAGCAGAAGCGTACGACCACGGCTCAGTCTACCGCGGCTACCGGTACTTCGACCGGTACGAACACGCTCAGGTCGACCAGCTCGTGCTGCTGGTGAATCAGCTCTGCGATACCCACTCGATAAAACGCCAGGTCCCATACCCGACTCCCGAGTTTTACGGCGAGCGTATCGCCGAATTCAAAGGCGTGATTGGGCACGCGATGGTGCGGCTCGACAAGAGCGATCCTGCGCCGGTGGGTGCATTCTGGGATCGCCTCATCGCCGAGTGCAGCCTCAGACCGGTTCTGATTCCCGTCAGTGGGCGAGCCGGGGAGCGCCATCTCAGCGAAACCCAGGCCGAGGCGCTCTTCAAGTCCAACATCACACAGCTCTCCAGGCTTTCGACAGGTGCTGGCAGCCTCGTGAAAGGCCTCATCATGGAACTCGAGCGCTGCGGCACGTTCATCCGTCTCTCGGGCGCACAAAGAGGTGGGCACGAGGTCAAATATGAACTCTTGTCTGGAAGCAGGGCCCTCGTTAAACGGATAGCCACAGCGCTCGGATTCGAACGAGTCACCGACACCAAACTCCTAGTAAGCCATGTCTGAGTCGCAGCTGTCCAAGGGTCTGGCTGTAGCCGTGGCGTTAATGGTGCTCTGGATCAGCTACGAAATCGTGTTCGGCGGAAACGCAGGAGAGATCGAACGAGTTGAAGCGCACGCAGAAAAGCTCGAGGCGGAGCGCGATTCGATCCGTTCACTCGTAGCGGAGCACGATCGTGAAAGCGCTTACCTAAGAGCAATTCGCGAACGGAACGAGCAGGAGGCAACCGCTCTCAGAGAGCGAGTGCTCCAACTAGAGCGCAACCGACGGGAGGGCACCCTCTCGGTTCGCGAGCTCAGGCGGTCGGCGGACCTCGAAGCGAGGTTCGAAGAGACTTTTCCGGAGATAGCAAACTCGAACTGGGGCATCACCTCAATTCCTCTGGAGCCAGGCGACCAAATAGAGCTGGAGTACTTGGTCGTTCCCGTTTGGTTCGCCGAAACGTTCATCATCGACCATCAGAACGCAGAGTCGTGGCTCGAACAGAAGGACAACTTGCTCGCTGTCGACTCTTTACGCGGTCTAGTGTCGGCACTTCAAGACTCCGTCGCGACTCTGCACGCACGCAACGCTCTCGCACTCCAAGCCGGCTACGACAACGCATCGACAGCCTGCCGAGATCTATCAAACCGCTATGTCGCAGAACTCCGCAAGCCGCGTTTTTTGATCGGGTCGACAGTGGGCCTCTGCATTGGTGCCGCGGGCGCCGCTGCCGTTGTCGCCACGCTGGTTAACCGCTGACGATCACAGGAGGATCAATGCTCTCACTGCCTCGCATACCTCAGCTTCCTGACCTGTCGCACGTGCCCTTCTGTGTTCTTGCGTTGCTGGAAGGTCACGAGCTGCGTAGGGAAACAATACGGGCGGAGCTGCGGTCGTTAAGCATCGAACGCGATGATTCAACATTCTGCGTTCTGACCCACCGGCTCGAGCAACGTGGTTTGATCGTGTCGAGACAAACCAGAAAGGGCAGCAGTGGTGCTTCGGGAACAAAGAAGGCATATCGACTCACGCCCGAAGGCCACGCCGCCTTGGAAAACTGCAGTGCTTTCTACTCGCGGCCTACGCCGGTTCTGGTACGATGAAGCATCGTGGAGTGCCGGTCCTCACGCCGCTCCAGTATGCGTTCCTGGCTTCGCTCGTGGACGGCAAAAGAACCGCAGACGAAATGCGTACATGGCTTGAGCCGCGAGCCGCATTCTCCGGCACCAACGCGTTCTACGAGGTGATCCATCGGCTCAAGAACCATGGGTTCCTCAAGGCCGCGAAGGCTATGAAGGCGACTGCAGAGCACTCTGCGTCGGCCTACAGCTATGAACTCACCGACGAAGGCCGAGAGGCAGTTGCGGTCTTTCAAGACTTCTACGACGAGGTGCTGGAGAAACGCCGAGCGAGACCGCCCACAATTGCACGCAAGCGCGTGCGGGACCGGTCATGGTAACTGCTGGAAACAGAGAGATCCTAAGTGACCGATCTGTTCACCTACGTTCGCTCCGGGAAGGGTCGGACGGCTCAGCGGCAGTGATGTTTGGTGCCCTGCGAAACGTTCAAAAAACACCCCATTCGAAATTCAAATCGGAGCGTTTGAAACTCGTTTCGGCCATTTGGAATTCGAAACGGTCGTGCCCGAATTTAAAACGGGTCGATCCAAACTCAGGCAGGCGATTTCGACTTATTCCGGTCGATTCGAAATATGAAATCGCCTATTTGAGATTTTTGCGGGCAATCCCGAATTCGATTCGGCTGATTTGCTTTTGTTGCGATCGATCCCGAATTCAAGATCGATCGTACGGAATTCAGATCGTCGATTCCAAATTCAAAATGGCTCGTCTTCAACACTCCTCGGATGTCTCGTTTTCCCCTCCTATCGAATCGGCAGGCAAATCGGATTCCGACTCGATCAGATGCGGCGGTCGGAAGACTTACAGAGAAGAACAATCCAACAATCACAGATACAAAGGAAAGGATGATGGCTCGATTTCCAACCAGAGAAGCTGAAGTGGCGACACTTGCCATGGAAATGATCAGTGGCCTTACGGAGCATGCGGAGGATTTTCCGACTCCGCCGCTGACGGCCGAACAACTGCAGGCATCACTGGACAATTACCACAGGATGCACGAGGCCACTGTGCTGGCAGATGGCGCAGCTGCCGAGGCGCATGACGTAAAGGATTCGGCACTCCAGCGGCTGGCCGACGACATGCACCTCGTACTGGCGTACGCAGAGCACGCGGTGGGACAAGATGAAGTGAAGCTCCAGGGGCTAGGATGGGACGTTCGGCGTCAACCAGCGGCGCCACAGGTCCCTGGTCCGGCGCGGGCGTTGGAAGTCGAACGCGAAGGTCCGGGATGGGTCTACCTCGACTGGAAAAGGCCTTCCGAAGGGGGAGCGGTGGCCGGGTACCACGTGCAGGTTGCGTACAGCGAGGGGGGTGAGTGGAAAGACGTTGAACTCCGCTTCGATACGATGGCGGTGTTGACGGGCCAAGAGCGCGGCGTCGATCTGATCTACAGGATTGTCTCGTTCAACAAGATCGGCAAGGGGTTGGCTTCTAACACCGTGAAGGTGTTTCTCTAAGAGCTGGTGTTTGCCTGCCGGTGGATCGAACCCCATACACGCCGCTTTCGCTAGGAGAGAGCCAGAGGGTATTGTCACCTTGAGCCGGTCCCAGCCAGACTTCGCTGATGAAAACCACTACGAATGGCTACCGCAGGCACCGGTTTCCTCCTGAGATCATCAGTCACGGAGTCTGGCTGTATCACAGATTCTGCCTCAGCTTCCGCGATGTCGAGGAACTCCTCGCGAAGCGAGGGATTTCCGTCACCTACGAGACCGTCAGGCAGTGGTGCCGGAAGTTCGGACCTGCATACGCACGGAATCTCAAGTGTCGCCGGGGTCGGCTCGGCGACACATGGCACTTGGATGAGGTATTCGTGAACATCCAAGGTCAGAGTCACTATCTCTGGCGCGCTGTCGATCAGGACGGGGATTTGATCGATATTCTGGTTCAGCGAAAACGCAACGCTCGCGCGGCTAAAAGGTTTTTTCGCAAGTTGCTAAAAGGGCAGGGAGTCACACCGTGGCGGCTGATGACGGACAAGCTGAGGAGCTATTCGGCAGCGCACCGCGAAGTTTTGCCTTCTGTGGCCCACGACACAGAACAATACGCGAACAATCGCGCTGAGGTATCGCATCAGCCGACCCGACTACGAGAGCGTCAGATGCGTGGATTCAAGTCAGCAGGTCAAGCACAGCTGTTTCTGTCGGTCCAAGGAGTCATCCTGAACTTCTTCAGATTCGCTCGCCATCTGATGCGAGCAGAAAACTACAGGTTGCTACGTGCCCGCTCTTTCAGAGAATGGAGTGCGGCAACGGGTACCTGAGTTTCCCCACCGACCGCGGCTTCGGTTTATTCCCCGGACCGTTAAGTTGACAATACCCTCCGACCGGATGCTTAGTGTTCCCTCAGACCTCCAGCGCTGCCTCAGCCCGCCGGGCCGCTTGCAGAATGGCGTTTTGCTGGTTCTCGGAGAAAACCCCCGCACTCACCCAATCGCCGGTGATTCTCTCCACGTTTGCCAGAAACTCCTGGTGGGTGGAGAAGGGGGCCTGGTCCCAGAGGTCGTCCAGGAAAGTGCGGCCGTTGGGTCCTGCGTCGTTCGGAACGCGGGCATTCACAGAGCCGAAGACGATGTCAGGCTCCTGGCGCCGTAGATAGATGTGGTACGGCTGGGTGGAGGGGCCCCGACGCATCCTTCGTTGTTCCTCCCCTTCCTCCGTTTCGTCCTCTGGAGTCGGCCTCGAAGCAGGATCCGCCACGAAGAAGGGAGCCAGGTTCAGACCGTTGGTGGTGAAGTGGAGAGGCCGGTCGGTACGGGTAATGGCTCCGGCCAGATCCCCGTCGAGCTTCAGGTGTCGATAGAAGCTCACGTCCAGGAGGCCCGATTCGAGATCTTCGCCAACTGGATCGGCCTGGGCCGCTAGGAGGATAGGGCCGTAGTAGAGGGTTTGAACCGAAGGATCGTCGATGGTGCCATCCACGCGGAAGCTGAAGGGCATCTCGATATCGATGCGGTCGCCCGACGCCCAACTGCGGCTCAGGTGCAGGTAGGTACCGGGGATAGCGTCGATCTCCTGGAGTTCCCCGTTGACCCTCACGGAGTATCCTCTACGTACCCAGGTCGGAACCCGGAGCCGAAAGTCCAAGGTTCCGCTCCCTTCCACAGTCAGGGCGGTCGCCCCCTCCTCGGGGAACCGGCTCTCCTGAGTGACGGTAAACCCCTTCTCGGGCCAGTGTAGGGTGGAAGAGATGTAGAGGTTCACGAATAGTGCCGAGTCGTCCACGGAGCGGAAATAGATGGAATCCTGATACTTCGTGTGGTTCTCCAGCCCGGTCCCGCCACAGCAGGTTCCGATGTTCCCGTACCTGCGGCGCTGGCCCGGCTGCACGGGCACGAAATAGGTGACCTCGGGACCCTCGGCGCTGTCCATGTCCCTCCGGGAGCCGAGTATCTGGTTGAAGAGACCCAGTTCGTAGTAATCCATGTACTTCGGATCGGCCTCGTGGAAGAACAGGTTCCGGCTGAGCTTCAGCATGTTGTAGAGACAACAGGTCTCAGCATGGTTCCGTTCGTCGAACAACGATCCGGCGATGACGTCCCTCTCTCTCATCATCTCCCCAACCCCCAACCCACCGTGGCTGTACGTCCGGTGGGGAACGATCATCCCCCAGAAGTTCTCTGCCGCCTGGAAGTAGGCTTCGTCGTGCCCCTGTTCGAAGATGCGTAGGTAACCGATGAATTGGGGGATGTGCTGATTGCCGTGCAACCCATCCAGGATGTCCTCGTTTGCGACAGTGGAGGGAAGGAGATTCCGATTGTCGAAGAGCCTCGCTATTTCGAGGTACTCTCCGCGGTCGGGGCGCAAGGCATGGAGGCTGGCGAAGCTCTCGTGCACACCACCGTACTCGCCCGCGATGTAGATGTCCCACATGCGATCGAGCCGTTCGGAACTCAGTGGCGCGAGACGGCTGTGCACCCAATCGCCGATACCGACGAGAATGTCCAGAGCCTGCTCGTTGCCCGTGTGTACGTGCGCGTCGATGAGGCCGGCCAAAATCTTGTGAAGGGTGTAGTAGGGTGCCCAGATCCCCTGCCAGCCTCTGTCGTATCTGGCGAACTCCTCGAGCCGAATGAACTGGGTCTCGGGGTAGGCAGAAAGGAATCCTGGATGGCGCCGCCCGTCGGTCGGGGCAAACACCATCGCATCCCGGCCGTTGCCGGACGAATCTACCGCAGTCGGACCGTTCTCCTCGTCGAAGCGGTACCAGGCCACGTCGGGGCCCCCGGCGGTCCCCTCGGCCGTGGAGGACAGGGAATTCACCTCTTCCTCGCTGAGCGCCTTCCCGTAGATCTGGAACTCGTCCAAAGCTCCCTTCAGGTAGGAGACGGTGCGTTGAGGGAATTGATGGCGGCCGAGCCAGTTGTCACTGGTAGCGCCAAGGTCGGCCGGGTTCAGGGTCAAGCCGTGGTTCGTGGAAACGGGGACGCCGTTTATGTACAGCACACCCGTGCTCCCCGACTTTGCGACGGCGATGTGGGTCCACTCGTCCATGGGCAGCGGCTCGGTCCCATCCAGCCGTTGCTCCCCATCCTCGCCCGTGACAGTGATCGCGAACCTGGGCACCGGATGCTCGTTGGAAACCCGAACGGTAAAAAACATGTGAGCCTGGGGAGGCTCGGCGTACTCCGGATTGGGGCTGCCGAAGCTGAACACCGCCGAGTTATTAATGAGCTCGGCCGTGTCTCTACTGGAGTCGATCCTGGGGTCTATGATGGCTGACCGATCGTACACGGACGGATTGATCCAGAATGCGACGGTGAAGTCGTTCAGGCCGTTGACGATCCCTTCGGGAAGGCGGACGTGTTCCGCCAGCCCTATGGGAGACCCGGATAGGTTCAGGGCCGATCCAAACCGCCCATCGACCCTGGGTGTCGGGAGTCGGGCGGCGGCGGCCAGCGCCTCCTGGCATTCGGCCAACCCCGCAACCATGTAATCCAGCTTCTCCTTGTAAACCGCGTCACCGGTGCTCGCATATGCGTGGGCCAGCATACTCATGAAGTGACCGGCGTAGTGGCCTCGCAGGTAACCGGTGGCGTTTTCCCAACTCCCCACCGGCTCGGCCCCTTTTGTATCGAGGCCCGCATTAGCCCGGAAGATGCTCAACAACCGGTCGGGTCCGGCGTGGACTTCCGTCTCACTCCCGTAGTTGCGGGCATAGTTCAGCATCCGGTCCCGCTTCTCGCTGAAAACCCCGCCTCCCAGGCTCACCCGGTCCATTCGGAAGGGACGGACCATCGCAGCTCGTGCATCGGCCAGGGGCCCTCCGGCGGGCCGGCACCCCAGGAATGGAAAGAGGGCCGTTCCAGCGGTGATGGCGCCGGTGGTCTTGAGGAAGTCCCTGCGGTTAGGCAGATGGTTGGGGGGGTTCATCGTAGACACGGCGGTGCCTCTGCAGATCTTGGAAGAAAAAGAATGAAGGTCATCTAAGCTCCAGCACGACCACGGTGGAGGTGTCTCCCAGCGGGATCACATTTGCGCCGCGTTCGCTGGCGTACGATCCAGAAGGCGCGAATGTACCTATGCCGTCCACGGCCGCCGGCTGCTCGACTCGCAGACGAGCGTTCGGCGCAAGAGGCGTAGCCGCCGAAAGCGATAAGCGGAGAGACTCGCCGTCGATAGCAACGCTTTCAAACTTGCCAGCATCCAGCGTCAGCCATAATCCCCACGGTGCGATGTATACGCGCGACCTGGCCGAATCCAGCGGCTTCACCTGAACGATGTCACCTTCGATGGTGAGGTTCCCACCAAAAGCTAGCCAACCGAGTTCTGGATCGTGGGTGACATAGGTTCCGGTGTTCATGGCGTGGCCGAAGAACCCTGGACCGTAGTCACCCGAATAGCCATCGATTCGAAGCGTGGACGGAAATGAATGAAAACCACTCGGTCCGAATCCTTCCTGAGTGATGTTCGCGATCGCGCCCATCACGCCGCCGTAGCCTACGCGCAGTAGGTACAGGTCGTCCGGGTTGTCGCGGAATTCACTGAGCACAGGGATAGAGTTCATGCCTGAACCATAGTGATGGAGTTGGCGTTCCAGTCGGCTGAGTTTCCCTGCATACCAGAAGTCCCAATAACGGCGCGCGCTACCGTTGTACCCCCAATGCGGCACCGTGGGCATGTAGCCTAGGATCGCATTCAATGTGACGAGCGCTTTTTCGTCGAACCCAAAATAACGGCACCACGCATACACTTCCTCTTGGCCGGTCGAATCCCACGGCATCTCGCTTCCGAATGGGTATCCAAGCGAGCGCCAGAGTTCGGCGCGACCCTTCATGGTTACTCGGAGAGCATCTGCTTGAGGCGTCCACCCTTCACGCTCGAGATCTTGGAGAATCCGGACGAAGATTGTCCCCTCCATCTGACCGAACTGCGCGTACCGCGGAGCGTGCCTGACCATGGCCTCTCCTGTCTGGTACGCCCGCTCGAGGTACCAATCCCATTCGTGATTTGTGACGAATCCTTCGTAGTTCCGAGCTAGGCGGTACATCACCCAATGTGCGGCGGCGACGTGAGGGTAATTGTACGAACGTCCAACTGTCTCCGCGTGTTCCTTGTTCCAGCTCGACCAGCCGCCGAATTCGACGCTGTCGCTGTAGGTCCCCGCCGGCATTGAGTCGGGCTCGTAGTAGAAGAGGCTTTTCCGCACTCCGTACTCGAGTTCACCGTCATCGTACTGAAGCCCGCCCCAGAGCACACCGTCCATGAAGCGTTGCAGTTTTTCCAACTCTTCGAGATTGGGTGAATCGAGCTGCTTCATGAATGCCGCGAGCCACGAGCCGGAGCCGCCTTCGTCGCCAAGCCCCGCGATCCAGGCGCGGTTGTCCTCGGTTACCTGGCGCCGCACGTCGTAGTCGTAGCTGATGACGGATGGGCTCCGTCCGAACGGGTCGCCCGGTTTCTCGAACCACTGCTCGGTAGTGAGGAAATGACCCAGGTCCGCAACAACCTGCGCCTGCGATTTGATGACTTTGTAGTGAATAGTCTGCTCAGCACCACTTTCGTAGGTGACGGTCATCCGCGCGCGACCCCAATTGCGACCCCGTACATCGTAGACTCGCCACCCATTCTCGTTCGTTCCGGCGTCTACAACCGAAAGCACGCCGGCCGGGTCGATGTCTACCGATTGAATCTCCTCCGTATGGTTGATGAACAGCTTGGCCTCAAGATCCATCGGCAATACGTAACCCGGAATGCCGACGGCAACTGGACGACCGTTGGCGATCAGGGTGGACTCGATGTTCCGAATCTCATCAGAGAGAAGGAACTTCACTCCGTACGACCGCGATTCTCCCGGTGCCAAAATCGCTGATGTGGGTTGGTTCCACGGCTGGGCATCGATCCACTCGTCATCCGCATATGCCTTGCTGTGCGCCATCCATTCGTAGAAACCCTCGAAAGTGTGGCCGCGTCCGGTCGGATCGGAGAACAACGGGTTGTATGCCTCTAACGGAGTATCCCCGTGCGGGACGACGACTAGTGCGGGTCCGTGGCCGGTGAGCCTCGTAACCTGTAGGTATCCGGCATCCAGGCCGATGTACGGATCATAGAATGAACAGGTAGCGTGAGCTTCATCGAGAGATTTGTCGGTCAGAATGTTGCTGAAGACCATCGGGATGCCGAGTGCACCGATTTCGATTTCCTCATCGGATCTGTTGGTCAACTCGAAACGCAACGCGAGATGCTCGCCCTCGAGCTCCCAATATCGGCGCACCTGAAGTGGTAAGTCGGCCGGCAGGGTGGCTGCCAGATCAGCTGCGGCCAGTACTGGGTTCGAGACCGCAAGGGTTTCCACCGGCGCACGCTCCGCCGCGGTCGAAACGTCTAGCCATTCGTCCGATCCGGCAGCGCGCAACCGGAGAGTGAGGTCGCCCAGATGGAAGAACCCGTTCCGGTTCCGCCGCTCTAGCCAGTCGCTGGGTGTGAAGTCAAATCCGTCCGCACCCTTGGGTCGGAGCCCGGCCACGGTCTGCGATGCGTTTACGAGCGTGAGATCGAAGGAAGCCGTTTCAAAGCTGAGGAGGCCCTGGTCCAGACCGAGAGTCGGTAGAGTATCGGCGTCATCACGTTGTGTGCCTTGGCCGGCCAGCGCGGATCCATATGTGGACAGCGCGAATGCCAGGAACAGCACCACCGGCGAACTTTGCGAAAGATGCGTATTGCATCGACAGCGACCTTTCATTGGGTAACCCTCTCGAACCGAGAATCGCTCGTCAACGGAATCCGGATCCACGGCGCTCCGCATGCTGCGCTCGGAATCAGATTCGAGATGCAATTCAGTTGATTCGTAAGATGCCTGTGCTGACGAAATTGAGCCAGAGCAAAGGAAAGGATTTGCCGACACTCGGTAACGCAGCGATATTGGCGCGTGAGGGGGTGTGTTATGACCGCAATATCCCGACGGGACTTCGTTGCCTCGAGCGTTGTGGGTGGATTGGGCCTGAGTAGTGCTGCCGCCACCAGGGGCGGCCGTCTTAGATCTTCATGGATTGCCGACTCCCGCATCGATGTACTGCTGGACGAAACCATCGGCACGATCGCCCCCGAGATTTATGGGCACTTCGTAGAGCACCTTGGTGGAGTCGTGAACGACGGCATCTGGGTCGGGGAAGACTCGAATGTGCCGAACATCGGCGGCATACGCCGGGCGATGGTGGAAGCGTTACGACCGATACGGCCGTCCGTGATCAGATGGCCTGGTGGCTGCTTTGCCGACTCATACGACTGGCGCGATGGAATTGGCCCACGTGAGTCACGTCCGAAGCGGACCAACTTCTGGGTCGATGCCAGAGAATGGCGCGATGCTGGCGATCTCCCGCAGAAATACGACAACAACCACTTCGGCACGAACGAGTTTTTACGCTTTTGTCGCCTGGTGGACGCGCAACCGTACTTGGCGGTGAATGTGAGGTCGCTGCCGGCGCGCGCGTTCTTTGAGTGGCTCGAGTACTGCAACTCTCCCAGTGGAAGCACGACGCTGGCGGAACAGCGCGAAGCAAACGGAGACCCGGAGCCGTTCAACGTCCAGTACTGGGGTGTCGGAAACGAGTCTTGGGGGTGCGGTGGCAACTTCACCCCAGAGGAATACGCGGCCGAGTACCGACGTTTCGCGTCTTGGGCGGTCCCCGATTACGGAGTGAACCTGCGGTTCATCGGTGCGGGTCCGAGCGGAAGAGACCTCGATTGGACGCGACGGTTCTTTGCCGCGCTGAACGAACGGCGCAGCTTCAACCGCATGTGGGGTTGGGCGCTTCACCACTACACGAGCGCCCCCAACGGTGAGGCGGTCGATTTCGACGGGACCGCCTGGTATGATCTACTTCTGAGCGCAAATCGCATGGACTCCCTGATCACGGCGCAGTGGCAGGCTATGGGGGAATTGGATCGCAGCCACCGCGTCAAGCTTGTGGTCGATGAATGGGGTGCCTGGCACCGTATGACGACGAATGTCGATCCTGGCCATCTCTTCGGCCAGCAATCCACAATCAGAGATGCACTGGTTGCGGGGCTGACTCTCGACATATTCAACAGGCATGCCGACAAAGTTGCGATGGCGAACATCGCGCAACTCGTGAACACCATTCACTCGTTGTTCCTCGCTGACGAGGACAAGTTCCTGCTCACGCCGACCTACCACGTGTTTGCGATGTACGCTGCGCATCAGGGTGCTCGAGCCGTACGTTCCGTGACCTCCGCTCCGTCGGTACACTGGAGCAATGACGAGGGAGAGGAGAGATCACTTTGGGGCCTGAACGGCTCGGCGTCGGTGCGGGGCGAAATGCTCACGCTCACCGTGACCAACACACACATGACTGAGCCGCGCGAAACTGAGATAACAGTGCGTGGCGCAGCGGTCGGCGCCGTGACCGCGACGACACTAACCGCGCTCGACGTGCACGACCATAACACCTTCGATGCACCCGAAACTGTGGTGCCTACCGCTGCACTCGTGCACTCGAGTGGATCACCATTTGTACACCGCTTCCCAGCGGCGTCCGTGACAAAGCTCGAGGTTCAGTTGGGGGGCTGACGAGGCATAGCACTGCAGGGATTGAGACTTTGCTCGAACCAAAGCGAGCGCGCTCAATCCCAAACGCCTCCGAATGTTGAATGGAGACGAAGAGTGGGTTGTGGAACCAGGCGCCTCCTCTAAAGACATCCGCTTGCGTGCGACCCTTCAGGTCAGGTGATTCTACCCACGTCACCCCGTGAAGTAGAGGTACGCCGCCAATATCGCGAACAGCACCGCCACAGACGCGATCACATCGCCCCAACCCCAGCTGCGCCGAGATTCGCTCCGTTGCCCCTCTGTGACAGTGCCGAAAGTGAGTCCGCTGATCTTCGCATAATCGGGTGCGCGAGTCGAATAGCTCACCCCCACCATTACCGCCACGCACACCACGAATATCACGATACTGTAATACTGGAAGAACGTGTTGTTGATGATCCAGAGCAGGGACCCTTCCGCGTAGCCGTCTGCGAGAGTGCCGAGCTCGAGTGCGACCGGCGTGTCGATCGCCAGCCGGATTAGACCCATGAAGAACCCTACGATCAGCGCCCACAAAGCTCCTTGCGCATTCAAACGCTTGAAGAAAACGCCGAGGAAGAACACCACGAATATCGGAGGCGCCAGGTACGACTGCACACCCTGGAGATAGTCGTAAAGACCTCGCCCACCCTGTATGACGGGGATCCAGATCAAGCCGATCAGCACCATGACTGTGGTGGCCACGCGCCCGATCCACACCAACTGGTGCTGTGATACGTTGGGCCTGAGCTTGCTGTAAAAGTCCATCGTGAACAGCGTCGCCGACGCGTTGAAGACGCCTGCCAGAGAACTCATCAGCGCCGCAAGCAATCCTGCGACCACGATGCCCCGGACACCCGCGGGCAATACTGTCATGACAAGCAGTGGGAAGGCCTTTTGCGCCTCGTCTGCAATGACGTTTCCGTCGGCGTCGAGCAGCGCCTGCTGTATTTCCGGAATGCCTCCTCCCTGTGCCAGCGCCATACAGATCATGCCCGGAATGATGAAAATGAAGACGGGCAGCAGCTTCAAGAACGCAGCAAAGATGCTGCCGCGGCGCGCCTGCTGTTCGTTGGGCGCGCCTAGAGCGCGCTGCACGATGTATTGGTCGGTACACCAGTACCACAATCCGATCACCGGCGCGCAAAAGAGCATGCTCAACCACGGGTAGTTGTCGTTGAAGTACCACGCCATTCGGACGACCTGCCCCGATGCATCGACCTCTCTTACGGGTGCCCACGTTCCGGCGACTGTCTCGGGCACCAGCGGCTTCCAGAGGTTGAACATGTCGGAGCCGGCGATTTCGCGCAGAGCACCCCAACCGCCGAGAGCCTCGAGTCCAAAGAGAGTTACCAGCACCGACCCGAGTACGAGCACCACGGTCTGCATGGCTTCGGTGTAAGCCACGGCCCGTAGGCCTCCAACGATGGTATAAAGACCGGTGAGCACGATTACGAGGATCGATCCGATCCAGAAGCTGTCGAGTGGTCCGACTCGCAGTTCCGGCAACAACACCGAGAAGACGATTCCACCGGCGAAGATCCCTACTGCAATCTTTGTTAGGACGTATGCGAATAGCGATATGATCGACAGCACCCAGCGGTTAGCGGGACTAAAGCGCTGTTCGAGGAACTCGGGCATCGTGAAGATCTTGGACCGCGTGTAGAACGGCACGAAGATCCATGCAAGCACCAACAGACACCAAGCGTGAAGTTCGTAATGCGCCATCGCGACACCGTCTGTCGCCCCTGAGCCGGCCAGGCCAACGAGGTGTTCCGAACCGATATTGGAGGCAAAGATCGACGCGCCAACGATCCACCAAGCGAGGTTTCTTCCGGCAAGGAAGTAGTCGTCGGCTGTATCCCTGTTCCTGCGTATGACCCACCACGCCAGAGCGAGCAAGACTCCGAAATACCCAACGATCACCAGCCAATCCAGCCAGTTCATTTGTACGAGCCCTCATTCCAGCGCAGTTCTTTCTTGAACTCCGACAGTGATGTCTTGTCGTCTATTACCAGCAACTCAATGCCGGCTATATCAGCAAAATCTTCGAGATGACCGGCCGAGAGGGCCTGACTGAAACTCGTATGGTGTGCGCCGCCAGCGAGGATCCAGGCCGCCGCCGCAGTCTTCAGATCCGGCCGCGGCACCCACACCGCACGTGCAACTGGCAGTTGCGGTATAGGTTCGTCGGGAAGCACGACGTCAACCTCGTTCACGACCATGCGAAAACGATTTCCCATATCGAGCATCGTGACGTTGACTGCCGGACCTGGACGCGCATCGAACACGAGCCGCACAGGATCTTCTTTGGCGCCGATTGAGAGCGCGTGAATCTCGAGTGAAGGCTTGGTGTCGTCGCCGATCGAAGGGCAGACCTCGAGCATATGCGCCCCCAGCACCATCGGGCCGCTCGGATCGAGATGGTATGTGTAATCCTCCATGAACGACGTTCCGCCCGCCAACCCCGATGCCATAACCTTCATAGTTCTCACCAACGCTGCGGTTTTCCAGTCGCCTTCGGCTCCGTATCCGTATCCGTCTGCCATCAGTCGCTGCACGGCAAGGCCAGGCAACTGCCGCAGACCGTGAAGGTTCTCGAACGTGTCGGTGAAGGCAGTGAACCCACCATCATCGAGGAACGACCGCATGCCAATTTCGATTTGGGCTGCGTCTCGGAGCGCTTCTCTGCGTGCCCCGGTTTGCCGCAACTCTTCGGCCACTTCATAGAGGTCGTCGTACTCGGCGGTTTGTCTGTCTATCTCCGAGTCTGTGACGTCTTCGATTCGAGCTACGAGATCGCCGAGGCCATAGCCATTCACGGAATATCCGAGCGACAGCTGGGCCTCAATCTTGTCTCCCTCGGTCACCGCAACGTCACGCATGTTGTCACCGAAGCGGGCGACTTTGGCCCCTTGCGCATCGTGCCACGCGGAGGCGGCGCGGGCCCACCTGGCGAGATCGTGATGAACCTCGGGGTCTTCCCAATGACCGACAATTACCCTTCGCGGCAATCCCATTCGCGTGCACAGGTAACCGAACTCGCGATCTCCATGCGCCGATTGATTGAGGTTCATGAAGTCCATGTCGATCGACGACCAAGGTATGTCACGGTTGAATTGAGTGTGCAGGTGAGCAAAGGGTTTCTGAAGTGACTTCAAACCCCCGATCCACATCTTCGCAGGGGAGAAAGTGTGCATCCACACGATGAGCCCCACACAGTTCTCCGCTGAGTTTGCTTCGGCACACAACCGGCCTATGGTGTCAGCGTTCGTCTGCACCGGTTTGGTGACCACCTTCACCGGGATTGAATCAGTAGCGTCGAGTCTTTCGGCGATTCGCTCTGTGTTTTCTCTCACCAAAGTCAGGGTATCGTCCCCGTACAGGTGCTGGCTGCCGGCGACAAACCATAATTCGTACCGCTCGATATCGATCATTTCCTAGTCCTGTCCGTAGTACGCATCGGTGCCGTGCTTGCGTTGATAGTGCTTCTCGAGTAAGTGCCGGTCCAGCGCGGGCGCATCCGGACGCAGCATCTCAGTCCCGAATGCCATCTCGGCTACGGTCTCCAGAGCCACGGCATTGTCGAGCGACTCGGTGACGTCTTTGCCCCACGCAAACGGTCCGTGTCCGGCCACCAAAACAGCAGGCATGCCGATCGGATCGATCTCTTCAAACCGCTCCATGATCACGCGCGCGGTATTGGTCTCGTATTCCCGCTCCACTTCTTCTCGCGCGAGCGTGCGAGTTACAGGAACGGGGCCATGGAAGTAGTCCGCGTGTGTTGTACCGTAGCACGTGATCTCGCGGTGAGCCTGCGCAAACGATGTCGCGAAGCGACTGTGCGCATGCGTGATTCCCCCGACTCCTGAAAGCTGCCTGTACAGAAGCAGGTGTGTCGGCGTGTCAGTGGAGGGTCGGAGGTTCCCCTCGACGACCCGCGATTCGAGATCGACGACTATCATCTGTTCCGGTACCAGTCCACCGTACGGAACGCCACTCGGTTTGATGACGACGAGCTCACGATTCGGATCAATACCGCTCACGTTTCCGAAGGTGAGTTTGACGAGCCCTCGCTCAACGAGCGCGCGATTGGCGCGGCACACCTCGAGCTTGAGTTCTTCGAGCATGCGCTACCCTTTCCGGGTCCGATCCCGAATGTTTATCAAAGACTTCATTACATGGCCGAGCGCTTCGGTGTGGCCGGCACCACCGAAAGCATCGTGGAGCTGCTTGTAGAGCCCGTAGAGTTCGGCGTAGACACGAGCTTTCGCCTTGCGCGGGCGGTAAACCTGCCGCTTCACTCCGGTCATCCTACGTTGTGCCGCTCGCACCGTTCTGTAGGCACCGCCCACAACGGCTCCAAAAATTGCGGCGCCAAGCGCGCAAGTCTGGGCAGAGCGACTTATCTTCATCGGCCGGTTACAGACATCGGCGTAAATCTGCATCGCGAACGGACTCTTCTCGGCGATACCGCCGCAGTTCACGACCTCTTTGACACCGACCCCGTATTCCTCGAGCCGGTTGATGATGGTGAGTGCTCCGTACGCTGTGGCCTCCACCAGTGCTCTATATATCTCCGGTGCGGTGGTGTGAAGCGTTTGACCAACGACGAGCCCCGTAAGCCTCGGATCCACCAAGATCGTCCGGTTTCCGTTGTTCCAGTCGAGAGCGAGCAACCCGCTTTCGCCCGGCAGGAAACTCTCCGCCGCTCTCGACAGATTGTGGTGGGGATCTCCCTTGGCGGTGTACTTCGTTGGCGCCAGAAAACTCGCGAACCAGTTGAAGATGTCACCGACAGCAGATTGGCCGGCTTCCAGCCCGTACATGTCGGGCAAGACCGATCCGGGCACAATCCCGCAGAGCCCTGGAATATCGGGAAGCGGCTCTTGTTGCGGCGCAACCATCATGTCGCAAGTGCTGGTGCCGATGATCTTCACCAGCGTCCCCGGTTTGATTCCAGCACCGACAGCGCCCATGTGCGCGTCGAAGGCACCGACAGCTACCGGGACCCCCGCCGGTAAGCCCACCTTTTTTGCGATCGAAACGGTGAGATGGCCGGCGGTGCGGTCCGACGGTACTGCTTGCTCTGCGAACCGGCTGCGCAACGGCACAAGATCGGAATCGAGCGAGGCCAGGAATCGCTCTGACGGCAGTCCACCCCAGTCATCGTTATACATCGCCTTGTGCCCAGCCGCACAAACACCGCGCGCCATGGTATGAGGGTCGGTGTTCCCAGTGATGAAGGCAGGGATGAAGTCGGCGAGTTCGACCCAACCGTATGCGGCCTTGAAAACCTGCGGCTCTTTGCGCCTGCAGCGCAGGATCTTGGACCAGTACCACTCACTGCTGTAGGTACCACCACATTTCGTCAAATATCGATGGCGGTGTTTCGCCGCCTTGGCGGTGATCTCGGCTGCCTCGGCGTGGGCAGTGTGATCTTTCCACAGCCACGCGTGCGCGGCAAGTGAGTTTCGGAACTCCGCGTGTAGTGCCAGTGGCATACCATCCCGATCCACCGGCAATGGCGTCGATCCTGTCGTGTCGACACCGATACCGATCACGTTCTCGGGCCTGAACCCACGCTTCCGTTTCGCGGCAATCACCGCGCGCTTCACCGAAGAGTAGAAACCATCGATGTAATCCGCCGGGTTTTGGCGAGCCAGGTTTGGATCTGTAGAGCTTAGAAGAACCCCCGCCTCACCGCTCGAATAGTTGCTCACGTGGGTGGCTACTTTCGAACCGTCGGCGACGTCGACCACCAAAGCACGCACGCTGTTGGTGCCGAAGTCAACGCCGATGGCGAAGCGTCGTGGAGAACTGGTGCCCATCCTACCTCCGTTCGATGCAGCGGCCACCACCTACACAAAATTGGGTGGCGCAAGGATGAATACCGTAGTTACTTCATGCGACCGAAACGGTATGGAACTTACGGGAGGAGCACCACGTGATCCAGGCAGTAATCTTCGATATGGACGGATTGCTGGTCGACAGCGAACCTGTTTGGTTCGAAGCCAGGCGCGAGTTGTTATCGCACTTTGGAAAGAGCTGGACCGATGCCGATCAGGAGCGCCTGATGGGCGTGAGGACCTCAGTGTGGGTCGATTACGTCACCGAGAAGCTCGACGGCGCGATGCGCTCGGATGAAGTACTGAGTCAGACAATCGAAATCATGGCGCAGGCCTACAAGGGGGGAAACGTTCCGATTCTTCCAGGAGCGGGCGAAGCCTTGGAGCACTGTGCAGGGAAATATCGTGTCGGCCTTGCATCGGGTTCCCCGAAACTGCTCATAGAAGCCGCACTAACGGGTGCAGATTGGTTTCGGTTTTTCGAGCAGATCGTCTCGAGTGACAAATGTGCTCATGGGAAACCGGAGCCAGATGTTTATCTCGAGATCATGGGGAGGATGGTTCTCGATCCAAAAACCACCGCGGTCGTTGAAGACTCGGTTGCCGGTGTACTGGCAGGCATTGCCGCCAAAGCGAAGGTAGTCGCCGTGCCGCGCGGATTCACGCCTTCAGACGATGCTGCGCTCACCCAGGCAAATGAGCGACTGGAGTCGCTACATGAGCTGCCGAGCGCGCTGGAACGACTGTAATTGTCTCGAGTAATCTCGGCTGCGCGGTATAGGATTTTCCTTTCACCTCCTCCAAGTATGCGACCTCGAACGACCTCGAAATGAACGTGTCCAGGGATCTGGTTGAGTCCGGCGATGTCCCGCTGCCGACGTGAACGCCCAGAAATGCGGATTTTGTTCCACAACTTGGGTGGTCAGCGGCTTTCAGAACGCCGCTCGGCACGTCCGGGCAACCCAATGCCCCCCGTAGCGGAGAACGCCCGGGGATTTGGGTGTGGCTCTAAGTGTGGCTCTAAGCCGAAGCGGTGCTTGCGGCGGACTTCCAGCGTCTGGGCGGAGCGCGTGGGCGTCGGCGCGTGGCGCGGGTGCGTCGCAGGTGTTCGAGGATGCGGTCGATCACCTTGGGTTCGGTGATGAACGCAACGATACGCATCTCTTGACCGCATCTGGGGCACATCAATGGGTCAACCTCGAAGATGCATCTGAGCAAATTGGCCCAGCGTCGCTTTGCCTTGCGTAGCGCTTCGGGCTCGGGGTCGACCATTTCGAGCGGCTCTCCCACGGCGTCACCGTTGGCTTTGCGGCGTTTCGCCCTTTGGCGAGATGAGTAGAATCCATAGTAGCGCTGAAGTACCTGTCCCTTGTCCGGGATGTGACTGGTGAGCCGGGCCAGAAACTCCAGGGCATCGGTAGTTTCACTGCCCGCCGTGGGTCCTGTGGGCTTGTCTGAGTGGTAGGTGACGGCACTCTGCTCATCGTCGTACTCCATGCGGCTGAGGGCCACGGGGTTTCTGGCACAATAGCGGGCAAGTCGTACGGTGAATTCTGTGTCGTCGGCTGCTACCCACACTCCATCGTGTGAGTGGAATCCCGAATGCGGCCAATTGAGCATACTCTGAGCCGTCTCGATGTCCATCAGCTCACGCTTGACGAACATCTTGAGCACCGCTCGGCGAAACATTTCGGTGAGAGTTGCGACGTCATGGAGCGGCAGTCGTACGAAAGTTCCATCAGGACGAAAACCGCCGTCGGTGACAAGCAGGTGTAAATGCGGGTGCCAGTTGGCGAGGGAGCCGTGTGTCTGGATCGATGAGACTATGCCGACTGAGAGATCTCTCTCATCGACTGTGGCGCGGATGAACGCGGTGACCAAACGGCTGGGACCCGATTTGGCCAGAGGCCGATCATCACTCGCTCCGTAGCGCCTCCACGGGGTGCAGGAGAGATGCTCGGTAGGCAGGGTAGACGCCGAAAAAGACTCCCACAAGTAGGGAAAACCCAAATGAGAAACTCACCGAGAAGGGCTCTACCTCGACGGCCCAATCGGTGGCAATGGCCAGCGCAACGGCGGCGGCCAGGCCCAGCGCAACGCCCGCCAACCCCCCTCCTACGCCCAGCATCAAGGCCTCGGTGAGGAACTGCGTGCGCACGTCCCGCCGACGTGCCCCCACGGCTAGCCTCAGCCCAATTTCCCGTGTGCGCTCCCGCACCGACATGAGCATGACGGCCAGGATGCCTACCCCCCCCACGAGAAGGGAGACCGCCGCGATCGCGCCCACCAAATTGGTAAAAGTGTCCCCAACCTCCTGTTGAGCGGCCAGAATTTCCCGCTGAGTCAGGATCTCGAAGTCGTCGTCGGCGTCGAAACGGTCCAGCCGGTGCCGGTCCCTGAGGAGCCAGCGGACCTGGTCCGCCGCCCGCTCCATGGCGGACCCGCTCCGGGCGCGCAGGTAGATACCGCCCAACCACTCCTGGTTGAACACTCGGCGGAGGGCCGTCCGAAGGGGTATCAATACGATATCGTCCTGGTCGGTGCCGGAGAGGTCCGTTCCTCGGGCGTGGAGCACGCCGACGACCTCGAAGGGTACCTTGCCGATGAGGATCCTCCGGCCCACTGCAGGCTCCTGGTCGAAGAGGGTCCGGGCCACTGAAGGCCCCAGCACCACGCTGCGGCCCGCAGTGAGTTCGTCCCGCTCAGTGTAGAACCTGCCCATAGCTGTGCCGACGTTCAAGACGTCAAGGACGCTGGGCGAGATGCCTTGAATCGTGGTCGTGGAAGAGACAGCCTCGAACTTCACCGGCATTCGCTGGCTGGCCCACGGCGCTGCTGCCAAAACTTCGGGCACTTCCGTGATGATGGCTTCGGCGTCCCGGGGGGTGAGCGTGGTGACGGTGCCCCTGACACGTGCCCGGCCAGCGAAGGATCGGACCTGGGCGGGGGTGACCATGATGAGGTCGGTGCCCATTGCGTCGATGCGGGCCATAACGTCCTGGCGGGCGCCGTGCCCAACCGCCACCATCGCGATGACCGAAGACACTCCAATTACCATACCCAGGAGGGCAAGGGCGGTACGGGTGCGGTGGGCGCCGAGCTGGCGCGCCGAGATGCGGAGACCCCGGACCA
>CAZFHS010000071.1:0-21888 GCA_964518955.1 uncultured Gemmatimonadaceae bacterium | reverse complement strand
GACCCAGTTGTCGGTACTGACGCGTTTGAACGCAAATGCACCGTCGGCTTCGAACTGGCTACCGCTCACCATGTCGACATGACCTGCACCGGCAACATCAGCCCAGACGCTATCTAGGCCCGCGGGACTCACGGAGAACCCTAGACCCAGAGAAGCGGTGTCCAGACCCAACACGTCGAAGCTCTCGAAATCCGCGGGCAGAGCCCAGTCGCCTGGCAGCAACTCAGTGGCGGTCGTTAGGGCTTCGGTGACGGTTACCGCTCCAACGTCCACCTTCATATGCGCCGACACCCAGTTGTCTACGTTGACGCGTTTGAAAGCGAACGCACCGTCGGCCTCGAATTGGCTGCCACTCAACAGATCGACATGGCCTGCACCGCTCACTTGCGCCCACACACTGTCGAGACCTGCGGGGCTCACCGAGAATCCGAGCCCCAGTGACGCGGTATCCAGGCCGAGGACGTCGAAGCTCTCGGCGTCGCTTGGGAGAGCCCAGTCTCCTGGTAGTATTTCGGTGACAGTCGCGAGTGCCTCGGTGACGGTCACTGCGCCAACGTCCACGTTCACGTGCGCAGATACCCAGTTGTTCACATCCACGCGCTTGAAGGCAAACGCACCATCGGCCTCAAACTGGCTTCCACTCACCAAGTCGACATGACCTGCACCGGCAACATCCGCCCAAACACTGTCGAGGCCGGTCGGACTCACTGAGAACCCAAGACCCAACGACGCCGTATCCAAACCCAAGGCGTCGAAATCTTGGACGTCACTTGGGAGAGCCCAATCGCCTGGCAGGAGTTCTGCGACGGTTTCCAACGCCTCCGTCACCGTTACAGCACCTACATCCACGTTCACGTGACCCGAGACCCAGTTGTCGATGTTCACTCGTTTGAAAGCGAACGCTCCATCGGCCTCGAGCTGACTTCCACTCACAAGATCTACATGACCGGCACCGGCAACATCCGCCCAAACACTGTCGAGGCCGGCAGGGCTCACAGAAAAGCCTAAACCCAAGGAAGCGGTATCAAGTCCCAAGACGTCGAAACTCTCGGCGTCACTGGGCAACACCCAATCGCCGGGCAACATCTCTGTGACTGTCTCCAGCGCCTCCGTCACCGTCACCGCGCCGACGTCTACGTTCACGTGTCCGGACACCCAGTTGTCCACGTTTACTCGCTTGAACGCAAACGCACCGTCAGCTTCGAATTGACTACCGCTAACTAGATCGACATGACCGGCACCGCTCACGCCTGCCCATACACTATCGAGACCCGCTGGACTCATTGAGAAGCCGAGTCCAACCGAGGCGGTGTCCAAGCCGAGAACATCGATGCTCTCGGCATCTGCCGGTAAAACCCAATCACCAGGCAACATTTCAGTGACCGTCTCTAGCGCTTCGGTCACCGTCACAGCACCCACGTCCATATTGACGTGGCCGGAAACCCAATTGTCCGCGGCAACCCTCTTGAAGGCGAATGCGCCGTCGGCTTCGAACTGGCTTCCACTCACCAGGTCGACGCGTCCGGCACCACTCACACCCGCCCAGACACTGTCGAGGCCCGCGGGGCTAGTTGAGAAACCCAGGCCCAACGAGGCGGTGTCGAGACCGAGCACATCGAAGCTCTGTGCGTCGTTCGGGAGTGCCCAATCGCCAGGCAGGAGCTCGGTAACCGTCTCGAGCGCCTCAGTAACCGTCACCGCACCAACGTCCACATTCACATGGCCTGAAACCCAGTTGTTTACGTCGACTTTCTTGAACGCGAACGCGCCGTCGGCTTGGAACTGACTACCGCTCACCAACTCGACACGGCCGGCGCCACTCACGCCCGCCCATACGCTATCGAGCCCCACCGGACTCACCGAGAAACCCAGGCCCAATGAGGCCGTATCGAGGCCGAGCACGTCGAAACTCTCGGCGTCGCTGGGGAGATTCCATTCGCCAGGTAGGAGTTCTGTGACCGTCTCCAAGGCCTCTGTCACCGTCACAGCACCCACATTCACGTTCACATGACCCGACACCCAGTTGTCGATATCGACCTTCTTGAAGGCAAATGCACCATCGGCCGCAAACTGGCTGCCACTCACGAGGTCAACGTGACCCGCACCACTCACGCCAGCCCACACACTGTCGAGGCCTGCGGGACTCACCGAGAAGCCGAGGCCAAGTGAAGCGGTGTCCAGCCCCAGCACTTCGAAGGCCTGCGCATCACTCGGTAGCGTCCACTCGCCCGGAAGGAGTTCGGTAGCGGTCGTAAGCGCCTCTGTGACCGTCACTGCACCCACATCCATGTTCACGTGACCAGACACCCACGTTTCGACGTCTACACGTTTGAACGCAAACGCACCGTCGGCGGCGAACTGGCTGCCGCTCACGAGGTCAACTTGCCCCTCACCCAGCACCCCCGCCCAAACGCTGTCGAGGCCCGCGGGACTTGCAGAGAAGCCAAGGCTCAGTGAGGCAGTATCCAGCCCGAGTACATCGAAACTCTCAGCATCGGCGGGCAGGGCCCAATCACCAGGCAACAGTTCCGTCACCGTTTGGAGTGCCTCGGTTACGGTCACCGCACCAACATCGACGTTCACGTGAGCCGACGACCAGTTGTCGGTATCAACCTTCTTGAATGCAAACGCACCATCGGCGGCGAACTGGCTACCGCTCACGAGATCTACTGTGCCGCCACCCCCGACATCCGCCCACACACTGTCGAGCCCAGCCGGGCTAACCGAGAAGCCAAGACCAAGCCACGCTTGGTCCAAGGTCAAGGCTTCCAGGCTCTCAACATCCGAAGGGAATACCCAGTCACCAGGTAACAGATCGGTGACCGTGACCAATGCCTCGGGTACCGTGACCTCACCCACACGGACATCAACGTCGCCCGACACCCACGTATCGGTGTCTACTCGCTTGAATGCGAACGCGCCCGACGCACCCAATTCACTCGACTCTCTAGGCAGATCAACCGTGCCCGCGCCGCTAACGTGCGCCCATATGCTGTCCAAGCCCGCGGGACTCACCGAAAAGCCCAGTCCAAGTGCCCCTCGATCGAGCGTGAGCACTTCCATGCTCTGCACGTCTGCCGGCAACGCCCATTCGCCCGGCAGCAGATCGGTCACCGTCGTAATGGCCTCGGGAATCGTCACCTGACCAACGCGCACGTCTATGTCGCCCGAAACCCACGTGTCGGTATCCACGCGTTTGAATGCGAACGCACCCGACGCGATCAACTCACTCGACTCGCTTGGCAGATCTACTCGTCCGGCCCCACTCACGTGCGCCCAGATGCTGTCCAAACCCGGAGGGCTAACCGAGAAACCGAATCCGAGTGCGGCACCATCGAGGGTCAGTGTTTCAAACTGGTTGGGGTCTATGCCCAGATCCCAAGATCCTGGCAGCAGATCGGTGACCGTTTGGACTGCTTCCGGAGTGGTAACCCGACCAACCTGCATATCCACGTCACCGGCAACCCACATGTCGGTGTCCACCCGCTTGAACGCGAAGTTACCCGACGCCACAAACTCATCGCGGCCTACTTCGACGCGTCCTGCGCCACCAACGTATGCCCAGAGGCTATCCAGACCAGCCGGGCTCACCGAGAAACCCAATCCGAGCGACGCGGTGTCGAGTGCCAGGACATCGAGGTCTTCCGCATCGGCGGGAAGCACCCACTCACCCGGTAGGATTTCTGTGGCGGTGGTCAATGCTTCCGTGACAGTGACCGCGCCAACATCTACCTCAACATGACCCGACACCCAGTTGTCTGTGTCGACACGTTTGAAAGCGAAGTGACCACCAGCGGCGAATTGACTCCCGCTCACCAGATCTACGTGACCCGCTCCACTCACGCCCGCCCAAAGACTGTCGATACCCGTAGGGCTAACAGAAAATCCCAACCCGACAGAGGCGGTGTCGAGACCCAATGCGTCAAAGCTCTGGACGTCGTCCGGGAATTCCCAGTCGCCGGGCATAATCTCGGTGACAGTTGTCAGCGCTTCAGTCACCGTTACCGCGCCGACATCGACTTCAACGTGAGCCGACACCCAATTGTCGGTGTCTACACGCTTGAAAGCGAAATGGCCACCGGCGGCGAACTGACTTCCGCTCACCAAATCGACCTGGCCGGCCCCACTGACCCCTGCCCACAGGCTATCAATGCCTGCAGGGCTCACTGAGAAACCCAAGCCCACCGATGCAGTATCGATGCTCAGTGCATCGAAACTCTGAACGTCGTCGGGGAACTCCCAGTCGCCCGGCATGATTTCGGTGACGGTCGTGAGCGCTTCGGTAACCGATACAGCACCAACGTCCAGCTCCAATAGGCCCGACACCCAGTTGTCGGTGTCGACACGTTTGAACGCGAAGCTTCCACCTGCGGCAAAATCGCTACCGCTCACCAAGTTCACGCGTCCAGCGCCGCTGACGTTTGCCCAAATGCTATCCAACCCGGCAGGACTCGCTCCAAAGCCAAGGCCTAGCGACGCAGTGTCGAGCCCCAACGCATCGAAGCTCTCGACTCCGGCGGGAAGCACCCAGTTGCCGGGCAACATTTCCGTGGCAGTCTCGAGTGCCTGAGTGACGGTTACTGCACCAACGTCCACCTGCACGTGACCCGACACCCAACTGTCTTCAGCAACACGTTTGAATGCGAAAGCTCCACCCGCCTCCAATCGGCTTCCACTGACCAGGTCGACGTGACCGGCACCGCTCACATTTGCCCAGAGGCTGTCCAGACCTTGTGGGCCTGTGGCAAACCCAAGACCCACTGACGCAGTGTCGAGTCCGAGAACATCTAGACTTTCTACCTCGCTCGGGAATGTCCAATCGCCAGGGAGAACATCGGTAACGGTGGTTAGCGCCTCGGTAACTGTCACCGCACCCACATCCACGTCCACGGAACCTGACACCCAGTTGTCCTCGCCAATGCGCTTGAAGGCGAAGGTACCGCCAGCAGTGAAGTCACCTCCGCTCACGAGATTGAGATGCCCCACACCACTCACACCCGCCCACACACTATCCATGCCGGTTGGACTTGCTGAGAATCCGAGCCCGATCGATGCGGTGTCCAACCCCAGAGCTTCGAAGTTCTGGACGTCGGCAGGCAACGTCCAACCGCCCTGAACTAGTTCGCCGACGGTAGCTAGTACCTCGGGCACGGTCACGGCTCCGACGTCGACACTCACGTCTCCGCCTACCCACGTTTGCCCACCGAGGTACTTGAACTCGAACCTACCACCCGCAGTGAAGCGGCTGCCACCGTCGAGATCCAGATGACCCGTGCCATCGATATTCGCCCAGACACTGTCGGGACCTGCCGGATCCAACCCGAAACCAAAGCCTACTGAGCCGGTGTCCAGAGCGAGGCCGTCAAACCGCTCCATGCCTTGCGGAAGAGACCAACTGCTCGGCAGCAGCTCGGATATGGTCGACAGGATATCGGGCACAGTCATCGCACCCACGTTACCTGTCAGGTTGGCCGTCGCACTCCTCAGCTCCGTCAGATCGGCCTGCAGGCTGAAGCTGTAGTTGTCGCCGTTGAGGGCGGCGTTGGCCGGGGCTTTGAATACTGCAGTCAGTGGCGAGTTGACCGAGAACTCGAGCGCGATGCTCTCGGCCGCAAGCCAGTTGGGGAACCAGGAGACATCACTCGACTCGAGACTCGCTACCAGGCGAAGCCCCGACGCCGGCCTGGCGCCGCCGTTGTCGAACGGCGAGCTTGGATCTGCACCGAGGTGGCCTTCGAGTATGCCACTACCGTCTTCCACACCCAGCGCGAGCAACTGTGGAGCCAACGATGTTTGGGCCAGGTCTACATCCGCGCGAAGGTTGAGGCCCGGCTCGAGTGACAGAGTCAAACCCTCGTAAAAATCTTCCACTACGGCAGGCAGCGCGCGCGTGTTGAGTGTCTGCGATCTACTCGCTAAAGTGATGATCGCGTCAGTCAGATCGAGATCGGAAAGGGCAGACCCGTCGAGGTCGGAGATCAGGTCACTCACCCTAAAATCGTATGCCCTGATGCCGAGTGTGAACGAACCCGGTCCGCTCGAGCCCCACACACCTGTGAGAATCAAGTCGACGGTTTGGTTCAGCAGCAATGCGTCACCAGAGACTACCAAAGTACGTGAGGCCATCTCCGTCTCGATGGAGACGTTGTTGATCGGGATGTCGGTGAACAGGTTCAGTTCATCGAACGGCAGAGGCAGTAGAACGTCTTCACCCTCTTCGAGCGCACCAACTCTGCGTTGCACGACCTGGAAAGACGCCGTGGCCAAATCGGCGAACTGCGAATCGTCGGCATTGTCGGGGTGCACCAGGCTGACCATTCCGGCCCCACCGAATACCTGGTCGTCGAAGTCTTCGAATGTCTCGTCATAGACGAAGGTCCAGATTTCGCTGCGTCCCTCATTCGTCGCCGGAGGCATGCCATCCTGATCGAGGGCTTGCACCCACCAGGCATACTGCTTGCCGTTCTCCAACGGATAGCCGCCGAGGGGGTATTCGAGGTACGGAGCGAAGAGACTCCCATCCTCGTGCTGTAGGATATTTGCGGTGAGCGCTAGGAGCGGTGTTTGGTTAGCGAGTATTTCGGCTATCTGGACCACGTAGGTGACCGGAAACTCGATAGGTACTTGGACCGGAGTCCACTCGAAAATTGGCTGCGCATTACCCAGCGTGTCGCCGTCCATCGGGAAAAGCAGGTAGGGCGGATCGGGATAGAACGTGCTGAATTCCGAGCAGACGTTGTCTACGAGCACAAAACCGCTCGCGTCAGTGACAAATATGCACGCCGTATAATCGCTCTCCGGGAACCGGCCTGTGCGAATCACCAGGTCTTCGAGCTGGGGATCGTATTCGGTGTAGCCACCAATCGTCGACGTCGTATTGAACACGGTTGGAGTACCGGATAGCACAGTCAGCGGATCGCTGCGTCCGGTTAGCAGCGTGCTTCCACTTGCATCAACGACCGTGAAGTGAACTACCGCCTCACCTGTCCGCCCCGTGTTGTTGAACAACGTCAGCGACACAACGTTGGGATTGGTCTGCCAATCGCTCAGGTAGGGGGAAGGGAACGGATCGACGAACAGCGTCGCATCCCATCCCTGCGCCTGGACCGGCAGAATCGCCGATACGAGGCACACGATCGTGAGAGCGAATCTCCTGACGTGACATCTAACCATCTGACTTGCTCCCGTCTGTGCCAACCATAGCGCTCCCAACCTCTGCAACCGGCCGCGACAGAAACCGGCAAAAAAGTGCTTAATTACGTCTTGTTTATGCGGATATTAGGAAGTGATCATGAACGCAAGGAACGAGCCATTCGAAGACACAAAGGAGCGTTTCGCCATCGCATGCATATAAGCGATTGATTTACAATGAGTTACACCAGTCGGTTTGGGGTGCTGGGTAATACTGTTGTGTGGGTACCGCACTGCGTGTGGTGGTGGTCCCCGACAGCCGAATATTGCTCAGCCTTTTGGTCTCGAGAATCTATGACGTGGGTCACTTTTTCGTTGTGATTTCGGCCCCTTCCCTAAATCGCTTGCCAGTCCACTCGTGAGAGAGAAACGACTGTAGCAACTGAAAGGGCAAAGCACCGAACCACGTCTGATGCTAAGATTCACACGACAGACACAACGATACTCCGCTCTGGGAGAACTCAGATGAAGCTCTTTATCCGCCGTCTGTGCGGGGCCCACACCTTTCTGTTACTGGCAGTTGTGCTGCCATGCCGGGGCTACGCACAGAATCCACCATCCCAGGAGGTCGACGCCATCTTTTCGGAGTTCGATGGCCCCGGTTCTGTGGGATGTGCGCTTGGCGTCGCTCGGGAGGGCGATTTCCTTTACAAAAAGGGGTACGGATACGCTCACCTCGATTGGGACATTCCTATCACGCCCACGACCGTATTCTATGTCGGCTCAGTCTCGAAACAGTTCACTGCAGCGGCTATTGCGCTGCTCGCAGACGAGGGGCTTCTCTCTCTGGACGACAACATTCGGACATTTCTCCCCGAAATGCGCGACTACCAACCACCGGTGACGATCCGTCACCTGCTACATCACACGAGCGGTGTGCCGGATATGTACAGAGTCATGAGCGACAACGGCTTGTCGACTTGGGATAGGTTCAGTCGGGAAGATGCGCTGGAGCTGTTGTCGCGTCAGGAGCTCGATTTTCCCGCGGGCGAGCGGTACAGGTACTCAAACGGCGGCTACTTCGCTCTCTCGATGATCGTTGAACGAGCAAGCGATAGGACGCTCGCTCAATACGCGCACGAGAAGATCTTCGAACCCCTTGGCATGAACGACACCCACTTCCACGACGACCCTGTCAAGATCGTGGAGCGGCGTGCGATGAGCTACATGCCACGTGAAGGCGGAGACGATCCCTACTATCAGAGTTACCAGGGCAATTTTGCCCTTCCGGGTGCCGGCGGCCTCTACACTACGGTCGAAGACCTATTGCTGTGGGACAGGAACTTCCTGAATAACAGGCTCGGTGGAAACGACTTCATGGATGTGATGCACGCCAAGGGTGTGTTGAACAACGGGGACGTTCTGGACTACGCGCTGGCAATCAGAGAAGATGAGCACCGCGGTCTGAGAACATTGGGACACACTGGTTCGATGATGGGCTTCAAAGCCTATTACGTGCGGTACCCCGAACAACAATTCTCAACTTGGGTGTTGTGCAATATGGGTGAGATAGTTCCTGCGGAACTCGGCGCGCAGGTCGCGGGGCTTTATCTCGCTGAACTAATGGAACCAGAATCCGGGCGTTAAGGGCTCCTCAGTTCGGTAAGACTCGAACGGACCTCGTCGGGGCGTCTGACCTTCAAGAAATAGCGCGTGCGTCGTTTTTCTTCGTCAGGGACGAGAGTAATGGTCACGGGATACCCGGTCACGAGGGCCCTTCTTCTCGCCGCCCGCATAGCGCGGACCGCGTTGGTATACACTAGCGGCTCCTTCTTCCGACCGCATTCACTGCACACTGTTCTCCCACCTGCGATCAGCACTCGATCGCTGCCTCCAAGCAACTTCCCGCACCGGTGACAATTCATGCGACTCGTCTCCCCTGGGCTTCTAGGCTGTGCCGAGCGACAAACTAGGCCAAGGTACGTAGAGACGCCAGTTGCTATTCGAGCCGCAATGCCACCATCGGATCGATTCTGCTTGCCCGCACGGCGGGGATCAAACAAGCGACGACAGCCACCATCATCAAGAACAGCCCAACTGAAACGAATGTGGTTGGGTCTGTTGTGCTCACACCGAACAAGAAACCAGATAGCAGGCGCGTCGCAGCAATGGCAACTGCACAGCCGACGACAACACCGCCAGCAACCAACGCCATTCCCTGCCACAGTGCGGACCTGAGTACAGTCTTTTGCGTCGCACCCAGCGCCATTCGAACTCCGATTTCGCCGGCGCGTTGATTGACCGTATACGACAGAACCCCATATACGCCGATCGCTCCCATAACCAGCGCCAGCGCTGCGAACGCGGTGAGCAACTGAGTGAGGAACCTGACGTCGCCCAACGAGCGCGCAATCACCTCTTCCATGGTGTTGACACGCGAGATCGGCACATCTGCATCCACACTCCAAACAGCCTGCTGAAGCATCGGAATCTGCGCTGTGGCTTCGCCTCGAGTCCGTACCACCACATACATATTTGAAGTCGACCACCATCGATACGGTATGTACATCTCAGGCCGCGAGTCCGCTTGTAAGCTCTGCTGACGCACATCTCCAACGATGCCAATCACAGTGAAAGTCTCACCAAAAAAACCGCCAATGCGCTTGCCGATCGCCGTTCCATCCGGGGCCAAATCGTTGGCCATCGTCTCGTTTAGGATCATCGCCAGCGACTCGTCTGAGCCGTCCGCCGCATTGAATAACCGTCCCTGCACCAACGGTATCTCCATGGTTTGGAAATATCCTGTCGAAACAGACCGCACATTGGATCGTGGACGAGACTCGCCTTCAGGCAGGACGTCATCCTCCACGTTGTACAAGACCGCGATGCCTCCGGGGCCCATCGGCAACAGGATGTTCGCTCCGACAGACTCAACACCTGGAACTGCTTCGAGCCGTTCGAACACCCGATCGTAGTAGTCTCGCAGGCTCGCGCCGTCGCCATACCTGCTGGAGGGCGGGCTCAGTCGCATCGCAACGAGGCCTCCTGACGTGAAGCCGGGGTCGACCCTATTCACCAGCCAGAAACTCTTCAGCATCAGCCCGGCACCCACAACTAGTACCACAGCCATTGCCGTCTCCACCACTACCAGCGATCTGTGGATACGCTGACGCCCGCGGCCGCCGGACATTCCCCTGCCGCAATCGTACAACGTTGGACGGAGATCGCTTCTTGTAGACCGTGCGGCCGGCAGGAGACCCAATACCAAGCCTGCGAGTAGTGAAACGCAAAGAGTGAAGCCAAGCACCGGAACATCGATTGATATGGAATCGACCCTCGGAACGCCCGCAGGTATGCTGCTTTTGAGTACAGAGAGCGTCCACGCTGCCAATGCAAGTCCGACTGCCCCACCCAACGCCCCCAGCAGCGTCGACTCGGTCAGCAGTTGCCTGACCACGCGAGAACGTCCCGCACCGATGGCCAAACGGACACCGATCTCTCTCTGTCTCACCGATCCGCGAGCCAACAGAAGGTTGGCAACGTTGGTGCAGGCTATCAGCAACACCAAAGTGACCGCGGCTAGAAGCACGAGGAGCCGCGACCGAACTCCTCCGACCAGCGTATCATGCATCGAGGCAACAACTGCGGTGCGAGCCACCTCATCATTTAGCCACCGCAATCCTTCATCCTGCCACCGAGAAATGACCGTTTGCAGCTCGGCGTTTGCGCGCTCCAGCGTTTCATTTTCGGAAAGTCGTCCGATCACCATAAGACTCGCCGTGCCTGAATAATCTCCTTCATTCGTTGGATCGATCGTAAGTGGCAACCAGGCCTGCACCGATGAGGACAGCGGTTGGTAGTTCGGTCCCATGATGCCGACCACTGTGCGGGTTTCTTCGCCAGCCCCGCCTAATTGGATGGCCTCTCCAATGACGCCCGGGTCCGCGCCGAAACGGCGAGTCCAGAAACCGTGGTTCAGGATGACCACACCCCCACGACCGGGCTCTTGTTCCTCAGGTAAGAATGCGCGCCCCAGAACAGGGGCAACGCCGAGAACGGTGAAGTGGTTCACTGAGACGCTGGCACCGAACAGTTCTTCGGGCTCGCCGGTGCCGGTAAGTGTCAGATTCTGGCCACCGAAACCCGACAACCCCGAATAGGATTGCATTTGTTCTTCAAACTCGGCCAGTGACTCCTTGCTGAGTGAGTTGCCTGGCCACACACGTACGAGGCGATCCGGTTCGGGATACGGCAGTGGTTTGAGAACCACCCCATTCAGCACACTGAAAATCGCTGTGTTTGCCCCAACTCCGAGGCCAATCGTCAGCACGGCAACAGCGGTGAAGCCGCGCGCCTTCCACAAGAGTCGTAGCGCATAGCGCAAATCCAATAGAAGAGCTGTCATCCACCCTCCGCCTTTCATCCTCTCTTCTCGATTGTGTCGACTTGGCCTCCAACCTCCAGCCGATTCCGCCAAGGACCGCATGCGCAAACGGAGCCCACTCACAAAGAGATCCACCACTGTACGAAACCACACCGAAGTGGCGGTGCGCAGGCGCCTATCAGCCCGCACTTCGCGCATGAGGTCCGCGAAGACCTGCACCATCTGCGGCTCATACTCGAGGCGGAACGCTCTTGGGTACACCGTCCTCACCAGAGCTCGATACACGCGATCAGAGCGGGAGCCGAATGCTCGGGAATCGCGTCGCGCCGTCACGCCGACTTTGCCTCTCGAACGAGGTCCTTGCTGCGAGCAAATCCGACCAGAGCCGCTAGCCGATCCGACTCGGCATGAAGCACGCGCCGTCCCAACTCAGTCAACCGGTAATACCGGCGTCGTTGATCATCCATCTCGACGTCGGGGCGTTCATTGGATTCCTCGATCAGATGGTTCTTCACGAGACGCTGAATCGCCTCGTAAAGAGTCCCGGGCCCGATCCGCACTTTTCCCTCGCTCCGTGCCTCGACCTCCTTCATGATGCGGTATCCATGCTGCTCTTCATCCACGAGAGCGAGCAAGATGTGAAAAACCCGAGGCGTGAGGGGTATGACATCTTCGGCGCTGTCGATTTTTCTCGACATTCGGTTCTCCTAAGCTGGACATCTTCAAAACACTAAGGGGGATCAACTCTATCGGTTTCCGGTATACAGGTTGTCGATAGAATAGCTGGAGTGCGAATTGTGCACAAGTGACAGAGCTGATTACTGCGATGGGCTGTTTTCCGTACGATGTTGCTCTATGAACTCTTCTGTTTCGGTGGGAACAAAAAGGTCATCGGAGATCCCGGCCACTTCTTCGGCCTCGCGCCATGCTGCCTCCAGCAGCCAAAGCTCGCCCTCGAGCGCCCGGCGCTCCTGCTCTTCGTGAACCGCCATCTCCAAAGCGAGTTTCGTAGGCTTCGGCAACTTGCCCACCAAGCCCAGCTTCTTCTCCTTCACCGTGCGGTCGCCATACCGCTTCTGGTCGGCCGCGCGGACCTTGTCAGGGAGAGCAGCCAGGTACCGCTCGGGATTGCCGGCGTCTTCGATGCGCTCGACCGCGTCTTGGACGACATGCTTCGGACCGGCCATAGAGTTCAACTTGGGCAACAGAAGGCTCGTCACCCGAACTGCCTCTTCGCCGTAAAACATGTCTTCACCATCAGAGTGTTTCACGTACACTCCCCATCCCTCAACCTCCGTCGCAGAGTTCAACAGGAAGCGAGACCGCTCGAGATTCTGTTGGCGAACCTTGAGGACCCGGCCGTCGTTGGTCTTGATCTTCACGCGGACGGGGAGGTTGATGATCACCTGCGGAATCATATGTAGACCGCCCACACCGACGCCTGCAGCAATTCCCCCGGCCATCACCGCGCCTACCGCGGCAATGCCGACTCCAGAGATGAGTATCGTTCGCTTGCGCCTACGCCCGAACTGATCTCCGTATCGCCAGGCCGCAAATTCTGGGCGCATGGGCTGCCCGATTCTCACCAGCGTCAGACCTTCCTTGAGCTTCGCCAACCCAATGTTGTCGGAAGACATACGCACCCGAGTTGCTCGGAACTGCCGTTCACATTCTTCTATTGCCTCCCACCGCTCCTCCAACGGGGTGAGGTTCCACTTTTCACAGCGGCGGCACACGACCCACAGCCTACCCTTGGATTCGTCAAAAGCGAGCCGTCTGCCCACCGGGAAGTTCTCGATGACTTCGTTTGTTCCCAGGTCTTTGTTGCAGAACAGACAGGTCGAGTACACAGTTCACCTCCCAAGAGCTGACCACCATCAATGAACAGCCGAGCCACCCTGAACCGTCAGGTGACTCGGCTGTTCTCGGTTCCCGCGGCCGTCACCTGACGGCTTCTACGTCTTTTCTCAGGTGAAGGTTTATGGCATCGCGCCGAGCTGAATCGCGCCGGTATCGTCGAACTCAACACCCACAATTCGCATTCTCACTGCGTACTGTACATCGAGATCATCGCGGAACACGCCGTAGATCTTGTTGCCAACTATAGAGCGAGGTGAAAAGCGCGGGGGCATTGTCACGATTCCGAGGAACCGGCCATCCACGTCGAACACATCCCAATCCTTTGCACCCATGTCCTCGATCATGTTGAACGCCGCGAGTTCTTCCTCGCTGAGTTCGGAAGGTGACTGGATATGCTGCACCCACATCGTTCCACCTGGTCCCCGTTGAATGGCGGCGAAAGCCGGGTAGAACTCCGCGAAGTGGATTATCTGGCGGAGCTGCGGGATCGCCTGTGGCGGCACACCGGCTTCGGTCCAAAGATCCACCATCGCATCGACCATCAGCTCCTGGTCACTCTCCGCAACAGGCGTGCGTGTGAACGGCTTCCTGATGATCCGCTCCAGAACGCCATCCGGCGAGTAGACATCAATCGAGTAGTTGTCGTTCACGCCAAAGCACAAACGCATGTCTTCCATGAGTTGCCACACCGGCTCCGGCGAGAAGAAATTGAGCTCCGGAGTTCCTCCTCCGAGGTTGATGGTCTCACCCGAGGGAAACTTCTTGAGCGTATCCACGACTGTGCCGTCGGATGTCAGCCTGATGATGGCGTCCATAGAATCCCTGACCGGCAGATCAGGCAGGGCCAATGGGCGCACCTGCTCCACTATCACGCCCGACCGCGTGGCATTGATAGCCATGGGAATACCTTTTTCGAATTCCAGCCGAAAACTCCCCAAGCTCGTACCGTCCGGTGCGTAGCGGTTGACCCGCTGATTGGCCATATCGGGAACCACAAGCGTGTCACCCGGTCCCATGAAAAGCTGGATGGCCTGTTGTCCGAGCTCACCCGGCCCCGACCCAGGTCTGCCAATAGTCTGCTCGTAGCGACCGTCGGATGAGAAGACCTTGATGTGGCGCGCCATCGCATCCATTACGAACATCCGGTCGCGAGAGTCGACCGCTATGAAACCGATAGCGCCGAATTGATAGTCAGGGTCACCCTCGACAGCACCAATTCTGACTTCCTCTTCGAGCGTCCACTGATCTGAGACAGACCAAATGCTCTCGAGAGTGTTCTCTACAATCGCAACTCCTGCGCTGTCCCGCACAGTACCCATCCACTGCCCATCACCGGAGCAGGCGCAGAGAATAAGCGCCACAAGAGAGGTGGCTCCAGTCAAGTGCTTCCTCATTTCGTCCCCCTTCTGATGTCCGGCATCAACGCCGTATCGCCACTTTGGTTCCCATGCCACAGAAACATGGTTGTCCTAAACTGCAAACGATTTTGAATATCTATATTTCTCATATGGATATATAATATACGTAGTTACACGAGGAACGCAACTCGCTTCGGGAATTCGCAGACGCCCAAACTAGGGGCTTCTTTTTGTGTCAAGTTAGATATATCGTATATGCATACGATATTTAGGTACACAGCAAATCTGCGACGGGAAGAGACATCTTGTGACCACATCCGAGCGCGACGTAGAAGCACACCTACCCCTCACGCCACTGTCATTTCAAATACTGCTGGCGCTGGTAGACGAAGAGCGGCACGGGTACGGGATCATGAAAGAGATTGAGCGCCGGACAAAAGGCCGCATGTCGCCGGCGACTGGGCCGCTCTACCTGGCCGCACAACGCCTACTCGACACCGGGCTCATTGCCGAATCCGACAAACGCCCGGCGCCGGAGCTGGACGATCGCAGGCGGAAATACTATCAGCTAACACCGTTGGGTCATCGAGTTGCGGCAGCCGAAGCAGTACGCATGGCATATCTGGTGGGCGTGGCGCTCGACAAGAACCTCGTCAAGGGTAATCTGACGATCGAGGGTAGCGAAGAGACCGAGTAGGAGAACGGACAAGCATCGCAACTCACCACCAGTTGCTTCCAGCCATAACCCACCCCTCCCATCCGCCTGCACAAAACCGCATCTTAGTCAGCGTGACTGTATCAAACTCATCTCGACCAAAGGTGGCCTTCTTCGTCACCTGCATGGTAGACCAGCTCTACCCTGAAGTGGGCTTTGCGGCCGTCGAGCTACTCGAGCGTTTTGGCGCTGACGTGGTGTTCCCCGAGGAACAGACATGCTGCGGGCAGCCGGCATTCAACGCGGGCTACAGAGGCGAAGCGCGGGACATGGCTCGGCATTTCTTGGACGTATTCTGGCCTCTGCTCGACAAGGGAAAGATCGACGCCATTGTAGCACCCAGCGGCAGTTGTGTTGCGATGGTGAGAAACCACTATCCGCTCTTATTCGAGAATGAACACTCAGATACCTACCTGGCACAAGCGACGCAGGTTGCTGACGCAACGTTTGAACTCACGCAGTACCTGGTAGACATATTGGGAGTTGCAGACACCGGTGCGCGTAGCGCAGAAACGCTCACCTACCACCCCTGTTGCCATCTCCTACGCGAGCTCGAAATAGACGCCCAACCACGTGCCTTGCTCGCGAGCTTGACGGAAGGCAACGTGGTAGATCTCGAGGACGCAGAATCGTGCTGTGGCTTCGGCGGTCTATTCGCCGTGAAGAACGCGGAGATCAGCACCGAGATCGGACGTCGGAAAATCAAGAACATCGAGGCATCCGGCGCAAATCTGGTGGTCGTGAACGACGTGAGCTGTATGACACACATGAACGGCCTACTGATGCGAGAGAACAAGAGTCAATGTGTCGCGCACATCGCGAGCGTACTGAACGGAGCTCATTCAGAATGACACGAGCCTTAGAGCGTGGCGCATGAAGGTAGACTCGAACGCTCCCTACAAGACTCGTGTAAACACCGCACTTGCCGACGACCACCTGCATACCGCTCTCGATCGCGCGACCACCCGGTTGCGAGGCAACCGCGCACAGGCCATCGCGGTAATCGACTCTGAGCGTCTGAGGGAAGAAACAAACGCGGTCCGCCGGCGTGCGGTTTCCAACCTGCCGGACCTGCTCGAAGAACTGGAGGCAAACCTCGTCGCCAACGGGTGCCAGGTGCACTGGGCCCGCGACGCGACAGAAGCGAATCAGATCATCCAGAAAATCGCGGCTGATCGAAGTGTCAATAAGGTCGTGAAATCCAAGTCGATGACAACAGAGGAAATCGGGTTGAACGACGCTCTCGAGCAGGCCGGACTGGCTGTGGTTGAGACTGACTTGGGCGAGTACATCATCCAACTCGCTGGCGAGCCGCCCAGCCATATCATCGCACCGGTGATTCACAAACGCGCCGAAGACATAAGTGAGCTGTTTCAGCACGAACTCGGTATGGCACCTACCGACGACCCGGCAGTCATGTGCGCTGCTGCGAGGGAAGCTCTCCGTGAGGAGTTTCTGAGCGCAGACATGGGTGTCAGTGGCTGCAATTTTGCGATCGCCGAGACCGGCACCATCTGTGTGATTACGAACGAGGGTAACGGACGCATGACGACGTCCATGCCTCCGGTTTACGTGGCGGTCGCCGGAATCGAAAAGGTGATCCCAAAGGTCGAGGATGCGTTTCTGTTGTGGCAAGCCGCGGCGCGGAACGCGACCGGCCAACCGGCCTCCGTCTATTTCTCAGTAAACAGCGGGCCGCGTAGCGCTGGCTTTCCCGACGGTCCCGAGGAGATGCACGTTGTTTTGGTCGACAACGGTCGGTCACGGGTTTTGGAACGCGGCTACGGCGATGCTTTGCTGTGTGTCCGCTGTGGAGCATGCCTGAATGTCTGCCCGGTGTATCGGGAGATCGGTGGTCACAGCTACGGAGCAACGGCTTACTCCGGACCGATAGGATCAGTCATAACTCCTCTACTTTCGCACTACCTGGAAACCCACGAGGAACTGCCGTTCGCGAGTTTGTTGTGTGGCGCATGTCGGGAAGTTTGCCCTGCCAAGATCGACCTGCCTCGTCTGTTGCTCGACCTGAGGAGTGACTTGGTCGCACGGAAGAAGGGGCAGTCAATCGAGAGCCTGGCGATGGCGCGCTTCAGTAGTGTCATGCAGACGCACAATCGATATCGAAGGCATACTTGGCTGACCCGTTGGCTCATGCGTCTGCTCCCGACGCGAATCCTCCCACCATTCAGCGCGTGGACCAAGACGCGAGAATTCCCATCGTTTGCGAGGCGGCCTTTCAGACAATGGTGGAGTGAGCAGAAATCGCAGCGGTCAGACGGGAGATCGGAATGAGCGGGACCGGGTCCAGTGCTCGCGATTCGATTCTGCGTAAGCTACGGAGCAGAGCTGCGGAGAACATGCCGGACACCGCCGTCTCGGTGCCTAGCCCTGTGACCAGTGCGGAGGGAGGCAAACAAAAACTTGCTCGCGCGTTCGGCCAGAATCTCCAAGAAGTCCTCGGCAGCTATGACATTGTCGACCGTCCTGCCAACGTGGCAAGTAGAATCGTTGCGCGCATCGGTAGCTGGCGTGAAGCCAACGACGAAGGCGAATCGTACGGCAGCGAACTATTGAGTTGGGCGCCAAGCGAATTGCCGATTGTCGATTTGGAGGATCAACTAGAGAAGAAGGGGTTTTCACTCTTCGTTCCAACGTCCGTGTACTTCAAAGACCAGCGCGCGCACGCAGCATCTTTGGATGTGGGTCTCACTGGTGTGGATGCTGCGTTTGCGGGCACAGGCTCATTGGTGCTGATACCCGGTCCGGGCAAGAGCCGGGTTGCGAGCCTCCTACCGTTGCATCACATCGCTCTGGTTCCATCGAGCAAGATCTTCGAGACGTTTGAAAGTTGGCTGGCGATGCTTCGGCGCGAAGGGGCACTCGAAGCCACGTTCCGCGATCACTCTCAACTGTCGTTCGTGACCGGACCGAGCAAGTCGGCAGATATTGAACTGAACCTCACACTTGGGGTGCATGGCCCCAAGGATGTGCATGTGATTGTGTTCGACGACTCACGCTAGGTTTCCTGCTTCCATTGCGCTTCTTTTCATTCCGCGTACCATCGGCATCTACACCAAACAGGCAGCTTAGATGAATCTTACGATCCAGGCCCTCGTCGCAATCACGCCGATTCTCCTTGCCGGAATTCTCTTAGTCGGTTTCCGCATCGCAGCAAAATGGGCAATGCCGGCAGTGTATTTCACAGCCGTTGCCCTTGCCTGGGCTGTCTGGAAAGTGGATGCACAACACATTGCGGCGTCATCTGTGCAGGGCCTGTTCGTCACGTTCGACATCCTGCTGATCATCTTTGGTGCGATCCTGCTGCTCAAGACTCTGGAGCGCTCCGGCGGGGTCGCCGCGATCAGACGCAGCTTTCACGGTATCAGCGACGACCGGCGCGTACAGATAGTCATCGTCGCATGGCTGTTCGGATCGTTCATAGAGGGGGCCGCCGGGTTCGGTACTCCCGCCGCCGTCGCCGCACCGCTAATGGTGGCACTCGGATTTCCCGTCACCGCCGCAGTCATGCTCGGCATGATGATCCAGAGTACGGCCGTGACGTTCGGCGCAGCCGGCACACCAATCATGATCGGCGTTACCGACGGGCTTGCCAGCCCGGAAATATCCGCTCAGCTCGCAGCCGCCGGAGTCTCGTTCGCGGAGTACCGCCAGACAATCACCACCTTCGTTGTCTGCCTGCACGGAATCGCCGGCACGCTGATGCCTACGTTGATGGTCGTGATGATGACGCGGTTCTTCGGAGCGCGGAAATCGTGGACCGAGGGTCTCACGATAGTGCCGTTCACGATCTTCGGCGGGCTCGCTTTCACCGTGCCGTACGTTCTGACTGGGGTGTTTTTGGGTCCAGAGTTTCCGTCACTGCTCGGATCAGCTGTGGGGCTCACCGTCGTGATCTTCGCCGCGCGGCGCGGGTTCCTTTTGCCAAAGGACACGTGGGACTTCGCAAAACCCGAAAAGTGGCCGGACGAATGGCACAGCCCACTGGAACCCACCACCGAGCCGACTGCTGGCGAGCGCCGAATCCCGACTGCCTCGGCGTGGGCGCCGTATGGAGTGCTGGCACTATTGCTGGTTCTCTCACGCCTGCGTCAACTGCCGCTGGGCGAGTTCCTGCAAAGAGTGCGAATCAGCTGGACCGATATCTTCTCCACGGGAGTGAGTGGTGCGACCACACCATTCTATCTGCCCGCAACGATGCTGGTGTGCGCCGTTGTCGTCACGTGGTTTTTGCATCGAATGAACCGGCAACAGATCGTCGCGGCCATCCAGGACTCCAGCAAGACCATACTCGGCGCGGGATTCGTGCTGCTCTTCACCGTCCCGATGGTGCGAGTGTACATCAACTCAGGAGTGAACTCCTACGCGTTCGTGGACGGATCGACGTTACCGTCGATGCCGATCGCGATGGCGACCTGGGTGGCCGAGAATGTCGGTCAGGTGTGGCCGCTGTTCGCACCCACCATAGGAGCGCTCGGCGCGTTCATCGCCGGCAGCAACACGGTGAGCAACTTGATGTTCAGCCTGTTCCAGCACGGAGTTGCTACTCAACTCGCGATAAGCGGGGCGATGGTCGTGGCCCTTCAGGCAGTAGGCGCCGCCGCGGGCAACATGATAGCGATCCACAACGTGGTTGCAGCTTCCGCGACAGTCGGCTTGCTCGGCCAGGAAGGCGCGACTCTCAGAAAGACGATACTGCCCACGCTGTACTATCTGGCAGTGGTGGGAGGATTGGGGTTATTCGCGGTATACGCTCTTGGAGTGACCTAGCTGCAAGATCGTTTAGCAATCGATTCAGCGCAGGGGATCGATCGGCTCTACAAACGGGAACCGGTGGAAGTCGGTGTCGCGCGTATAGATCGTCTTGATACCGTGTTCGCGCATCAGGATCGCAGTTTCAGCGTCGTGCATCAGGTTCCCACTCAGAAACGGGATCTCCTCTATCACCGTCGCAGCGATCTCTGCGTGTCGCTCAGTAGCCGTTAACATGCTGAGTCCCGGGGAGGTCATTATTGCCTCGACAAAACTCCATGCATTCGCCGCCGACAACGGGTCCTGGAAGACTCGCGGGTGGGTGCTCACCCGCAGGAACTCGTACACGATTCCCCAAGTAAGAAACCAAGCCGACGCTTGGCTCCGCCAATCTTCGAGTAGTGAGCGGCAGCGGTCGTGCGCGGGCGAACGCACGTTTGCAGCATAGACGAGCACATTGGTGTCGACCGCGAACACTACCGGCTCTCCATGGCATCGTACAGGGCATCACGGTCGGCGATATCAACGAGTTGACCACCGAAGTCGAACGTCGGCAGTGGCGGCAGGTCCTGCTCTTCTCGCTGCGCCTTGAAGAACAAACGCAAAGCCGTCTCCATCAGCTCAGACATGGTCCGGCCTTGCTTCGCGGCTTCTCGTTTCAAGCGCGCCATGACGGAATCGTCGATGTTGAGCGTCGTCTTCATATTGCTAACCATACATGATGTATGGGTATATGGCAAGCACTGCCAGCAATATGGTTCCAATGACTTACTAATCCTTACCCTTCAACAACTCAAGCGCCGAAGCCACTTTCCCCGACTCCAGCTTCGGTGGAAGCATGTACGCTTTGCGTGAGTGGGTTAACCCCGCACCCACCAGTGCCTCCGCGTACTTTAAAGCCACTTTGCTCGGATTCAGCACAGGCACTCCCAGCTGCTCCGATGCTTCCTCCGCAATCCCCAGGAACCCCATGCTCATGCATCCAACGATGAGTGTGTCGGCACGATCCTCCTCGATCGCCTCCGCACCATGTTCAATCGTTGCGCCGATGGCTTTGTCTCTATCGCTGTGTAGCTCGAGTACGGGAATGTTCACTGCCCGAACGCTCGCTAGTTTCTCCCCTACACCGCAATTCCAAATCTGCCGTTCCGTGAACGCAATGACGCTATCGGTGACTGTGATTACGGAAAACCGGTGTCCCAGTGATGCCGCTATCAACGCCGTCGCCTCTCCCGGTCCTATGATCGGAATCGACAAGAGCTCACGAAACGCGTCCAAACCGGGGTCACCGTAACAGCCAAGAACGATTGCATCCCAACCATCCTGTTCCAGTTCGAGTGCTCGTTCCACTGTCGCCGGTATCGACAGGTACTCCTCGTACATACTCTCGATAGACTCAGGCCCCGACGGCACGTCTTCAATTCCAATCTCAGTACCCAGAGCAGCATACTCCACGAGCAGCCCTCGCCTGCGTTCCATCTCAGACTTGCCTTCATCTGTGCGCCCCATCGGGCCCGGGATCAGGTACGAGATCTTCATCGGATTCTCCTGCTCATGATGGAGTATGTATTCAAGATAGGGCTACGGCACAGCGCATAGGAGTCCGCACTACCCACCTACGCATATTGAAAGCACGCCCCTTGTTGCTAACCTGGAGGTGTCGAAGCAAC
>CAZFHS010000070.1:0-24611 GCA_964518955.1 uncultured Gemmatimonadaceae bacterium | reverse complement strand
ACGGAGTCCGCTCTTGACAATCACTTTCATAGAACCGCCCTACCGCCCTACCGCCCGTCCTCCTTACCTTACGTCCCACAATTATGTCACTGATATCCAAAATCCGAACTGTCCTCACCATGGGCAGCGGCATGACGGCGGGGCTGTCCGAGGAGACTGCAGGCAAGGACCCGTTCAAGCTCTACAACAAATGGTTAGAAAACGCCAGGAAGTCGGGTGTATTCCTGCACGACGCCATCACCTTGGCGACATGCACCAAAGATGGCGTGCCATCCGCTCGAATGATGCTTCTCAAAGGCGTCGGCGAGCGTGGCTTGGTGTTCTACACGAACTACGAAAGCAGGAAAGCTGCCGAGCTCAGTGAGAACCCTCGTGCCGCTTTGATTTCGCACTGGCCCGTTCTGGAGCGACAGATTCGTTCTGAGGGCGAGGTGGAGAAGCTCACCGAAGCGGAATCGACAGCCTACTTCCGCTCCAGGCCCCGCGGCAGCCAACTCGGCGCGTGGGCATCAGCTCAAAGCTCGCCGCTGGAGAGCCCGGATGAGTTAAAACGAAAGTTCAGCGAGATCGAAAAAAAGTTTCCCTCTGGGGATTTGCCGCTACCCCCGTTCTGGGGTGGTTACAGACTCGAGCCGCACCGCATCGAGTTCTGGCAAGGGCGTATGAACCGGTTGCACGATCGGGTCAGGTACGATAGATCGGGAGATGGGTGGGAGATTAGTCGGCTGTATCCGTAGGCCCCCCCCGCACATTTCCCCCGGGCAAAGGGGCAGGGGCTGCCGCAATCACCTACCTCCTAAATGGATGCGCCTCCGTATTGAAGATCACTGAACCAAAGTCCAGCGTCTCGGACGGGGCAAAAAGCAGGTAGGCGTACTTCAGAGTCTCGGCCAGGAAGAAACTCTCCATATCGTCGGACTGTTCCTTGGTGGTCACATCGGAAAGTGCAGCGTAGCCGGTCTCAGATCGGGCGTGCTCGACCAGGCTCTCGAACATCGTCTTGCCCATTTCCAGGTACTTCTCGTCTTTGGTGAAGTGATATAGGTAATAGGCGGATTCGATGTTCTCGGGCCGGAGCGGATAATTCTTGCTCACCGGCTCCATCGTCATGTAGTCGAGCTGCTCGGGTTCGATGCCAAATTCCGTCCACATCCGGTAGCACGATTCCATGAGCAACTCCGCGCGGTGAAGGTCTCCGCCGAGCGCTAATACTGCAGGCATGAACGCGTCCAAGGCGCCGAAGTGAGTCGCGGTTATCTCACCGCCAGTCATGTCTGTGTGGCCGTACCAGAACCCGGTGTGCACTGAGTCGGCCAAATGCTCGTTGACCGCGGCGATGCTGGTCTCCCACATAGTGCGAAAGTCTACGTCGCCAAACAGCAGCCATGACTTGAGGAGGTACTCGTAGTAGGAGTCGATACGGCCCGAAATGTGGCTGCGTGTGTCCTGCCACTCGCCGGTTTCCACATCGATCGTAGTCCCGACCAGCCCGATCTCGGAGCGGCGTTCGAATACCGCTACTACGGCTCGTTTGGCAGTTTCATAGTAGATCGGATTTCCAGTTAGTCTGCTCAACGTGCCGAACTCGAGCATCTGTGTTCCGATCTCCGCTGGATTGCTCACCTGCCATTCTTTGGCGCCGGTTCGGAGGTGCACTCTGCCGTATGGCATGCCAGTCATCGATTCAAATGCTGGGAGCAGTCGGTCTGCGAGGTCGACGGCTAGATCGAGGAACCGTTGGTCACCATCCATCTGATAGGCAGAGATCAGCCCGCCCAGAGTTCGAATTACGATTTCGAAGACTTGAATCGAAAAGTCGTGGTCGAACGAAAGCCGCTCCAGAATCAACGCTTTCGCGTCCGCGGCTTCGTCATCCAAACCCAATAGCAGCATAGTGTCGAATGCATCTAGCGGCGTCATCAGCAGCGACTGGTCGTGCCAGTCACGATAGCCTTTGGAGAGAGGCAACAATGCGTCGTGGCCCCACGCATATTGGCGGTAACCGTCCCAAGCGTGGAGGAATTCCAGCTTCACCTGTTCGGACAACTCGGCGCGGTCAATGTTGGCTGCTGGGGTGCATGAGAGTACGACGAAACCCATTGCGACTGCAATGGGTTTCATAAGCGCAAATCTCATCTTCGGTCGCACTGTGCCTAGCTGGCAGGCGTGGCGAATTCCCGACCGGTCGAAAAGGCCTCACGATTGAGGTCTCTAAACTTCTCCGGTATCCGCTTGGTCAGCGTTTCGTTCCACACCTCATCGGGGATTTCGAGCAACTCGGCGAGGGCACCCAGCAATACCACGTTCGCGGCCCTGTGGTTACCCAGGTCTATAGCTATCTGAGTGGCTTCGATAACGATCACCTTGAAGCCTTTTGACTCCAGGAACTCTATCGCGTCGTCAGGATAGTCTCTGTGATCGGCCGTGCGGACGGGCTCGATCTTGTGGTCGTTCACGATGATCGTGCCGCCCGGCTTGACGAAGTGTGCATAGCGAAGCGCCTCGAGCTTTTCCAGAGCCAGCATGAAGTCTACGGACTCTCGCCGCGCCATCGGTGAATGAACCTTGTCACCGAACCTGACGTGGCTGAATACGGCGCCACCTCTCTGAGCAACACCGTGGAATTCACCCTGCTTCACGTCTTGGCCCGCCGCGATCGCAGCCAGCGCAAGGAGCTCACTGGAGAGGATCGCGCCCTGCCCGCCTACACCCGCAATCAGGACATTCGTAACCGCCATCGCTCAGTCCTCCCCAATCCGATGAATTGCATCCACAGGGCAAAGCTGTGCACAGAGCGAACAGCCAGTGCACTCCCATTCGCGCACTCGCGGATATTCGTCTTCCCACACCAGGGCGGGGCAACCCACAGCCATACATTCCTCGCATTGAATGCACTCGTCTTCTTCGACCCGATACGGCACCCACTCTTTGAGCTTCTGCTCCGGCAGAAGCATGCAGCTGCGGCGCGTAATGATCACCGCTGGCCCCGAGTGCGCGAGCCCGGTTTGGATCGCATTCTTGGTTGCCTCGAGGTCCCAGGGATCCACCACCTCAACGTGGTCAACGCCAATAGCTTCCAACAGCTTCTCGTAGTGTACGGCTGGGGCGGGCCCACCCTTGAGAGTTTTGCCCGTTCCAGGATGCTCCTGGTGCCCAGTCATGCCGGTGGTGCCGTTGTCGAGTAGGAGCATGGTCGTGGGCACCCGATTGTATACGGCGCTCACCAGACTTGGCAGGCCGCTGTGCATGAAGGTCGAGTCTCCGATCACTGCAACAACTTCGTTCTCACCAGCCTTGATGAAGCCGGTTGCGTTGCCGATGCTTGCTCCCATGCAAAACACCGTGTTCAGAGCGTCGAACGGTGGGAGCGAACCAAGTGTGTAGCAGCCGATGTCGCCGGTCGCGAGGATGCCCAACTCCTTCAGTGCAGTGAACGCACCGCGATGTGAACACCCCGTGCATAAGACTGGCGGGCGGGGAAGTACCGTAGCTTCGTTACCGAAGTCTCCTGGAATCGGCATGTCGAGGAGACCTGCGGCGACGAGATCTGCACTCAGCTCTCCGATGTTGGTGAATTTCTCCTTACCGACCAGGTTGGTGATACCTAAGCCGGCCATTTCCTGCTCGATGAAGCCCTCGCTCTCCTCGACGACATACACTTTCTCGAAACGCGCGCAAAATTCCTTGAGTCGTTCCTCCGGCAGCGGATAAAGCATGCCCAGTTTGAATACTGTCGCGCTGGGCAAAACCTCCTTCACGTACTGGTAAGGAATCCCGTGGCTGACTACTCCGATCTTCGAGTCCCTTTCCTCGACCACATTTCCTTCGAATTCTTCCGCGAACTCTGCCAGCTTTTTGAGTTTCTCCTCTAATTCTGGCCGCCGGAATCGTGCGTACACCGGTATGGCGTACTGGGTGACTTTTCTGGAAAACTCGCTGCGTGCGACTTCCAGGCGCTCGCCCGGCTGCGCTATGCCGCGGGTGTGGGAGAGCCGCGTCGTCGTACGCAGCATGACGGGGGTTTGGAACTGCTCGCTGATCTCGAACGCCCGTTTGGTCATGGCCATCGCTTCGGCCGCATCGCTGGGCTCCAGCATGGGAACCTTGCCCATCTTTGCGAAGTACCGGCTGTCCTGTTCGTTTTGCGACGAATACATGCCGGGATCATCCGCCACCAGCACAACGAATCCTGCGTTCGTCCCAGAGTAGGGGAATACCATGAATGGATCCGCGGCCACGTTGAGGCCAACGTGCTTCATAGTGACCATGGTCCTGACTCCACCCAATGCCGCCCCCATACCCTCTTCGAACGCGACCTTTTCGTTGGTGGACCAGTGAGCGTCGACTTCCTGGTATTTGGCCAGATTTTCCAGCACTTCGGTGCTGGGAGTGCCTGGATAACCGGTAGCGAACTCGACGCCTGCCTCCCAGGCTCCATGGGCAATCGCGTCATTGCCGGACATCAACTTCTTCACGTGTTGTCTCCAATGTGCGGTTCGTATGTCGCCGTGAGCGTGTAGGCCATTGGCTCACTGCGGATGTAATGGTAACTGAGGAGCGTGAGGAGCGGGAGGAGCGTGAGGAGCGGGAGTGGGCAATCCCGCCGCGGCATAACGCGGCGCACGCAGAACGATAAACCAAATCCGCTGCACTCCGCGTACATCCGCGGAAAAAAACAAAAAAGGGGGGAGGCTCTTGCCTCCCCCAAGGGTCAAGTGCTCAAACCTGCGAGAGCCGCTTCGGGCCGGCTGCGACCACCTCTTGAGAACAGCCGTCTTCGTACAGCTTGAAGTTCTCGATATAACGAGCGGCTAGACCGTCGTACGTCTTCCAGTAGTCGTCTTTGCTGCCCCACGTGTTCGCCGGGTCGAGCACATCTTCCGGGACGCCGGGACAAGTCATTGGGACCTCGAAACCAAACAGCTTGTCTTTGCGGTACTCGACCTGGTCCAACTCACCATCGAGTGCCGCGTTCAATAGATCTCGCGTATGGTGGATACTCATCCGCTTGCCGATTCCGAACTTGCCGCCGGTCCAACCCGTGTTTACGAGCCAGCACTGCGCTCCATGCTTATCCATCTTCTGAGCGAGCATGTTCGCGTACTTGAACGGATGGTGGACCATGAACGGTGCACCGAAACAAGCGCTGAACGTGATCACCGGTTCGATTCCGAGCCCCGCTTCAGTCCCCGCAACCTTCGCCGTGTATCCACTGATGAAGTGATACATCGATTGCTCGGGAGTCAGCCGGGCGATCGGAGGCAGCACGCCGGATGCATCGCAAGTCAAGAAGACGACGTTCTTGGGATGCGTGTGTACGTAGCGATCCGGCACCACGTTCGGAATGAACTCCAGCGGGTAGGACGCACGGGTGTTTTCCGTGTGCTCGTCATCGTCGAGGTCGATGTTCCGAGACGCAGGATCGTGCACGACATTCTCGAGGATCGTACCGAACCGTCGAGTGCAGTCGTAAATCTGCGGCTCGTGTTCCTCTGAAAGGAAAATCACCTTGGCGTAACAACCGCCCTCAAAGTTGAAGACGCCGCTATCGCTCCAACCGTGCTCGTCGTCGCCGATGAGGGCTCGCTTGGGATCGGCAGACAGAGTGGTTTTTCCGGTTCCACTCAGACCAAAGAAGAGCGCAACGTCCCCTCCTTTACCGACATTCGCCGAGCAGTGCATGGCCATGACGCCCTGGAACGGAAGCAAGAAGTTCATGATAGTGAACATCGTCTTCTTGATCTCGCCGCCGTAACTCGAATTGCAGATGATCGCCAGACGTTCCGCGAAGTTGATCAACATGGCCGTCTGCGTCCGCGTTCCGTCAACTCGCGGGTCGGCCTTGAACGAAGGGGCGGCAATGATGGTGAAATCGGGAATGTGCTTCTTGTACTCATCGAGATTGTCGATGTTGATGAACATATTGCGGGCAAATAGGCTTTGCCATGCGGAATCGGTGACAACCCGGATCGGAATACGGTATTCGGGATCTGCCCCGACATAACAATCCTGGACGAAAAGTTCTTCGCCTTGCAGGAACGCCTGCAACCTGGTCTGCAACCCGACGAACTTCTGAGGATCGCAAGGGCGGTTGTACTCGCCCCAGGAAATGTCCTCCTCAGTGGACGACTCGCGTACGATGAACTTGTCAGCCGCAGCTCTAGATGTGTGCACACCAGTATTGACGATCAGCGGTCCACCAGCTGTCATATGACCCTCGCCGCGGAAGATGGCTTCCTCGTACAGGGCTGAGTCCGGAAGATTCCAGTACACCCGGTCGAGGTGGGTCAGACCGTGGTTGCTCAGCTTGTAGTCACTGGCAAGGTCACCAGCATGTTTGGCAGCCGGCGTGTTGATTTTCAGATACTTCGCCATTTTGACTTTTCCTTGTGTCTATGTGAGCTCTCAGCTCTCAGCATTTGGCTGAAAGCTCCTCTACATCCAGTCCCGCACCAGCTTTCGGTCGCCGATGAACAGCTCGTTCGGCGAATTCGGGTCGATCGCCCACTTCATGCGCTCGATGCCGTCGATGATGTCCTTGACCGAACCGCAAGTGGAAAGCCTCAGGAAGCCTTCCATGCCAAACTCAACTCCAGGAACCGTCACGACACGAACCTTGTCAACCAGCATCGTCGCGAGTTTGGTCGAGTTCTTCTCATATGCGTTGAAGTCTGCGAAACAGTAGAAAGTGCCGTCTGGCTTGTGGCACGTCACGCCCTCGAACGACTTGAGCCGAGCCATCATAATGTCACGGTTGTTCTCGAGGGTGAGGCGAAGGCTGTCAACACTCGACTGAATGCCGTTGATGGCCGCTACGGCCGCGTGCTGCAGCAGGGCAGACGGGCCGGAGGTCTGATGGCCCTGGATGTTGGTCATGACCTCGATCAGCTTCTTGTTGGCCACAGCCCAGCCGATCCTGAATCCGGTCATGGCGTATTGCTTCGACACACCATTGATCACGACCAGCTTCGAGTTCTCACCGGTTTTCTTGGCGTATTTGTAGCAGTTGATCGGCTGCTTGCCGTCAAAGATCAGCCTGTGGTAGATGTCGTCCATGATCAGGTAGAGGCCCTTCTTCTCGCAGAACTGCACTATGTCGGCGATGAAGTCCTCAGAGTACATTGCGCCCGACGGGTTATTCGGGCTGTTGATCATGACTGCCTTGGTGTAGGACGTGACGACCTGTTCGATGTCCTGAAGGCGCGGGTAGAAAGTTCCGTCCTCGGACTTGACCGGCACCGGGATTGCTCCGCAGAGCTTCACCATCTCGGGGTAGCTGACCCAGTATGGGCTTGGGAAGATGACTTCGTCCTGAGGGTTCAGTATGGCCTGCAGAGCAACCATGATCGCCTGCTTTGCGCCACCCGACGCCATCACGTTCTCGGGCTCGACCTTTCGATGGTAGAACTCGTCGGTGTATCGAATGATGGCTTTCTTCAGCGCCGGAATACCGTCGGCCGGCGTGTAACGAATCTCTCCTGAATTCAGCAGTGCAGAGGCAGCAACGAGGGCATCGATCGGCGTCTTCGTTTTGGGCTCTCCTCCACCTAGGTGGATCACCGGCTCGCCTTTTGAGCGCAGAATCGCAGCAGTCTCGTTGAGCTTCAGGGTGGCCGATTCCCCTATCGACTTTCCTATCAGGCTGATGCTCATGGTACTTCCTTTTCTAAGAGCTTCTTTCGACAACAAATGCCGTCCGGTGGGAGGTCAGATACACGCCCGCCGCGGCAAGAAATCCCCCAAATCCCTATAAGGGGGTACGAAACGTAAATCCTTAGGTCCCGAAAGCCAATGAGGAAAGGGTCGGCGCACCGACAGGTTGATTGAGAGTCGGACACCTGACTGCGCCCGTGTTTCGTGCGCCGGGGAGAACTCCCCGGCGATTTCACTCATCTCGTGAGAATAAACCTCACCACTCTTGCGACATCCAGTTCATCTCTCGTCACCGCCCAAACAGTGTCGCCGCGCACTTGCGGCTCGGGCCGCATGCGAAAAGACCGCGGAGTCCGCACATGCCCCAAGTACGTCCCGTCTGGAGAAAACACGTCGAATGCCACAGGCTCGGTGAAGCGACGCTGGGGCCGGTTCGTGCGCCGCTCCTCCGCACGAGCCTCGGACTCCGTCATCGTCGCATACCCCTCCTGCGACAACTGAACCCAGACGTTGCCTTCGGTGGAAACAAACAGGCCGGTAAACGGTGGCTTGGTGTCCGTAACTGCGGGCCCATTCCACTTCCACCCCGAATACTGGCGTTGCATGTTGTCGGTTTTCTGGCGGCGCTGCTCTTCGGCTTCTTCAGGTCTTACTGCGACTGGTGTCCAGTCGCGCTCGATTCTCAAGACAGGGTCGTCATCTCGATACAAATCGATGCGATAATCCGTGCTCAAACCCCCGACCATGTAGCCGAGCGGGCTGAACGACCAGTAATCATCCGGGCTGAAAGGGACGTTGTCGGACGAACTGCTGTTTTCTCTGCTTGCGGTGATCTGCGGCGGTTCGTAATCCCAAGTCGGTGCGGGAACGGTGTCGAGAATCCCGGTGCTGGGGTCGATCCGCGCTAGTCCGAAAATCCAATCCCACGGAGCTGTGCCGTAGTTGAGCAGCACCATCGAATATGCCAACCCGGCAGTGTCCAGATATAGCCGTCTCGATGTGTTGAAACCGCCCGGGTACCAGAGCTGCTCCCGATATTCCCCATCGTCACCATATATGGTAATGCGCCTGTTCTCGGGGTCACGCACTATCAACCTGTCATCGGGTAACACGGCGATAGCACCGGGTGACTTGTACTCGCCCGGCCCTCCACCCTCGCGACCGACATCGCGGATGAAAGTTCCGTCTGGGCCGTACTTTCGGATGATGGGTACCTGACGGTCGAGCAGGTAGATCGCACCCGCCGAGTTGACTGCGAGTGACCGCGGATCTCCGATCAGGTACTCGTCGGGGCCCTCGAGCATGCCGATCGAGGTCTCTGCCTCCAGATACGCCGTATCGCCCCAAATCGAGCCGGACATGGTATGAACTACTACGGTGTCGCCGATCGTGTCGACAACGGCATCCCACCCCCCGCCCACACGCACCTCTCCACCGCCCGTGCAACTCGCTAGAACGAATCCAAGGCACAATCCAACAAAAAAAATCCGCCCGAAACGGTTCATGTTGATCATCCTCAATTGAGTGATTCGCACCATTAGATGGGTAGACCGGTGGAATGGTTGAACCTGCGATTAACTGGTATCCTCGTCCACTTTCACGACGGTCCAGGGCATACAGAATCCCCATTTGACATGAAAGAATCACAACTCCATTATCAGTGATTCCTCGACAGCTAGCACGACTACAGAGCATGAGGAGAGCGCGCCCTTGACCGCCAAGAGAATGTCACTCCGCCTCAGTGTGTCGCTTTTACTGCCTCTCGCTTGCCTCGCCCTGCCGGGTGTCGCAAGCGCTCAAACCGGTGCGATGGAAGTCGGCATCGACGAGAAGCTGGGCGACATCATTCCACTCGATCTCACCGTCATGGACCATGAGAGAAATTCGATCCGACTCGCGGACTTCGTGGATCGGCCGACCGTCCTGGCTCTGGTCTACTACCGGTGCCCGGACATTTGTTCGCCCTTGCTCATGGGACTTTCAGACGCAATCAGCAAGATGACCCTGGAATCGGGACAGGACTACAAGATTCTGACAGTGTCATTCAATCCCGATGAAGGGCCGGAAGACGCCCATCACTCGATGATGCACCTCCAGGGCATGTACCACGGCGAATGGCCGGGCGCTAGTTGGGCGTTTACGACGGCAGATTCCATGACCGCGGCGGCTCTTACCGACGCCGTAGGGTTCAGGTACGCCAAGGTAGGAGCGGATCAATACAATCATGCGGGTGCCCTCACGGTGCTTTCGGCCGGAGGGCAGGTGGCGCGATACCTGTATGGGATCACCTTCCTACCGTTCGATATGAAGATGGCGCTCGTCGAGGCGGCTGCGGGGAAAGTGGGCCCAACCATCAACCGCGTTCTGCTCTACTGCTTCAGTTACGACTCGGAAGGACAGACTTACGTCTTCAACTTCCTGAAAGTTGTCGGCTCGGTGATAATGTTCTTCGCGGTGATACTCGTCTTGTGGCTGGTGATCTCTAGCCGAAAGAGCCGGAAGTTGCAGGAAGCCACATGAGCCATGAAGCTTCGGGTGGAGTAGTGAGCTATTTGGATCACGGGAAGGGCGCCGGGTTCTGGCCGTGGTTGAAGTCCTGGATCTTCACTGTCGACCATAAGCGTATCGGCATTTTGTATCTAGTGTCCATCATGAGCTTTTTCGCGGTCGGTATTCTCTTCGGCCTTACGATGCGGCTCGAACTGATAGCCCCCGGCAAAACGATCATAGGTCCCGACACCTACAACGCGCTGTTCACGGTGCACGGCGTGATCATGATCTTCTTGTTCATTATCCCGGGGCTTCCCGCGATCTTTGGCAACTTCTTCCTGCCGATTCAGATCGGCGCGCGCGACGTCTTCTTCCCGAGGCTGAATTTACTCTCGTGGTATTGCTACATAGTCGGTGCGTTGCTGGCAGTCACATCTCTGTTCACCGGCGGTGGCGCACCTGACACCGGCTGGACGTTCTACGTCCCTTACGCCGTTCGCACGACAACCAACGTCACGCTAGCGGTGTTCGCGGCGTTCGTTTTGGGATTTTCATCCATCCTCACCGGGCTCAACTTCGTCACCACCGTTCACCGGATGCGCACGAAGGGTATGACCTGGTTCAGACTGCCGCTGAATGTCTGGTCGCTCTACGCAACCGCGTGGATCCAGCTCTTGGCGACGCCGGTGATTGCAGTGACGCTGATCCTCGTGATGTTGGAGCGGATGTTCAATCTTGGCTTGTTCGATCCCGCGCGCGGCGGAGATCCAATCCTCTATCAACATCTGTTCTGGATTTACTCCCACCCGGCCGTGTACATCATGATTCTGCCGGCGATGGGGGTAGTATCGGAGATCATCCCAACGTATTCGCACAAAACTATCTTTGGATATCGAGCAATCGCGATGTCGAGTTTGGCGATCGCATTCCTCGGGTATCTGGTTTGGGGACATCACATGTTTACCAGTGGGATGGGTGATACATCTCGCTGGATTTTCTCGCTGCTAACTTTCTTGGTTGCGATTCCGAGTGCGATCAAGGTTTTCAACTGGGTTGCGACGCTCTACAAGGGCTCGGTCCAGATGGAGCCGGCGCTGCTGTTTGTCTTTGGTTTCATTTTCCTGTTTTCTATTGGTGGGCTCACCGGCATGATGCAGTCGGCGCTGGCAGTGAATATCCATGTGCACGACACATACTTCATCGTGGGACATTTCCACTACGTGATGTTCGGCGGGACTGGGTTCGGGCTCTTCGCTGCTGTGCTCTACTGGTTCCCGAAGATGTTTGGCAGGATGATCCCAACCAAGCCGCTATATGTCGGCTTCGGCTTCATGTTCGTCGGGTTCAATCTCCTGTATTTTACTATGCTCGTCATGGGCTGGCAGGGAATGCCCCGCCGCTATTACGACTACGTGCCCGAGTTCACCATTGGTCACGTCCACGCAACGGTTGGGTCGTGGATTCTGGTTACAGGGATCCTGATCGTGGCGCACACCGTGTTCAAGGCCGTGCGAAAAGGTGAACCGGCCCCCGCCGATCCGTGGGGCGGCACTACGTTGGAGTGGAAGATCCCCTCGCCGCCGCCTCATGAGAATTTCGTGGAGCTTCCCGTCGTGGATGCTGGCCCGTACCATCGACCGGGAGGTGTGACACCGTGACGGCCGTCACACTTCCCCATATCGAAGAGTACCACGATCCCGAAGGTTCGCGGTTCGGGATGTGGCTGTTCCTGCTGACAGAAATCCTCCTTTTCGCCGGAATATTCCTGCTCTACGCAGTGTACAGATATCAGTTCCCCGAAGACTTCCACTACGGTGCAACCACGCTGCACACGCTGGTTGGAGCGGTGAACACCGTGATCTTGTTGACGAGCAGCCTCACGATGGTCTTATCCATTGCAAAGCTCGTGCGGGGCGAGCGCAGTGGTGCTGTGGTGATGCTCGGGGCAACGGTAGTGCTGGGCCTGTCGTTCCTGGTAGTGAAGGTCTTCGAATGGAGCGACAAGATCAGCCACGGCCTCTTCCCTGGCTCCGAGACACTGATGGAGCACACGGCCGGCGAGAACATGTTTTATGGCTGTATTTCGGAATGACCGGACTGCATGCCTTGCACGTTATCGTCGGGTTGGGAGTGCTCACCGTGATGTTGGTCCGGGTGGCGCGGAAGCCTCGCAAGACTGTTCGCCTGCCGGCGCCAGGCAGTGTGGCACTTTCACTCGCCTCGGGCGACGGCCGCAAACTGTGGGATGGCAACGCCGATGACGACGTCGACGGCGTCGAGGTCACGTTGACATATTCGAAGAACGAAGAACTGATGGATAAGGAGGTTACGATACTGGAAAACGCCGGCCTGTACTGGCACCTGGTGGATGTGATCTGGATCTTCTTGTTCCCATTCCTCTATCTGATCACATAGGGAGATATCGGAATGGACGAACACACACGCATCCCCTATTCCAAATACCTGATGGTCTGGTTCGCCCTGGTTCTCTTCACGGGCGTTACCATAATGGTTGCTGGTTTGCAGGTCGGTGGTTGGAGTGTATTCGCTGCCATTTTCATCGCTGCCATCAAGGGCACTCTTGTGCTTTTCTATTTCATGCACCTGCGGTACGAGAGCGCCATCTTCAAGGTCGCCCTCACGGTGGCCATGCTGACACTGGCCGTGATAATGGCTCTGACCTTCGCAGACGTCTCGTTCCGTTGAGGTGATCTGATGTACGGAACTTCATCTACGCTGACCGGAACGATTGACAACATCTTCCTGTTCTTCTTGGCAGTTTCGGTGTTCTTCCTCGTGTTGATCACCGGCCTCATGATCTACTTCGCAGTCAAGTATCGGCGCTCGAAGCACCCAGAGGCGGTCCAGATCGAGGGGTCCGTCACGTTGGAGGTGATTTGGACGGTCGTGCCGGTCATTCTGGTCATCCCCATGTTCTGGTTCGGCTTCGCCGGATTCAGGGCACTTCGCGACGTTCCGGAAGATGCGATGGTGGTACAGGTCACCGGGCGTATGTGGGATTGGTCGTTCCGTTATGAGAACGGCAAGGAAACCGACAAACTCTACGTGCCAGTCCACCAGGCCGTGAAGTTGGTGCTGCATTCAGTGGATGTGAACCACAGCTTCTTCATCCCGGCATTCCGTGTGAAGGAGGACGTGATTCCGGGGCGTGAGAACTACCTCTGGTTCAAACCGCGTAGCACCGGCTCGGCGAACGTCTTCTGCGCTGAGTATTGCGGCCAAAGTCACTCTTACATGATGACCCAGGTAGTGGTCATGGAGGACGCGGAGTTCAGAGTCTGGTTGGAACAGGAAGAAGTGGAAGAAGAAGGCCCCGGTGCGGTGGTCTTGATGGACCAGCTGGGTTGTTTATCGTGCCACAGCATGGATGGCACCTATGATACCGGTCCGACATTCAGGGGCCTGTACGGGGCGACCCGAACCGTCATCCGCGATGGTAGCCGACGTGAGGTTTTGGCTGACGAAGATTACTTGCGCAGGGCCATACTCGAACCTCATGCAGATCAAGTCATCGACTACCCACCGAATATGCCGCCGCCGGTGGAGCTTTCAGATGACGAAGTCCTTCTGATCATCGCCTACATAAGGTCGTTGGGAGAAGAGGGAGAAGAGGGAGAAGAGGGAGAAGGGGGAGAGGAGTGAGGGGAGTCCCCACCGTGCAAGCGTTAGCGAAACTCTTTCGCATGCGGCTGAGCCTCTTTGTTGCGCTCTCCGCTGCGACGGGGCATGCGGCGGCCGCCTACAGGCTCAGTTGGGACATCCTGTTCACTGCGTTTGCCTGTGTATTGCTCGCCGCCGGATGCTCGGCCCTGAATCAGTTCCAGGAACGGCATCTGGATGGCAAGATGAGTCGTACGCGTGCGCGGCCAATCCCGTCGGGCAAGATAACACCGCACCATGCGGTGCTGATCGCGGCAGTACAGATGAGCGCGGCGTTGGCGCTGCTCGCACTCTGGTATGGACCCGTCGCCCTCCTGCTCGGAATCGGAGCCGTGATTCTGTACAACGGTATGTACACTTGGATGAAGCTGCGGACTGCGTTTGCTGTGGTTCCTGGCGCAATCATCGGAGCGATTGGCCCGGCAATCGGATGGGTGGCGGGTGGAGGAGCCCTATCGTCGCCGACCCTTCTCGCCATTGCAACCGTGTTTTTCCTGTGGCAGGTGCCCCACTTCTGGTTACTGAATCTGACCTATCCGTCCGACTACCGGGACGCCGGATACCCTAACCCCATCGACAAAATGGGTGGAACCCGGCTGTACCGAGTGGGCTTGATGTGGATTGCGTGCACCGCGTTGGCGACTCTGTCGTTGCCTCTATTCGGCCTGTTGAATGACGCTGTCCTATATCTGACACTCTGCGCCTCTGCCGCTCTGCTCTTTGCTGCGTTGGCGAAGACAATGCGGCGGGCCACGCCGGAAAGAGCCCGGTACAGGGTGGGCTTCGCAGGCATAAATATGTTCGTGCTCGTTACAATGATCCTTCTGATCGTGGAGAGTGGACTCTAAGATCTCATGGGCATCATCGACTCGTTGATCCACCTGCCGACGGCCGAGCAGTGGCCTCTCCTCAAGCCGCTGATCCTGCTCATGCAGGTGTTCTTCCTGCCGTTCATGGGCTTGTTGATCGTGTCCGCGATCGCTTCGGTAGCATTCCGGCTTGCAGGAAAATCTGAGGGCCTATCCAAGGACTTGATCGACTTGGGCCTTCGGCATCCAGCGGCATGGCTCGTATTCGGACTCCTTCCGCTCATCTCGATGCTGTTTCTGTATAGCCAATACCTGTTCGAACAACCAATCGCCATCACTGCCTATCTGGTGCGGATTACGGGATTGGTTTTGGCGGGGATTGTCTTGCTCCTGGCTTACCGCAAGACATTGAATGTGGTCTTTGGTGGCCTGGGTGCGTGGTTGTTGATGGGCGCGATGTTCCACTTCATAGCGACCATCTCGCTTCTAGCAGTTCCGGAAAGGTGGCAACTGGTTGAGCTACCGCTCCCGTTCTTCCATTCCTACCAACCCGTCGTGCACTTCAAGATTTTCTTGGCGGGGTCGTTGCTGTTCACTGGTGCGTCCACGTTGGTGGCGTTCTTCCACTGGCATGAGCGAGAAGTGCTCACGCCGAAAGATGAGCTGCCGTTTGTTACACGCCTGGCATATGGCTTGTTGATCTTCGGTCTTCTGCCAATCCCAGCGCTGCTGCTTGTGGATTTCGCCTTTGCGCAGTTTGTCACGCTGCGACCGGACGTGTTCGGCCTCGCATTCTGGATGCTCGCGACCGTGCTAGTGCTCGGCGTGATGACGGTCAGCATGGTCATGAAGCAACACACGAGGTACGCATGGCCGGCTTTTGTGTTGTCGCTGGCTTTGCTCGGAATGTTTGCCGGCAGACAACAGAAGCAGATATCAGTCGGCAATCAGGAGTACGAGTTGGCTACGCACAGGCGAGTGGAAGAGATTCGGGCGGCGCTCGTGGCAGAGCGCATCGAACTCTATGCTTCCGCTTCGGAGCTTCCGGCGGATGCGGGGGAGCAGCTCTTCAACCGAGTTTGTTCTGCCTGCCATTCCTTTGATGCCAGGGTAGTGGGACCGCCCTACAACGATGTGTTGCCGAAATACGTCGATGATCTGGTGGGGATCACTGAATTCGTGCTGAATCCCACGCGGGTGAACACGGATTACCCAGCGATGCCGAATCAGGGTTTGCGGCGAGCTCAGGCAAGGGCAGTTGCAGCGTACCTGTTGTCGGTGTATACCGGAGAGCCAGTGGGGGCAGAAGAAGCAGAAGAGGGAGGAGAGGGAGAGCACGGATCGGGGGGGAGTGACCGATGAAATGGTTGCGCGTTGTCCCCTACGCCGCGCTTATCGGATATGTAGGTGCAACAGCCATCGGACTGGTTGTTCTATTGGCTCTTCGGGCTGACGGAGGAGTGGGACCGGACCAGCCCATCGCTTTCAGCCATCAGATTCACGCGGCCGATCTCGCGTTGGACTGCACGCATTGTCATCAGACCGTTGAGGTGTCTCGATTCCCCGGCATACCAGGCACCGACGTTTGTTTGGTCTGCCACGAGTTCACAGCCACGGACCAACCCGATATCCAGAGACTCACTCGACTTCACAACGAAGGAAGGCCCGTTGAGTGGTTGAAGGTGCACTCCGTGCCTTGGCATGTGTACTTCTCTCACAAACGCCATATCACAGCTGAAGTCGATTGCATTGTTTGCCACAGCGACGTGACGGTACAGCTGCCTGTCCGGCAGACGCGATCGTTCGAGATGGGAATGTGTGTGAACTGCCATCGGGCCAACGGTGCACCGACAGATTGTTGGACATGTCACAAGTGATGATGGAGATCGGATGAAGCGAAGAGATTTCGTCAAGTTTCTTGGTGTGACCCCCGGTGCGTTAGCCGGATCGGGCAGCTTGGCGGACGCACAGGAACTCCTCTTCGAGAATCTCCTGAAACCGGACCTGCAAGATCCCGCCGACATGTGGGTGGTTCATCGGACTACGTGTACCGAGTGCCCTGCGGGATGCGGCGTACTTGTGAAGGGGCGTGAAGGACATCCGGTAAAACTCGAGGGTGATCCCGAGCATCCGATCAGCCATGGCGGGCTGTGCATACGAGGACAGGCGTCTCTCGGTAGGCTCTACCACCCCGAGAGACTCAGGGAGCCTCAGGCGCGCGATTCTGACGGCAACTGGACGCCGATATCATGGAATGCGGCACTCGAGAGAGTCAACGATGCGTTGGCAGAAGCAGGAAACGAAAGCCGCAACGTCTTTTTGTCAGGCAGAACCACTGGCTCACTATCTAGCCTCATCGACGAGTTTGGCGCGAGGCTGAACGTCGAGAGGCTGCCCGAATTGGAGCTGTTCAGCTACGGGGCTCTGCGCGAAGCGTACGGAGTCCTATACGGGCGCAGGGAAGTGCCAGCCTTTCATGTCGATCGCGCCGATCTGCTCGTAACAATCGGCGCCGATCTGTTCGAGAGTTTTGTGAGTCCGGTCCGTTTTGCCCAGCAGATAGCGGAAGGCGTCGAGCACCACTTGGACTGGTATCATCTCGAGCCTCAGCTGACAATGACCGGCACGAATGCCGGTCACAGAATGCATGTTCGCCCTGGCTCCGAACATTGGCTGCTCGCCCATTTGGTGAAATCGACTCGTCCTCGAGTGAATTTGCCAACGAGCGTTATCGATGCTGTACCGGACGTTTCGGCTTCCGACGTGGTCGAACGCACGGGAGTTACCCAAGATCAAATCACCGGTCTGATCGCGGCATGGGACGCCGCCGAACATCCACTCGTGATTGCCGGTGGAGTGTCGACGGCTCACCGCGGTGGCTTGTCGGTGGCGCTGCTAGCGGGGTTGCTGCAGGAGTCTGCAGGAGCATTCGGCTCGCTGGTCGATTTCAGCGAGGCTGAGAACTACGATAGCGTCGGGACTGTGGGAGAACTCGTCGATCGAGTCGTGGATTTGGCAAGCGCCAATGTCGGCGTGTGTTTCCTCTCCAGACTGCACGCGCTGGCGCCGGTACCAGGTCTGCAAGAGGTTGCTTCGTCGGCTTCACTCACGGTGGGGCTCACTGATTTCCCGTACGGCCCGATGGAATCCTGCGATCTGTTGCTGCCCATATCGCACAGCTTGGAATCGTGGGGTGACGTCGAATCGCGCCGGAGTCTCACCAGCGTCATCCGGCCCGCATTCACGCCGCTGTTCGACACGATTCCGGAAGGCGACATACTACTCCATCTCATGGGCGCATCAGAAACCTGGGATGAATATGTGGCGAGCCAATGGCGATCCGCCGGCGCCGACATAGAAGAACTGCCTTTCGTGGAGAGGCCGGCTCGATCCGTTGGAGCCACATTGAGAGCTGGACCGACTGCCGACAGTTTGAACTCGTCGTGGACGGATGAAACGCTCGTCGAACCGGTGCTGATCTTGTCGCCATCTGTACGCTTCTTCGACGGCCGCAGCCAAGTTGTCTCGTTGCTGCACGAGATTCCCGATCCGCTGACCGCGGTGAGCTATGGCGCGGCTTTGAGCATTTCGGAAGATGATGTCCGGATGCAGAATGTCGAAGAAGGCGATGCCGTGCGGATAAGTGTCATTGATAGTGAAGCAAGCTTCCCCGTACGCATCCACCCGGCTTTTGACTTTGCGGCTCTTGCTCTTGGAATGGAACACGCGGCCTCTGTGGTATTGCCGATAGACGGAAACACGGGCGAAGTGATTAGATGCATTGGCGGAGTTGAGCTGAGCCGTGTGCGCGAAGACGCCGTATTGACCATTCTCTCGGGGTCGATGGATGCGTCCGGTCGTGGTGTTCTGCCCAACGACGTGCACCACCCTCCGGGAGTGGAAACGCATGAGCCGGGGCACGAACCGCAGCGCCTCTATCCGACGCCCGAGCACGACACATACCGTTGGGCGATGGCGATCGATCTCGACAAATGCACTGGCTGTTCGGCGTGTGTGGCTGCTTGCTACGTCGAAAACAACATCACCATTGCCGGCCCGGACGAGCACCGCAAGGGCCGAGAGATGTCGTGGGTCCGCATCGAGCCGTACCTCGATGGCGATCGCCCGATTGAGTTCATGCCGGTGATGTGCCAGCAGTGCGGCAACGCACCATGTGAAACGGTCTGCCCGGTATACGCCACGTATCACAACCCTGAAGGGCTGAACGCACAGGTATACAACCGTTGCGTTGGGACTCGGTACTGCGCAAACAACTGTCCGTACAAAGCGCGCCGTTTCAACTGGTTCGTCGGCCAGCGCCCTGAACCTCTGGACCTGCTCGTGAACCCCGACGTTTCTGTGCGCCCCAAGGGTGTCATGGAGAAGTGCACCTTCTGCGTGCAGCGCATTCGCGAAGCCAAAGACCACACCAAGGACGAAGGCCGAATCGTGCGCGACGGAGAGTTTACCTCTGCATGTGCGCAGTCCTGTCCGTCAGGGGCGATCGTGTTTGGGAATCTCCTCGATGAGAGTTCCGAGGTCTACAGGTGGGCTCATTCGGAAAACGTGCACCGGATTCTCGAAGGTCTAGGCACTGAACCCGCTGTTTACTATCTGCGGAGGGATAGTGGCGGAGGGGCGGCGCATGACTAGTCCTAGGGCGTACTTCGAGAAGCTAGAGATAGATGTTCTCGCGGCAATGGGCAAACCGAGTATCGGGTATCTCATTGCCCTAGCGGTATCGGCGACGTGCTTCGTGGTGGGATTGGGCCTCTGGGGATACCAAATGCTGTTTGGGATGGGTGTGGCCGGCATTCGCCACCCAGTCGGCTGGGGCGTGTATATCACGGACTTCGTGTTCTGGGTCGGTATCGCACACTCGGGCACGCTGATCTCGGCTGTTCTATTCCTGTTCAGAGCAAAATTCAGGAGCAGGTTCAACCGTTCCGCCGAGGCGATGACGATCTTCGCGGTGATGACGGCCGGGCTGTTTCCCCTGATTCACCTCGGTCGGTCGTGGTTCGCGTATTGGCTCTTCCCGTACCCGAATCAGCGCGAACTCTGGGTGAACTTCCGTTCCCCGTTGGTCTGGGACGTGTTTGCTGTCAGCACCTACCTCACGGTTAGCGCCGTGTTCTTCTTCGTTGGTCTCGTTCCCGACCTGGCCGTTGTACGAGCCCGTGCGCAAGGGATACGAAAGAAGCTGTATTCGGCCTTCTCGCTAGGCTGGGTGGGCAGCGCGAAGCAGTGGATTCACTACAACCAGCTCTACATCTTCCTGGCCGCGCTCGCGACTCCACTGGTTATCTCGGTTCACTCGGTTGTTTCATGGGACTTCGCGATGAGCATCGTGCCGGGCTGGCACACCACAATTTTCGCGCCCTACTTCGTAGCAGGTGCCATCTTCTCGGGCTGTGCGATGGTGTTGACGTTGATGATCCCGATGCGGAAGATCCTGAAGCTCGAGGATCACATCAGCATCTCGCACTTCGAGAGTATCGCGAAGATCCTTCTGTTCACATCGCTCATCGTCGCGTACGCGTACGGGGTCGAGTTCGCGCTGGCGTTCTACAGTGGGCACACATTTGAAATAGCGCACTTCACGTATCGTCTATTGGGAGACTACTAGTTTCTGTATGCTGTAATGGTCTTCTGCAACGTGCTGCTGCCGTTGACCCTGTTCGTCAAGAAGCTGCGCAGAAACATCCCGTTCCTGTTCGTGATGTCGATCTTTGTGAACATCGGCATGTGGCTCGAGCGGTTTGTGATCATCGTGACATCGCTGGCGAAGGAGTACGACCCATACTCTTGGGGCACATATGTGCCGAGTCTGGTCGAGGTTGGTATCACCGTTGGGAGTTTCGGGCTGTTCTTCACCCTCTTCCTCATCTTCACCAAGGTGCTTCCGGTTCTGGCCATCACCGAGGTCAAGGAGACGGCCCTATGAGCGACACCAATCGGCGCTGGGAGTTCGAGGACGAGCATGAGTTCCTCGAGAAGCTGAAGGAATTGGTGGATCAGGGTACCCCGACTGAACACCTCGACGTGATAACCCCGGTACCCGTGCCGGTGACGGAAAAGATTCTCAAGATGAAGCGGAGCCCACTCCGGTTCTTCACACTCGCGGGCGCTCTCACTGGGCTGAGTGCCGGGTTCGCTCTCACGATCTTCACGGTGTTCGACTGGCCGATCATCACTGGCGGTAAGCCTTTGGTTTCCCTGCCGCCGTTCGTCATTATAGCGTTTGCGCTGACGATTCTTCTAGGGTCGCTGGCGTCTTTTGCGGGGTTCCTGATTCTGGGAAGGATGCCGTCCTTGAAGAAAATTCAGGACCCGATCGAGCATAACAACCTGTTCATTATCTTGCTCGAAGACGAGGCTGCCCAATGAACGGCGCGACGAACATCCCGGCGATCGCGGGCGGCGTTCTGTTCGTGTTGTTGGCGTTCTTCACGTCCGATGCCTCGGTCTTGCCGGCTCTGCTGATGGTAGCAGCAGTCGTTCAGGGGCTTTATGCGTTGGCCGCGGCCGCTCATCTGGCTGAAGGTCGGTGGATCCTGCCGGCGCGTAAGACGATTCTGAGTCTGCATCCCTTGTTGCTCTGGCTTCCGATCGCGTTTCTGGCTTACTCGAGCAACATCTCGATCTACGGCTGGACCGAGCACCAAACGTTTTGGCTGAGCACACCGTTTTTCGTCGCGCGCAATTTCGTCATGCTGCTCATCACATGGGCTCTCGCTTTAGCATTTTCTCGTGCGGCATTATCTGGTTCGGAGAAGGCGGGCGTGTTGGCGGTCCTCTACGCATTTGCCTTTGTGTTCAATCAGTCATTTATCGCGTTCGACTGGGTGATGACGTTCGACTACCCGTGGATCAGCACACTCTTCGGTGGCTACTTCTTCATCGAGGCCATGTTTTTGGGATTGGCGACACTCTCGTTCATGGCAATGAAGCTGGTGGCGAAAGGCAAGGCCGAACGTGGCAAGACCTTCATGGATGTGTCGACATTCATTTTCGGGTGGTCGTTGCTCTGGGCGGGACAGTTGTTTGCTCAGTTCCTGGTGATTTGGTATGGCAACATCCCCGAAGAGCAGCTCTTTCTCGTGCGTCGGATAGTGGATCCTCCGCTTAGCCAATTGGCGATCTGCATTCCACTGTTCATGTTCGTGATACCGTTCACCACGCTCTTGTCGCGGACGGCTAAATCCAGCAATACAGTGATGACGGTGATAGCATCGCTGATTTTCATCGGTGTATTCATCGAGCGGCTGCTCTTCATCATACCAGTCGCGCACATGAATGCGTTCGTGGTAGTGCTGGCACTAGTTGCGCTGGGCGGGCCTGTGGCTTACACGATCTGGCGGGGTGTGAGTGAAGAGGGCGAGGGCGAGGTCACCGCTCACTAAGGCGCGCTCAGGGAGGTTTGGGGTGCTGCGCTGAATCAGCCAGATGGTTGATCACATGTTGCCGGTTGTGCTCTCGACTTGCACTGGCATATCACGCGACGCCCAATCCTGGAACGAACCATCGTAGAGTCGTACTTCGTGGCCGAGTGTGCGAGCCGCGAAGAGCGCAACAGTGGCATACTGCCCTATGTGACAGTACCCGACGACCGTATCGCCCGGCTCGACACCTGCCTCCCTGAACACGTGCACGAGTTCTTCTGCGCTCTTAAACATCAACGAATCATCCACCATCTCCATCCAGTGCGTGCTGCCTGCACTCGGGATGTGGCCGGTCTTCACGCGGCCCTCGCGTGCACCGCTGAAGTACTCATAGCTTCGTGCATCGACTAGAGCATATCCTGGCTGGTCGGAGAATTGCCGGACTGATTCGACATCCACGATCAACTCCGCTTGCGGACTGAGTGAAAGCGTCCCCTGCGTTGCGGTTGGCGCCACGTCCGTGACAGGCTGCCCCGCTCTCTTCCACGCCTCGATGCCGCCGTCCAGCAGAACCGTGTGTTCGCCGAGGCCGGCCCAGTCGAGTGTGAGCACAACTCTTGTTGCAGGGCTAACCCATTCGCTCCCCCAATAGACGACGATCCTCGAGGCGTCGGAGATCCCGTGGCTCTCCAGGAGCTGTTCCAGGTCTGCCGGTTCAGGCAACTCGAGTACCAGGGCATTCGGATCGTCGGACCGAGGCTGCGAAATCTGATCTCGTGTGATGTAATGGGCTCCAGGGATGTGTTCGGCAGCGTAGTCAGCGCTATCTCCGACGTGGAGCATTACCAGTTCGGGATCGTCAATGTGTTCGGCAAGCCACTCGGCGCCGACCAGAATCTCGGCTCGAGGGTCACCTGTCTGTTCCTGTTCCGAAACGCAACCAAAACACATTGACAGGCTCGCTGCACAAATCGAGGTAAATGTCAGGCGCGTGGTTGAAATCATGATCGATCTTCCTCGTGGAGTGTCGCTGTAGCGTTGGAAGCTGCCATCAAGAAACTACGTAAGACCCCGTCCCCACCGCGATCAAGTCATCAGAGTCGTTACGTAACTCCACCCGTGTCACCGCCACTTTATTGCCTGTACGTAGTGTGTGTGCGGTGCAGACGAACCACTGGCCCAAACCGGGGCGCAGGTAATCGACGCGCAAATCGATGGTGCCCAGCTTACCTATGTGCGCCATCTTCTCCTCGAGCGTCTTGCCGGTCAGCTTCTTCTGGAGCCCCATAAACGCGGAGAGGCTGCCGGTCACATCGATTGCAGTTGAGATCACGCCGCCGTGCAGATTGCCCCGGAGGAAGTTTCCGATCAACTCGCCCCGCATATCAAACCGAACGGCCACTCGATCATAGTGCAGTGATTCCACCTTCAGGCCGAGGAATCTGTTGAACGGGACCTTCTCGTTGTATATCTGGCTGATGGCTTCAAAGAGCTCCTGATCGGTCTTCTTGCCCGTCATCGGCTACCCCACCTATGCCCTATGGGCGGTTGGTCGCTTCCCTGATATGGTGCTGAGCTACGGTTCACCAGCTGATGTACTTGTACATCAGCCGAATCATCTTGTAGGCATCGACCATCGTGTCGGCTGCGTATTCGACTGTCCAACCGTCGACGCGCTGCATGCCCGGGATCGCCTGGAGGATGTCCGCCCGCGTGGTTGAAGCCCACCGCATCCTGACTGTCACTGGCTCCTGCACTGAAAGTGGCGTCGCAGAGTCGAGGTTTGCCAATGCCTCGAGAGTAGTAGAGCGGAGTTGCGCCCGAGCTACTTCCGGGTGCACCAGTCGAGCAACGGATGAACCGATCGCGTACTTCGTGACCACGGTGTGAACTTCGAAGAGCTCGTTGATCTGCTCGGCGAAAGTGGAGTCTCCCTGCGCCAGGATAACCGGCACGCCCAAGGAACCGGCAAAGTAAGAATTCAGACCCGCCTCCCCAACCTCGACTGCGTTCAACCACAGTCCCTTTACCGAACCCGATCCCGTGTGTGCGATGAATCCGTTCTCGGTACCGGCACGCGCGTGGTGGCCGAGGAGGATCACCGCGTCGAATGACTCGTCGAGGCCCTCGACCATGCCAAGTGGTTTGAGATGCCCCTGGATGTACTGGACGCGCTCGTCGAGTCGAGTGTGTAACAGGTTTTGCATGTCTCCGTGAGAGTCGTTGACCCACACTTCTGCTGGACCGTGCTCGAAGATCGCATCGACTACGGTGTTGACGTCGAGAGTCGCAAGCTCGCGGCCCAATCCGTAATCCTTACCCGAGCCGTTGACCATCTTCGGCGTGCCAATGCCGCTTATGCCTTCCATGTCGACGGAGATGAAAACTTTGAGGGGTTGCTGTGCGGATGCGTGTTCGACAGTCAACAACGCGACTGCACAAAACAGGGCTGAGAGCACCGCCATGACTAATGAACGCTGCTGCATATGTCCTCACTTCAATTCATGTGACAATCATTTAGAAAATCACAAATCACAAATCAGTACTGTCCCGTTAGAAGTTGAATAATTCCAACTGGTTACGGAAGTCATGG
>CAZFHS010000069.1:0-25315 GCA_964518955.1 uncultured Gemmatimonadaceae bacterium | reverse complement strand
CCAAAATACCACTCTCTCAGAAAATCACCGATAGCTACTTTTTAGAGTGAACTCATGTTTGTACGCTCATTTTTTGATAATAGACGACGGCACATGCTGCGCGTTAAGCCTCACGTGCCGTCGAAAGGTTCACTGACTTCAGTCTGTCAATGGTCGGAGCCGTCGTCGTCAGTAGTGACGTTTGTGGCTTCCTCACCTGCGTTCTTCACGTACTTGTCCAGCCAAGCTGACCAACGTGCCCAGAGGTCCAACGTCGTCTCCACCGTGGCTGGGCCGTGATCTTCATACGGATAGAAGTACAAGGACGCGGTCTTACCCAGCGCTTCCAGTGCCTCGAACAGCCTCCACGAATGGATCGGGAAGGTGCCGACATTCTGGTCGTGCTCGCCGTGGTACATGAGCAGTGCACCGCTCATATGGTCGGCCTGGAAGAATGGCGACATCTCTAGATAGACGTCTTTCGCTTCCCACAAGGTGCGTCGCTCGCTCTGGAACGAGAACGGAGTCAGCGTCCGGTTGGCGTTACCGTCTCCAGCAATGCCGGCCTTGAAGAATGGTGTGTGCACCATCGCGTTGTACGTGGAGAAGGCACCATAACTGTGGCCGCCAAGGCCCAGCCGGTTGCGGTCCACAAAACCTTCAGCGTCCACACGATCGATCACCGCCGCCAGGTTGTTGCGAAGGTCGTGCACGTAGTTGTCGTTCATGCGGCCGCTCTCACCCACGATCGGCGCGTCCGGCTGGATAACGGCATACCCTTGTAGCGTGAGAATCTCCATCGAGCGGGTGCTGACGCTCGGGTACCGGTTCTTGTTGTAGGTCTCCCGGGTTTCGTCGTAACTGTCCTGATCGGTGTACTCACGCGGGTAGAACCAGATCATCCCTGGCAGTTTCTCCCCTGGGCGCCAACTTTGCGGGAGAGTCACGTTCACGGCCAGTTTGAATCCGTCGGCGCGCTCCACTTCGAAACGGCGGCGTTGTGCATTGGTGATTGCTGGGGCGTAGTCGGTATTCTGCGTCACCTGTCTCAGGTCACCAGTAGTCACGTCGCGGATGTAGGAATCCGGTACGTCTGTCGGGCCCTCGCGCGACACGGCGAGAAGTGTTGCGTCGTCATTCAGTACTTCGAGCACGCGTTCGAAGACTCCGTCGTTGTCACTCTCGTAAACCCGAGTCTTCTCTTCGGTCCTGATCTCGATCTGATCTATGTAGGATTGGGGGCCGTCTTCCAGAGGATTGTCATGAAGCTCGGTACCCGCGAGGAATACGCTGTTTCCATCCGAAGAAACCCGAACCACGCTTGCGCCGTTGGCGAGTTCCTTTGTCAGGATCCTCGGGAATCGGGACAACCCCCGACTGAACCGCCCACCCCTCTCACCACGGTAGATAGTGTGTTTCTCGTCAGGGTCGCTCAGGAATACAGCGTACTCGTGCACGTTGTCGCCGGTCTGCTCAGATAGGAACAGGACTTGAGCATCTTCCGAGTACCGAACGCCCGAAAGCCTGCGGTTGTTTTCCCATATCACCGTCATCGATGTCGAATCAAACGGCGGTAGCCACTGGAACACGCGGTCAGGCCTACGCGAACCGCCACTCCTCGGGCTCTCGTCCTCTTCCTCTTCGTCCGCCTGATCGGCCGTGTCGCCCGGCTCACGTGGTTCGAGCTGTAGGTAACTCAACCCCATTCCGTCGGGACGCCACGACATATTGCGTTTCTCCGGATCGGAATCGTCGTTGTCCGTCGTGTCATCTGGCGCGCCGTCTCTCAGTTCCTGCTCGCTCAGCAGGGCAAGCACCGAACCATCCTCCAAGCTCCACACTTCGGTCACACCTCCGAATTGCCTGGTTGGCACGATGTACGAAAATGGTTTCCGCATGGTCGTGACCTGTGCGAAACCGCCGTCTGGCGACACGTCAACGCTTTGGATCATTGCGGGTTCGCCGATCCGCCGTGCTCTGCGTCTCTGCACGTCGACCACGGCGAGCTGGCCCGTAGTGTAGTACTCGACCATGTCCATTTCGTGCGGACCTTCGAGCAAATCGGGGTAGGTGCGAATCTGGTTGGTCTCCGGTGTGGTGATGCGCACCTGCGGTGTGTTGGGGACCGCGGGCGGGCCTGGAGGCGTGCCGCGATTTTCCGGCAAGAGCACGGTCAAAACCGAACGCGAATCAGCTGTCCATTCGAACGATGTGTAGAGCGTGGCCAACACCGGCGAACGCGTTGCCTGACGCGTGCGGCCGTTACTAGGGTCGGCCGTGTAGATGTACGAGGCGTCGTCTTGGTGAACCAGGAACGCGATGGCTGTTCCATCGGGCGACCACTGAGGGTTCGAGACACCTGCGCCGGCTGGCACTTGGACGGTTGTCGTGTTCCCTGTCTCACCGTCGATGATCTCGATGCCGACGGCACTGCGAGTGGATTGTCGTCTTTCCCTGTTGGCTTGCCAATCGATCTGCAGGCCGCCAAGTCGGTGGAACGGTTTCGCGAACGAAGCCATTGTGGCGAGACCCCGGCCCACGGTCCTCAAAAACATGCGCCCGTCGGGGCTTGGGTTTCCCAGCGTCACGTTCAGGTGACGTGGGGCGAGCACCACCTCCGCGATTTCGGGTGCCGGCTGTAGGAAGGCCTCTGCCTGGAGAACCGAGTCAATCGCGTTTTGCTGCGCGACAGCAGGTGTGGCTGCGGCCATGAACAACGCGACGGCACCAAGTGTAGTACCGAATCGTGAGAAAGAAGTCATGAAATACCCTCCTGCGGGTAAAAGCATGTCCCCCCCAAGGGACAGTTGATCATATCCAATTGAGATGCTGAAGATGTTCTGTGGTTGCTGGTCGATCAAGGGACCTCGACCTTTATTCGCACAACCCGCACGCTACGTTGAGCGTATGATACATTAGAAGACCTCGTAACCCACACACTGGATGAGTCTGTTGGCAGACGTGTTTTCTAAACGAATCGCCTTCCCGCACTACCGGCGGCATCTGTGGTTATTCCTGTTGATTTGGGGCGCTGTCGTACCGGTTTCGTCGGTCGCGGCTCAAGCCGTCACTGGTCAGGTCGTCGATTCCATTTCGGGTATCTCGGTTGGGTCGGGTTTTGTAGTGCTGTTGGATGCGGCCGACCGCGAGGTGGCACGTACCCTTTCCGCCGCGGACGGCCGATTCCGACTGGAGGCGCCTGCAGGAGGCTTCTACAAGCTGCGGTCGGAACGGATCGGCTATACGGCCTTCACTTCGACGCCATTCGAGATCGGTGCAAACCAGACACTCGATCGCACTCTCAGAGTATTGGCCCAAGCGATTGTATTGGCCGCTGTTCAGGTTCAGGGGGAGGACCGATGCAATACCAATCCGGCTCAGGCGGAGGAGACGGGCGTCGTGTGGCAGGAAATCCGCAAGGCACTGGCCGCTTCAGCGTGGGACGGTACCCAGGAACTGGCACGGTACCGGCGCTATGGGTACGAACGGGAATGGGATGCCAATCGAAGCCGGGTGAGATCTGAACGTGGCAGCATTATCGAGGCTTTTGCCGGTCAACCATTCAGGAGTATTCCAGTCGAGCAGCTTGCCAGCGAGGGGTACGTGGTCGAACGCGCCGACGGTACATGGTACAACTTGCCGGACGCTGGAGTTCTCCAAGACGATGTTTTCCTGGAGACTCACTGCTTTCATGTGGTGAGGGACACGCTGGCCAAACGCGGTCAGATCGGTTTGGCCTTCGAGCCGATGTCTCCCCGTGGCGTTCCGGACGTGCGCGGTGCCCTGTGGTTGGACGAAAGCACCTCCGAGCTTCGAGTTCTGGAGGTGGCCTTCACACAGCTGCCGGAGAATCTCGATAACGATCGCGTTGGCGGAACCATCGAGTTTCTGAAACTTCCGTCCGGGGCCTGGATTATTCATCGGTGGCAAGTGAGAAAGCCGATCATTCGGGTAGTTACGGCCGGAAACCGCGTTATCGTGGAAGGGAAGAACCGCCGAGTGGCGGTCGTGGGATTCAACGATACCGGCGCCGACGTGCTCGAGATCACAACCAGGGATGGCATGAGGCTCTACCCCCCCGGTGTTGCGCACCTGACCGGAACCGTGTACGACAGCACGAAGACGGGCCCCTTGGGTGGGGCACTCGTCTCCATCGAAGGCACGAGCCTCTGGGGCCGCTCGAATGCTCGAGGTGAGTTCCGCCTCACCGTGCCATTCGAGGGCGAATACTCTGCCATCCTAACACACCCGTGGATCGACTCGATCGGATTGACCTCCCCACGGAGAGACGTTCGGTTCGTCGCCGAGAACACGGACACCACATCGTTCGTCTTACCACATGCAAACTCCGTAGCACGACGGCTCTGTTCCCACATCGATGAGTCGGGTGAACTTGGAACGTTGGTTGGATCGGTGCGCGACGCGAGGTCGGGAGAGCCTGCGTCCGGAGTCGATATCAGCGCCACTTGGCAGATCCTGACGCATGGTCCACAGGGGCTCATTCCGAGAGATGTCGAGCAGGTCGTCGAGACGAGCGAGCTTGGCTCATATGTACTGTGCGGCCTGCCCCTCGGACATCAGGTGACTGTCGAGGTAGAGGGCGCGCGTTCCGTGAACATTTTGTATCCCAGGCAAGAAGGCGGAGCGTTGCTGCTTGCGCGGGACCGCGAAGCCGGCCAAGCCTATCCGCAGTCGTTTCAGACGGGACACCGAACATGGAAAGTCGATCTCCTGCTGACCGGTGCGCGGCCAGACCAAAGATCCGATGATACTGGTCAGGTGGTGTCCGGGTACGTGACCGACCGCTCCACGTCGGCCCCTGTGGCAGGCGTCACCATCTCCTTCAACGGCGCGGACACGACGGTTACTCGGGCGGACGGAACATTCGACATCGTCGGTGTGGACTGGGCTCCGGACATCAACTACATCGCAACGCGCCGCCTCGGATATGCGCCTTGGGGACAGGAGATCTGGGTCGAGGAGGCAACCGATCGTCTAGACCTGAGCATCCAACTCGAGCAGCAGGCTGTCTCCGTAGACCCGGTTGAAGTCACTGCAGAGGCGGTCGAGCGGGTGCTCACCGAAGTGGGGTTCTACGCCAGGCAGCGTGTGAACTCCAGCTACTTCATGGAGCGAGAGCAGGTCGAGAGAAGACTCGGTTCGGCGATGTACGTCACTGAGCTTCTCAACGGAGTTCCGGGTATCGACGTCATCGATGCTCCGCTAGGGCAGTTTGGCAGTACTGTCCGGTTCAGGGGCATTATGTCGATGGAAAGAAATTGCGGTCCTCCGCGCACGATGGTAGATGGGGTCGCGATCGAATTCGAGACTTTGGAGAACCTGGTTCGGCCGGAAGATGTATTCGCCATCGAGGCGTACCGGCGCCCTTCAGAGGTGCCGACCGAATACCGGGGAGCGAATAGCGCCTGCGGAGTCCTGTTGATATGGACTCGACGGGGTAGGTGACTTCCGGCGAACGACGGGGGTCGTTCGGGGTAGGATCAGAATGAGGAGACTACTAATGCGCTTCCCTCCGAGTCGCACGCTTACAGCATTCTTACTCGTGACCATTGTCCTGGGCTGTTCCCGCAGTGAGAACCCTCTGGTTGTACGAGCGTCTCCGGCGATCGCAGACAGTGTCGCCGTCGAAGTGGTCAACGACAACTACTACGACGCCAGGGTGTATGCCGTTTATTCGGGGGGGGAGAGGCATCCTCTTGGGACTGTGCGGAGCCACAACAGCGAGTCGGATCTCAAGATCCCTTGGCGAGCTCGGCAGTTGGCGTTTGAAGTCCATCTGGTGACGGGGTTCCACACCTACATATCTCACGAAATCCCTGTTGAACCGGGGGATTACGTGCAGGTGCGGCTGCCGCCGAACTTCGAAGTCTCCGATGCGTTCAGGAGAATCTCCAGATGAGGCTGTAATTGGTTGCAGAATCGACATTTTGACGGTAAAATCTTCGACCCCGGATCGAATCAACGGGGCGAGCAGAAAACTGAGCTGTCATAGACGAAAAGCCAGACCAGTCATAAACGAGGTATTAGGTGTTGTTCAAGAGATTGTATTCCAGAACGCTAGTAGTCGCAGCTGCAGTTTTCATGTTTGGGTGTGCTCTCGGCGCGGATGTGACGGTCGAAGCTTTCAACTTGCAGGTTTCCCCATCGCCGGCCGAGGAGGGTGACCTGGTCTCGTTCATATTTCATCTGACGGTGATTTCGGATGGAACGGTAACACTCACCGCTGAGATCGATGACGAGGAATATGCCACTCTGAACGTATCTAGTGTGTTCTCAGATATGGTGTCATGGGAGATCGCAGATGCTGGGGTCTTGATAGACGAATTTGGGTTGGGCGACCATACAGCGCGTGTCAGAGTCAGAATATCCGGGACCGACCGTACGGCGCACACCGAACAGGTCACGTTCACGCTAATTGAAGCTGTACCATGAGGTTACGGGTTCGTGTCACGGTCAGATAACGCTGGGTCGTTAAGATGCATCGCCGTTCGCGCACGATCCTCCGAACTATGGTGCGAGAACAGGCCACAGCGCGACGAAACTATGGATTCTCGTGGTTCCTGTACGGAAGATGACATTTGAAGGCATTCATCTATCGATAATCGGGAGTGTTTCGCAATGAAGCGCTGACCAACTATCACAGATATCAATACGTAAATGTTGTTGTGGACCATCAGAACTAGAGTTAAAATTATCGTGATAGTAATCACGAGAAGTTGACGTAAAGAAGATTCCCACCGGCGGTCCAGGCGTAGGGGTGCGTCTGGGGTCGCCTAAAGTTCCAACCAATTTCAGGAGGGTGACATGCAGCTTAGTCGTCTTGGACGATGGCTCTACACTGCCGGCATGTTAGGTGTCTTGCTGGCAGTGGGAGCCTCGCAGCTCGCTGCGCAAGCGGGCGGCTCTGTTACCGGGCGGGTATCCGACCGAGTGACAGACAGGGCGCTAACGGGCGCTCGAGTAGCTATTGTCGGCACGAACTTTCAGGGCGTTGCCGACAACAACGGTAACTTCATCATTCGTAACGTACCTGTAGGTCAGTATACGTTGCGCATCATGTTCGTCGGGTATTCCCCGGTCGAGCAGCCGGTGTCGGTGGGCCTCAGGCAGGAGGCCATTGCCAACATCACCATGGAGCCAACAGCCATCGCATTGGACGAGATTGTCGTTACCGGTACGGCTGGCGGTTCACAAAAACGAACCTTGGGCAACGCGGTGACGTCGTTGAAGGCGGAAGAGTTCGTAATGGACGCTCCGATTACGACGGTCACAGAGTTGCTGACGGCTCGTACTCCTGGTTTGACCCTGGTAGCCAACAGCGGTCAGACGGGAACAGCCTCCAACGTCCGTATCCGCGGCGCCGGTTCGATCTACGGCGGTTACCAGCCGGTGTATTACATCGACGGTATCCGCTTCGAGAGCGGCAACGTTGGTGGCGGTAGCACGATTCAGTCCGGATCGGCTCTCGACTTCATCAATCCCAAAGACATCGAGAGCGTAGAGGTCATCAAGGGTCCTGCGGCGGCGACGCTGTACGGAGCCGACGCTGCTGGTGGCGTCATCCAGATCATCACGAAGCGTGGCAGCCGTGGTCAGGAAGGCGTTCGCTGGACGACCAGTCTCGAGATGGGCGAAGTAGAGTGGACCGAGGCTGTCGGCAACCCGACGAACTACTGGCGCTGCACCGAGTCGAATCAGGGCTCGAACACCTACCCTGGCTGCCAGGTAGTAGCGGGCGACCGCGATTCCCTGAGTGTCGGCTGGTGGACTACGGATGCCAACGGCGATCCTATCGAGCGGTTCGACATCCCGGCGGAAGACGTCATCGACATTCCGGGCACCAACGACTTCATCATTCAGGATGACGCTCTCCGGCGTCACCCGGTTGGTATTCGGAAGGGCAGCATGCTGGACTACAACCTCTCCGCCTCAGGTGGCGGTCAGTCGTTCAGCTACTTCCTGTCGTTCAATCGGAACGAAGAAGACGGCGTTTATTACAACAACTACTCTCGGCGCACAGCGGGTCGTGCGAACTTCGACTTCAACGTTGCCGAGACGTTGGACATGGCTGTGCAGTTCAGCTACGCACGTACGGCGTTGCAGCAGCCTCTGGCCAACAACTCCTCGAACAGTGTGTTGCGTAACTCCTTCCGCGGTCGTGCTCGCGCCTACCGTCGTACTTGGGAAGCGGGCTTCCGCGGGTTCAACCCGTGGCTGTCGAACGAGTACGATCAGCAGCGCAAGATCGAGCGTATGACGATCGGTATCACCACCAACTGGGATCCCTTTGCATGGTTCCAGAACAAGCTCACCTTGGGCTTGGACAGGCAGAACTACCGTCAGACGACTTTCTATGAAATCGACACGACGGGAGCATCGCCGTGGGGTACCATCAACGGCACAGGTACGATCAGCCACTTCCTCCCGATCACACATCGGTGGACGGTTGACTACGCCGGAACGATCGATTTCGACATCAACCCCGAGTGGACTTCGCGGTTCTCGGCCGGTATGCAGTTGAACGCTCGCCAGCGCCGCACGACGTCGTCGCGTGGTGAGGGTCTCGTAGCCAACAACCTGAACCAGGTTAGCTCGGCCGCGGTCACAACCGGTGGCGAGAGTTTCTCCGAGCAGACGTCGCTCGGCTTCTTCGTTCAGGAAGAGGTCGGCTGGCGCGATCGTCTGTTTGTAACTGGTGCCCTGCGCATCGACGACAACTCCGCGTTCGGCTCGGACTTCTCGATGGTCGTGTATCCGAAGGCATCGGTTTCGTGGATGTTGTCTGATGAGGACTTCTTCAACATCGACATGGTCGAGCAGTTGAAGCTCAGGTTTGCCTGGGGTAAGGCCGGTAACGCGCCTGGCCCGTTCGAGGCCGACCGTACGTACACGACTGGTAACACGGCGCTCGACAATGCGGTCGTGAACCTGCTGCTCGCATCTTCGTACGGTAACCCCGACCTCAAGGCCGAAGAGGGCCAGGAGTTCGAGACCGGTTTCGACGCATCGATCTGGAACGGTCGCGCAGGCTTCGAGTTCACGTACTACAACCAGCGCACCAAGGACGCGTTGGTCAACGTACCCGATCCGGGTTCCACAGGATTCACCGGCAGTCACCTCGTGAACATCGGTGAGATCAAGAACACCGGTCTCGAGCTGCTGTTCACCGGTAGCCCGATTTATTCGCGTAATTTCGCGTGGGACATGAGCTTGTCGATCGCAACCACCAACAACGAGTTGATTTCGTTCAACGGCGTTCGTGACGAAGTCGTATTTGGCTCGTTCGCCGACGTGCAGCGTCACCGCGAAGGTTATCCGTTGGGTGCCTTCTGGGGCTACGACGTTGCGCGTGATGCAAGCGGTCAGCCCGACACCATGCCCATTGCGGGTTACACGCAGGACTCCCGCGGCATAACGCTGAAGTCCAAGTGCACCTGGACTCCGAATGAACCGGGCTGGGATCAGGCCACCGAATGTGACGACATCTACATCGGTCCTTCGACGCCGACTCGTGAGATCGGTGTCACTAACACGTTCACGGTGCTCGGCAACCTCAGGATCTTCGCACAGTTCGACTATCGTGGCGGTCACTATCAGTGGTGCGCGATCTGCTCCATCCGCAGCCGCGTCGACCGGAACAGCTGGGATATCAATGCAGGCGGCACCGAGCTGAATCCTGACGTCACGGAGCTGGATGTGGCGGCGCTGCGCAGTCGGCAGACGCTTTCGCACATCAGTGCAGCGGACTTCATCAAATTCCGCGAGCTGTCGATTACGTATCAGATTCCTTCGAGTTGGGGTGGTTTCTTCAACGCCAGCCGTTGGAGCTTGACGCTGTCGGGCCGCAACCTGTGGTTGTGGACCAAGTACGAGGGCACGGGTGATCCGGAAGTTCAGTTCAACTCGAACTCCACGTTCAGCCGTCTCGATTACGCATCGACGCCGATGACACGTCGTCTGTCGGCATCCATGCGTGTGACATTCTAAGGAGGACGCCAAAATGAAAAAGAAACACACGATGTGGGCAGGGATGTGTGCTCTTGGCGCCTCTCTAGCCTTGTATACGGGGTGCGACTTCGCCGACGAGTTGCTGCAGGTTGAAAACCCCGATGAGATAATGATCCAGGCACTGGATGACATCTCGCTCCTCGAGGTTCAGGTGAACGGTGTGATCGGTATGTTCAAGTCGGCCTACGATTCACCGATCATCGAATACGGTTCCTATCACACCGACGAGATTTTGGTCGGTGTGAACTGGGAAGGAACCGCCAGAATGAATCAGCGGATGCTACACTGGGACGAGGGCCAGACAAACAACATCTGGGAACAGTCCCACCGCGCGATACGCCAGGGTCACAACCTTGCGGAGCAGATCAGGGCCTGGGTGGCGATTTCGGACTCGCTCGAGCTGGAGCCGGGAGAGTTGGACGAAGACCTGGCCACTGTTCTGGTCTTCACGGGTTACGCCTTAGTTGCCCAGGCAGACCACATGTGTCAGACAGTGATCTCGCCTGACCCGGATGAACCCAGCGACGCTGTATTATCGAACGCCGAGAATTACGCCGCGGCAGAGGGATACTTGACCGAGGCGCTATCACTCGCTACTGGCGGCGGTTTCACCGACCTCGCTGATTTGGCCAGAACTGGTCTCGCCAGGGCCCACATGGGTCAGGGTGAGTGGTCGGAAGCCGCGACCTATGCCAACGCAGTATCGGCAGGCTTCGAGTGGTGGCTGGAGTATCTGGACCAGGACAACGGTCGTAACCCGCTGAATAACTCGAGTTACGGTGGAAACTTCTTCTTGGGTATCCATCCGTGGTTCACCGGAACGCACCCGTCCTTCGACAGAACCGGGTACACCTTCCTCGACGAGGACGTCATCGACGCGCAGACGGATCCGCGCATTCAACACTGGCCCTCCGAAAGGAAAGGCCACAACGGGCTGACCCCGATGTACAAGCTCTTCCAAGGGCTGCGCTACAGTGATTACACGGGTATGACGATTGCTCCGCAGTCGGCAGCTTGCCCCGGATGCACGGTGGATTCGGACGGAGACGGCTCCGGTTGGGACGTTCTGGATGAGTCACAAAACGACCTGCCGCTCCTGGCCTGGTACGGAACCGATATTCTGTTGGCGGACTATGTCGAGGCGCAGCATCACTACTGGGAATCACAGTCCATGCAGAACCTGGACGAGGCCGGTGTATTGGCCTTTGTGAACGCCCGGCGCGCCGTAGGCAACCAGGCTGCTGTAGCGTTCACTAGCCAGGCTCTCAGGACTGAGCTTCGGAACCAGCGTGCGAAGGACCTGTTCATGGGTGGTTTCAGGACAGGTGACCTGCGTCGTTGGGAGCGCTTCGACGCTGGCAACGGTCCGTTTGCCGCTGGCAGCTACTTCCCGACAGGTACGCACCCCAATGCACAGTGGGGTAACTACAGCAACTGGACCTGTTTCCCGATCCCTCGCTCGGAGTATGAGGGTAACCAGAACCTGCAGGCACCAGCGGATCCGTCAGTACCGCCGGGTCTCTAGCAGGTATAAGCCCCTGACCCTTCCGCAGCTTTCGCTGCGGTAGGGTTTGAAAAACGGTGGGAATGTGTGAAGTGGAAGGCAGGAATTGCCTTCCACTTCTGCATTTTGGAGCGGATCGCTCGGACCAGTTCCGTGTATCTTTAATAACGGCCACGACGGGTTCTATTGCCCGATTTTCGAAGAGCGGGAGGGGCCTCGCCATTGTGAGATCGACGGTCTTTATCGCAGCAGTTCTCCTAGCTGCCACTGTTGTTTCCGCCGCGGAAGGACAACGTCTGCAGGGGCGGTTGTTGGACGTCAATTCGGACCAGCCGATCGGATCGGGGATCTTGACGCTGCTCACCGAAGGCGGCGAGTTGATGGCAACCACGGTCACAGATGAAGATGGCAACTGGGTGCTGAATGTTCCGCGGCCTGGCCACTACTACATCGAGGCAAAACGACTCGGCTATCAACCCTGGATCGATGGCCCGGTTGATCTCAAAGAGGGCGACGACTGGACGTCGGTGTACCACCTTCAGCCTCTGGCCGTGATGTTGGACCCTGTCGAGGTGTCGGTGCGGGCAACTCAACGGTACCTGGAACTGACGGGCTTCTACGATCGGCAGAGGAGCGATTTCGGTCATTACATCACACCGGAGGCGATTGAGCGGCGTCGAGCCACACGTGTGACCGAGTTGCTCGCGCCATTGCCGGGGGTTCGCGTTGTTTCATCCGGCAATGTCGGGTCCAGGTACGTCCAACTCCGCGGCAGTCACTTGTCCCAAGGCGGCCTCTGCCGCCCGCGAGTGTTCGTGGACGGCCTTATCTACAACCGCGGTGACTCGCGCATGAGGGGGGTGGATGACTGGGGTCGGCCGGAGAGCGGGGATGCCGGAGACACGCTTGGCACAAACACGTTCTACGAACTCAATATCGATGACATTGCGCATCCGTCCTCCATCGCCGGGATCGAAGTGTATCGAAGTGGCACTCAGGTACCGGTACGCTTCGGCGGTGGAAGCATTGAAACCCAATGTGGAGTCATCGTCATCTGGACGAAGGTCGGGCAGATAAGGCGGCGAGGTAGATGATGGTTAGGCAGCTGGTTGCCTTCACTGGCCTAATTGCGCTATGCGGTTCTCCAAGCCTGACGGCACAGGTCGCGTATCAGGCTGCCCAATCGAACACGTCAGTCATACCGCGAGCCTACGGATTCTTCAACGTCGGATTCGCCGAGGCTCGGCTCGGCATGACGTTCGTGCACGAGCCGGGTGTGAATTGCCAGTACGGAGAATGTGAATCCGGCGGTTTCGGATTCGCCGCTTTTGCCAGCGGGTCGGCACGAAAAGGGCAGGGCGATCTGTTTGCCAACCTCGCGTTCAATCCCGGCGTCGGAGCGGGTGGCAGAATGTCGTACACGATTCGCCAGAATGGCTATGAGTACGACATCCTTTACCTGAGCGCTGAGTTCTCGACCACTCAGCAAAAACTGGCCGAGCTGAACCCGGTGACCACCGTGCTTTCTCTGACAGAGCGCAACAGGCGCGATGTAATCACATCAGTGGGTTACAATCGAGCGTTTGGGCGGGCGACGATTGTCGGGATTGGTCTCGCGGCACGTCGCGAGTATACGTCTGTTGGTACTGCAATGCCCGAAGAGGTTTGTGTCCCTGGTTCAGTCGGTTTTTCTGGCCTGATGGTTCCTGTCTGCAGCCACCGTTTTACGCGGGAGACGACTGATCCGCTTCCAAACTTGTGGGGCGGTCACGCGCGCGTGGATATCATGATCGGGTTGGCAGCGCTGGGCGACGCAGTGTCGGTGCCGATGTTTGCGTTTGTGGGAGCTGGATCGATAGACAAAATCGAGACCGCAAACACCACCATCAACTGGGCCATTGGTGGTGCGATTGTGCCGGCGGCGTATCCTGGCCAGGCGATGGTTTCTCTGCTGGCCGGATTCAATGACGCGACTGACGCCAATGGGGTGGCTCCGAGCTTCAACGACCGCTTCGTCGTCACTATAACGGTAGGTCTGCCGTTCGATATGATATTGACGAGGAGATAGGGCGGTAGGTGCAACGAGCAGCGTGCAACGCACAGCGTTATTTGGCTTCAATGCATCCGCTGTCCATTGCTCGCTGCTCCATTCTCGTCGCATTAGCGCCGATCAGAATTCACGAGTTCTTCCTCTTCAGCGGTCTTGAGAGTTATGATGAACACATGTCCGCTGACCAACCTGAAGCCCACCAACCAGATCGCTCCGTTCCGCACCCCAAACGGAAGTACGAGCGGCAGCAGCCCAAGCGCCAAATAAGGGATGTAGATTCAGCAGGACAGGTCCGCACGTTTACGATGGCGATCTATGCCTGTCCTGGTGCTTTCGTGGGTGCGATAGCGAGCTGGTTCATCGGTATTGGACCTCTGCCTGGTTTGTTTCTCGGTTATCTGATAGCGTTTTTTGTGACCAAGGCAATCGTGGAGGGATCGGGCAAGACGGCGAGTACGATTTACGCTCCATCCGGCAAATCCACTCCGGTGAAACACGAATATTCTTACGCTGAATCTCTCGCCGCACGCGGTCGTTACGAAGAGGCGGTTACCGCGTATGAAGTTGCGGTGTCCAAGTTTCCTGAAGACCCGGAACCGTACCTCCGGATCGCTCGAATGAAGCGCGACAAGCTTGCCGAATTCGAGGAAGCAGTATTCTGGTTCAAGCGGGCCCGCAAGGACTCGCAGAGCTCGCGAGGCCAGGAGTTGCTCGCTACGCAGGAAATTGTCGAGATCTACCACAAGAAACTCGGCGCTCCCACACGTGCCATTCCGGAACTGGCGCGGATTATCGACCGTTTCCCCGACGATCCAGTTGCCGATTGGGCTCGAGAAGAGCTTGCCAGGTTGAAAGAGCTTGTGGCGGCCGAGCAGAAGGAGCGGGAAGGATGACGGCAATCCGAATTGTCAGATTCGTGTTGGCTGTAGTACTCCTCGGCGGCGGCATCTTCGTCGGAGCGAACCGAATCAACGAACTCCCGCCGCTCGGTGCATTTCTCGATCCTGCCAACGGAATCTGGTCGGTTGCCAGAAGCGCCAACCTTCCATCGCAGGCCGGCGCGGCGATACCCTCACTCGGCGAATCCGTTCGGGTGGTGTACGACCGCCGGGGAGTGCCACACGTCAGCGCGACAACACTGGACGACGCCGTGCGGGCCTTGGGGTTCGTGGTCGCGCGAGACAGAATGTTCCAGATGGAGCTTCAGGCTCGCGCAGCGGCCGGGCGTCTCACTGAATGGGTAGGTGACAGGGCACTCAATGCGGACAGGCAACAGAGAGCAATAGGCTTGTCGTGGAGCGCGGCCCGGGACATGGAGACGATCGATCCGTCTTCAGAAACGGCACGTTTCAGCACCCTGTATGCGGAGGGTGTGAATGCGTGGATCGACCAGATGGGGCCTGAAGACGTTCCCATCGAGTATCGGTTTCTTGGATTTCTCCCGGAGCGGTGGGAACCGGTGAATAGCGTGCTCACCTTCAAACGTATGGGTTACACCCTGTCGTATAGCACGCACGATCGGTTGCGGCGGCGAGTCGCTCGGTTGATAGGCAGAGAGGCGACCGACGCACTGTTTCCAGTGAATTCGCCCATCCAAGAGCCTATCCAGCCGAACGGCCGGACCGCTCCCCGGTTTGACTTCAAGATGCTGCCTCCCCCTCCCGAACACGAACCTCGCCGCTCGAATTATGTGGTTGCGATGGAGGATTTGGCCGACGAATCGCACCTGCCTCCTCTGCCCCAGGAAGGGATGGGGTGGGGCGGAGCGGCTCCCTCCTCTGCCTCCGGGTGGTGGGGTGGGGAAGTGGGATCCAACAACTGGGCAGTCTCCCCGTCCCGAAGCGCGTCTGGTAACGCCCTTCTATCGGGTGACCCTCATTTGGGGCTTTCATTGCCATCGATATGGTATGAGGTGCACCTCCAGGTACCGGGCGAAATCGATGTCTACGGCGTGACGATTCCCGGCATCCCGGCGGTGGTGATTGGCTTCAATCGAGATGTCGCGTGGAGCTTCACGAATACCGGCGCCGACGTGTTGGATTATTACTGGGAGACTCTGGATCACGAGATGGCACCGAGTCGGTATATGATCGACGGTGAGTGGCGGGAGTTAGAGCAGCGGGTCGAACGCTTCCTGGGCCAAAACGGCGAAGAGCTTGCTGCGGACACGTTGTATACCAACCATCGCGGACCGGTTTTTTTCTCTGATGACGGGCCGCTCTCGATGCGGTGGACGGTGCTGGAGGATGCCGGCTCCATTGGCGCGTTCTTCGGTGCCGCGCGATCCCGATCCACCGAAGAGTTCGAGCAGGCGATGGAATCGTATCATGCGCCTGCCCAGAACATGATCGTTGCCGACGGGTCGGGAAACATCGCGATTCGATCGACTGGCCTGTTTCCGATACGTCCCGGCAATGGCGATGGGACAGTGATCCGAGACGGCACGACGACTGAAAACGACTGGCTCGGATATTGGGATCTGGACGAGTACCCTCATGCAGTGAATCCGGACCAGGGATATCTGGCATCAGCCAACCAGCAGCCGATCGATCCCGACGAAGATGGTCGATACCACGGTGTAGATTGGCCAACCCCTTGGCGTGCGATCCGCATCAATGAGTTGCTCCGCAACGACTCTACCGTGACCGTGGAGTCGATGACGCGCTATCACACAGATCCGGGCAACGAGAAAGCGAACCTGTTTGTGCGCGCGTTTCTCGATGCTGCGGAGAGGCGTCTAGCAGCGTTGGGTGATGACGACCTGGCTGAAGCCGCTCACCTATTGAGCGAGTGGGATCTTCGGTACACCAAGGACAACGAACGCGCAATCTTGTTCGAAACAGCGTTCGGCTTGCTCTCGAGCAGGACATGGGATGAGCTGGTCCCTGCCAACTCAGGTCGCCGTGTTGCCACACCAAGCCAAACAGTACTCGTGTCTCTACTTCAGTTCCCCGAAAGTCCGTGGTGGGATCAAAGAAGCACTGAAGACGTCGTTGAGACCCGCGACGATCTACTGACCTCGAGTCTCGTCGATGCACTGTTCAATGTGAAAGACGAGTACGGGCAGCCTGAAAGTGGTGGCTGGCGCTGGTCGGAGATCCGACACGCTAACATCTGGCACCTCTTGGGATTTCCGGCTCTGTCGGCGACTGAGCTCCCGGTGCAGGGAGGCTCCGGAAATCTCAATCCGTCGTCGGGCTCGGGCACTCATGGAGCTAGCTGGCGAATGGTCGTGGAGATGGGCGGCCAGGTGCAGGCCTGGGTGACGTATCCGGGAGGCCAGTCGGGGAGTCCACTCAGCGAGCTATATGAGAACAGAGTCCAGCAGTGGGTTAACGGGACGCTTGAAGAGATTCTATTTCCGCTGGACCCAATGACTCTGGCGGAGCAGGAAGTGCTGAGCGTTTTGCAATTGGAAACGGAGGCCAACTAAATGAGCCGCCGTATGATGATGCAAATCGGTCTCTTGAGTTTCGCGTTTGCACTCGCAACAGCGCTGTTCGGCTGGTGGGCAGTTCCTGGCTTGGGCTTCGTCTGGGGCCTCTATGAGAAGCCAGAAAACCGACCGTCGCTCACCGCTGCTGTGGCGGCTGGGGTGGGTTGGGGATTGTTGTTGGTGTGGACGTCATTTTCGGGACCGGTGCTGTTACTCTCATCACGCGCATCTGGAGTGATGGGCGTTCCGAGCGCAACACTGCTCTTACTCACACTGTTGTATCCAACAGCACTGGCTTGGGGCGCGACCGTAGTGACCGAATCGATAGTGCACGTTCGGAGGGGTAGCCGTCGAACATGAAACAACTGGATAACGATCCCGGACGGCGTTGGCACGAAGAATACGTTGCGCGCATCAACAGAGTCATCGACCATATCGAGTCCCACCTCGACGAGAAACTATCGTTGGAGCGTTTGGCGAAGGTCGCGAACTTCTCGCCGTTCCATTTCCATCGTGTGTTCGGCGCGATGGTGGGCGAGACGCTGAATCAGTTTATCGCCAGGCTCCGCACTGAGAAAGCCGCGATGCAGTTGGCAGCGAACCCCAAGAAGAGCATCACCGAGATTGCGCTCGACTGCGGGTTTTCCAGCTCTGCCACGTTTGCCAGGACGTTCAAGGAACGGTTCTCGACAACCGCAACCGCGTGGCGCGAGGCAAGGTGCCCCGAACTCAGCAAGATCGGAGAAGCGGCGGGCAATCCCTTCTTCTACGTTGGTGGCTCGGATTCACGCCAACTGTGGAGGAATGAGATGAACGATCAATTACCGGTCGATGTGGAAGTGAAGGATCTGCCCGAACGAAACGTTGCGTATGTACGCCATATCGGTCCCTATGCGGGGCAGGCCGAAGTCTTCGATGGATTGTTCGGCAGGCTGATGCAATGGGCGGGCCCGCGCGGTCTGGTGGGCGGGCCAAACGCGCAGATAATGTCTGTGTACCATGACGATCCCGAGATCACGGACGAGGACAAGCTCAGGGTAGACGCCTGCATTACAGTGCCGGAAGGAACACCGGTCGACGGCGAAGTGGGCCAGATGAAGGTGCCAGGCGGTAAGTTCGCAGTCGCGCACTTCGAACTGAATCCGGACCAGTACGCCGAAGCGTGGACCGCCCTCATGGGTGGTTGGATGCCCCAGAGCGGCTACCAGCCCGACGACCGTGTGTGCTATGAATGGTATCGTAACGATCCCAAGCAGCATCCCGAGGGGAAATGCGTGGTCGACATCTGCGTGCCTGTGAGGCCGCTCTGACTGCTCTCAATTGAGTGCAATGTGGATTCGCCCGCCGAGTAACAAAAGCTCGGTGAGTGAATCTGTTGCGCGCCGTGCCCGTAGTGGATACTGTTGCGCGATATTTCGGTAATGTCCGGTGGCTATCCTCCCGTGGTCACCGGCAAGAGATCACCTGACAGCGTTGTTTTCATAGAAGGAATTCCTGTGACCGAACAGCAGCCAGATCTCTCTCGCTTGAAGATTTCTCGAGATGAACCATCGCCAGCCTCGAGGCGAGCGCTCAGGCGAAATGGCCTTCTTGCCTTCGTCGCCGTTGTCGTCGTGTCCGCCGGCTACTTGTGGATGCGAGGGTCTGGCGGGTTGGAGGTCACCGTTGCTCTGGCCACAGTTGTGGGCGAGGGGCAGAGTGCAGGCGTGGGAATCACGGCCAACGGTTATGTGGTCGCTCGTACCAAAGCATCTGTTTCGTCCAGGATCTCCGGGCGCCTGGCATACCTGGGTGTAGAGGAGGGCTCGGAGGTTTCCTTGGGCGAGATCATTGCACGGCTCGAGAACGATGACTATCAGGCTGTGGTCCGCCAGACACAGGCTGAGGTACTGCGCGCGCAGGCCGCGCTCGCTGAAGCCGAGGCGAACAGGGACCAACTTGCGAGGGATCTCCGCCGAAGCAGGTCGCTGCTCGAGGATTCCCTGACGTCTGAGCAAGAGGTCGAGGATCTCGAGGCGCGGCTTACCGCAGCAGAAGCGCGTGTCGGTGTGCAGGAGGCAATGGTCCAATCTGCTGAAGCGAGCGTGGGCGTCGCCGAGGCGAACCTGGAGAACACCTACATCAGAGCGCCATTCAACGGAACCGTTCTCAGGAAGGACGCTGAGGTCGGAGAGGTGGTTGCGCCGGTGGCGACGGGAGGCGGGCTCACTCGCGGCGCAGTAGTCACGATGGCAGATCTCGAGACTCTCGAGGTCGAGGTAGAGGTAAACGAGGCGTACATAGCACAGATCGTCAACGGACAACCTACGCGAATTACTCTCGATGCCTATCCGGACAGCTCTTATCGGGGAGAGGTTCGGCAGATCGTGCCAACTGCGGACAGGAACCGGGCGACCGTGTTGGTGAAAGTCAGCATACTCGATGACGATCCACGCATACTCACTGAAATGGGCGCGCGCGTGGATTTTGTGGAGGGAGGAGGGGGAGAAGAGGTAGCAGAGGAAGCGGCCGCGAATCAGAGACCGCGGGTTTTTGTGGCTGCTGAAGCGGTCAGGGATGAAGCTGGCCAGCCGGTTGTATGGGTGGTTCGAGATGGGCGGGTTTACCGAATTCCCATCGAGGCTGGTCCGGTTTCGGGAGGACGCCGCGAAGTACGGTCTGGACTCGCGGGAGGGGAGCAGGTCGTTGTCGAAGGTCCAGAATCGCTCGAAGACGGTGCCTCTGTACGCATCGTGACTCGTTGAAACAGAAGGAGAGATCCATACGATGGCCTTGATAGAAATCAGCAATCTCCGGAAGGTGTACTACCGCGACTCGCAGGAGATACCGGTGTTCGAGGCGGTGGATCTCGAACTCGAAAGTGGAGGCTTCCTGGCGTTGATGGGACCGTCGGGAAGCGGGAAGACCACTCTGCTCAACATACTCGCTGGCCTCGATCGGCCTACTTCAGGGTCTGTGGTCGTAGACGGACAGGAGATCACGGGCATGAAACCGAAGCAGCTTGCCGCGTGGCGGGCCAGGCATGTCGGGTTCATTTTCCAGTTCTACAATCTTTTGCCCGTCCTCACGGCATTTCAGAACATCGAGCTGCCACTCCTGCTCACCAAGCTTTCGAAGAAGGATCGCCGCGATCACGTAATGACGGCACTCGGAGTTGTGGGGCTGACAGATCGCGCCGATCACTTTCCGCGCCAGTTGTCGGGTGGTCAGGAGCAGCGCGTCGGCATCGCCCGGGCAATCGTGAGCGACCCGACCATGATCCTCGCTGACGAGCCTACCGGCGACCTGGACGCAAAGTCGGCGGATGAGATCTTGACGTTGCTGCAGCGTCTCAACGAGGAATTCAACAAGACCATCATGATGGTCACACACGACGCGCACGCGGCCGAACGCGCGGATGCGATAACACACCTGGACAAGGGAGTGCTGCAGCGATGAAGTACGCACGCCTGATCTGGGTCAACCTGATGCGCAACAAACGGCGCACGATTCTGACGCTGCTGAGCGTAACCGTTGCCCTGTTCCTGTTCACTACGCTGCGATCGGTTGTGACCGCGCTCAACGCCGTGAGCGAGGTTGGTAGTGAATCTCGACTCGTCGTGAGCAGCGCCATGGGCATCACCTTTCCGCTCCCGCAATCCTACTACGAACGGTTGCGAGCGCAGGAAGGTGTGGAGAACGTCACTTGGGCAAACTGGTTCGGCGGTGTCTACGTCGATCCGGCAAACTTCTTCGCTCAGTTTGCGGTCGACGCCGAGACTTATCTCCCGATGTATCCGGAGATCGTGGTCCCTGAAGACCAACGGGCCACGTTCCTTGCCGAACGAACGGGAGCCTTGGTGGGCAGTGGCCTAATGGAGCGGTTCGGATGGACCTTGGGGCAGTCGGTAACTCTCCAGGGTACGATCCTCCCCGGTGACTGGGAGTTCACCATTCGAGCGGTCTACGAACCAAATCCCGCAAGCTATGGGGACCAACTCTTTTTCTTCCACTATGAATACTTGTACGAGGGTTCCAATCAGCAGATGAGTCCCGGTTGGTATGCTCTTCAGCTGGCCGATCCCAATTCCGCACCCGAAATCATCAATCGGATCGACGCGATGTACGAGAACTCGACTGCGCCAACAAAAACCGAGACCGAGCGTGCGTTTCAAACGGGGTTTGTGACGATGTGGGGCAACATCGGGTTCTTGGTGCAGGCGATCGGCACTGCGGTGTTCTTCGCGATTCTTCTCGTATCAGCCAACACGATGATGATGGCCGGGAGGGAACGCATTGGAGAGAACGCGGTGCTAAAAACCCTCGGTTTCCCTGACGGGCTGTTGTTCGTGTTGGTGCTTGTAGAAGCGGTAACAATCACTCTTCTCGGCGGAGCGCTCGGTGTGTTTGGCGCGAAGGCTATGTTTGGTCCAGGAAACCCTATGACCACTTTCATACCGGGTTTTGAAGTTCACACGAGTACTGTGACTCTGGGATTGACGATTGCGCTCGTGCTCGGTCTCGTTAGCGGCTTCGTGCCCGCGTTCCAGGCCATGCGGCTGTCGGTTGTTCAATCACTCCGGCGCGTGGCGTAGGAGGGTATAGTGAAAATCCCGATTCTATACAATCTGCGAAGCCTCAAAGAACGACCCGTTTCCACGTTGACCACAGCCGCGGGAATGGCTCTAGTGGTTGCAGTTTTCGTTGCAATGATGGCGCTCTCCAATGGCTTCCGCGCGGCAATGGTGAGAACCGGCTCTCCGGACAACGCGTTCGTATTGCGCCGAGGTGCAACGGCGGAGATGTACAGTGGCATCGGCCGTAACGGAGTGAGCATGATTGCGGGCATGCCGTTCATTGCGCGAGACGCCGACAACATGCCACTGTTGAGTCCCGAAATATTTGTCGTACTCGGGCTCAGGCGCATGAACGGCGGCCTGGCCAACGTCGTTGTGCGCGGTGTCGGTGCTCGCGTCATGCAAGTTCGCGAGAACGTCGAGGTCATTGAGGGACGTGCGTTTCGACCAGGCGCAGCTGAAATTATGATCGGCGAAGCAATCATCGACCGGTTTCCGAACACCGGCATCGGCGACACGTTCAAGTTTGGCGGACGAGAATGGACCGTGGTGGGTCACTTCTCCGCCGGCGGTTCGTCGTTCGAGTCGGAGGTCTGGGGTGAGAACGAGCAGCTCTTGCCGGTGTTTCGTGGTGAGGTTTTTCAGTCGATCACATTCCGAATGACTGACCCAGATTCATTCGAGGGTGTCAAGCAGACGTTGGAAGACGACAGAAGGTTGTTCGTCGAGGTGTTTCGTGAGAACGAGTTTTATGCGAGCCAATCCGAGCTACTCGGCCAGATTCTGAACTTCATTGCGGTTTTCATAGCCGGGGTCATGGCTGTCGGAGCAGTTTTTGGCGCGATCAACACTATGTACGCGGCTGTCTCGTCTCGCGCTCCGGAGATTGCCGTGTTGCTCACGCTCGGGTTTAAACCGGGCAATGTGCTGAGCTCGTTCCTTGCGGAGGCGGTGCTGATAGCCTTTCTGGGTGGTCTAGCCGGATGCATCATCACCCTGCCGATCAATGGTCTAGTCACAAGCACGACCAACTGGAACTCGTTCAGCGAGGTTGCGTTCGCGTTCAGGGTGACCCCCAACGTGCTGATGAACGGGATGATCTTTGCAGTAGTGATGGGCCTCGTTGGCGGGTTCTTCCCCGCGAGGAAAGCGGCAAAGCAGCCGGTGGTTGTTGCGCTCAGGGAGGGGTAAGGGAGGTACGATCGTCCAACGTGCAGCGAACAACGAGTTACCGGTGCTGCGAAACAATCGTTGTTCGTTGCCCGCCGCCCCCTACATTTCCTTTAGCTCACAGACAGAAACGTCTAGGCTCATTCGTTCACCTACAAACGCCCGTTTCGGGAACGTAGGAGTGAGAGTCGGGTAGGACACGGCCTGCGGATCTATCATATTGCTTGTTGAAATCACAAGGCGCGATTCATGACACGACTATCCATTGTTGCACTCCTGTTGCTCACCGCGTGCGACGTATTCTCAGGGCCGGAAGCAACCGACCCGATTACCACGAATGCCCTTCTTTCACATCTCGAATACCTTGCAGGCGACAGTCTATACGGACGCGGCTCCGGCACCGAGTACGAACTCGAAGCAGCCGAGTACATCCGTGACGAGTTTGACGACTACGGTCTGGTGGCTGGCGTAGCTGGTTGGTTCCAGAACTTCACGTACGATACCGGCCCGAGTCTCGCCCCCCCGGCCGGTCACTTGGATACCTCTGAGGAATTCGGCGCAGGCTGGAATGGGCGAGTCGGCATCTCAGGTGGCGCCGCCTCGACGACTTTGCAGGAACAAGCGACGTCGCAAAACGTATTGGGAGTTCTTCCGGGTCAAGGCGACCTGAGCGAGGAGTGGGTGATAATCGGCGCGCATTACGATCATGTAGGATTTGTTCAGGTCTCACCTGACTCGATCGAGATCTACAATGGGGCAGACGACAACGCCTCGGGCACGGCCCTTTTGTTGGAGATCGCTCGGTACTTGGGTCACTACTTCAACGAAGGCGTCGCTCGGTCACTCGATCGGCGATCGTTGATGTTCCAGGCGTACGGTGCGGAAGAGGCCGGTCTGCGGGGATCCAGGTACTTCGTGGCAAATCCAACCATGAGTCTGGAAGACATTACAGCCATGATCAATCTGGATATGGTTGGCAGGCTCCGGGCTGGTGAATTGACGCTGTTTGGAGGGTCTAGTTCGTCACTGTGGGAGCCCCTCGTCACCGAACGCAATGAATACGACTTGCAGCTGGTTATTCCGCCAAACACCACCGGGCGGAGCGATCACGAACCCTTCTACTTTGAACAGATTCCGGTCCTCTTCTTCTATACTGGTACCCATGGCCAATACCATAGGCCGGAAGACGACGTGTGGTTGCTCAACGTTCCGGGAATGGTCAACATCGGAGACTTGGCGATCGCAGTTGTCACCGACCTGTTGGTGAGACCCGATCGGCCAACATTTGTGAGATAGATTCGCGTGACCTCTTCAAGCAAGGATTACTTCGACGGCATCGGTGGCGACTGGGACCAGATGCAACAGCAGTTCTTCTCGACGGCGGTTCGGGAGAAGGCGTTCGAAGTAGCGACAGTGCAGCCGGGTGAGAACGCGGCCGACATAGGAGCAGGTACCGGATTTCTCACCGAGGGATTGTTGGATAGGGGATTACACGTTGTCGCCGTAGACCAGTCACCTGCCATGCTCGGCGCTTTGCGTAAGAAATTCGACGGTGCAAAGGTACAATGTAGGGTGGGTACTGCCGAATCACTCCCGATTCAGAGCGTGTCGATGGACCACGTCTTTGCGAACATGTATCTGCATCATGTAGACGATCCGCCGGGCGCGATCGCGGAGATGGTTAGAACATTGAAACCCGGCGGCAAGTTGACGATCACCGATCTTGACACGCACGACTGCGAATTCCTGCGAACGGAGCAGCACGATCGATGGATGGGTTTCGAAAGGTCTGATGTGCTACGATGGTTTTCGGACGCGGGCCTGGTGGATGTGAAGGTGGACTGTGTGGGGCAAGACTGTTGCACGACGTCCGACACAGGGCATGAAATAGCCATCAGTATCTTCGTCGCAACAGGCTCGGAACCCGTCTGAATCCAACGTATAGAGCACGGTCATCCATCATCTAGATCAACCATTCGTTCCTGGTTTGCGTTTCTAATCTGTGGATCGCTGGGGACACCCGTTTTACACATTCCCACAAGCTGTGGAAGACCAGTCAACATGTCAGTCATGATGTGCTGAACCCGTTCCACACAACGTGCACAAATGGTCCGCCGGCCGAACAAAAAACGGCGCTTGCCGCAACTGTGCAACCGCTTAGTTTTTGACCCTTGGCTGTGCAGCACATGGTGTTGGATTCCCTCCCAAACCCAAACACCAAGTGCACTTTGTGGCATTAACGGCGGCGGCGGATGGACGACTACAGCGAGATCGGAAGAGCCAAACTCGAGATGCAGGCGAGCGAATCGCTAGATTTCATCCGGTGCCCGCTCGACAGCGCCGCGATGCTCGTTGAACGGTCAATCGCCGGCCGCTACGAGCGAGGCCAGACAGCCTTCCGTGAATTCAACGGTCTGCCGCGAAGCAATGAATGGACGGTAGAGAGTATTCAATTGCAGTGCTCTGCATGCCGCCGCCGTGCGGAAGACATTCAGGTGCGGGCGGTTGCCGCAGCGGGCGTCAAGGCGGTAGGGCGGTAGGGAACTTAGACGAGCAACGAACAGCGTACAACGAACAACGAGCTTATAGAG
>CAZFHS010000068.1:0-25408 GCA_964518955.1 uncultured Gemmatimonadaceae bacterium | reverse complement strand
CGAATCAGTTCTAGGCTGCACCTGAATGACTACTTTCTAGAGTGAACTCCTTGTTGGATATTGGACATTCTCTTTCCCTATTGCAGAACTACGTTGCTTACTAAACGTCGCACTCTTCACACGCAATTCTCTCCACCCCCTCCTGCCCCAGACTGATTATTCTCATCCGCTCTGCCCGCCTCGGTCCGCATTCCCCGCAATCGAAGAACTTTTCGATGTCCCATAGGTCGGCAAACACCCTGCCGCGATTCAACGCAACACCGTAATCGAGAACTTCCTCCAGGCTGCGAATTAACGGTGGTGAAAAGTGTCCCTCCCGCTCCAGCCAATCCATCGCTCCGTTCCCGGCACGGGTTGGAATGACGACGCAGCACTCGACTCCGACCGAGAATGCGTAGTCGATTGATCGTTTGGCCCAATCGAGGCCTTCGGCCTCGCTCTGGAATGGTGTTCGCAGCAGAATGAAAGCTCGAACGTCGATTCCCGCTCCCAGCAGGAGTTCGGTCGCATTCGCGAAATTGTCCAACGTCATCTGCTTGTTGAGTCGCGGTAGTACTTCCGGGTCGACAGTCTCGAGCCCCATCGCCACCTGGAGCTGGCCGTCAAGCATTTGTGCGAACTCGATCGAGCTCTCGTTCACAGTTCGTGGGTGAGTCTCGACAATCACCGTCTCGAAATCGCTCAACAGATCCGCCAAAGTTCTCCAATCTTGTCGAGGTACGGCTTGACTGTCGAAGAAACTGCCTGAGTTGTACAGCTTGATGTGACTGACGTCAGGTAGATCCTTGAGCGCTCTCTCCAACTGCGTGGCTATGGCTCCGGTTGGCACGCGTACCTCGAGCGTGTTTTTCCAGAGATCGCACATCAGACAACGGAACAGGCATTCCTTGTTGGTCAAGAAAATGGTTGCCACGTCGGCAACGCGTCCGTCGGCCTGCCTCTCAGGTTCTACCAAAATTCCATACGGACGACCGGGGTCCACGGAGTTCCGCGGGCCCCGGCGGTCGAGGATCCAACGATCGCTTATATCGAGATCGTTAAGGTTGGAAGACGGCATTGAATGCGCGTCTGTAATCTGACTCGGCTCCGGCGAACTGCGGCTCGGCGATCGCACCGTGCTGGAACCGCCGCTTTTCGAACACAGGCATATCGATGCCGGTGACCGCCTTTACCCCCGCCGCCACGACTCTGCCCTTGAGTTCGTAGAGGCGTTCATGGTCCTTGTCGGTGAGATCGACGTAGGGTATTCCTTCCGCGACTTCGACAACCCCTGGCAGCTTGAAGGGGCTGAACGCTTCGAACCCCGTCGATACGCAGGGAGCATACGTACGCGTGCAGCCGCGACTCAGGCCTCCGGTGTAGGTGAGCGAGTGTTTGATGGAGTCTACACCCCAGCCCTCGTGGTACAGCATGAGGTTGTTGAAGACGCTGTTGATCGTCAGTTCGGGATTCTCTTCGATCGGGTAGTCCTTGAGGTTCTCGTCGCCGCCGTCTCCGTCAATCAGATGTTTCCAGTCGGGATACCGCGCACGAATGCCTCGGCACAAGGCCAGCGTCATCGCGCCAGCGTCGATGTCGAGTGGCTTGTAATCCTCAATCACTCTAATCGCTTCGTCGATGTCGATTTCATCGGCAGACACCTCAATCACTTCATGGAACAATTGCAGGTTGACCGCCTCGAGGAACTCTCTTGCCTGCTCCAGGTCTTCCCCGCCTCCATCGACACTCAGTGTGAAAGCCTTCAAGCGAGATGGATTCAAACCCAGCTGCAGCATCGCATGATACGTCGCAAGAAATACCGCGCCGCTATCGATGCCGCCGGAGAAACAAACACCTATGGGTGCGTCGTCAGGTAATGTCTTCAACCAGGTCGCGACCTGATCGTGTAAAGCACCGACATACCGTCTCCCTATTTCCCCTACGTCGGCAGGAAGGGCGTTGCGCTCCGGTTCGAAATAGCGTGTGTATGTCGGATTTGGGTCAGGACAACCGAGCAACTCGATGGTGGTGATGTAGTGCGCCGGTACCATCCGCGTATATGACGGATGGAATTGGTCGCCGAACCCCTCGGCGTCGAGCCAGTCCTTGATCGAGTCGATACGGTCCGAAACAACGAGCGCTGGTCCGTCGACCTTCTTAACTATGAAGTAGCGAAGGGGGAATCCTAGCGACCGCGCCATCCGCACCGTTTCACCACGTTGAGTCGTGATAGCAAACTGGCCTTCGATCTCTCGAGCTCGCGTCGCGTCGCCCGACGCCACATGCTCACGAGCCTCATCCAGGCTCATGTTGAAAATGAGGTTTGCGGATGGGTCAATGAGATCGATTACTTGGCGGACGGGGGTGCTGGAAGTCATAGCTCGCTCTCTCTTGTGGTCGATGCAGGGCAAGGTAATTGGTGGTATGGAGGAGAGGGAGGGGAGGGAGATGCGGCATGTGCGGCATGCTCGCATACCGACTCACCACTCACGACTCACCACTCACCTCTTTCCTCATCTCATCCAGCTTCTCGTCCACTTCTGCTGGGATCGCAAGTGAGTCCGCGATGTTGGCGATTTGCTCCGCTTCTTCCCACGCAAGCTCCAACAGGGTCAGTTCGCCAGCGAGTGCAGCTCGCTCATTCTCCTCGTTCGTCGCCATCTCGATTGCGAGGCGGGTTGCTGTGGGGAGCTGTTCCAGTGAACCGGCGCGCATTATCGCTTGCCTAGGGCTCCATTTCGCGAGATCGGCGATTTTGCTCTCTGCCTCGAGCGCTGCTTGATGTAGGAACCTGACCGGGTCGGCGCAATCTTCGATACGTTTGACTGCCTTATGTACCTGCTTCTTGTACGCTCCTCGGCGGTTCACCCTTGGCATGAGCAGGGTGGTAGCATGCAGTGCCTCTGCCCCTCTCAGTTCTGTCTCTCCGGTAGGATACCAGAAGACGAGGCGCAGATCATCGGGGTCAGAGCTCGGCAACAGCCTTACCCATTGAAGATCTCGTCCTCTCACAATCATCTTGTCGCCGCTGCGGCGCGGTATGCGAGCAACCGTGCGATGCTTATGTATCGCGTTAGCGCCACGAAATACGGCGTCCGCGACGAAGCCCGTGCCGGCGGCGATGACTCCCGCTCCCAAACCCACGCCAACGGTGAGTCCCCCGACCGCCCCGATTCCGGCTCCGACAAGAATGGTCTTCCGCAACCGTCGCCCGAACTGGTCGCCGTAACGCCATGCTGCGAATTCGGGGCGGAGCGGCTCACCAATTCGCACGAGCTCGAGACCCTCATCCAAACGTGCGAGGCCGATGTTGTCCGTGGAGACCCTTTTCTTTGCGTCGCGGAATCGCCGCTCACAATCTTCGAGCGCCTCCCACCTCATGTCGAAAGGGGAGAGGTTCCACTTCTCACAGCTTCTGCAGACCACCCAGAGCCTTCCCTTGGCTCCGTCGAACGCAAGGCGCCGACCGACTGGGAATGCCTCGATCACTTCGTTAGCGCCGAGTGGGCGGTTGCAGAAGAGGCAGGTGGAGTACATGGGTGTTCTAAGATAGCTATGTCTGGGGGATTAATTGGCAGGAGCGGGAGGGGAGGGAGGGGGGCGACATTGGCGGCAGAGGTGCAGGTTGCAGAGGGACAGCCAAAAACCGAACTAATTTAAGACTCCTACGTCTAAGTTATTTAGTAACAACAGGTTATAAGACCACGGTCGGCGTGGCAATGCTGCGTGAAACTTTTTCCTTTTATATGCGTAAAAGATAATACCATGGCTCAGCTAACGAAGCGAGAACTCGATCTGATGTCTGTCCTTTGGAGCCGGGGGTCGGCAACGGTTACCGAAGTTCTGGCTGACCTTCACGACGAAATCGCCTACTCCACGGTTATGACTGTTTTGCGGACACTCGAGGCCAAAGGCCACGTGCGGCACGAGCAGGAGGGGAAAGCGTTTCGTTTCTATCCGCTAACCGAACCGGACGATGCTGCCGACACTGCGTTGGGACGTATCGTGAACAAGGTGTTTCACGGTTCACGTGAGTTGGTCATCAATCGCTTGGTGTCGGATGAGGATGTGTCTGCCGAGGAGATCCGAAGAATCAAGGAGAACCTGGAGCGGCGCTTGGAGGAATTGGAGCAATGATCGCCGCCTGGATGCTTTACTCGGCGGCAGTGACCGCGTGTCTCCTGTTCGCAGCGGTGGCGCTCGAACGGAGCGTGCGCCTCGCCGGGCGCCCGGCCAGGTGGGTCGTTGTTGGAGCAATGGTGTCGTCGGCTGTAATTCCGATTGTGGTTAGGGCGATCCCCGCGGCACCAAGATCGGGTCTAGCTGGCGAAGTGCTGTTTTCGCCGCCGATGTACACGTTGCCGCTGACAAATATCCTGCCGCTCAGTACTGCATTCCGCGATTTAGACGTTCCTCTCATCGTCTGTTGGATCGGTCTGTCCGTCGTGTTGTCGGCGATCGTTGTGCTCACTCACCTGCAGCTTGCCAGGAGAATCAGACGTTATCCGGCCGAGAGGGTCGGAGAGTCAACGGTGCTCAGAAGCACAGTGCTTGGACCTGCGGTGGTCGGCTGGTTGAGGAGCTCGATAGTCCTGCCTTCGTGGGCCGACGATATCGGTCAGGAGCAGCGCGACATCATGGTGCTGCATGAGCGTGAGCACCTGCGAGGCCGCGATACGGCCCTGCTTTCGGCGGCTTTGCTATTGGTTGTGATTCTGCCGTGGAACCTTCCAATGTGGTGCCTTCTGTTCCGCCTGCGGCGCGCCATTGAGTTGGATTGTGACCAGCGAGTTCTCAGATCTGGCATCGATGTTCGGGAATACGGCAATCTCTTACTCGAAGTGAGTCACCGGCGCACTCTATCTCCGCTACCGGTGATCGGACTTGCGTTGAATAGATCGTTTCTTGCGCAAAGGGTTGATGCAATGACACAGCATATGAGTCGTTTCCGGTACCCGAGAGCGTTGTTTGCAGTTGTGATTGGTGGAGTGTTTGTAACCATTGCCTGCGAACTTCCGGCTCCTGCTGAGCCGGACTTGAACGTCGTACCAATTGCACAAGAGATCGATGCCGGCACGACCGAAACTGCAGCAGCGCTCGAAGTGGCGGTCGAGGACGATTCGATGGTAGTCCTTGCGATACGTACGGAAGCAGTCGAGCTGCAGCGCGCCCGCAACGTATTGGACCTGTACGCTGTTGCGAACGATTCGACTTTGGCCAGGATCCCCGAAGAAATCGCGGAACGACTACTCAGCGGAGAGCTTCTGATCGTCGCTGCCGGGGAAGAAGGCGAGCCGTTGATGTTGCTGCGCAAACTGCGTGAGCGCGTCGAAGAAGGCCTCTCTCCTATCGCAGAAAAAGAGCCGGTGCCTAGACGATAGCACCGCTCCTTCGGCACAACTTCCAAAACGTTTTGAATACGCAATTGCGCTTGATTGCATGGAGACTCTCATGCCTGTTCGGTCGATTTCCCTGACACTAGTTCTGATTCTGATCTCCTCAGCGACACCTGCCGCTTCCCAAGACATGCATGAAGCCGCAGTCGAGGGGGACACTGCCGCTCTAACTGCAATGATTGAACTCGGAGCGGATTTGAATTCGCTAAACGAGCGCGGTTTCTCTCCACTCCACGTCGCCGCGCGCAACCGCCACAAGAACGTTGTGGAGCTCCTGCTGAACAGCGGTGCGGTTGTTGACCTGGTCCACGAGGCCTCGGGCTTCAATGCCGCAGACTTCGCGTTTCAGTCGGAGGCTTTCAGAGAAACTGCAGAGATCACAGAGCTGTTGGTATCGCACGGCGCAAGGTTCGATCCGAACCGAGTAGTGCGCGGTCCTTTCACCAGACTCGACCTGGCAGTGAGCGCCGGCAACACCGACATGACTCGGCTGCTCCTTAGCCTCGGTGCAGAAGCAAGCGCCGCCGAAGGTCACCCCCGCCCGCGCCTGATCAACGCTGCAACAAGTGGTCACGTTGACATGGTGAAGATGTTTTTAGACGCAGGTGTGTCGGTCGATCAAGCAGATGGAGATGGCAATCCAGCGCTACGATATGCCATTGAGAAGGGGCATGCTCAGGTCGTGCAGACTCTTCTAGAACACGGTGCAGCAGTCGATGTTGTGGATGGTGCAAGCGGCAGAAATCTGCTTCACCTCTCCGCGTTTGGCGGGCACGTCGAGATTGCCACTCAGCTAGTTGCCAGCGGTGTGCCGATGGATGCACGAGATCACAGGAACAAGACTCCACTTCATTACGCCGCCCAGTACGGCCATCGGCAGTTGACGGAGAGCCTGGTAGCGCACGGCGCGCCCAGACCTGACGATTTGGTTGAGAACTACGGCAGGTCCCCGCACCTGACACGCGACCTCGCTGAGGGAGAAGCTGTTGCCTGGTACTTGTCCAATCGGGGATGGGCGCTGAGAACGAGCAGTAGGTTGATTGTGTTCGACGCTGAAGAGTGGGGTGTGACTCGGCCCCCGGATCCTTCACTCGCCAATGGATTCATTACTCCGGACGATCTGCGCGGTTTGGACGTGGTCGGTTTGTACACGTGTTACCATGGTGAGATCGGTGAACCTGCCTACCTTCACGCAATCGAAGACTCGCTCGAGAGTGTTACGTATGTTCAGAATGCAGGCGACAGGTGGCGTGGATCTGAAAGTTCGGTGTACCTGTCTCCGTTGCAGGATACGACACTCGATGATGTACGTATCAGCACCATAGAGGTGACCAGGGGAATGCCGTCTCTCGGTTATCTGGTCGAGGTCGACGGTTTGTTGGTCTACTACGCCGGTTTTCGCGCTGAGGATCTCGGTGAATACATGAGTGCGTTAGCCTCACTGAAAGATCGTGTCGATCGAGTTGACTTGGCTTTCCTCCCGCTGATCGAAGCGGACGAAGACGAAAGCGACTTCAAGGTTTTTCTAAATGCACTCAATCCGAAAGCCGTCTTTGTGTTGGATCCCAACCGTCGCGAAGAAGAGTACGACCGAATGCGTGAGAAGGCATTGGGCTGGGGCTTCGAACCTATCGTATTTGCGGCGGAAAATCCGGGTGACGTATTTGTGTTTCCACCGCTGTCTGGTTCGTGGTAGGGAGGGAATGCCCGAGTGCTAGCTGAGCGGACTCTATGACGTTGGTGGCACAGCTCTGGATGATTGGTGCGGTTCTCTTGACCGGCCATGCAGCTATGGGTCAGGCCAACTCTGTCCTCGCCGAGCTTCCGATCGTCCTGTTAGATGGATTTGTGCTTCTGGAGGCTCGAGTCAACGATTCGGAAAAGTTGAATTTCCTCTTTGATACCGGGTGCACAGAAGCTGTCGTCGATTCGGCGACTGCTGCGCGCCTCGGTTTGCTGACTCGGTTGCAGTCGAGAACCTCGGGGGCAGGGAATTACCTCGAAGCTGTGGTCGACAACGCACGCTTGACCTTCGGTTCGCTCGATCTGGAGCCGCGCAGACTCCTGAGTCGATCGAACGATCTCCTGGAGCGCCGGTTCGGCATCACCGTTGATGGGGTTGTGGGTGCGGATCTACTCAACGACTTCGTCGTTGAGATCGATTACGACAGGTTGCTGCTAAAGGTGTACGAGAGTGAAGGATATTCCTATGAAGGCAGGGGTGAGCCCGCCGCCATCAACGCCAATCGCTACTTCTCGACTCTCAATGGCTCGCTGACGGTCGGAGACGGCAAAACACTCACGGGTCGCTTCCTGATCGACACTGGCGCCGGCGTCGCTCTTGCCATGAATACTCCGTTCGTTAACGAGCACGATCTCATCACCGAACTAGGAGCCAGGCACATCGAATATCGACTCTCAGCTTCCGGGGTTGAGATGCTGAACCATCCCGGGCGCGTTCCGGTTTTTCGGGTTGGCAATTACGAGTTTAGGAACATGCCGCTGCTGTTGTCCCAAACGACCGAAGGCCCGCTATCGCCTGGAGCAATCGCGGGGATCATAGGCAACAAGATTTGGAGCCGCTTCAACACAGTATACGACTACGCTCGCGGCTTGATGTACCTGGAGCCGAACGGCCTATTCCAAGAGCCCTTCCGCGTCGATTGCTCCGGATTAGGAATGGAGCGGAGTGATGATCGGAGTATCGGGGTGACGCGGGTTGTGCCGGACTCACCTGGATCGGACGCGGGCATTTCGGTGGGAGACCGGATCGTCGAGTTGAATGGGCATGCGGCGTCAGAGCTCACGCTGCACACGATCAGAACGCTGTTGAACAACGACGGGTCGGTTGTGACCCTGGTCCTTCTGCGGGGCGGCGATCTCATTGAAAGGGCGTTGACGCTTCGTGCCCTCTACTAGAAACAGCATTTTTTCACAAGGAGCGAACGAGAGTGCTTGGTGAGAGAAATAGCCACTTTGTGGTTTTGACTGCGACGGCATTTGTTGGCCTGCTTGTCTCGTGTACGACAGCCGATACCTCAACACGCAATACTCTAGAATTGGAGCTAGAGGCTTCCTTTGCCGAAGGTCTAGGCTACCTGTCGACCGTGCGCGAACTCTCAGACGGTCGTGTGCTGTTTGCGGATCCGCTGGGTCAGGTGCTGGTAGCGTGGAACCCAGCTGTAGGAACTGCCGACACACTTGGGCGGATGGGCTCCGGTCCCAGCGAGTACAGGCAACCGGATGCAGTATTCCCACTACCCGCCGACTCGACTCTCGTCGTGGACCTGGGCAACACTCGGCTCATCGCTGTCGGGCCCGACGGGTCGTTTGGCGAAACGATGCAGATCATGCGTCCCAGGCCTGAAGGGTTCCCAATGAGAATAATGCCCCGCTTCACAGACGGCGAAGGGCACATCTATTTCTACCTATCCGCCAATCGCAGTGGGTCAATGGTCGATTCGGCGTTCGTTGCGAGGTTCGATCGAGGCAGCGAAACAGTTGATACCATCGGTGTACTCCGTGTGCCGATACCCGAGTTCGAACGGGTGGGTGACAACATGATGATGACCTTCGGTCCCCTCATGCCACGCGACGATTGGGCGGTAAGTCTCGACGGTAGCCTTGCGATCGTTCGCGCGATGGACTACTCGGTCGAATGGACTCTATCCACAGGCGAGCATGTCAACGGGGATGCAGTTGAGTTCACACCGGTACCGATAGGGCGTGCTGAGCAGGATCGTTGGGCTGATGAAGCGCAGGCCAATATGATGCAGACTACGTCTTTCGTTAGTCGTGAGGGAGGAGTTGCCAACATCGAAATGAGACGTGGCGGCGGCTCACGATGGGACGTGACAGCGATTCGATGGCCTGACGAAATGCCCCCTGTGCATGAAGACAGAGCGAAGGTTGCGCACGACGGGACTCTGTGGGCCGAACGCAATGTTGGTGTTGGCGAGGACCCAATCATCGATGTATTCGACACGACAGGCAGCAAGTTCTACGAGGTTCGGCTGCCACCAAGATCGCGAGTTGTCGGGTTTGGTGAGGGCGCAGTGTATCTGGCGACGGCGGATGAATTCGATTTGCAGTGGTTGGGGAAGTATAGGGTAAAGTGAGTGGTGGGTCGTGGGTGGTGAGTGGGGCAGGGCCGACGCACTACTCACGACCTACTACTCACCTCCCCTCCCTTTTCATTCTGAAACCATCTCAGCGCACACGGCGTAGTTCTGAGCGTCCGCGACTGCTCCACCCCTCACTGGAGAACACGGTGCGTTTTGTTGGATTGACCCTACTCTTGGCGTTGCTGATCCCGCCTTTACCGGCGTCTGCTCAGGATCGCGACGAGCGTCGCCGCCGCCCATCCCATTCGAGCCTCGACCTAACCATCGATGGATTTGGAATCAGCATTGGCAACTCTCGAGGAGTCGATGGCTTGCGCCTCAACTTTAGAGACGACGGCCTCGAATGGGTGAACGGAATCAACTTCTCGATCTGGAAACCCCGCTGGAACTACGATGCCGAAATCAACGGCATCGCGTTGGGCATATTTGGGCCGCAGGCTGGTCGGATCAACGGATTGGCGCTTGGGGTGGGCGCCGTCGAAGTCGATCGGAACATGGCGGGCATCGGCCTGGGAGGGCTCGCTTTCGTTTCGAGCGGTTCGGCACAAGGGATAGCCCTAGGCGGATTGGCAACGGTAGTCGAGCGTGACATCGACGGAATCGGAATCGGGGGGCTCGCAACCGTTACCAGTGGAGACGTCAGGGGTATCGGTGCTGGTGGTCTCGCGTTCGTAGCTCAGGGGAGCATAGAGGGTTTCGGATTCGGAGGGCTCGCGTCGGTCACCAACGGATCGATAATCGGAATTGGTGTTGGTGGGTTGGCTGCCGTGACGGAAGGTAGGGTTGAGGGGATAGCAGCAGGCGGTCTGGCATCGGTTGTCGAAGGAGATATCACCGGGATCTCTATCGGAGGTCTTGCTGCAGTTTCGCGGGGCCACACGGTTGGCATCTCTGTTGGCGGCCTCGCCTCGGTGGCTGGTCGAACCATGCAGGGAATTGGGTTCGGTGGGCTGGCCAGTGTGGTGGATGGGAGGGTGGAGGGAATCACCATTGGCGGTTTGGCTTCAGTAGCAAGCGAATCGTTGCGGGGCATCTCGTTCGGTGGGCTGGCGGCCGTGACGGACGGGCGCGCCGAGGGCATTTCAGTCGGCGGTCTGGCCTCTGTGGTGAGCAGAGATATGACCGGGCTCATTGTCGGCGGACTGGCGTCTGTATCTGACCGACTCACCGGCATGGGCATTGGAGGGCTGGCGGTGGTCGCGCCGAGGGGCATCGACGGTGTCGCGTTGAGCGGGTGGGCGGTTGAGTCGCGAGACCATGTGACAGGCGTTGCAATCTCCGGTTACAAGGTCGAGAGTGACTACCTCGACGGACTCATCATTGCCGGGATCCGTACTAGGGTCTACGAGTCAATGACCGGTGTTTCGATTGCGGGTTACAACAGAATCCAGGGCACACAGAATGGACTCACCATTGGGCTGTACAACCGCGCCCACCATCTGAACGGTGTCCAAATAGGGTTGTTGAACTACGCGGGGAACAATCGGGCGCCGTTCAAGTGGTTGCCGATAGTCAACATGAATTTACGGTAGGGCTGTATTTATGACGCAGGTAGGGGAGGGAGAGGAGGGAGGAGAGGGAGGGGAGGAACTTTCTGTGCCACGGTGACGTAGGATGAACTACAGGCGTCGGTTGGGTGACCGGCGCCTTGAGTTTACACCGTGAATCGGAAACCGAGGACGACGGGCGGACATGCGGGCGGAACCGGCAGACATTGCACTTCTAGCGTGCGTTCTCAATGGAGATGAGGCAGGCCTTGCTGCTCTGCTGGATCGCCATTGGCACGCGATAGTCAGGTATTCGTTCTCGATACTCGGTGATTGGGATGCCGCGGAGGATGTCGCTGAGGAGGTTTTCGTCCGGCTCTGGGAGCGGCGCGAAACCTGGGGGCTCGAAGGTTCGGTGCTCGGGTTGCTGTTCCGGATAGCTCGCAATCTGAGCGTGGATGAACACAGGCAGGACGATATACGCGAACGTGCCGCAACAAATTCGCCAGCTCCGCTCCAGATTCCCACTCCTGCCGACTATGTCGACGGCAAAGAACTCCACGCAACGATCTCGGCCGCAGTCGCCAAGCTTCCCCAGCGGCGACGCGAGGTGTTCGTGCTCGTCCGGCAGCACGGTTTGTCGTACCGAGAGGCAGCGGATGCCTTGGGTGTAGCACCGCAGACGGTCGCCAATCACCTTAGCATGGCCCTCGCTGAACTCAGAGAAACTTTGGAACCCCTTCTGGGCGATCCCGTCGCCGATTCGAGGTGGCGGGAGCTGCGCGGTACAATAGGTGTTGCCGGAAAAGCCGTCGGACAATAGGCACCTGACAACGCCATTCGCACTGCAATATCTGTCTGTTACGTCGCTTCTGTCAGAATCGACGTTTTCCCGTCGTTGATTTCGTACTCCTGATCCAGATTGGTATGATCGCTCGTATCTGACCGTGTTACTTGTGACATCTATGGAATTAGGCAACATGCACGAGATAATCGCCCTGGTACTCTCCGGCGAAGCGAGCGACATCGAGCAACAGCAGCTGCAGCGCTGGCGCCGTGAGTCTCCGGAAAACGAACGCACTTTCCAAGAGATGGAACATCTGTGGAGACTTTCCGCACTCCAAGTCTTGGATAGGCAGATAGCACCTCCTCCCCCAGTCGACCGCATCATTGCCGAGGCCGAATCTCGTCGAGCTGCGGCGACTCCGATACGAACCAAGTCTTTGGTGCCCCGGAAACTGTGGAGGTGGACTGCGGTTGCCGCAGCAGCCGTCGTTGTACTGGGTGTTGGGGTGGCCGCTCTTTTCGAGACGCCTGAGGCCGTTTTCTCGACTGGCGCTGGTCAGACTTCTACGCTTTCCCTGAACGATGGTAGCGTCGTTCGCCTGGGCCCCGAAACCAGAATGCAGGTATGGTCGGGCAATCACCGAACTGTGAGTCTCGACGGAACGGCCTTCTTCGCCGTTGCTTCGGACTCTGCGAACCCATTCCTTATCCGAACGGAGGCCGGCGAAGCCAAGGTCTTGGGTACTCGGTTTGAGTTGCGAGCTGACGCGGATTCGCTGAGGCTGGTGGTTGTCGAAGGCCTCGTGGCACTCGACGCCGCAGGGCAGAGGGTCGAGGTGGGGAAAGGAACGATGAGTCGGGTGCTGACCGGAGCGCCACCCGCATCGCCACGCCCCGCCGATGTGTGGGACCTGCTCGACTGGTCTGAAGGACTGTTGATCTTCCAATCGACCCCGCTCACTGAGGTGATGGCGGAGGTGAGTGCCCAATTCGGTGTCGCGGTCATCGTAAGCGATTCGATACTGGCCGATAGAAAGGTGACGGCCTGGTTCGAGGGCGAGACCCTCCAGGAAGTGGTGGCCACAGTATGCGAAGTCGTGGGTGCGACCTGTACGGTGGGTGAGGCGGTGGAGGTGACTCGATGACCACCAGGACGCTGGCACTGGTGTCGTTATTTCTTACGCTGTACGCGGTTGGATCTTCCGCGCAGCCCGAGCGGCCACAATCCGGCGGAGATCTGCTGAAGCGTACTGCGCATCTGGACGTACGAGAAGTCTCACTCGAGACAGCGCTGCGGCAGCTCTGGCAAAAGTCGACGGTGCCGCTCGCGTTCAGCTCCGATCTCTTGGATGGTAATGGCGACGTCAGCTGCTCGTGCAAAGCCGCCACCGTTCGAGAGGCGCTCGACACGCTGCTTTTGGGAACCGGGCTCGAGTACTATGAGAGCGGGCGCCGCATCATTGTCAGGCCAACCCAAACAAATAGGGCGATGCCCGAAAGCACTGCACCCCAGGCAAGGCGCCAGCTGGCCGGGTTCGTGATCGGCGACGTTCGCGCTGCTTTGGACAGCCAACCCGTCATGGGGGCTCATGTCGTCGTTGCCGGTTTGCCGGGTGAGGTGCGTACGGATTCCCGTGGGCAGTTTCGGATGAGCCTTGAAACGGGTTCCTACCAGATCGGAGTGAGGGCGCTCGGGTTCGCGCCAAACGACTTGCCGTCGCTCCAAGTCAGCGGTGGTGATACGAGCAGGGTGTTCGTTTATCTGAATCGGGCTCCGTTGCGGCTCACCGAGATCGTCGTCACGCCGAGTACGTTCGGCATACTCGATGAGCAGGAAGTCATCACGCAGCAGACTCTGAGCCGTGATGAAGTGCGCTCTCAACCAGGGCTCGGAGAAGACATATACAGGGCGGTCGACCGCCTTCCCGGAGTCGCGACCCACGACATCACGGCCAAGCTGCACGTCCGTGGCGGTCCGAACGACCAACTGCTCCACATGCTGGATGGAGTTGAGTTGTACGAAGCTTTTCATCTCAAAGACGCAGGGGGCGTGTTCAGTATCATCGATGTTGAGTCGGTCAGCGGCGTGGATCTTCTAACCGGTGGCTTCACTGCAGAGTACGGCGACAAGATGACCGGCGTCTTTTCCATGAAGACGACGACGCCACCCCCAGATCGTGTCCGGACCACGTTGGGATTGAGTCTCGGTAACGTTTCCGCCAAGAGCGAGGGAGGTTTCGCTGGAGGCAAGGGAACATGGCTGGCGTCGGTTCGGCGCGGATACCTGGACATCATATTCGAGCTGACCGGAGTTGATGAGGAGATCAACCCGACCTATTACGACGCCTATGCCAAGGCGCAGTATCAACTCAATCCCAGACACCTCATCACTGGCCACTTGCTTCGTGCGGGTGACAGAATGTCATCCCACGAAGACGACGGCACGATGCTCGACAGCGATTGGGGCTCGAGCTACGCGTGGCTCAACTGGCATGCAGATTTCACGAACTCGCTTTCAGTTTACACGATGGTGTCTTATGCGAACGGAAAGCGTGAACGACTTGGCTCGGAACGTGATCCGGACTCAGGAGAGCTCCAACTCGACGTTGATGACTTCGGCGACTTCAGCACCTACGGCGTCAGGCAAACGTGGAGCTTTCTCGCATCGGATTGGCTCCTGCTGAAGTGGGGTGCGGACCTGAGAAGGAGCTTTGCCGACTACGATTATTTCAGGTGGCGTCGTAGCTGGATTCCGAATACCACCCATCCATTTGCGGCGCCGTGGACCGAGCAATTCGACACCGTAACCGTCAGAGCGGATACGACTGGTAATGAAGCTGGCGTCTTTTTGTCGAGCCGACTTCGACCCATAGAGCAGATCACCACTGAAGTCGGCGTACGCTACGACCGTCACTCTCACACGGACGAGGAGAATTGGAGCCCGCGTGTAAATGTCGCGCTGGAGATCTTGCCGCGAACTACGCTCAGAGGTGCATGGGGTCTGTTCTACCAGTCGCACGAGCTCCATGGAATGTATGTCATTGACGGCGACGATCAGTTCTATCCCGCGCAGCACGCCGAGCATCGAGTGGCTGGTCTCTCACACCGTCTGCTTGATGGGACGTCGATTCGATTGGAGGGGTATGAGCGCCGAATCTCCGACCCATGGCCGGAGTACCGGAGTCTGGAAGGACAGATCGAAGTTGTCCCTGAAGAAGGTCCTGGAGACCGGATTCGAGTAGATCCTACGCGAGGACTTGCGCGGGGTATCGAGTTCTTCGTCAAACGAGATGTTGGTGGCCGGTTTGCTTGGTCGGCGAGTTACGCGCTTGCGGAGGCCAAGGACGAGATCGAAGGCGAGTGGGTTAATAGACCGTTCGATCAACGTCATACATTGAACCTCGAGGCTGCATACAGGCCGAACAGGTGGTGGTCGCTCAGTTGTGCGTTTCACTACCATTCAGGCTGGCCTGCGACGGAAGAGATCTTCTCTGTAGGACAGACGGCCCGAGGCGACTACTTCAGCATGTCGGAGTTCGGCGATCTCTATGCCGCTCGGATGCCTGCTTATCACCGGGTAGACTTGAGAGTCTCGCGCAGGTTCCCACTCCGCCGCGGACAACTCTCGATCTTCCTCGACGTCTTCAACATCTACGATCGCGACAACACGTTGGCGTTGAACAACAACGTCAGCTGGTACTGGTCCGGCAATCAGGCACGCATTGTTGCAACTAGAGGTGCACACGGATTGATAGGCATACTGCCGACCATCGGCGCGCGCTGGGAGTTTTGACATGAAGAGAATGAAGGCGTTGCTGATATGGTGGTGTGTAATCTGCACATTCGTGTCGTGTGACCCGGAGTCTGTCACCACGCCCGTCGCAGAGATAAGCGTGCCGTGGCGGTTCAGCGACTGGAGGACCGAATCGATCTACGTGACGATGCGTGACGGCGTGAGAATAGCGATTGACGTGACACTGCCCCATCCGCTTCTGGCAAACGAGACGATCCCTGCGATACTCGAAATGACACGGTACTGGCGGGCGATAGAAGGCAACGGCATTGGCTGGCGCACCGCAGGAGCAGCGACCCGGGGATATGCCTACATCAATATGGATGAGCGTGGTACTGGTGCCTCATATGGTACTTGGCCCAGTCCCTGGTCAGAAGAGGCGCTCGTAGACTGTGAGGAGATCATCGATTGGATCATCGACCAGCCATGGTCCAATGGTCGCGTCGGCACATTTGGGATCTCGTATCCCGGCATGTCGGCGCAGATGATTACCACAGTCAACCACCCGGCAGTGCGAGCCGCGATTCCAGCGTTCACGCAGTTCGACGTATACACGGACATCTCCTTTCCGGGTGGTATTCACAACGACTGGTTCATGTCAAGCTGGAGCGACATCGTGTTGGGAATGGACCGCAACGAGTGGCCGTCCGATCCGAATGCTCGCGTGAAACCGGTTGATGGAGATGTGGGAGGACTCTTGCGTGACTCGGCCATCGCCGAACACGGTAACAATGGCGACGTGTACCTCGAAGGTACGGCGCAGGCAGACTACCGAGACGACCTCACCGCCCTCGGCATGTCCATGGACGAACTCGGTTCGCACGGAAAGCTCGAACTCATAGAGCAGTCCGGAGCTGCCATCTATTCATGGGGAAGTTGGCTTGACCACTCGACTGCGCATTCGACGATTACCCGATTCTTGACATTGAGCAATCCGCAAACGGCAGTGATTGGACCATGGCGACACGGTGGCGGCGGCCATGGGAGCCCATACCAAACACCGCTGGCAAATGCGCAACCCAGCTCAGAAGAGCAGGGCAACGAGATGCTCAACTTTTTTGACAGGTATTTGGTCGAGGACGGAGGCGGCGCCGATGATCGCGTACTCTACTACTACACGCTGGGCGCCGAGGAGTGGAAGACCACCACCACTTGGCCTGTGGAGGGTATGACGAGGGAGGCCTGGTACCTCGGTGCCGGAAACACGCTCACAACTGCCTCTCCAGCTGGCCCGACTGGTTCGGATTCCTATGCAATCGACTTCACGGCCACAACTGGCTACCAAACCAGGTGGCACACTGCTCTCGACTCATCCGTCGTGTATCGTGACCGCAGCAGCGAAGACGAAAAGCTGCTCACATACACGAGCGCTCCGCTGGAAGAGGATTTGGAGGTCACGGGCTATCCCATCGTCACACTCCACGTTTCTTCGACTCACTCAGATGGCGCGTTTTATGTCTACTTGGAGGACGTCGACCCTTCAGGCTACGTCCGCTACGTGACGGAAGGACAACTGCGGGCGCTGCATCGAAAGGTCTCGACCGAGACACCTCCATACGAACTGCTGATTCCGTATCACACGTTCAAACAGGCCGACGGCGAGCCACTCATTCCTGGTGAAGTCACAGAAATCACGTTTGGACTCCTACCAACATCGGTGCTGATCAGAGCGGGTCACCGAATACGAGTCGCCATCGCAGGTCATGATGCTGAGTTGTTCGAACGCTATCCGGAGGAGGGGGAGCCGGCTGTTTCGGTGGAGCGAAATTCTGTGTTTCCGTCGAAGATCTTGTTGCCCGTGGTGAGATAGTGGGTGAGTGAAGAAGGAGAGGAGGGAGGAGAGGGAGGAGATAAGCCCCTCCCTCCCCTCCCGCCCCTCCGTCCCCTGCCGCTGGGCGACGCGGCACTGAAACACTAGCAACGCTAGTCTCGTAGGGTCCTGTTAGTATAGCTAGCAACGCTAGTCTTTCACCCGGAGTCGGTCATGGGAAGGGAATCACTCGGCGAGTTCGAACTGCAAGTCTTGCTTGCCATCCTGCGGTTGGGTGCTGAGTCGTACAGTGTGCCAATCGTCCTCGAGCTGGAAGAAAAAACTGAACGATCGGTGGCGCCGGCTGCTGTCTATATCGCGCTCCGACGGCTGGAGAAAAAAGGCCTCGTTTTATCGAGAATGTCAGCGGCTTCCCCCGAGGAAGGTGGGCGGCCTCGGCGTTATTTCAAGCTCACCAAACCCGCATTCCAACGCCTTCGCGAGTCGCAACGGACGATGGAACGGCTCTGGGAAGGCGTCGGCGCGGCGTTGGAGCAGGGATGAAGCCGCCCGTACTAGCTGAGTGGTTGATTGCGCGGTTTCTCCCTCGAAGAGATCGTGAACCACTATTGGCCGACCTCGCCGAGTTGTACGTACATCGCACGAAAGAACATGGCATCAACTCGGCTCGATTCTGGTACTGGTCGATGGTTTTGAGTTTTCCTTTACGATTACTACTCGATCGCGTCTCGTTCCATCCCAGAAGAAAGTACGACACGATCTATCCCAAGAGATCGACAGTTTCGTCGTTGGGAGCAATAACGAGTTCACTCGCGCAGGACGTTCGTTACGCTCTCCGCGGATTTCGGCGCACTCCCGGTTTTTTCGTGGTGGCCGCGGTGACCCTGGCACTCGGCATCGGATTAACTACCGCCATGTTCAGTGTCGTGAATGGGATTCTGTTGCGACCCCTTCCGTTCCTCGAACCCGAGCGGCTGGTGAAGGTGTTCGAGATCGACTCGGACGGTGAAAGCGACAACCACAGTGGAGCGAACTACGTCGACTTCAACTCTCATAACGGTTCTTTCGAAGGCTTCGCCGGGCACTCTGGAGCCAACTACACCGTAATCGGGCGCGACGCGCCGAGCCTGGTTCGTGGTGCGTCGGTGACGTCCAACTTCTTCGCGTTGCTTGGTACCAATGCGCTGGTCGGCCGCACGCTGTCACCAGAGATTGACGCACCCGGCTCTCAGCGCACCGTCGTATTGAGCCACAGCATGTGGCAGTCTCACTTCGGCGGAGATGTTGCTGCTATCGGTGAGCGTTTGGAGATGAACAACGAGTTGTTCGTGGTGGTGGGCGTGATGCCGCCCGGTTTCGAATACCCAGGGGCAACCAAGTTCTGGGCCGCCTCCAAGTTCCAGGTGCCCGAGCCGCCGGTGGCAGTTGAAGGCGACCCGGCTGCAGTGCGAAACCTCTCGTGGTTCGACGTTTTCGGCAGGGTTGAGAATGACGTCAGCCTGGATCAGGCTCAGGCCGAGTTGACGGTGCTCGCTGGCCGCGTGCAAGAACAATCGGAGGAAGCGGAGGCACACCGCGGATTCTTCATCGAGCCCCTTCGAGACACGATCGTGGGAGATGTCAGCGCTTCCCTGTATGTGTTGTTGGGCGCGGTTGGTTTCTTACTGCTGATTGCCTGCGCCAACGTAGCCAACCTGATGCTTGTCCGCGCATCAGCCCGGGAGAAAGAACTGGTCGTTCGTGCTTCGCTCGGTGCGGGGCAGTCCCGAATCGTCGGGCAACTCGTTACTGAGAGTCTGGTGCTGGCTCTCATTGGAGGAGCTCTGGGAATTCCGATCGCGCTGTGGGGGACTCATTTGCTGCTCGCAATGGCCCCGGACGGCATCCCCAGAGTGGAACAAGTTGGAGTCGATCTCAGAGTCCTGAGCTTCGCACTCGTTGTGTCCTTTGGCACGGGCGTCCTGTTCGGACTTGCACCTGCCTTTCAATCACTGCGATCGAACCTCAGAGCATCTACCGTCGTAGGTGGGAGTCGACAGACGGCCAGCAAAGGACAGAGCCGGTTAAGAGGTGGATTGATAGTTGGAGAAGTGGCGGTGTCGCTGCTGCTGTTGGTGGGAGCTGGGTTGCTCATGCGCACCTTCCTGACACTCAACAGTGTCGATCCCGGGTTCCAATCGATGCAGACGCTCTCGGCCAGAGTATGGATACCCGACACCAAGTATCAGGAGGATGATGATGTCGCTGCGTTCTACCGCGAGACGCTGGAGCGTGTGAGAGCGATCCCCGGCGTAGGATCGGCAGGTGCCGTGTTGTCTCTGCCGATCAACTACGGCATCAGCGGCAGATTCGGGTTCTCAATCGAGGGGTATACACCGGAAGACGACAACCAACCGCTTGCCGGATTTCAGGTAGCGAGTGCTGGGTATTTCGAGACGCTGGGAATTCCAGTCGTACGGGGCAGGGTATTCACTGAGTCAGACGACGCCGAGGCGCCCTCGGTGGCTGTGATCAACGAAGAGCTCGCGGAGCACTATTGGAGCGACGTAGACCCAATCGGAAGACGCATAACCTTCGACGATCCCGAGAGCGGGGATGTAGACTGGGCGACAATCGTGGGTATCGTTGGGAACACACGACACGCGGGCCTGGATGAACCGCCAAGGCCGGAGTTGTTCGTGGCGTACCAACAGTCGCCTATCAACTACATGACCCTGGTCGTGCAGGGTGCTGTCGATGTCCCAACTCTGACAGCTGGGGTGCGCCGGGCCGTAGCTGAAGTCGACCCTGAGCAACCGCTGTCCGAAGTAATGACGATGGAGGAAGTGCTGTTCGAATCGCTGGGGTCAGAGCGGTTCAACCTCTACCTCCTCGGTGCGTTCGCGGTGGCGGCAATAGTGTTGGCTGCGGTGGGCCTCTATGGTGTGCTCAGTTTCAGCGTGGCTCAAAGGTCCAACGAAATCGGAATCCGGATGGCGCTCGGCGCGGCGACGGGCGGAGTAATCGGCAATGTGATACGACAGGGGCTGTCACTCGCGCTGATCGGCCTCGCAATCGGCACCGTTGCGGCGCTCGGACTGACGCGTTTGATGACCAGCATGATTCACGGCGTAAGAGCAAACGATCCAGTGACGTTCCTCGTGGGCGTCGTGCTTCTGATCGTTATCGCGTTATTGGCCAGCGGGATCCCGGCGCTTCGGGCTGCAAGGGTTAGTCCGATGGAGGTGTTGAGAGGGGAATAGGAGCGGGAGAAGAGGGAGGGGAGGGAGGGGGGCTTCTCCCTCTTCTCCCTCCTCTGCCTCTTCTACCTCAACACCATCAGCGAAAACGCATCATTCACCATCACATACTCCCCGACAACCGCCACCTCGGTTGGCTCCCCCGGAGTATCGAACGATGCGACCAACTTTGGATTAGCCTGATTGCTCACATCGATCTTGTGTACTCCGAAGTCTTCGTCTGTCACGTAAGCGATATCACCTGACAACGCGATCGAGTTGATGAAGCCGCCGAGTTCAATTGAACCGACGATTGCGGGATTGGCCGGATCGCTGATGTTCGCAATCTGAAGGCCAGACATTCCATCAGCGATGTAAGCGTAGTCTCCGCTGACCTTTACGGCGTATGCGTTGTCGGGGGTTTGCAGGGAAGCGACGAGTGAAGGCGCGGACGGGTCTGCAATGTCTACGATCTTCAGGCCGTATTCGCTGTTGGCCATGTATGCGTAGTCGTCCTGCAGTGCCAAACCGTATGAAAACCCCGGCATCTCGACGGAACCCTCAACTGCGACGGCAGTGGGGTCCGAGAGGTCCATGACGTAGAAACCGGCATTGTCTGCGGTCACGTACGCGTAGCCGTCCCGAACCCTGATAGCTCGAGCAGTCTGGGGCTCCGGCACGATTGAGACGCTGGTCGGATTGGCCATGTCGCTGAAATCAACAATCGCCGACCTGCGGCGCTCCGAGACATATGCGTAGTTGCTCCAGGTTCCGACGCCGGCTGGGAACCTGAGGGCCCACCGGGCGCTGAATCTGGATGACAACCCCGGCTGCGTGGGGTCGGAGACGTCGAGAATGGTGAGGCCGAATCCTTCCTGACCCAGAGTAAACGCCTTTCCGTTATCGATGTGCAACCCAACCATGAACTGAGGAGTCTGATACGCTCCCAGGACTTCGGGGTTCGCGGCGTCCGCAATATCGATGATGAAGACTCCGGAAAAGTGGTCCACGATGTACGCGACTTCGCCGTCGACGGTTACGTCCCAGCCTTTATTGGGGAAGCCGTACTTCAGGGTCGCCACCTGTGTCGGAGTCGACGGGTCGGATATGTCGATGATTTGAAAGTCGGCATCAATCGTGTTGCCCACGAATGCATGATTGTCGTGAATGGAGATGCCGTGGGCATACCCGACAGCCTCCATCGACGAATGCAGATTCGGCTCAGTCGGATCGCTGACGTCCACCACCTGAAGCCCTGACGATCCGTCGACCACGAACGCATAGTCGCCGGCTATTGCCGCTTCCTCAGCGATTCCCGGTGTGTCGAACTGCCCGATCATGTTTGGTGCCGATGGGTCGGTGACGTCGAACAGCATCAAGCCAGACATGCCGTCGGCAAGTACTGCAACGTTTTCGCGCAGGACGACGGATTCAGAAATGCCTGGTGTGTTTGCCGCGGTGAGCATTGTCGGCGAAGTGAGGTCGCTCACATCGGCGATGACAAAACCTCCGGAGCCATCGGCAATGAATGCGTGATGGCCCCTCAGCACGAGGTCCTTTGACTCTCCGGGGGTGGCAAGGGCGCCGACTGCAGTGGGAGACAAGGGATTCGATACGTCTATGATCTGCAAGCCCTTTTCTCCGGCGGCGACGAACGCATGCCCACCGGCGACTTCGATGCCGAACCCGCCGCCCAGGTAGAGCTGCGAGACCATTCGCGGATCGGTCTTGTCGCTCACGTCGAGGACACCCAGACCATTCAGAAACGAACAGAAAGCGTAGTTGCCGCGCACCTCGACGTCGTACGCTCTTGTCCAGAGCGTGCTGTTCACGTATTCGAGTTCATCGGCTTGATGATCTGTGGCAATCGCCGAGAATAGGAACAACGTCGCTACCAGAAAAACCGGCCTTGCTGAGTGCTTTCTCATTGGATGCTCTCCTCAGATCAAGATGTCTTCCTGCCAGCCGAGTTTGATGAGATCGATGTTGCTCATGTCGCTATTGCCAAGGCCGTGGACCTTGTCTGCCCGTTCGATGTGAATGGGTACGGGCGGCAAAGCCTTGGCTGCGCCGAGCACCTCAGTGCGTTTCGCCATGAGAAGCTGCAGAGCGACGGCATCTACGGCCACTACGTCGGTTCCAACCACCAGACCCTTGTAGTTCCAGACGTAACGGCGGCTGAAATGATGCGGCCCCCGCCCGTGGAATTGCGGTGTCAGCACCGACAGGACGTGAAGCTTGAGCTTCCCGTTCACTTCAGGCAGCGTCTGCAGCAGACCGAGGTCGGCGCAAGAATTCGGGTGCCACTTGCTCTGGCTGTCGGAGAACATGATGAGGTTCTTCATGCAACCGCTCACACCCGAGAGGTAATGAGTTCGGAGCGGCCTGACATTTATGATCGAGTGTGCGGTTTGGAAAAGGGGATTGCTGCGAACGGTATGGTCGTCGATGCCGATGTTATCCTCGCTCACACCGACGTCGAGTACCCGCTGCTTAATCGCAGCCTCGAGCTCCGGGGGCGTTGGCAGGTACGGCCAGACGTTCGTTTTGATCCCTACCACTTGATCGGCGTTCAGGATAGTGCGAAACGCATCCATAGCGGTCGGTTGGTCGAACAGCGTTTGCACCGCCTCGTCGAACATGGCCTGGATCACTTCTCCGTTGAATGCCGAGTTCTCGTCGAGAGCGTCGGCATCGCGAATCAACACGACCTTCGATCTGCCGGTCTGTTTTGCGGGGACGGCCACCGATGCGCCGAGTACCGTGGCGGCGCTGCCCTTCATGAAATCGCGGCGAGTGATCTTCCGTACCATTTGATGCCTCTCTAGTTGAACTCGATCGAAGCCAAGAGCTCTGTTGCACGCTCCTCACTCGGGGCCTCGAAAACAATGGAGATGTATGCGCCCGTTCTCTGCGAATAGGTCCAGTTACCGTTTTCAGTTTGATGCGGAGAAGATCCGTCCGTTTCAGGTAGGTAGCCGCGGATGAACGCGGATTGGCCCGCCACGGCCTGTTCCTCATCGGGGTACTGTACTATCAACAGGCTGCCCGCATCCCCTGCATCGCCGTACTCGCTAAACACACAGTTTGTCTCGTCAGTGAGGTTTAGGATGTTCTCGGCTGCCACGAAGAACCGGTTGCTGAGTATGACGTTGGAGTGGAAATAACTCGCATGTCTCTCGTCCAAACCATCCTGGGGTAGGAGGCTCAACATCTCAGGCTTGGGCCCGGTCGTGGCGATTGCAGCGTCGACCACCTTGCCGATCTCGAGCATCATTGCGTCGGCTGATTCATCGATCCCCATATTCACGATCGAGACGAAATACTTGTCCTTCCAAAACTTGAGCAGGCCCGCTCCGTATTCCGATCCCTGGCCGATCCCAACCTCGGGGTCCTCGATGCTTACGGAAAAGACTCCGTATGCCTCGGCCGAAGATCCCATGTGGTATACGTCGAGGGCGATCTCGTTGTCGTCGGGGCCGAGGAATTTGCGAACGCAAACGCGCTCATAGTCGAACGACAGATATACCTCTGCACCACCATTCATGTAATCGTACAGGGTGGCTCTATCGTAGGAGGCATCCTCCTCCGCGGCTTTCCACTCTCCGATTTCAGTCGGCAGCGACAAACCACATTCATTCACGTCTTGTACTCCGGGGGTCATTGCGAGAATCAGAAGGAGAAACATCCAGCGCGATTCCTCTTTCGGATGATTGAACGGCTGTGCGTGGGCGTCGAAGCCGAATATGGCAGCGGGACGGCAGGGTGTCTACCCACGTGTTTGCCCGTTCACCGCCGAACTGGCCTACTTGACTGCACCAGAGTTGCGCATATTTCGACGAGAGTGATTTTGCAATTCGGTCGTCCTTCTACTTCATTGGAGCCAATGAGCAGCCGCTTCCTTTCAGATTTCCACTCGTTGGCGCGGAATGTCGACTACCGAATCCCGTTGGAAGCACTGCTTCACGAGTTTCGGCAAGAGCGTTTCGCCGACGCCGGTCGCGCTATCGAGGAATCGGCAATGGTGAATCACTTCGGTGAGCTTTGGTCAAAATGGGATAGCCTGTTCACCGATTTCCCGGAGACCCTTTGGAAGCGCCGGACGGCGATGTGGGAGTACGCACGAGGAAGAAGAGATGAGTATTTGCTGAAACTCATCGTACGTCACGTGCCCGACGATCGGTCGCGGGACCCGTTGATCGTCAACCCCGCCACGGTGTTCGGCCGGCACGCTATGACCTTGGCTAGAGAGCTGCCCGGCTACGAGATCATTGGGTCGGATATCGACGTCAAACCCTATCAGTGGTATCGGATTTTCAAGTCACTCAAATATCCGCGGCTGCCGAATTTCACATACGAGATCGAGAACGTATTCGACGCAAACCTGGAACGCCGGCCTGCCGCAGTCACGTTCTTCGGAGCCTGCGGTGCTGTAACCGATGGGTGCATGGATTATGCTATAGACGTTCAGGCGCCGTTCTTGATCTGTCGGTCTTGTTGCCACGAATGCATTGGCGGTAACACGGACATCGTGGGTAGGAGGAGTTGGATTTGGTTCGGGTTCTACGCCAAGAACCTCACGATGAAGTGGATCGAACGGACCTTTCCGGGAACCGGGTTCTATTTCTCGGATCGACACCAACGGAACGCGTACCCGCGCAGCAAGGTCGCGCAAGAGATGCTCGATTCGGACACGATGATAGAGGTTGCCCAGAATTCGTACGACAGCGATATCTGCAGGAGCATCATCGACCTTGACCGTTGCCTGTTTCTTCAGGAGAACGGATACGACGTTCTATATCGTGAGGAGCTGTTCTTCGCGCATCAAAGGCGGTAGGGAACATTGAACATTGA
>CAZFHS010000067.1:24907-27820 GCA_964518955.1 uncultured Gemmatimonadaceae bacterium | reverse complement strand
CGCAACTGCAAGAAGAGCTAGCGCGATTGCTGGGCAGTTGCTATCGCAACTGCAATTGGTCAAAAACCGATGGGGCTAAGTCCTTGCCCCATCGGTCTTTACAAATCGGGACGGTGGGATTTGAACCCACGACCCCCTGAACCCCATTCAGGTGCGCTACCGGGCTGCGCCACGTCCCGTCAACTTCAATTGTAATACAAACTCAAAGGGTCGTCAGCGCCCCATGCACCCGCAGTCGCGACAGCGACTGCTAAGACCAAGGATGGCCGCAGGCCACCGCAGGTCCGTGCGCCGAAACAATCGTGAGCGATTTGCAAACGATTGTTTCGCCCGGGCATGCGCCACGTCCCGTCAACTTCAATTGTAATACCAACTCAAAGGGTCGTGAGCACCCCATGCACCCGCAGTCGCGAAAGCGACTGCTAAGACCAAGGATGGCCGCAGGCCACCGCAGGTCCGTGCGCCGAATCAACCGTGAGCGATCAGCGAACGGTTGTTTCGCCCGGGCATGCGCCACGTCCCGTGACGCTCAATCATACTGCCTTCCAGAGCGACCTACAACTTAGCGGCAACCCGGCCGTGTTGGTAGGCTTGCTCGGGATCGGCTATCCCGGGCGTCCCTTCTTATCCCTCGCTCGAACCACCAGCCAGACGACCACAACGCCTACGAGTACAGCAAGAAACAGATCGCCCATGGAACGCTTCTCCCCTACAGGGTAGCGGAACGGATCGTCATTCTCCCGCACCCCACGCGGCGGCCTCGTACCCCCGGACAGCGTGGTGGATCGCGCGGTCAAAAAACCGAACAACCATCAACTCCAGATCCAATTGCTGTCGAAGTTCCAGAGTCGTGTCCCCGCCCTGGGATTCCACGAAGTGCCAGAGATTTCGTCGAGTCAGGAGAAGCGCCATGACCACATGCGAAAGCGGTATCCCCTCTCTCTGCCGGAGCCTGCCGACGCGAAAATACTCCGCCTCCACATGACGCTCGGAAGTCTCGCTCAGCCATTGTCCCAGGTTGGAGTAGACCAGACGAGCTCGTTCGCCAAGCTCCTCGTCACTGAATTGATGATACGCTTCAGTTGCTGGATTCTCGCGCACCAGGCGCACCATCCGCGCCGTCAGTTCATCTGCATGGTCCTCGATCAGGGCTACGAGCTTTCCGATCATCATGGTTTCCTACCTCCGACGAAAGGAACATTCGTTCCGCAAACGGGCGTGGAATACGGTCGATGGACCTAACTCTCGTCGTCGGGCGGGCGTCTGATGTGGCGTCTCACTGCGGCGTCTACAACGGCGTCAGTCCGGCGGCGGGACCACCGGCGCTTCACACTTCAAACACAAACATGCTTCCAGATTTGAGCGTCCGCTAGAGCGTTTTGGTTTTCGATGGTGCGGTGATGGGAAAACGGCAGGATGGCGAGCGCGGGTGCGGCAGAACGCTATCTGCGCATCGCCCAACTGCCTTCGTACGTGATCACCCCGATCGGCCCTCCATGGTCCAACGTCACGACTACGGTACCGGATGCGGACTCACCGGATACGGTCCCGGTGAATTGCCAATCAGGCGTATCGAACTCAGCGCTCAAGTGAAAATCAAAAGTGATCGCGCCGCTCTCATCGACAGAACCATTCACGACCGTCCCTGAACCAGAGCCCAAGGAGTAACCGGGCCAATGCAAAACCCCTCCGGTGAAGGTTCCCGTAAACGTGCTGTCAGTTTGGTGAGTCAGTGAAAGTGTTCCTGAGGTGATACTCACCTCTCTACCACCTCCGGACAGGTAGCACGGATCGTACGACCAAGCTCCTGCGACATTTGGATACGTCGGGACGTTCAGTTCGGCGCCGGTGGCATCGCCGCCACAACCTGCGATCAACATCAAGCACGCCAGGATGCTCATGTGCACATACACGACGGGCTTCACCACTCTTCTCCCATCAGCCAGGTTGTATCGCTCAGCCCACTACCTACTCTTCTTCGCCGCCTTCGATCGAACATATGGAGAAAGGAATACGAACCCGATTATCGCCAGCAGGGGGCCGCACCAAAGCCCAAGCCTGGCGACGTCTGCGGGGCCACCACCGGTCAAGACGGCCCACAGAGACCAAGAGAAGAAGCCCACTCCACCGAGCGCCGTAAGAATCGCAAGCGCACCAGAGCCCAACAAGGTCATGAACCCGTACGCGGCGATCATCGCACCGACTCCCGCGACTATCCTGCTCCCGGTAAGTCCTATCCCCAAGTCATGACTCTTCCAAGCCAGAATCGCCCCTACATCCATCAGGACGAAGCCGAAGACAAGTCGTGCAACACGTTTTCGCAGAGCAATTTCACCCATACGGCACCCACGTTGGCAGATAGACGGTTCCCTTCACACCCTGCCCCGAACGTGTTCCATCAATCCCTCGCCTTGTGGTTCGGCAATAAACATGCGTCGTGGGAGAACTGTCGCAAGAGAGACTCGCCATAGTGCTGCCGCCGCCGTAAACTGAATGTCCCCCATCGAAGCCACGGCGCGACCACTACGTTCTTGCTGGAGCGACGCCGGCGGCGGGCCAACAACACTAACTAGGAATCGAACATGGGATTCGGACCGATCGCGCACAGACTACATACCACGCTCATTCTTCCACTTATAATGGCAGGATCACTCGCCAGTTTGAGCTGCGGCGGAGGCCAGCAAACAACCGCGTCAGGCCCCTTCGACATCCTCATCCAGAACGCTCGCATCGTGGACGGCGCCGGCAACCCCTGGTACCGGGGCGACGTGGGCATCGTCGGCGACAGAATCGCCGCAGTGGGGCGCCTGGCCGGCGCGGAGGCGAGTAGGTCCGGGCATATTTTGTGGGCCGGCAAAGGCCCCCCCCCCACCAACGAACCAATAAAACAAACAGGATAACACAAAACCCCGA
>CAZFHS010000067.1:0-24897 GCA_964518955.1 uncultured Gemmatimonadaceae bacterium | reverse complement strand
CGGGGCGGGGGGTTGGGTAGTTGGCGCGGTCTTTTTTTGTGGGCGGCTTGGGCCGGCCCACGAACCTTCGAACGATTCTACATACCTGGATCCGTCATGACCGATAGGTCAGGCCGTAAACGCAGGACTCTACTTTCAATCTTCGTGTAGCTGTTATTGAAATCGGAAAATATTTGCGCTGCTTCCTCTGGACCGTATAACTCCGCCAACATTTGGTCCATTGGCCGTTCAGGTTCTTCAAAATCAGCCCAGCTGCTAGCTGGCACCACGAGTATCATCTTGGGCCCGGTCTCTCCAACCACAGGAGTCACGAACCCGTAGGTTGCCGGATAGTCTTCTTGCACGATGGCGTCGTGGATTTTCTTGATCGCCTGGGTGAACTGTTGCCCTGTGCTCGGAATCAGATGGTAGATGTAGATCCGAAAGAGCGAAAAGTCGCCACCATCCTCGGGCCACCTGGTAATCGTGGTGTCGAGCATGTTGATGGAACTAGTCGTCGACTCCAGCAAGGGGCCTACCGTGGCGTTGAAATGGGTCGACCCCTGTAGCGCGAAGCTGGCCTCATAGGCATCCCAATCAGCCCATGTGTGTCCGTCGGAGCGCACAAGGATACTGCCCATATCCTCGCCCGCGGCAACTTCATACGTCGACCATTCCCACGGGTCGCCGTTCTCCGCGCGCCATTCAGCGTGAGCTCGCAATGCCGTGACCAATGCCGCTCCCATCCCCGGTTTCGGTTTGAACATGTACTCCTGTGCGAGGAATCCCTGAGCCCAGACGCTTCCGGGCACAGCGCTGAGACACAACAGCAAAAGGAGTTTCGGAAATACGCGGTGAGACATGTCGACCTCCAGAACGTGTTGGTGTTGTCCGATCTGTGGCCTCGTCGTCGGGCGGGCGTCTTGCTGCGGTGTCTATCAGGGCACCTTGCTACGGCGTCAGTCAGGCGGCGGGGCACCTGGGCGATCCTTGTAGCCCGGCATCCTAAACAGTCTCAGTCAACTGGCGGTCAATTCGAGGACGTGGGGAATCAATTGTACCCGTGAACGGCAGGCTTGACCGGCTGCCCGCAACCCTGGGGCCTATACAGACCAACTAGGGCGGCGGACCTTCCCGATTGGTCGCGTCACCACCCTGCCCGCTCGTCAGAAGTCTCTCGGCGAAATCAACGCGTCCGCTCAGCTCACCCATCTCAACGCGCACCTTCCTGAGGTGCTCGTGTAGGTCTTCAACCTGCTCCAGGATTCTGTCAACTTCTGCGTTGTCCGCACCACCCTGAACCTCGAGACGCTTGATGCGATATACCATCCAGCCGAGAAATCCTACCATTGTGCCCGATCCACCAACTGCCGCCAGCAGTATCATCAGTTCCGCTACCGAAAACACTAGGACCTCCCAGCAAGGTTCTCCTCCGGAATGTACAGGGCATCGGTGTTTCCCACACCCGCCACGTGGTCGACAACTGTCCGCCCGCTTGCTCTCGGCAGGCTTCAGGCACAGGTTGAAAGTGGACGGCTAACGGGGGGTACTATTTCTCAGAAGTGGGCAAAAACCCTGGTCATCGCAGAGGTTGCCGCCGTTGTGGGACTGTTTTTTCTCTTTTCGCGCCTGCTCCGGGCAACCGATTTCGGCGTGTGGCAACAGTCGGTGTGGGGCTCTCCGGTTGTATCCAACTGCCTGCTGTTTTTCGTTCTGCCTCTGATCCCCCTTCTCATCGCAAGTCGAAATGTCGGCCACTATGGTCTGGTCTCGACGAATCTCGATTACCACGCTCGACTTGGGCTCAAGCTGGGTGGCATCCTGCTACTCGCAACATTTCTTTTCCCCGCGCTGGCCCTGTTCGACACCGGACCGATGGAATGGTTCGGCGCGAGCGTTCTCGCTTCCGGGTTTGCAGCAGCCGGTATCATCGCGCTAGGAGCGATCGCGAAACGGGCGAGTTACGAGCCGGCGTCGATGTCGGCATCCTCCCTCCTCTTCTACGTTGGACTTCTTATAGCGGGCGTAGCTGCCGGGGCCGCCGCCCATAGCTTTTCCGAACTTTTGGCCCGCGTCATCCACGTCCTGGTCTTCGTCGCCCTGCTGGAGGAGTTTTTCTTCCGCGGCTATATCCAGGGTCGTCTGAATGACGCCTTCGAACGACCGTACTCGTTATTCCAAACGAGATTCGGGCCGGGTCTGTTCACCTCGGCCCTGCTTTTCGGCCTGTTTCACCCGATCATGAGTCCAACGGGCACACCCTGGCCGTGGGCGATGTGGACTGCTGTCATGGGGCTGGTGTTCGGCCTGGTACGAGAGAAAACCGGCGCTGTCTTCGCGACAGCAATAGCTCACGGTTTGATCCTGTTACCGATGGTGTTTTTCGGCAGCTGATTCCCCCATCACCACGCATCCCCCATCAAGAAGAGATCCTCGGCTATCAGAGCAATCGTCAGCGATCATCTGGCAGTCAATTGTCGGCGAGAGTGAGTCAATCGCTGGATCAGTGCCAAGTCGCGCTGAGGGTGACGTTGAGCGATGGCGCCCAATGATCGGCCAGGTATTGGAGCCCCCCGTCCAAACACGGAGTGACAAAGAAGTTCCGCGCGAGACGAACGTCGTACCCGAATCCAGCGCCAAGTCCCAACCCGCTCTCTGACTCTTCGAGGTTGAAATACTGGAAATCATCGGAAAATACCGTGTACTCAACCCTACGATTCGCTACACCCACGAAGCCACGCACAAACACCCCACCCTCTTCGCTTGGACAAAAGAGAACGGTGAAGGCCGTGTTCCCTCGGTAGATCGACCCGCCGCCATTCCAAACTGCCATTTCACCGCCGAGCAGAAGACGTTGATTCACCGTCCCGCCCAAGCGAACAGACAGGGATGGACGGTAGTCGGCACGCTTGCCTTGTTCATCGTACAGCGGATCCGAAAAGGTGGCGGACGCGCCCAAACCAGCCTAGATCCAGAACCCTTCGTGCTTTCGGCCTTGCTGCGCGCTGGTGTTCGAACAGACCGTTAACAGAAGCCCCGACACAACCAATCCCACGAGTATCAAGCGCATATGTTACCCCGGAAGATTCGATCCCTACATTAGATGTGTTTCTCCAGTTCCGAGCGGAATCTTACAACGTTGGCTTTGTTCTTCCCCCAATCGACGCATTGAAAAGGGAAAGCGCATTTGCTCGTAATGGAAACGGATTCGACCGGCGAGAACTTGATCAGCACTCTTTCGCCCCAGGACCGCATGTTCATACCGGTTGAAGCTACGAGTTCACCTTCAGTCTCATCCTTCAATGTCCACGAAAGCGCGGTGAGTGTGTCGATGACAGCGCTCCGCAAATCGGCGTTCGGATCATCCAGAGAATGCTGTTCCGTGTGATATGCGGGAAACCCAAATATCATGGGGATCTCCTTGACCTAGACTTGCAGTTTCTTCCATACGCCTCGCGCATAGCTTCGAGCCTCTGTTAAGTCAGTGAACGACTCGAGATAGAAAAAGTTTGAACCCACCCATACGTACACCCAGTAAACCGACGGAGTCGTCCGATATGTTTCCCTCTCACCCACAATGCGATGAATATCGATCCGCAACCGATCGAACGGGAACTCTCGCCCGTCGGGGCATGACAAAACTCGGCGTTCCTCATTGAAAACCAGGTCTTTCGTCTGCCTGATACGCGATTCCTCCAGCTCCTTCCCGATCATGCGAACGAAGAGAACTGCCCCTATGAGAAGGAGCGCGTATCCTGATACGACGAGGATCATTATCTGCGTATCCGACAATCTGACAAACACCCACAAGCCGACCGGAACAAGCAGCAGAAGCAACACATAGCCCGCGAATTGGAACGCGAAACGTACGTCGTCCTTGTCCACACCGCTACCGTGATCGTGGTTTTCCACGTCGCGCGGAAATAGGCGTACAGGCATGTGAGTTCAGTGTAGTCGGGCCCAATCAACTATCGATCAATCAGGGCTCAGTTCGAGTCAATTCGGACCCATTTCCGTGACCTCTACCACAGTTTTTTACCGTGCCGACGCCTAGTTTTCGGCATGTTCAGATATCGTCTTTGGCTGATTCCAACCGAGTTCACGATGCTCGAGCTCAGACAGTGGCACGAGGAGCACCCAGACGACCTAATGCCGCTGACCGTGGAGCAAGGGCACGAGCTTGCCGACTTGAGTTTCCGCGTCATGGAAACCGCCGAGCGTCTCGAGTGGTACGCGGAGACGGTCAGTGGGAAACCGCCCTCGTTGAACTAATGGACGCCGGCTAATCCCGTAGTAGCAGGCGTGCGTCCGTTTCCAGCCAGAACTTGGGATTCACCGACCAGTATGCGGTCAAGGCAATCCACAGAGACAATCTGTGCGTTTTGTGCCAGCGGAGTGTTTGCACAATCGCGACAATCGCGATCACGGGCAGCAGGTAGCCGCCAATCTCGACCGCGGTCATGAGGATTTGCATCGCCAGAGGCGTTTGGACACCGATCGAGGCGTAAACGGCCTGAAAGGTCGGTAAAACGAATACCGCGAGTATGGATCCGGCAGGCAACAGTATGAGCTCCAGCCAGATCAACGTACGCATCAGCTTGAGAGAAGTTGGCAATCTGCCCCAAACCGAATCTGCAGCGCGTAGAAAGCGCGGGTACCATGTTCTCCACCAGGTCGGTTCTCGGAAAAGCCGGCTCAGCATCTCCGTCCACGAGTTCCGGGCAACGGCGTAGGCGGCAACTCTAATCAGCACTCCAAAACACGCAAGCTCCAAAGCGACGATGATTGCGTCCTCCACCAACGGCAGAACGCGGTAGAAGTGGAAGAAATCGTCGAACAAACCGATCGTCAGCCGATTGCAGTAGAAGAGAAAGGCTAGCAGCAGGATGTATGGAGTGTGACGACTCAGCCAACTTTCGGAAGCAGGTGCGAGAATCAGCTCGTTAGCTCCGGTTACGTTAACGTTGCTCATGAGACCTCCCCAGCGCGATCAATCCATGACCACTGCGGTACGCTTGCCTCTTGTTGACGCCCGCTCGGCACTGCACACTACACTAACGAATACGGCAAATTCGACAAGCATCGGAGCATCAATGACCGTCCTGCTTCTGTTGGGAATCCTCCTTGTCGCGCTCCCGGCGACACTTGTCTCACAAGAGATGCCAAATCGTCAAGAACGGTTTTTCGAATGGGCTGAGATGACGTTCCCTGCCGCAGAGTATGCCAACCGGCGTGGCAAAATGATTGCAGCTCTTTCGGAAAACGGCGGCGGCGTGTTCCTCGCGCCAAGTAACTTTCCGGCCGCAGGTCCGACGTTCCGCCAGCTGGACGATTTCCTCTACTTCACAGGCCTCGAGCTGCCAAACTCAATACTCGTGCTCGATGCCGATCTGGGTGAAACACTCGTCTTTGCCCCTCGACGCGACTATCGGTTCGAGCGTCCGAGCCGCCCCAACGACTTCCCGGGCCGCCCGTTGGCCGACGATCCAGACATCTCACCTACGTCCGGCATCGCTCGAATAAGCCCGTTCGATGAGTTCGAGGGATACTTGGAACGACTCGCAGAGGGCGGCCGCACCGTCTGGATCGACCTCGGAAGCGCCGAGGCGGTGTTGCCAAATGACCGGCCGCGATCGATTGTCGCACAGAGAAGCCAGGACGTCGCACTCGCGCATTACGTGCGGGACAGGCTGCCGGGGGCAACAATCGAGAACGCGTACGAGTTAGTGGCGCGCTTGCGCATGATCAAATCGGATGCTGAGATCGAGGTGATGCGCCAAGCTGCCGTGATTTCCACACGAGCCCTACTTGGCGCCGCCAATCACGTTGAGGTTGGCGTAGACGAACGGAGCCTCGAGGCAGAGTTCGAGGCGGGATGCAAGCACGGCGGAGCACAGCGCCTAGCGTTTCCGTCAATTGTAAAATCGGGGCCGAACTCGCTGTGGCCCTGGCGCATTCTCGCCACCCACTACAATCGTCGGAATCGGGATATGGTAAACGGGGATCTCGTGATATTCGACGTGGGCTGCGAACTGGACCACTACTCCAGCGACATGGGCCGTACGTTCCCGGCATCCGGAAAATTCACAGAGAGCCAGCGAGAGCTGCTAGTTTGGGTTACGAGGGTGGCCGACTCCATCATCGCCGCTGTGAAGCCCGGGGTCACCTTCCGCGAGCTGACGGAAGTGGCGATACGCCAAATCCCCCCCGACCAGCGTCAGTACATGCAGACAGGGCTGTACTACGGCCACCACATAGGTCTGGACAGCGGCGACCCGAGCCTCGCCGACGCACCGTTGGCGCCAGGCATGATCTTCACCGTGGAACCGTGGTACTACAACCACGACACAGAGGTAGCGGTATTCGTGGAAGACGAGGTATTGGTCACCGAGGCAGGCGTCGAAGTACTCACCACGCTGCTGCCGCGAACGCCGGAGGAGTTGGAGAGGTTGGTGGGGGGTAGGTAGAAACAACAAACAGCAACTTCAAACAGGAGAGTGCAAAGGCATGAAGCTCCTAATCATTGTGGAAGAAACTGAGACCGGATTCTCAGCATATTCTCCGGACCTCCTTGGCTGTGCTGCAACTGGACAAACCCGCGACGAGGTAGAACGCGCTATGAAAGAGACCGTCGCCTTACATCTCGAGGCAATGAGAGACGAAGGATTGGATGTGCCCAAGCAACAAACCTACGCTACGCACGTGGAGGTAGCAGCGTAGAGAATAAACCTCGGTTTCGAGGACCGACCCACACAGGCATTTGAACGATTACTCAATCGCCTAATGTTAGACCGCAACACATGGATTGAAACGCCCGCACCGATTTCTGAGATACACTCCGCCACAGAGTCCGCGCGCCATGCAAGGTCAAAATGCATGATCCGACCGCGACGGCAACACCCAATATTGGTTCGAGTGGCAGGGCCACAATCAGACCAAACTCCACCATACAAGCGAGCACCGCAACGAAGTGAATCGTTGCGACAGTATCAGTTTGGTCCATTGTTGCTGACAGAATTCGATCTTCCGCTATGTTGCTCACAGAAAGTCGGATTCGTGTTCCGGGAAGCCCGCCGACCCGTGCGCCACCAGCAATTGCATCCGAAACCGAATGCCCTCCCTCCCTACCCCGGTGTGACACAATTTGATGTCCTTCAGCAGGTACTGCTGGAGGCAACTCGAGACCACCAACCGTACATTCACCCCAACCTCCGCGGCAATCTCATCGACTTCATCAGGTGACAGATCCAAGCTTTCGAGCTTCGCAGTTGACTCCACCCGGCAGGCAAGATCAACTACACTCATTGCCCAACGGCGTTTCGTGAGACCATCACTTCTCATTGGGGATACTCCGCGGAAACGAGAGTAGTTAACGGAGCTCTATCCCAACAGAATACCACTGAAGCGCGCTTGAGTGATAACCAGAAAAATGCGCACTGCTCAGAAGCGACACTTGCGAACCCCACTTCACGCGATTGCAGGCACCCCACCACCGTCCAACAGTTTATCTTGGACGTGATGAAAGAAACCCTCATCGGATTGGCAGAAGCCCACTTTGGTCGGCGACCGGACGTCATTCTGGAGATGGCTTCGGACGGCTCCACTCGGCAGTACTTCCGCCTGGTCTGGGACGCCGAGCAGACGGCCGTTGGTGCCATCGGTCCGGATCATGATGAGAACCGTGCCTTTCTCGAATTTGCGAAGGCGTTCCATGGTGCGGGGCTTCCGGTGCCGGAGATCTATGCAGAAGACCGCGAGGCTGGAGTATGGGTCGAGGAAGACTTGGGCGAGACAACGCTGTTCAACGCACTTGCCGCATCGCGGGTCGAGAGTGAAGGCGACGGTTTCCCGAAAGACGCAAACGCGTTGTTCAGAAAAGCACTCGCGGTACTACCCAGGTTCCAGATCGAGGGTAACGAAGTTGTCGACTATCGTATCGCTTACCCGAGACAGGCATTCGACAAACAGTCGATCCGCTGGGACCTGAACTACTTCAAATACAACTTCTTGAAGCTGGCTCACATACCGTTCAACGAGCAGCGGCTGGAAGACGACTTCGCCAAGCTCACCGAATTCCTGCTCAACGCCGACTCGGACTATTTCCTGTATCGCGACTTCCAATCCCGCAACATCATGATCCGTTCAGGCGAACCCTGGTTCATAGACTTTCAGGGCGGGCGGAGAGGCGCACTGCAATACGACGTCGCATCACTTCTGTACGACGCGAAAGTCGACCTGCCGCAGCCTGTCAGAGAGTCTCTGCTCGAACACTACCTCGATGCACTCGCCGGTTTCACCGCGGTGGACCGGGATCGTTTCAGGGAGTCTTACATCGGGTTTGTGCTCGTGCGTCTCATGCAGGCGTTGGGAGCATTCGGATACCGGGGTTTCTTCGAGCGGAAGAGGCATTTCCTGGAGAGCGTTCCCTACGCTGCCAAGAGCCTAACCGAGCTGCTGAGCACAGGACTGCCGCTGAGCGTCCCAGAACTGCAGCTCGTGTTTCGCCTGATCGGAGACCGCTGGACTGGCGCCGACGAGCCCGGCGCATCGAAGTCCGAGCTCGAAGTCACCGTTCAGAGCTTCTCGTTCAAGGACGGCTATCCCCCCGACGAGCGCGGTCACGGAGGCGGTTACGTCTTCGACTGCCGGAGCTTCCCCAACCCTCACAAACAACCGGGGCTCAAAGACAAGACGGGCGAGGACGACGAGGTAGTGGAGTTCCTCGAATCGTCACCCCGTGTGTTGGAGTTCTGGGAGAATGTGCGCGCCATGGTGGATGGACATGTCGAGGATTACGTCCAGCGGTCCTTCAAGAGCCTTACGGTCTCGTTCGGGTGCACCGGCGGCCGACACAGATCGGTCTATCTGGCAAGGAGGCTGGCCATGTACCTGACCAGGCGGTACCCACAAGTCGAGATCTGGCTGAAGCACACGAAACTCTGATGGAAGCAATGATCCTCGCTGCCGGAGCGGGCACGCGGCTGAAGCCGCTGACCGACCGGATTCCCAAAGCACTGATCGAAGTGGGCGGTCGCCCCATGCTCGCGCGGGTTCTGGACCGGGTGATCGATGCCGGAGCTTCGCGAGTCATCGTGAACGCGTACCATCACGAAGAGCAGATCACAGCCTTCCTCCAATCGTACCCGTCAGGCGACGCCGAGATCGTCGTGTCACCCGAGCCGGACGGTCCCTACGAAACCGGCGGCGGGCTCTTTGCTGCTGCGCATTTGTTCGCGGAAGCGTCGCCATTGTTGCTGCACAACGTCGACGTCATTTCGACCGTTCCGCTCGGCGACATGATGAATGCTCACAACGCCAGGTCGCCGCGTGCGGAGTCGGCACCTCTGGCCACACTAGCCGTGATGTCACGCGACGCACCTCGTCGGCTGCTCTTCGACAACCACGGATTGCTCGGCTGGGAAAACACCGGGAGTGACAGGGCCGAAATCGGATCGCGGCAAGTACGGGAGTCGGTCGGTGAAGTTGAAAGCCTCGCTTTCACGGGAATCCACGTGATAGATCCAAAAATCTTCGGATTGAGCGACCGCACCGGCGCCTTCTCGATCATCAATCTCTACCTGGATCTAGCTGCAGCCGGCCACGCGATCTTGCCGTACGACGCATCGGATTGCGAGTGGATAGATATTGGGTCGCAGGAGAGGCTCGCGGAGGCGGAACGGAGGGGCGGTAGGTGATCGTACAACGAGCAGCGGGCAACGGACAGCGCTGGTTCCGGAGCAACCGCTACACGTTGCACGCTGCACGTTGCTGACAACGCCCCTCACGCATACATCCTCTCCCACTCTCCCTTCACCGCCTCATACGCCAACGGCACTTCCTTACCTTCCTCCGGTTCAAACCCAACACGTTCGGCGAGTTGTAGCGCCGGGCAGCGTCTGTGGAGCGGGTGTGGTACTGCGTTTCGCATGTCGCGGTAGATGTCCACGAAGCTCCGGTTCATGATGTTACCGAAAGTCACCGGGAGAAACACGCACGGTTCCACATTGCCTCTGCTGTCAACGTGCAGATGCGAAAGCCCGCCCATCATGCAGCCGAGGTTTTCGGGCGCCTCGGTGAACGCCGGGAAATACACCGCAGGGTAACCGGCGTGGTTGCCGGATCCAGTCGTAGCCTCGAAGAAATCCATTGTGGCCCGTCGCTCCAGCAAGCCGTAGAGTGAATTGACCTGTTGCGTAGCATAACCACCGCATGGCTTGGGCTCGAGGAGTTGAACGGCCCCGACGCCAAGTTCGTGGAGCATCTCGTAAAACCGCCACAGCCCATCGGATTTGACCAGAGGTTTGGTGATGCACGTGTTCACGAATGTGAGTATTCCAGCGTCGCGGAATAGACGCAGCGCTTTGATCGCGTCGTCGAATGCCCCCCTGCGCCCACGCACCACATCGTGGGTGGCCGGATCGTAGTGATCCAGACCGACAGCGACTCCTGAGAGCCCCGCTTGGACCAATGCATCTACTTTGTCATACGAGACGCCCAAGCCGGATGTGTACATATGGAAGTCAGACTGGCTTTTATCAGCCGCCCAGAGGATCTGCATCGTGTTTCCGAAGCGCAGCATCGGTTCGCCGCCGGACAATGCAACCACTCCCACACCGATCGACTGGAGTTCACCTATTACTGTCTGCCAACGGTCCAATGGCACCGTGTCGGTTCCATTCACATTAAACCGCTCGTAGCAAAACTCGCACCCGTTCCCGCACACACGGGTTATCGCCAAGATTGCGAGGTCGATATGTGCCTTGGCAGGGGTGCCGGCGCCGCCGACATTCAGGCCGCCGTTCGCAATCATCAGGTCGTATGCCTCTGAGGGCCATCCTGGCTCGACCAGCGAGAAATGATACCTGCCGCCTGCCTTGATAACCTTCGTCAGCCGACAGTCTTGGAGCAGTGAGAGCGTCTTGAAAAAGCCGTTCTTCGACGCCCTGAGGATCAGCAGCGGAAAGCGTCGCTTGTGGAACAGGCGTCGATGCAGCACCGAAGCACAAAACCTGAGCTGAACTGCCAGCGCCCTCCAACCGCTCAGAACCTTAGTGGTTGGCCTTGGGTTTCGCATCGTTCCATACTCTCTGGAAGTACCGCCGCGCATACTCGTCGTCGGCGAAAATCCTGAACGCTTCAGCCACCCGACTGGTGTCGGAGTCGTCAGCCGCGATGTAGTAATGCCCTGTGGTCGAAACCAGAACCGTGCGGGATTCCCCCTGCACAGGCGGCACCAAATACTCCAGGAAGACTCGATCTCCATTCAGCGCGACGTGGTAATTGCCGTCCCTGCTGGATAGAAGCTGCGTGACGTCCCATCCCTGCTCCGTACACGCGAGAGCTAGCTGGGCCTCTTGTGTCTGAACGGGCCCAAGATCGGGGACCAGCTCGGCCAATTCGAGCTCCCAGAGTTTTGGGAATGCCTCTAGCCGTACGCGAACCGTATCTCCAGGGAATTCGCCTGAATCGAGTGGCACAACCTGAGTCTTGCTTATGACCGGCCCAACATTGGGCAGCGAAGCGGCTCGCTCCCATGTGCCTTCCTTCCAGACGGACACGTGGAGATAGGTTTCCTCGGCCAGCCAACGTTCCATGCTATTGCTCTTGGCCGAATCGCCATTCATAGCGGCATACCAGGTGTAGACATTGGGGCCCATCAAGGTCAGCAGGTGCGAGGCAACGAATGACAAAGCGGGTCCATTGCGAGCCGTCACCGCGAGCGCTAGGGACTCTGCGCCGTCCGGCTTCAGGAACTCAAACTCCCAACCTGCTCGCGTCGGCAGGGTATCGGGCTCCGCAAAACGGCTCGTACTCAGCGGCGCGGCGCCGGAACCTACCAGACGCGTATGGCCCGATGCCTCTGGAAACACCCTCGTGCCGCTGGGATGATCGACAACGAGAAGCGAGAGTTCGTCAGTGTACTCGGTCTCGTCGAGCTCATTGGCCAGCGTCAGCCTGTACCTGCCATTGACTGGACGAATATGCTCGAGATTGTCCACGTCCGTCCGTTCGAGGCCGCGGGCCATTGCACCAGCGTAGGTCTCGGAATCGAGCAGATACTCGGAGCCGTTGAACGAATAGACGTAAGGGCAAGATCCCTGAGCTGTCCCCGTGGTGCGGGTGGGTGGCGGCCGATCCGTGCCCTGATCCGCCACCAAAATGGCACCGGCCAACACGGCAATGCTTGCCACCAGGCCGACCGTGCGATCCCGGTCGGAATTCCGAACCCGAAGAACAGCAATGCTGTCGAGCGGGATATCGACACTGCTCCCCAGCCGAACCTTGAATGGAGCAGTCTGATCACCTCGAAGCGCCACGAGAGTACTGTCCCTGAAATGGAACGCCTTTAGTTCGTATGCACTGCCTCCGTGCGTGCGAACATAGACGTCCTGTCCGCTCCTGAGCGTATTCCAAGAACTCCGGGGCACCTCTTGAAGGCTCGTGCAGCTCACTGCCACCAGAGCCAAAAGCACAGGAATACCGAGTTTTCGGGTGAACATTCTCGCCTCCGAGATGGAATTCACCGACAATATTTTTCCGAAGGCGTCAAAGGGGCGTCAAAATGGTCGGACGGGCGGACGGGCGGACGGGCGGACCAGAGCATGAGGCCGCACATGCCTTTCCTCTCCCTCTCCTGTAACAAATCCCCCCATTCCCTCACAAACAGGAGAATTGCATCTTGTAATCACGAGGAACAAAGCAAGCAGCGAAAGGCCCAAACCATGCTCATCCGCCGCCCACCGGACATTCCGTCGTCAGAGATCACCGACGAAGCCGTATATATGAAGCGCCGCGAGTTCATGAAGTCGGCAGGAAGCGTGGCGGCAGGGCTGGCATTGGGGCCGCTTCTTCCCAAGGTCCTCTACGCCCAGGACGAGCTGACGCCGTTCGATGCCGTGAGCGGCTACAACAACTTCTACGAGTTCGGCACCGGCAAAGAGGATCCGGCGCGGAACGCACATACGCTTCGAACCAGGCCTTGGACTGTCTCAGTTGGTGGCGAAGTCAACAAGCCCAAGGAGTACGGCATCGAAGACATACTCCAGCGCTTCCCCACTGAAGAGCGGATATACCGGCTTCGTTGTGTGGAAGCTTGGTCGATGGTCATTCCGTGGCAGGGCTTCCCGCTGCGTGATCTGCTGAATGACGTCGAGCCGAACTCGAAGGCAAAGTTCGTTGCGTTCGAGACGCTCAGGGATCCAGAACAGATGCCGGGGCAGAGGCGTGCGATCATGGACTGGCCGTATGTGGAAGGCCTGAGGCTCGACGAGGCGATGCATCCTCTCACGATCCTCGCAACAGGACTGTATGACAGGACGCTGCCCAATCAAAACGGAGCACCGATTCGACTCGTGGTACCGTGGAAATACGGATTCAAGAGTATCAAGTCGATCGTGAAGATCACCCTCGTCGAAGATATGCCGCCCACATCGTGGAACATCATGATTCCCAACGAGTACGGGTTCTACGCCAACGTGAATCCGACTGTTGACCATCCTCGCTGGAGCCAGGCGCGCGAGCGACCGATCGGGAAGTTCCGTCGAGTCGACACTCAGATGTTCAACGGATACGGAGAGCAGGTTGCGAGTATGTATGCCGGGATGGATTTGAGGAGGAACTACTGACCCGCAACCAAACCATCACCCGGATCGCCAAGCCTACAGTCTTTCTGGCGCTCCTATCACCGTTCCTCGTTTTGGCGTTCGATACAGCTTCGGGCGGGCTGAGTGCCAACCCCATCGAAGACGTGCTGCATCGTTCTGGGCTGTGGGGGCTGCGAATCCTGATCCTCTCGCTCGCGATCACCCCTCTGAAGAGGCTCTTCGGCTGGAACGTTCTGATCAGGTTTCGGAGGATGGTGGGGCTCTTTGCCTTTTTCTACCTAGTGCTGCACTTCTGCATCTACCTCGGACTCGACAGACTTTTCTCTCTGCGCGACATCGTCGAGGACATCGCGGTGCGTCCGTTCGTAACGGTCGGGTTCGCCAGCCTTCTATTGCTCATTCCCTTGGCCGTGACGTCGACCAAAAAGATGGTCAAGCGGCTCGGCGGAAAGCGCTGGATTCGCCTTCACCGACTCGTGTACCCTGCGGCGATCGGGGGAGTGATCCACTACATCTGGGCAGTGAAGCTCGATGCCAGAGAGCCGACCATCTACGCCGTTTTGCTGGGCATTCTGCTTACCTTACGAATCCCAATGTGGATCGCGCAGGCCAAGCGGAGCTGATCCAGAACCCAGACAGGCATCTCCTGGAGATACGCACATGAGAAGACCATTTGCCACTTTAGGAATGGCTGTGGTGTGTGTGGTGGTAGCGATCGAGAATATCGACGCACAGGTCGCATCGGACCCGTGGCATTCGTTTCGACCGCTCGTCGGTGTGTGGGAAGGAGTCGGAGAGGGGTTTGGATCCGTTTCGAGAGTTTCGCATCATTGGAAGTTTGTGATTGACGGAAATTTCCTCAGGCTGCAAACACGGTCCACGGCAACCACCGAAGATGGATCGCAGGAGGTCCACGAGGATGTCGGTTATCTGAGCTTCGATGCAGACGCCGGGACATTCGTATTCCGGCAGTTCCTTTCCGAAGGGTACGTCAACACCTATGAGGTGATGCCGAGTGCGGACGACGAGGGTACATTCGAGTTCGCCTTTCGTGCCGCCGAGAGTGCCGGCGGCATGCGCGCTAGAATGCACCTCATATCTTCCGGGAGCGACCAATACGAGATGATTCTGGACTTGGCAAATCCTGGAGAAGAATTCGTGGCCTGCCAGTGGATGAGAATGGAAAGAGTGAGTCGCCAGTTATGAGTGGTGAGTGGTAAACGAGCCCACTCACGACTCCCTACTTCCGATTCACATATTGTGAGGGAAGCATGCTGAAATTTGACGACACCGTCCTAGTGGTCATCGACGTTCAGGGCAAGCTCGCGCAGCTGATGCACGGCAAAGACGAACTCTTCCGCAACGTGCGCGTGATGATCCAGGGAGCTCAGATCCTCGAACTCCCAATCCTGCTCACGGAGCAGTATCCGCAGGGGCTCGGCCCGACCGTTCCAGAAATCGCTGAGCTGTTTACCGACGTAGAACCAATCACCAAGACCGCATTCAGTTGCTGTGGCGAGAAGAACTTCAATGGAGCATTTGCCGCGCTCGGGCGCAGGCAGGCGCTCTTGATAGGCATCGAGGCCCACGTGTGTGTATGGCAAACGGTGCACGACCTGCTCGAATCCGAGTACGAGGTTCACATCGCGGCGGATGCCGTCTCGTCGCGGAGCCCTGTCAACAAAGAGATCGGGCTGCACAAAATGCGTGATGCTGGTGCGCATATCACCTGTGTCGAAACTGCTCTCTTCGAACTCATGCGGATCGCCGAAGGCCCGAAATTCAAAGCAGTCTCCAAGCTCCTCAAATGACCAAGGAGAGTTCGTTGCCGATAGCCTCTTTCGCAGTTGCTGTGGCGCTTGTGCCGAGCGTTGTGTATGCCGCGCCCTTCGAGGTCGTGAGCGCGGAAGTAATGCAGAACCCGCAAGACCAGCAGGTCATGTTCGAGAACATCGAATCGAATCGTTCTCGCCACCTCGAGTTCTTGAGAAGCCTGATAGCGGCGTCCGCTGATGGTGAGGAGGCGGTACAGGCGCGAGTTGCGGAGAGGTTTTCGGAACTGGGCGCGGAAGTTCAGACACTCAGGTTGATGCCCACGCAGCTGGATCTAAACCAAGAGTTCGCCGCTGAAGAAACCATCGACCAGATCGAGCGGATCAGCGTGGTCGGGAAGCTGGAGGGAACCGGTAGCGGCCGCAGCCTGTTGTTCTTCGGGCATCCCGACGGCGAGCCGCAAACGGAAGCGACGCTGTCGGGTTGGACGCGCGATCCCTTCGCGGCCGAGGTGGCGGACGGACGCATATACGGATGGGGTGTGGCCGATGATCTCGCAGGTGTCGCGATCATGGCTGAAGCGCTGGATGCGGTGTTGACGTCGATGGGGAAACCCGCGGGCGACATCTACCTGGGGAGTACGCCGGCGAAGCGGAATGCGAGAGGCATACTGGCTCTGCTGAACGAAGGTTACCACGCCGACGCATCGGTATACCTTCACCCTGCCGAATCGGAGGCCGGACTCAACGACATAAAGGCGATCACGTCCGGCATGCTGCAGTTTCGGGTTACCGTGGTTGGCAGACCTCCTGACACCAGAGAGCCGGGCCAAACAGCGTTTGCGCACGTTTCCATTAGCGCCGTAGACAAGGCGTCGATCGTGCTCGCTGCATTGAAGCAACTCGACAACGATCGGGCCGGACGCGTGTTTCACGAAACGCTGAACGAGGCGGTGGGACGGTCTACGAACCTGCTCGTGAGCAATATGCGGTGCGGCGAGGGCGGCAGCCTTACGCAAGTCCCCACAGAATGCGTAATCGGTGTATCGATAACATTTCCACCCAACGAGCAGCTCGATTTAGTGAGGGAGGAAATCACTGCGGCAGTTTCTCAGGTAGCCCATGGCGATTCATGGCTCGCTGAAAACCCACCAGTGATCGAATGGCTCTTCGGTACACAGGGAGTGGAGGTGCCGCCAGAACACCCGTTGTACCGGACCGTACACGACGCTGTACGAGTAGTTACCGGTGTGGCGCCAGTCATAAACCCGCTGCACTCTGCAAGCGACATTCGCAACCCGATGCTCTTTCGCGGCATACCGTCAGTGGGTTTGGGCCCGTTGGCCGGCGATTTCACTCAGGCCGGGCGGTTCGACGAGTGGGTCGATGCAGACGACTACATCAGAGCCATTCAGGTTTGTGCTAAGATCATTGCCGATTGGGCGTTCGAGTGAGGGGAGAAAGGGGAAGGGGGAAATGGGAAATGGGAACCTGAACCATCTCGGAAGTCGTTGCCTTGGCTACTGGTCCTGGCGGCAGCCGGTGTGGCGGTGGTGGCTTTTCTTCTTACTTCCCACGAAGCCCCTTCAGAACTCACCGAGTTTCCCGAACCAAGCATGTTCAGCGCATCTGAGACTGGACCTGTATTCGACGACTTCACCGGTTCTGAAGCGTGCGAAGAATGTCACCAGGTTCAGTACGATGCGTGGCGCGGCACCCAACCAGCCAGACGTGCAGTTGGATCTCGAGATCGCGCGCGAGAACCTCGGCAGGGCGAGAGCGAGGGAGTGAGTGGTAGGTGGTGAGTGGTACGTGTGGTAGGTGGTTAGTAGGGAGACAGTACTACAGAGTTATATTTCCCGTTGTCACCAGTATCATGTCTGTCAGAGGGAAGAACCTATGGCTAGGATGAGCGTTGCGGCATTCTTGGATTGTGTTGCCGACGATGAGGAGCTGCAACAGGCCCTAGTCGATCTCGCGGCGGACCGAGGCTTCAACTTCACGTCCGAAGAATTAGCCGACTCCGAGCCCGGTGTAACCGCCGAGCCACTCGACTGGAAGAACCTCGCCCAATTCCCGGATGTTAAGGCTCTCTCCTCAACCTTCGAAGACGATGGTAGACGCCGCATTACGATCCCCGGCTGGGTGAACGCTACCACGGTACTGGCAGCTACAAATGCGGTGCTGTGTGGCGTGCTTGCGTGGTATCTGTTGAAAGACAGGAACAGCTCGGGCTAGGGAACATCGTGCAGCGAGCAACGTGCAGCGTATGCAATCTCGTTGTTCGCTGTTCCCTGCTCGGTTTCTACCTCCGCTCCATCCGATCCGTTTGCCCGGTATCCATCGGCGGCGATGCGTCCGGACACGCTTCGCCCGCATTTTCGCCAGTTGTATGAAGATCTACGTAAGTGGCGGTCGCATACGAGGTGAACCCAGGAACGCCTTTCACCACTCGGCTGTCGACCACGTGCGGGAACTCCACGAAGGCCGAATAGGAACGCCCGGGTTCCAGTGCACTCGACCTAACCGTCACCTCCCTCACATCGTGCCGCATATACTCTCCCTCGAACGGCAGACCGGTGTGGTAGATTCGCTCCCCAAAGCAGTCGGCAACTACCACGAAGATCATGTCGTCCACGATGCCGTTGGGGTCGTTTCGGCCGTTCGAATAGTCGCTCCACCCGATGGACAGGTCTCGCGCTGGATCGATAGCGTAAGGCGGGATTTCTTCGCCCGCCTGAAAGAAGGAGATCGTTATGGTGTCGGGTATGTCGGTGCGACCGTCCGGGCCGGCCAATGAGAGCGTGGCGTTCCGCATGTCGACTGTGGGTGTCGTGATGTCGAAGGTGAAGGTGCCGTTCGGATACGCGGCATCAACCTCCTCCACCGAGTCGAAGTGCCCACCCTCCACGTAGAAGTTGTGCCCTCAATCGACATACACCATTGGCTCATCCGGCCGGTTGTGCAACTTCAACTCCGCCGCCTCGATGCTACCACTGTCCGTGAGAAAGATCTCCGAAAAGAAGTGGTAGTTGAGCAGCGTCAGCTGACCCGTGCTGTCTTGCGCGTAGTTCGAAGACTTCACCAGCACGAAGAATGTGATGTCGGACTGCTGGGTGCAGGCGGTTAGGAGCGATACCAGAGAAACTGCGAGTGCTAGCTTGCGCTTCACTTTCAAACCTCAATGTCGGAGTAACGCATTGTTGTGATGCGGCATAGGCGGCATGCGCGGCATGTCCCACTGACCACTCACTAATCACCACCAACAAACTCAAGCAGTTCCACTTCCGCATCGGGTGATACCAGCAGCACGCCATCTCGAACGTCTCCCAGATGCGCCTCCACCGTGGCTCGCTCGATTCCCGACACAACGTAGACGGTGAAGCACACATGATCCGTTGTTTCTCTGATGCTAGTCCGTGCATCCGGACCATAGATGACACTCGAGACGATACCGGTGCCGTCGGAGATGAACATGTCCTCTTGTTTCAGCTGCTGCTCGCTGCCACCGAATCGAGTGTAGATCTCGGAACCGGTCGCAACATCAGCGGAGAGTGTCCCATCCAAGAGCGCCACGTCATGACCGGCAGTGAGAAGTTGGTTCTTGAGTTCCGCGCTCACCATTGCCTTGACCAACGATCGCATGCCGGGAATCGACCGGCCTTTCAAGAGCACCGACTCGAGTTGAAGCTGTACGTGATACGTCTTCTTGAACCGCTTGTAGTAGTCGTTGTACGCCTTGATTGATGGAATCGACTTGACGACCGCACGATCTGCGTCCGCGTACTGCAAGCGCAATGACTGTTCTATCCTGCTGGCTCGTTGGTCGAGGGAATCACTCGATGGCGGATTGGTCACGCCCCGCATCTTCAGGACGCCGACACCGGCACCAGGGTACGTGGCCTTCCATCTGTCTGTGAGCGATAGCATGCCGAATTCCGTGAGTTGGAGGAGACTCAAGTATACGGCGGCAGTCGAGCGGGAGGAAAGGGATTACGCTCAGTTATCCTTTCTCATCTTCCAGAGCTCGGCTACACACTCACGAGTCGACATCTTATCCACCTCGAGTTCGGCGACGCGTTCGGCCAACCCGTCCGCGAGCCCTTCCAGCGCCTCGCTCACATCGTCTACGATTTGCTCCGCCCGTTCACTGTGTTCCGCGACGGCATCCCGTGCTTCTTCACCGGCCGATTCAACACCTTCGTGAATTCGCTCAATCCGTTCTTTCTTGAGCATGCTGCAGGGCTTAATGGTGCGGTATTTCACCACGGGCAGCGCGATCATCACGACCGCTACGAGCAGGACGAGCTTCACAAGTGTTTTCAAGAATTACTCCAGTGTGTTGTCTCTATTCAATACGCGATTGCGCGCTACCGTGTGTCAAGGCAGAGACTCGTTGAATCCCTAGTCCTGCCACATACGTAGTAAGTTTCAAACCGCAACCTTAGAGTCGGGGAATCATGGATCCAGCAATGTTTGAAGGGCTCATGGCGGTCAGCGCCATGCTAGGTATAGGCACCTTTGTCCTGATCGGGATGAAAATGCGGTTTGACCACAAGGCCAAGATGCTCCAACAACCAAAGGGCGCCGAGGAAGTCGAACGCCTCGCAGATGCCATGGACTCGATGTACGAACAGACTCGTGCTCTGCGGGAGGATATCGGAGAGCTGCAGGAACGGTTGGATTTTCACGAGAGGTTGTTGACTAGGCCCAAGGATGGGGAAGAGGATAAGTAGCACTGCGAGAAGAGGGAGAGGAGGGAGGAGAGGGAGCATAGGCGAACAACGAACAACGAACAACGAGCAACGAGCACCGAACAGCGGACTTTCGAGCGCGATTACGCTGCTCTCTGCACCCTGCACGTGTTCCTTCCCTCCCCTGCCCTCACATCCTCCACAAATACGACCCTTTGATGAACAGCTGTCTTCTCATTTGCGTGAAACGGTCGCTCGGAACGTACCTGTCTGTTTCCCAGCGCGTTTTGTCAAATAGAGATCCATAACCAATGTGAAATACCGTACCTGGTATGTAGGTGAATGAAGCCAGGAAGTCGGTCAGCAGATCGTCGCGGAAGTCGTTGTACTCGACGATCCCGCGGAAGAACAGATACCTGCTCAGCTGATAGGTTAGCTTGCCGCGGTAAATGGCGTAGACATAGTCGTTGGCCGAGTTGTCGTCGCCACTGAAGTCGATACGGACGTAGCTCGCGACGGCTTGCAGGTTGTCGGTTGGCTGTGCGGTTGCCGACGCTGTCAGTAGCTCGCTGTTCCCTTGGTATGGCTCGGCCGAGTAGTAGATGGCGTCGGAGTTTCTGTAGGTAGCGCTAACGGCCAACTGGTTGGAGATGCGCCCTCCGGTCGATACCAGGAAACCGCCGGTCTGGAATCGTTCACCCAAGAACACTTCCGTCGCATAGGAGTATCGAGCGGTGATGGTCATTCTGTTCAACAAATACTGCCGCACAGAAATGTGATTGGCGGTCTCCCACATGTCGTAGATAGCGTCCCTGCTCTGGCCGGAAAACAGTTCAACATCCACACGCTGCAGAAAGCTCGAACTGGAGTAGAACTTGGGCCTGACCAATCCACTGAAGAAAAACAACCCCGTTCGCGTGATGAAGCCCGTCTCCGCCTCGAAGTTTTCGGATACGTCTTTGGCGGCGAGCGAATAGTCCACGTTTCGGGTTGCGTTGGCATAGGACACACCTACCGCATGACCGCTAACGTCGCTGGTCTCATTGTTTTCGCGAGTATACGATAGCAGTCCGTGGTACCCGAACGTACTTGACTCGGACAACCTCATCATGCCGTCTGCTCCGCCTGCGACGTTCAGGTGGTCGCCCAACACCCGCGCGGTGTAGATGCCTCCGACGTACGAGTCGTCTTGCAACAGCCTCTTGTACCGCAAGATAGGAACGTGCGCATATTCGGTGTCCGCATCTGGGTCGGCGCCAGTCAGCTCGTCCGCGGCGTAAATCGACGCGAAGATGTCTTTCTCAGAGAGCTTGCCCGTCAACCTTACCCCGGTGATCGGGTCTACGATCTTCCTCGTGTGTACGATCGACTGGATCGGATCCAAATACGACGATCCCGTCCCACCCAATCCAAAATGTGCTCTCCCTTCGAGGAAGAACGGACGCTTTTCAGGAAAAAAGAGATCATACCGAAGGTTCACGTCCACCTGACCGGCATCCGCTTCAACCTGGCTGAAATCCGGATTGAGCGTGCCATCCAGCACCAACTCGGAAGTGAGGCCGTATTTCGCAGTGAGACTGAGTTCTGCCCTATCTTCCGTTGTGCGCAGATCGCCGGATTCGTGGTCCTGGGCGTAGGCATATGTAGCGGCCGGAAGGATCTCGAGCAGAGTCTGACTTTGCAAATCTGTGTAGACCATGGGCATGGTCTGGGTGAGCCAAGACTCACCCTGCGCCGGGTCGAGCGGCGGATAGGTGCCAGCCTCACGCCGCCTGCTCACCATGCGCTCGAAGATCACGCCCATAAACACCGAATCGCCATCCGCGTAGCGTATGCTGCTCAACGGCAGCCTGATTTCCACGACGTAGCCCTCATCGTCTATCTGCCCGTCGCTGTACCACACCATGTCGAAATCGTGGTCTTCGTGCCCACCGGCGTACCGAGTATCACCCTGAATACCGTCGGGGTTTGCGTATAGCACGTAGAGCGATTGTTGATCGTTGAAGGAGTCGAGGTTGATGGCAATCCAGTCGTCTCGACGTATGTTGTCGCGGTTCGACACAGAAGTTTTGATTGCCGAAGGTTCGGGATCGTAGCAGCGAAAGGCGAAATAGAGGTTCTCTTCGTCATAGGCCGCCAAGACTCTCGTGTCTGCAATCATCTCAGCGCCGAAGTCCGGCATCCACGTCTTGAAGTTGTTGACCGATGGAGCGGTTTGCCACACCGCGTCGTCTAACACACCGTCGATCGACGGGGGAGCATCGGTACGCAACGGACGGAATACTCCTTGAGCATACGACTGGGACACGGGCAGCGACAACAGCACGAATACGAATGATGCTGTAACAGAAAATTTCATCTTCTTCTTTTCCTGCCAAATTCGAATGATGGGCAAAAGCGTGTTCGCAGAAAAACTACCAAAAAGGACACCCCTCAACCAAATTGAACGTGTTGACCGACTCTAAGATACCGATTACCGTCATTAATCCCTCTTGTGCGATTCCCAATATTCTCGGAGCAGTGTCATGAGACGTCTTGCCAATTCCTTCGCGAGCGCAACCTATGCATTGATCTTTCTGATAGCGAGCAGCAGCTCGGTTGCCGCTCAGGGAAAACGTGTCGTGGTTCTTTCATTCGAGCAGAACGGTGTGGTGACGTCCATTGAGGAGGTGTTCGGAGGCGAGGCCGACATCGGTGAGAAGATCGCCGACCTCGTTCGCGCGCGTTTACGAGAACGCAGCATCGAGGTAGCCGAAAGCAATGACGGAGTTCAGGGCACCGTCTCGGGCAACATTCTGGTTTTCGGCCGTCAAGAAGCTGGCGGAGAGGTAGCCGGCGTATCGGTGGGCGGCCTGAGAGTCGGCCTGGGACGGCGTAGGGAAAAGGCCTACGTTGTACTCGAAGCACGGCTCGTGGACGCCGGAAGCGGGAGGATCGTGTCGGTGCTCACGGGAAGCGGTGAGTCAGACCGGAGCGGCACCGACCTGTTTGCACGCACGCGCAGCATCGATATCGCCAGCATCGATCTGACCAGCGAAGAGTTCACCGAGACATCGATCGGCGAGGCGACGCATCATGCAGTCGATGAACTCGCGGAAGAAATAGCCGACGCAGCCGATGATTTGGGAGACGCTCCGGCACCGCCCGCGCCCACGGCACCTCCAGTTGCCGCTCCGCCTGCTGCGGCCCCCCTACCGGCAGCCGCACCTACAGGCGACGTGTCACCCTTTGCGTGGGCTCCCTACCAGTTCAATGGCACCGAACACTTCCGATACGATGTACGACAGACGGAAGACGGCCAGACCGAGACCGGATTCTACCAACTGGACCTGGAACCCGCGGGACCGGGCCAGGTGAGAATGCAGGTGAGCGGGCAGCTCGGTGACGATTCCTATTCGTCCACAGTTACTACCGGGACCGGCACCCAAGGCATGATGATGGGATACCCTCAATTCATGGCTATGGGGCCGGTAGGGCTGATGCTCTTCAACCCGATGTCATGGATGACGATCCAGGGGCGGCAGCTCACCCTCGGCGACGGCTGGAGTTCCTCCCAGGGCGGCGAATCATTGGAGGTCAGGGTCGAGAGCCAATGCCAGGCAGCGGGGCAAGGCGGAATGCTCTTGGTGTTCAGAGAAAATGGTGCGGTACGAACTCAATCGTGCCTGGCACCCGACGTGGCACTGCCGATAACGACGTCGATGCACGATGACAACATGGAGATCGTAATGACGTTGGTGGAGTATAGGCCCTAGGTGAGTGGTGCGTTGTGAGTGGGCCCCACACCGCCCACTCACGACTCACAACTCACGACTCACGGTAGACTCTCCCCCGTATGCTCACTCCGCACGGGTTCCTTGCGCGCAATGTAGGTAGTTCCTGAAACCACTATCGCGGCACCAACCCAGGTCCATATATCCGGAAACTCGGTGAACACCACCAAGCCGATCAGTGCGGCCCAGACCACACGCATGAACATCGCTGGTTCTACTCTGCTCACGTCGGCCAACTTGTACGCTCTGATGTAAAAGATGTGGGCCAACGTGCCGAGGCCTCCGACGAGAGCCAGAAGCCCGTACTGCGTGACGGTCGGCCACGTCCAGACGGGCAACGCGGGGACGAATGTCATCGGCGTCATGAAGAGGCTCAGGTACCCCACGATAGTCGGAGTGCGATCTGTGCGAGACAGTCTCTTCGCCACCAATCTGGACACCGAGACGGTGGCCGTCGACGTAATCACGAGGGCGGTACCCAACCCCACCGATTCAAAGCCGGGCCGGATGATCACCATGGCACCCGCAGTCGCTATTGCGATGCCGATCCAGCGCCGGCGTGTTACCGATTCGCCCAAGAACCACATGGCGCCCAGTGCGACGAACACAGGCCCGACGAGAGTGAGCGACACGGCATCGGCCACAGGCAACATGCTGAGTGCTACATACCAGGTGAGCATGGCTATCGAGTTGAATACGGCACGCACCACGTGCAGGTCGATGCGTTTGGTCGCCAGTGAACCACGTTCCAAGCTCAGCAGCCACGGTGTGAGCATCACAAATGCAAATGCGTTGCGGAAAAATGCAACCTCGAAGGGGTGAATTTCGGCTGTCAGATATCGAACGGTCACGTGCATCGACGCAAACGCCGCGCTCGCCGCAACGGCGAGGAGAACTCCGCGAATGTGGGGCGGAAGCGAATTGAAAGCCTTTTGTGTCACAGAAGGATCATAATCGAAGGGGCAGAGGAGGGAGGAGAGGGAGCGGAACGGGCAGCGTGCAGCGTTCAGCGTGATTGCGCTCTATAAGCTCGTTGTTCGTTGTACGCTGTTCGTTGCTCGTCTAAGTTCCCTAC
>CAZFHS010000066.1:0-28439 GCA_964518955.1 uncultured Gemmatimonadaceae bacterium | reverse complement strand
GGCGGACAGGCGGACGGATCCCCCTCCCACCTCCCTCCCGTAGCGGTAGGGCGGTAAGGCGGTAGGGCGGTACGGGGATCGTTGCGCGTTGCGCGTTGCGCGTTGAACCCCCTTCCCCCTTCCCCCTTCCCCTTTCCAGCTTCTCTCATAACAAACTCAGTTGCACTTCCGGCTCGACCCGCTCACGCTCTTCCCTCTTGAACGGATCTCTCGAGTTGATTCCGTACAGTCGTGCCAACCTTTCGAAGCGCCGCTGTATTGCGGCCTGGTAATTAGTTGGCACGTTCCGGTCCAGCTGGTATGCGGCGCGATAGCGTGGCATGAGATTGGGGAAATGCTGCTCGATCACCGGTAGGAATTCGCTTCGCACCGAAGGGTACATCCGGAGCACTGAAGGGTGAACGAAGCTTGCGCCGGCTTCCTTTGCCGCCGCCATTAGAGCTTCGATTTCAAAGACCGAATCCGTGACACCTGGAAGGACTGGAGCAACGTTGATTCCCGCAGCTATGCCGGCGTCGCGCAACCTGGAGAGCGCACGGAGCCTCGCCTGAGGTGAAGGCGAGTGTTGCTCGAACAATCTGATCAGCCGCGTGCTCTTACAGATCAAAGAGATATATACCGTCACCTCATGCTGGCGCCCGAGTTCCAACAGCACGTCGATATCGCGACATACGAGTGGGCTTTTGGTCGTGATGCCAAGCTCGAGTCCTTCGGTGGTGAGGAACCGTTCGAGAATGGATCTGGTGATGCCGAATTGCCTTTCGGCGGACTGGTACGGATCTGTGGCAGTCCCGATTGCCACGGTCGCGGGATTTTCAGGCGAGCTATGCTTGTGAATTCGTGCGAGGTCACGATCGAGGGCGTGTATCACCGCTTTGCGCTGTTTGACGAAAATGTGCTGCGTGAAAGCCGGCTCTGCACACGTCTCGTGCGCGCGCTCCGCCGTGTACCGATGTACATAGTGCGCATAACAGTAAGTGCAGCCCAGCTCGCACCCCACATAGGGATTGATCGACCAGAATGCCATGCCGGTGCTTTTCGGAGAGTTGGCAAGCGACTTCACGGTGAGTTCGATGAACTTGGTGCCGTTGGGCTTCCTCTCCCTTCTTCCCACCCAGGGCGGTCGGGCGGACAGGCGGTCGGGCGGACGGACCGCTGCCCCCGTCCCCACCGGCGGTATCGTGTGCGTTGTACGCTGCACGTTGCGCGTTGCACTCATTACCCGCTCCCCATCCAAGGCAGCCCCATCACCCGCACCTACTCCAACCGCACAACGGGCAGAAAAAACATCCCGAGCTCGGATAAATGGTTCCGCGGCACTCAGGGCACCGCAGCGTGCTACTCGACACCGAGTCATCATTTTCCCGGAGCTGGAGATACGGGTGCAAACAGACGGAAGTACAATTTTCCAATTTCGGGGTTTGTTCGGCCATGATACCGAATATAACCCGAAGATTTTGACAAGACAAGGCCAGCTTCAGGTTGTATAATCACGACATATATGGGCTGTCCTTGCGCCTTCCGTGCACAGCGGTGAAATTGGTGCCGTCCGTGGTGCACGCGAGCGATTTTCCTCCACACCAGACGCCATACAGATGATCCAATGACAGTTGGTTTAAAACCGCCGACCGCAACCGCATCGGTAGCCAACCACCCGCTCGCGCGGGTAGTAATCGTCCTCTCCCTGTTGTTCATGTTCCTGGTCGGCGTCAACGGGCTTGGCGACGGATTCAAGTCGCTCGGCAACAATGTGCTCGATGCCTTTTTCGCAGCTACCGAAAATCCATTCATCGGATTGATGATCGGTATCTTGACCACCACCGTAGTGCAAAGCTCATCGGTCACTACCTCTTTGATCGTTGGCCTCGTTGCGGCACCGGAGAACCCACTTCCGATCGCCAATGCCGTCCCGATGATAATGGGAGCCAATGTCGGCACGACGGTGACCAACACCATCGTCTCTCTGGCGCACATGGGTCGGAAGGAAGAATTCCGTCGGGCCTTCTCGGTGGCAATCTGTCACGATTTCTTCAACGTCATAGCAGTTGTCGTGCTGCTGCCACTCGAACTGATGACAGGCTACCTGCGGCGCACAGCAGAAATGCTGGCTTCACTCGTGACAGGCCTTGGCGGGATGGATTACGACAGCCCGATCAAGGGTGCATTGAAAGCAGCGTTGGTACCAATCAAAGCAGCCATCCACGCTGTGTCCGATTCGCAACAACTTCAGGCCGTTATCCAGATCGTCGTGTGCGGCTGCCTCATATTTGTCGCCTTATGGCTCCTCGTCAAAGTGCTGCGTGTAGTGATGCGAACGCGGGTCGAGGCAGTGGTTTCGAAAGCGTTCGATCAAAACGTACTCTTTGCAATGCTGGTGGGTGTGGTGGCCACGGCGATGGTGCAATCCAGTTCGATCACTACATCGCTCTTGGTACCCCTGGCCGGCGCTGGGGTGCTGACGTTACGCCAGGCGTTTCCGGTCACAATCGGAGCCAACGTCGGTACCACGGTTACTGCTTTGTTGGCTGCACTGGCTGCAACGGGAATGAACGCGCGGGCTGGAATCACGATTGCGTTGGTACATTTCCTGTTCAACATCAGCGCCACGTTGTTGGTTTACCCCGTAGAGAAAATTCGCAACATCCCGCTGGACGCTGCCCGATGGATTGCCAACAAGGCCGTAGAATCTCGCCGGTTTGCGGTGGTATTCGTATTTGCATTCTTTTACGGGGTACCCGCACTGTTCGCTCTTTTAGATAGGCTGTTCTAGTAGGTCCGGAGGCCTCTATGCTTCGCCAGTTACTCAGCATCTTTCGCTCTGATGATCCGCTCAAGAAGATGGGCGAAGACTTTGCCCAAATGCTCAAGATCACTTACGACACCACCATGAAGGCAGGCGAAGTCTTTTCCGGCGAGAGCCTGAAGCCCGAGGAACGGACTTGGATATACGAACAAGACGTGCAGGTCAACAAGCTCGAACGGAAGATCAGAAAACAGGTGATCGCGTATCTCTCGATTCACACCAACGCTCCCGCCCTGCCGTATTGCCTACTTCTCATGAGCTTGGTGAAGGACGTAGAGCGTCTTGGAGACTATGCCAAGAATCTGTCGGAAATCGCAGATCTCCAGGACGGTTGCATTCCGGACGACGACCTTTGCTCGGAACTGCGAGAAATCAAATCCGGAGTCGAGGCGGTTTTCGGATCTACCGCGGATGTGTTTGAAAGGTCGGACACAGAAAAGGCCATGGAGTTGACACGCCAGGGCCAGGATTTGGCGAGGCGGAGCGATATGCTAATCGAGAAGGTCGCGCATTCGTGCCACGACTCAAATACCGTAACCTCGCTAGTGCTTGGAGCACGATACTACAAGAGGATAGGCGGACACGTCCTCAATATTCTCTCGGGCGTCACGATGCCGCTACACAAGGTGGACTATTACGACGAAGATGCGGTAACCGGCGAATACTCAATTAACGATTGACCGTCGATCCGTCGCCGAACAAGGCCGCAGACACCTCGAACGTCGGGTGATTGCTCGTATCCTGTGGCTGCTCGCTCAGCCATCTGTTCAACTGTCCCCTAGAAGGATTCCTTGCCAGCAGCTCGGTCAATCTGCGCTCACCGCCAACGCGCACGCCCTGTCTCAGCCGGTTGAGCACGCCATCCAAAGTCACTAGCATTTCATGTTCGCGGCGCTTCCCCACATCGTATGCCAATCTCAATACGCAACGGGAGAGCCGCTTCGACACCTGGGATGCGCCGCCACGGTCGACGGATGCGAGGCGTTCGCGCAGGATATCAATGAGGCAATCGATCAGTCGTTCGAGCGGGGCGGTTGGGCTGGGGTGACCGTGCAGGAGTTTGGAGAGAACGAGCTCGACAGTCGCAAAGTCGGAACTCTGCTCGGGTGGGTTTCCGCACAGGGCGATCAGCTCGGGGACTTCGTATCCTCCAACGTTCCATCGAACAGCGACTAATGCCCAAGGTGGTCCCCGTACCACGGCAAACCGAGGTCCGTCTACTGGTCGAGCAGGTATGTCACGGACAAAACGCTCGCGTCGACCTAGCTCCTTGTTCACGATGCCCGCGCGACCGACTTTGCTCGTTGCGGGGACGTGTAGCCCCACTTGATCGCTGACCTTCTGGGATATTCGGGCTTACAATCGCAGTCGTCTTTCCAAAGCATCGGGTGGGGCAAACCAATACACATCGGAAAAACGAAACACCGATCCCAAACGCGCAATCCGGCCCACTCGTTGTTCCAGCTTGAGGGGCGTCCACGGTATGTCATAGTGAACCACGGCGTCGGCATCCTGCAGGTCCAAGCCTTCGCTTGCGAGATCCGTGGCGATCAGTGTGGACACGCGCATTGACCGGTGCGGCTCGGGTTTGCGGCGCGCATTGGGAGCGAACAAAGCCAACGCTTCGTCAACGGAAATTCTGCCGGAGGCGATTCGACCGTGCCCGGCTCCGACTATTGCGACCTCTCTCCATTGCAGCGTGCGGGCCAATTCTACCGCTGTCGCCACGGCGGTGGTGAACACGATCGTTTTTCGTACTCCGCGCGATCTCAGAATCGTCCCGAGTGTTTGTGACTTCTGACTCGATCCATTTGCATCCGAGAGCAGGTCCAGCAGTTTCAGCAACCGGTGCTTGTCTGCTCGCAAGGAATCGGGGTTCGTGGGCCCTTTGTCCGTGATCACGCAGAGATCGCTGAGTGCGAGTTGCATTTCAACATCGTCATTGAAGATCCGCCGGGCGACTGACCGAGAGAGCGCCTCCCCGCGTTGAATAGCGTCAATGGCTCGGTCGGTGTACGCGAGGTGACGACGTACCGTGTCGCGAAACGCAGAGGCCGAAGAAGCGAGGCGATGCAATAGATGCAGATGTAGTAGCGCGCGGTCTCCAGAATCGAACGTGTTTTTGAACTCCATTGAATCGACGATGCCAAGAAGGTGCGCCAGGATACTGTCGTCTATCGTACAAGCGCGGATCACCTTTCCGTTTCTCACCCTGGGTACGTCGTTGGACAACTCACGAAGCGATTCGGTGGACCGCGCAACGACCGCAGGTGCCACTGCGCGGGTGAGTCGCGCGTGGTCACGTCTTGAACTCGCAGCCTCTATTGAGGCCATTCCCAGGAGGGAGAACGCATTGTCGGAGCAGAACAAACGTAGTAGGTGAACAAGGTCGGAGGGACGGTTCACTACCGGTGTTGCCGTCAGCAGTAGTAAACTCGCATCCTTCAACCCATTTGCCAGTCTTTGGTACCTTTTCGTGTTCGGATTTCGAAACCTGTGCGCTTCGTCAACTACAATCAGATCTCCGCTGGGCAACACGACATTCCGGCTCAGTGATTCATGCGTGACCGTCTCCGCGCCGATTCCGACGGACGCACCCACTCGATTCCACTGGGACACCAGGGCGGCTGGAACCACCACGACCGGTTTCGCGAATCGAGATGCCACCGCTAGGGCCACGTAGGTCTTGCCAAGTCCAACTGCGTCTGCGAGCAACGCACCATTGAAGATCTGGATGCTGGCCTTGATTCTCCGCGCCGCGTCGACCTGATGTGGCAATAACCAGTCCGGTGTACGCCAGCGGTCGTCGTAGGGGCCGAACACGGCTCGTCGAAGCGTATGCTCGAGCAAGCCGGCATCCGTTCGCTTTCCAAAGTTCAGCTTCCACAGAAGCGGCTCTCTAACAACCGCAAGATCGTCAGCTAGAATCGTCGACCAACGATCGGAGAACGTCTTGTGTTTGCTTGGAAAGGCCGAGTGCATCCGCGACCGCGGAATCCAAGTCCTCTTCTTTGAATCCTTCATTTTCGTGAACTCGCTTGCTCAGCTCAGCCAACTGGGCGTGACTCGATCCTGGTTGAGGAACGGGCAGGAGCTGCGCCACTCTGGCGTTGATGCGTCTGTAACCCCCGCGCGCCTCGTCGGCGTTTGCAGTGAAGAACGCCGCTGCCCACAGGGAGTTGAGAACCGCCGCAACGACCAGCGCTGTTTCTCGATCAGGCGCGGCCGCGACGTAGCATGTATTGAGTGGAATTGCCGAGGGTGTCCTCGTCTCCTCGAGGACTACTGCTCGCGGGCGTTGTACAATGTCGGGCCAGACTACTCGATGGTCTTCCAACGCACAACGAGTGCGAAACACGGCCCAAACGGGTCCGCCCCGATAATCGCTGCGCATTTGCGCCGCTCTGGCACATTGTTCGAAGTAGTTGGAGGCGTTGACGGGTAGTGAGCGAAGTGGCGCCCCGTCACCGTCGTAACACCAGATGATTACACCACTTGGTTGGGAACAGAACCTCCTTACGTCGCGCCCGCGGAGCACCGGCCTCAAGAGAGTCTGTTCCAATGCGACTTGCCGATCTTTGAACGCAACCTCCGCCAGGCTGTTGGATTCTTCCACGATCCGTCCCAGGTACAACCTGTCTGCGCCGGTTTTCACTCCCAGCATCGGAGGTGAGATTTCGCCGAGCGGCTTCCCGGCGAGACGGAATTCCTCGAGGGCATCGCGAGATCTCGATGCAAGCAAAATCCACGGCCCAGGAGTGTCGAGTGATGCCTGGTGCACGGTTTCGGTTGTCTCGAATCCGAGGTGGACGTGATGGCGTGGAGACGCTTTGTCCTGCTTCACAACGAGTGCCAGTGGATACGTCGTGGCGCCAAACCGCGCGCTGTCATGTTCGGAAACTCGGTGCACATATTCGATGGTCGTCTCGCTGACCAGCCCCCGCCTCATCGTTTCTCCGTAACCAGCGGACGTGATCTTGCTGGGAAGCAACAGACCTACCACTCCTCCATTCCGTGTGAGTTCCAAACACCGCTCCAGGAAAGCGACAGAGAGGTCTGGTAGATGGGAATAGCCTACGCGCCCGGTTGTTCTCCACCATGCGAACCGCGCACCGAGAACTTTGCGCATACTCTGAGGTATTTGTTCAGCTCGCACCCAAGGTGGATTGCCTACCACGACATCGAAGCCCCCCCTCGAAAGGATGTCGGGAGCGTGAACTTCAAACGAGAAGAATGGCAGGGATCCATCTGTCAGTTGACGCCGTGCCTTTCGTAGGTCGCGCCGCACACGGATGAGGGTCTGCAGCCGTTGGCGCTGTGAAGCGGACAGCCCGATTCGCTTGCCGAACAGGTCACGGCTCTTTGCCGACTCGGTCAGATCTTTCGTGGCGTGTTGTGCGTTGTCGAGCGCTGTCTCCAGCAGTCCATTGGCGACTTCCAACTCGAATCCACGCAGCCTCCTCGTGACCGCCTGACGGTTTCTGCCTCTGGCGGTGAAGAGCTCGGACCGAGCCGTACGAACAGAATCCGCCGCACTACCCGAGCAATACGAGGTGTTGAGACCAAACGATCGAGCCGCTCCCACTGGGTCGAGCAATGTGTCGCCTTGCCGCACAACACCATCTAGATTCGGCAAGGGTGCGACTCGGTTTATGTCTGTGGTTGGATCGTCTGCGATCACGGCTAGCCACAGCCGCAACTCGGCGAGGCGGACGGCCACCGGATTCAGGTCAACCCCAAAGAGGTTGTCTCTCAGAATCTTCTTCCGCCTTTTCAGGCGTTCTCCCCACCCCAACCCTGGTTCCAGGGCGAACCACATCTGTGACAGCACGTGCAGAACACCCAACAGGAAAGCACCCGATCCAACTGCGGGATCTAACACCTTCAATTGCCCGAGTATCCTCCTCGGAAGGGGTTTGTCATCTTCGGCGACTGGAACTCCGGCAACCAACCGCCTCACTACCGATCGAGTGAGATGCTGTTCCAGCGCGGTTTCGATCGAGGCCGTCGCGACCTGCCGCACAACCGACTCGGGTGTGTAAAAGGTCCCGGTTTCATGACGTTCATCGGCGTTCATGAGGCGTTCGAACACACGCCCCAGCATATCTGGTGCTATCGCATCGACTTCGTCGTTTTCACGGACGGTGAACCTGAATCGTTCGAACAATTCGTCGAATGCGTCCCGCCAAATGTCGTTCGGGAAGTGCGTTGGGCCGATACGCCGCTCGGCGGGATGAGGCTCGAACAGGCCGCCATTTAGGTAAGGGATGTTCCCCGGCACCGGATTATTGCTGCGGCGCTCTGGAGGCTGGTTCAGCGTATCGAAGAAGAGCGGTTGAAGAACCGTGCGATGGAAATTTTCACCGCGCTCGAGTGCTGTGTCGAGTTGGCGTTTTAGGTAATCCGGTCGGCCGTCGAGCCAGCCCTTGGCCTGAACGAAGTAAAGAAACAGTATGCGTGAAAGGCAGAGCAAAGCGACCATGCGCTTGTCTGCCGCGGATCTGCGGCCGTCGATCGATGTGGCCATCCGTTCGAGATGAGTTCTGAACTCTTTGAAGAACCGCTCCCCGGCAGCTTCGCTGCTCAGAACCTCTCCAACCGAAAGTGCGTGCTGCAGGACCGTGGCTCGTTGGCGCGGGCTCAGTCGCTCGATTTGTTCCAGCGCAAAGCGGGAGGGGTCATCGAGGGATACGACCAGCACTCTGGTGATTCCAGGCCGACCATACATGGGAGCAGCGATCGCCAGCTCGCTGTCTCTGCTCACCGCTGCCGCGATTCCGCACTCGGCGGCACTCGCAAGCTCGCGGGCCAATTCTCGCACCCCTTCGAGTGCGTTTTCCTTCTCTGCCGCGACGACCTTGAAACTCTTCCATCGAGCAACGATCAGAACGTCGCCGGAAAAGGGAAGATCTTTCTCCACGTATCCGATGGTGGTGAAGAGCTTGCCGATATCCCTAGTTGTGCGAACGGCGTTCAGGTTCTCTCGTATCATGAAGCGGGCCGGTTTTGGACCCGCTCACGGTACGATCGGTGAGGGTTGGTTACTGCGTCATATTGTTGCGGAGGGTATCAGAATATTGCGTGGCATTGGCAATTCATGCCGCATATGCCGCTCATGCCGCCAGTCTCAAGTGCCGAGCAATGCCTCCGCTTGTGCGAGGTCGATGTCTTTGGCGATTGGTGGGGGCCAGGCATTCAACTTCACCTGCATATCGATCAGAGCGCGCTGGTTGAGAATCTGTTTCCTTAGCGCAGTGTCCACTAGGCCTGTTCGAGCGGCGATTTCGAATTCGTCCTCATCGAGCCACTTGGCTTCTCCGTCGACAAACTGCCAGAGATCCAAAAACAAGTCGTGCCCGATCCATGTGTCGTCGTCAAACTGCACGGGTCTGCAGAGATTTGTGTACCAGCCGGTAAAAGTGCCGTCACTCAGATGAAATCTCCCGATATCATGCCATGCGTCGGGAAACACGAACCAGACTATTGAAGCGCCGCTGTCCAGGGTCCTTTTGCCTCCAACATCCACGGCCGGCCCCGAATAGTCCTTCTGAAGCAGAACCTTCACATCGGGGCGCTCGAGCACCAGCCATTCGTCATAGATAGTCGTGCCGATGCCTGGGCGATGGTATTCGAAATGGATCAACTCTGACATCGCTACTCCGCGCGGCCTCCGAGGTGTTTTGACAAAAACCGTTCCGCCGCGGCATAGAATCGAAGTCGGTTCTCGGGCTTCGCAAAACCGTGACCTTCGTCCGGGAACAACATGTACTCATAGGCAATGCCTTTTTCCTTCATTGCTGCAACCACCTGCTCGGACTCCGACTGTTTGACCCGCGGATCGTTCGCACCCTGGGCAATGAGTATCGGGATCTTGATGTTATCTACGCTGAAAAGAGGTGATCGGGACTTCAAGAACTCAGGCTCGGTTTCGGGGTTGCCCACTCGCTTCTGCAGTAGCGAAAGGTATGTGGACCAATACGGCGGTATCGTCTCGATGAAGGTAATGAGATTGCTGGGACCGACGATGTCGACAGCACACTTGAATAGTTCAGGTGTGAAGGTAGCTCCCACCAGAGCGGCGTATCCACCGTACGACCCTCCGTATATTGCCATCCTGTCGGGATCCGCGATCCCCTCATCAATCGCCCATTGCACGGCATCGACGAGGTCATCGTGCATCTTTCCGCCCCATTCGCGGTCGCCGGCGTTCAGGAATTCCTTTCCGTATCCTGTTGATCCTCTGAAGTTCACCTGCAGTACCGCGTATCCGCGGTTTGCCAGCCATTGTCCCTCGGGTTCATAGCCCCATGTGTCGCGGTGCCACGGGCCGCCGTGCACGTTTAGCACAGTCGGCAGGTCTTTCTCGTTCGAACCCTTCGGCAAGTGCAGGTAACCGTGAACGGTCAAACCGTCTCTCGCCGTGAAGGAAATCGGCTGCATGGTCGCCAACGAGTACTCGGCCAGGTCGGGACGGTTGTGGAACAGAAACGTCCCACTCTTCTTTTTGCGATCGTATGCGTAGTAGGAAAACGGTTGATCGTCCTCGGTGAACCCAACCAACCACACGTCGTCGCTGTCGGTCCGATTGTATATCCCAAAATCTCCGGTGCTCAACTTGGCGATCTCTTCGACATCCTGCGCGATCGATGAGTCGAGCACCTGATGCTCGATTCGTGCTTTGACGAATGAGACCATCTGGATCTCGTAGGTGTCGGGATTGATCGTTACGTCGGCCACGTCGTACTGCTGGTCTTGCGCGATGACTTTCGTTTCACCAGTAGAGATGTCCATCTCCACCAATGGAGCAGCATTCGCGTCCCGCGAATCGAGCAGGTAGAGCGACCTGCCATTCAGGGAAAAACTGACAGGCCCGCTCGTCAGAGCGTCGTCGGCATCCCATTCAACGAGCGTCTTCCAATCGCCATCTGCAGATGGCCGAACGAGAAGGTCGAATCCTCCCTCTGGCGTCGATGCCAGAGCACCGCGCACCTGCATGTCGGCATCTACTACCCAGCCCGCAACATTGCCCGGGTTCTTGGCCACCAAATCGAGTTCTTTGGTGGCAAGGTTGAGGTGATACACGTCATGTAGACGTTCATCCTCTTTGTTCATCGCAATGAGGATTTCGTTGGGATGTCGCTTGTCGTGGTGGATGATCTGAACCTGTACACCGTCATAAGGTGTCAGATCGTCTTCCTCGCCCGAATCGAGATCTACACTGAACAGCCGCCAGTTCTCATCGCCGCCCGTGTCCTGCAGATACAAGAGGTGCTGGCCGTCGTGTGCCCAAAAGTGGACTCGAATGCCGCGGTCTGTGTCGTGAGTTACCGGCTGGTAGTCGTCACCCCCTACTGTCCTAACCCACACGTTGAGCACGTCGTCAACCGGAGCTAGATATGCCATCCGTTTTCCGTCTGGCGAAATGAGCGGTGTTGCCCTATCGGGATTACCAAAAAGAACTTCACGCGGGATGATCGGAACTCCGGATGAGCTTGTCATCATGGTAGCACTCTGCTCTGTCTGTTCGGTGTTAGGTCAAATGGACTATCTGTCGCGTTTTCGTCTGAAGTATACCGCATAGGCAAACGCGTTTAGAAGCAATACGAAGGCGCCGATGGTCAGCTGCACGGTGGTGGTCAACCGCGCGGGGTACATGATCGGGATCAGATAGTTCTCAATGAAACCGCCCTGGTATCCCACTCCGCCCGCGAGTACTCGCAGCTTGTTTTCTAGAGGTGTCAAAGGACAAATCCAGCCTGCAAACTCGATGAGCGCACCCCAGATGGCTGAGGGTATGTGTACCCACGCGAGCCTCCGCCAGCGCCACGCAAGGAACCCACCGCTCACTACGAAGATTATGAAGCCGAGGTGTATCAGAACTACCGCGTCAGCTGCCAGCCGGTACAGCATCCTTTGATCCTACGACCCTTTCCATGACAACCGCTGCGGCGAGTATGCCTGCTACGTTCGTGGTCGTACGGGCCATGTCGGGAATGCGATCCACACCTAGTATGATGCCCAGCCCGTCCAGAGGGACGCCGACGCTGTCGAGCGCTGGAGCAAGGCTGAACACGCCTCCTGCCGGGATGCCGGCCACCGTGAACGACACGATAAACGTGGCGAGAACGGCACCGCCGATTCCAGATGCGGCGAGCGGAACTCCGAACAACCACGCCAGGAAGACAATACCTGCTCCTTGAAACAGAGCCGTACCGCTGCGACCGATTCCTGCACCCAAGGGAATCACGAAGCTTGTAACCGCTCGCGACAGCTTCAATTCTTGCTCTGCCGCCTCGAGCATTGCGGGTACGGTTGCCGCAGTACTCGACGTGGTGGCCGCAATGATGAGCGGATTGACGCTGCCTTTCAGGAAAAGGCCCACGCGCATGCCGCCGAGCAGCCTTACGAGGGGGACATATACGAGCGCGACGAAGAGTGTGAGCCCAATGAACACAGCGAGGATAAATGCGCCGAGGCTCTGAAGCATCGCCCAGCCCGTGCGCGCCGTAACTGGAGCGGCAAGGGCGAAGACGCCGATTGGTGCGAGCCAGATAATCCAGTGCACGAGTTTCACGAGTGCAGCCGTAATCGCATTTGCCAGTGCGAGGAGCTGATCCCTTTCGGCCTCCGGCAGGGCGCCGGTCGCGGCTGCGACGAAGATCGTGAACACTATCAACGGCAAGAGCGTTCCTTGGGCGGCGGCCTGGAATGGGTTCGTCGGGATAAGGCTCAGGAGAAATTCGACGATACTGGGAAGCTCCGGGGCGACCGTCGAACCTGGGGTTATTGCCTGAGCCGCTGCGTCGTTTGCAAGGGGCAGCAATATCTGCATCACACCCATGCCGATCAGAATGCCCGCAGCGCTGGTGGCTGCGAAGAAGAGCAAGGTGAGGACGCCGAGCTGCCCGAGTCGCCGCAGATCACCGAGCGTTCCGACGCCGACGAAGATGATCACGACGATCAACGGTATGACCACCATCTTCAGCAAGTTGACGAAGGCAGTACCGATTGGTTCGATGCCAATGGCAACGGCCATTAGCCATTCCGAACCGCTTATGGCCGCAACGAGGCCAAGCAGAAGTCCGCCGACGAGGCCTAATGCCACCCAGGCATAGAGCTTCATCCTTGTTTGGCCTCCACCCGCTGCTCCATTCGGTCGACGACGACGGTGGCGGTCAGTGTACCGGTCACATTCGTGGCTGTACGTGCCATGTCGGGGACGCGATCCACGCCCAAGAGCACGGCGAGTCCGTCAATCGGTATACCAACTGTCATGAGCGCGGGTACCATGCTGAGCACGCTACCCCCGGGCACGCTTGCCACGGTGAACGACACGATGAAGGTCGCGAGGACGGCACCGCCAATACCGGACGCCGCTAGCGATACGCTGTAGAGCCATGCAAGAAACACGATTCCGGCCCCCTGAAAGAGGGCGGCTCCGCCTCGGCCCAAGGCCGCACCGAGCGGGATCACAAAACTCGAGACCGGGCTGGAGACTTCTAGATCGGTATTGGCAGCTTCGAGCATGGCGGGCACTGTTGCCGGAGAGGAGGTCGTTGCAGCCGCGATGGCTTGTGGCGTCAAGCAGCCTTTCAGGAACTTCCCGACTGGCATCCTGGCCAAAAACTTCACGGCAGGTACGTACACCACTGCTATGTATATCACTAGCCCTACGACCACAGCTAGGACGAATGCCATTAGGCTCTGTAGCATAGCCCAGCCTGCTCGGGCTGTTACGGGAGCCGCGAGGGCGAACACACCGATCGGGGCTACCCAGAGAATCCAGTTGACCAACTTGATCAAGGCGGCCGAGACCGCGCTTGCCAATGTGAGCAGTCGGTCACGGTCTTCGGCAGGCAAAACTCCAGCTGCAGCAGCAAACAGAACTATGAACACAATGAGCGGAAGCAGCATGCCTTCAGCCGCAGCCTGAAAAGGGTTGGTTGGTATGAGGCCCAAAAGGAATTCGACGATATTAGGGAAGGCCGGCACCTCGACAGCGGTGCCGGTGACTGCTTGGGCTGCGGCATCGCTCGCCAAGGGGAGCAGCGCTCTCATCGATCCCATGCCCATCAGAACACCAATCACCGCGGCCACGGCGAAGAAGATCATCGTGACCGCTCCCATGCGGCCCAGCTTTCTCAAGTCGCCAAGCGAAGCGACACCGACGAAGATCACCGCAGCAACGAGTGGGATCACCACCATCTTCAGTAGGTTGACGAAGGCGGTTCCCAGAGGCTCCACTGCATTGGCCAACCACATCAAGGCCGGAGACTCTGTGGCTGCTGCTGCGAGCCCCAACAGCAAGCCGCCTATGAGGCCCAACGCTATTGCGATGTGGAGCTTCACAGTCAGTCCCCGAACCTTGCTCTGTTCTCCTTCAGAAGCTTGGAAGCTATGACGCCTCGTTGTACCTCGTTGGTGCCCTCATATATCTGTGTGATTTTCGCGTCCCTCATCAATTTTTCGACGGGATACTCTTTCATGTATCCGTAGCCGCCGAAAACCTGAACGGCTTCGGTAGTGACTTTCATCGCCGCATCGGATGCGAATGTCTTGCAGATAGCCGATGCCTTCGAGGTGTCTTTGACTCCGGCGTCAATCGCTCTGGCGGCCGAATAGATCAGTGCCCGCGCCGCTTCGACCTGTATTGCCATGTCGGCCAGCTTGAACTGTAATCCTTGAAACGACGAGATCGGCCGCCGGAACTGGCGTCTGACGCGGGCGTAGTGGGCCGCCTCATCGAGTGCCCTCTGTGCTATTCCCACCGCCTGGGCCGCCACCCCGGGCCTCGATTGGTCGAATGTCCTCATTGCGACCATGAAACCGAGCCCCTCACGACCCAAGAGATTTTCCTCCGGCACGTGCACGTTATTGAGGATTACTTCGCGAGTTGTCGAACCGCGAATGCCCAGCTTGTTCTCCTTCTTGCCGAAACTCACTCCGCGCATGCCCTTCTCCACAATGAACGCGCTCGCGCCTCTCGCTCCCTTGTCCTTATCCGTCATTGCCACGACGGTATACACCTCGGCTTCGCCTCCGTTGGTAATCCACTGCTTGGTGCCATTCAAGACGTATTGGTCGCCGACCTTGTCAGCAGACGTCCGGATGTTTCCGGCATCCGATCCGGCATCCGCTTCGGTGATCGCAAACGCGGCCAAATTCCGGCCCGCGGCAATATCTGGGAGGAAACGAGCCTTCTGCTCATCATTTCCGTAAAGGAGAATCGGCTCAGTTCCCAGGCCCGTGCCGCCAAAAGCGAGCGCGATTCCGCCACAACCCCAGGAAAGCGCTTCGGTAACCAGTGCCATCTCCATCACGCCACCGCCCATGCCGCCGTACTCCTCCGGGATGAAGACACCGAAGATGTCTGCATCTGCCAACATACGTACGATATCCCACGGGAACTCGCCCGATTCGTCGTACTCAGCGGCTACAGGTTTGATCTGTTCCTCGGCGATTTGATCGCATAGATCCTTGACCATCTGTTGTTCATCAGTCAGCAAGTAGTCCATAACCAGTTCCCATTGCATCTCGTGGTGTTATTACTGAGAATCGACGCGGAAATCATGTCAGCGCAAAATGCGCGGCCGGCAGGCAACATCGGACCAATATACGAACGCCACTGGAATTGGCGATATGGCGGAATCCTAATTCTGTGCGGCGGTACGGGTCAGTGGCGCATCTGTTTGAAAGTCGCCAGTTCTTCTTCCAGTTGGCCCAACCTCTCGTGAACCGGATTGGATCCCGGCTCCGAGGCGTCCAACACGACACCGCGCTGCTCCAAAAGCGTTTCAACGAGAACGTCTGTATACCCTACCACTGCGTGGGCAATGCCTCTGTCGAGCGACCGGTTGAGACGCAACACCGCGGCCATCAACTGGCGGGCAGGGAGAGCGGCGATAACGTCGGACAGGTTGTGGATCAGGAGTTCCCTTAGGTGTTGGATTTCTTCTACGACCTCGCCCGCTGCAAGTCCTCTCGCGGCTGCAGTCCGCCCGTACGCGTCACAGGCATCGAACCAGAGCTCCTCGATCTGCCGTCGGAGCGGACCGGCCATTTCAATGACTATGTCGAGGAGCAATGCGAGTTGACGCTCGATCGTGGGGCGGTCCACGATCGGGGCCTGGCTCATGCGTCGCATCAGCCAGTCGGCCCACTGTACAATCAGCTCATCTCGTTTTTCTTCCAACGAGCGGCCGATTGCCGCCAGGGCTGGCTTGGTTGGACGCGCGGTTAAACCCATCTATGTTCGTTGTCCAAAGTATGTGGATCAGAAAGCTAACCCCGGCTCCCTTGGGAGGTCAAAAAGCCCGATGTCTACCGCAAGGAACACGAAGTTCGAGCTTGCCGGTGCCGATGGAGGACCACTACGTGGTGAGGTCAGAACTGCCGGCGATGGTCGCGGCAGGCCCCCGGTTGTGATCTGTCACGGCTTCAAAGGGTGCAAGGACTGGGGTTTTTTCCCTCATTTGGCCGCCAGAATTGCGAGGGCCGGAATGACCTCCATATCGTTCAATTTCTCCGGCAGCGGTGTTGGTGCCGATGGCGAAGGGTTTTCAGAGCCCGAAAGATTTGCACACAGCACTTTTTCGAACGACATGAAAGACTTGGACACCGTGTGCAGGGCATTGACTGGCGGGGTTCTGATTGAAGGCTTGGCCGATTGTGAACGATACGGGTTGTTTGGGTACAGCAGGGGAGGGGGTACTGCGGTGCTGCATGCGGCGGAGAATCCAAACGTTGCCTCCCTCGTGACATGGGCTGCAATCTCACACACCGATAGGTGGGACGCCGATGCAATGGCGGAATGGCGCGCAGCGGGCATGCGCGTACCACCGGGCGTTGAAGATGATGCGGCTCTGTTCTTCTATACCGACATGCTGGATGACATCGTCGAAAACAGGGAAGCTTTGGACATCGCAAACGCCGCAGGCCGCATTGAATCTCCCTGGCTAATTCTTCATGGCACAGATGACGACTTTGTGCCCGATTCAGAGGCAGCGGAACTGCATCGCGCCGCGGTCCGTATCAACACGGTTCTGAAATTGATGGAAGGTGGGAATCACACGTTTGAGGCCGCAGGTCAGTTGGACGCTGCGGTGGATCATACTCTGGCCTGGTTTTCCAGGCATCTCTTCTAAGCGTACTTCAAAACGAATGGAGGGCCCCGCTGGGGCCCTCCGGAGAAATTGCTACATGCCGGCCGCATAAAGCCGGTTTACATCAATTTTTTTCCGTTTGCCTGTGCGTTTTTGGGGTTCGAGTCGACTGCGCCTCAGAATAAGCCCGGCCGCAGCGACCGTTACGAGTGCAAATAGTCCAACGCCAAGATTTCGAATGGGAACCTCCGCTCGAACGACTTATCAGGGTTCTAACGCAGTCCAACTGCGTCACTAATATATTGAACCGCGCAACCCAACTGCATTTTGTGGTTCGTAGGTCTGTTTACAGGTAGATCAGGGAAGAAGTTCCACAACGAAACCACGTGGAGGAGTCGGTCGATTCATCTGCACACGATAGTTCAGCGCCTTTCACGCCATGAGCCGCGAGAATTAGCCGATGTTGGAGCCGGTGAGGCCGCAGTGGCTGCCATACTGGTCGGTTCGGGGAGCGATGTTCCAGATATTTTGCTGATCAAGAGGGCGCAACGTGACGATGACCCATGGTCTGGACAGATGGCTTTCCCAGGCGGGCGCAGAGAGTCGGGCGATCGAGATCTGAACGAGACGGCGTGCAGGGAGACATTGGAAGAAACCGGGATAGCATTACGCAATAAAGATGTCATTGGGCAGCTCGACGACATTCGTCCGCTCGGCCCGGGGTTGCCTCGCCTAGTCGTACGCCCATTTGTATTTCTGCTCCCATCGATGCCTGCCGTATTTGCGAACGCCGAAGTGGATCTGCATCTGTGGGTGAGGTTTTCGGAGTTGCCAGAGGTGGCGAGCTTCTCGGAGATGTCAGTGGCCGACATGAAGATCGAGGTGCCGGCGTTTCTGGTCGGGCCTCATGTGGTGTGGGGTTTGACGGAACGTATCCTCAACTCATTCATTGAGTTATGTCGTTAGATGCCTTGCTCGCTCTTGCCGATTTCGATGTGCATGCAGAAATTTAGGTTAGCATAAATTTCGGAGCCATTTCTTGAGTCTAACTGTGCAACCTTCTGGCCTGTCCCCGTCTACAGAGGATTATCTCAAAGCGATCTACCGCCTGGAGTTGGATGGAAGTCCGGCTCAGACCAGTGCTATCGCTGAACAGATGGGTATCGCGCCGCCTTCGGTGAGCGGGATGCTGAAGCGGCTATCCGAGGTAGGGTTGGTGGAGCATGTGCCCTACCACGGAGTGACACTGACCAGGATAGGGCATCAAGCAGCGGTCCACGTGATCCGCCGCCATCGCGTACTCGAGACTTACCTGGCTACGAAGTTGGGTTACGATTGGGATTCCGTGCATGAAGAGGCTGAACGCCTCGAGCATGCGGCGTCGGACGAATTGATCGAACGAATGGTGATGGCGTTGGGAAATCCCCAGTACCACCCCCACGGCGCTCCGATTCCGACCAAGGAAGGTTTGATGGAAACGCCTGAGTGTGTCCCGCTCACCGATATCGGCGTAGGGGAGTTGGTGGAACTCAGGATGGTCAGTGACAAGGACCCCGAGCGCCTGAGATATCTATCCTCGCTCGAGTTAAAGCCCGGAGTTTCGTTCGAGGTGCTCAGTCGTCAGCCGTTTAGAGGGCCGATCAACATTCGCTTCGTGGGAATGTCTGGGCAGGAGCATGTGATCGGTTTCGAACTGGCACGCTCACTCTTCTGCGACGTATTGGAGAAGACCGCAGGCTGACTCGGACTATGGGTCGACTGGTATCTCGCCAGTGTTCGGCAACCCTGCGGGCCTATCGCTCTTCGGGTGCTTTGATTGCTCCAACCCCTTCAAAAGTCCGGCAAGGCGTCGGTCGCGAGCCGGTCTGATTTTCAGAATCGCGTCTCTGTAAGCCTTGTCTATGGCGTGAACCAATTTGTGCTGCTTTTCGGGTTCTAGATGTGACCAGCTAGCCAAATCTGCCCAAGTTGCCTCGAATGTGTGCAGCACCTGCTGCAGGAAGCCCTCCAGGTCCTGTGTGCCGGAAGCCAAGCTGTACGAGAGATGAGGCCCGGCCGCGGCCCATCCGATCGCTGGGCCCAGGGAGACGGCGCGGTCGAGATCGTCGACATCGATCACGCCGTTCAGTACCAAGTCGATCGCCTCCCGCCATACTGCTGCCGAGATTCTGTCGGAGACATTTCCCGGCACCTGTTTGTTGATCGTGACGGGAATACGTCCCAACGCTCTCAGCCATCCCTTCAGTAACTCTACCAGTGTCAGGTCGGTGTAGGTGCTGGGAGCAAGCTCCACGAGCGGCATCAACTCGACGGGGTGAATGGGATGCGCGACCAGGCATCGCTCTTGCCTGAGGCAACGTGCGGCAATGTCTTTCGACCCGAATCCGGCAGAGGAACTGCTGACTATCCGAGCCTTGCTCGCCACCGACTCAATGCTCTCGAAGAGTTTCTGCTTTGCCCGAAGGTCTTCGCGAATGGCCTCAATGACCCAAACGGCATCGCCGCATGCCTGCAGCAAACTGCGCCCAACCTCCAGCGATTCGATTCCCTTCTCGACTTCATCTGCTGAGGCGCGCTGGAGCGCGATGAGGGAACGCGCGCGAGCAGCAACATCCCCCGGTGCTTCATGCAGCGCGTTGGCTTCATTATCGTAGAGAGCCACCGGCCATCCTGCGGCCACGCATAATGCCGCCCATCCCCGACCGGCTTCGCCCATCCCAACGACCGCGACCTTGACCTGTCCAGCCGTCATCAAGAGCCTCCAGAGTTCTGCCCATCCGCCGAATCGCAGCAAGATCCGATGAGCTGTTTCACTCTTCGTCCAGCGCCTGGCTAACACTCTCAGCACCAGGCGACGCGTCGATTTCCTGATCTACCATGCGAGTATTTCCGCGCTTGCGCAACTATTCCCTCGAACGCTTCGGCATGATGAGCGTTCCGAACCCTTCTGCCAGCGACGTGAAATGTGGTGTTCACACTGGCGAGTTGCTCGGTTTGGGCCTAACCTTGATGGCAACTACAACGAGAGGTCTATGTGATCGTGAGTGCCACGCCGCCGGCTGACTGGAAAGAGCTACGTGAAGCCTACGGCGGGATGATGGAACAGTTCGGCCAGGCATGGGAAAAGGGCTTGCCAGATGGGATCACCGAGGTGTTCAGCGATGACGCTGTCTTCATTGCGTCGCCATTCGATGAACCTCTGAGGGGAAGACCCGCGATTGCCGAATATTGGAAGGACATTCCGCTCGAGCAAGCGGATGTGTCGTTCAAATTCGGTGAAATCTACGCCGCGGGTCCGTGGTTCTCGACTGAGTACAAGTGCACATTCCGCCGCCGCAGGACCGGTCAGATGATAGATGTCCGCGGTGCTCTCTTCTGTGAGACACAAGAGGGAAAGATCTCCGAGATGCGCATGTACTGGCATCGGACGGCGGCCTGAACAGCAGCAAGTGATCGCGAACGTCAGTCTCGGCATACAGGGCTGGAACCATCCTGGATTGGTGGGACGTTCGTACCCCACCAGCGTGCCCTCATCAGAATGGCTCGCACAGTATGCAGCACGTCTCCCGACGGTGGAAATCGATGACACCTTTTACGGGATTCCCCCTGAACCAGTGGTGCTCAGGTGGCGAGACAGCGTGGGTGCCGAGTTCTCGTTTGCACCTAAGGCGCCGCAACAAATCACCCACGAGAGGCGTTTCTCAAAAGGCGGAGGGTTGCTCGCGCGATTTCTGGATCGCATCCTGCTCCTCGGCGAACACCTTGGTCCCATACTGCTGGTGGCGCCACCCGGCTTCGCACCGGACGACGAGAACAAGGCGACACTCCGGAGCTTCGTTGAGCAACTCCCTTCCGACTTCAGATGGGCGTTGGAACTAAAGAATGTGGGTTGGTTCACAGACGAGATCCATGACATGCTGGCGCGCGCCAACGTGGCGACCGTCGCTGGGGAAAGCCGGTGGATACACCGGTCGGCTATGCTGAATCGTACGGTGCAGCCAAGTGCCGATTTTGCATACATTCGGTGGTGCAATACGGCTGAGGCCGGGCCACCGTCACAAAAAGTGGGGGGCGAAGAGAGTGTCACGGCCATCTGGGAGGAACCGATCGCCCGACTCTGTGGACTCGTGAGTTCTGTGTACGGATATTTCCATGTCAGGGCGTTCGGAGATGGCTTGCGCAGCGCAGAGCAGGTGCAAGCTGCCATTGGCAAATGCGGGCTAGAGGCATCGGCCTCCCAAGACCAACAAGCGCTCTAGGAGGGTGGACGGTATGGCGAAGTGCAAGATTCTGCTCGTCGATGACGACGAAAGCATTCTCAACGCCCTTGGCAGGTACTTCGAAAAGATAGGCCATGAAGTGCATCGGGCAGGATCCGGCAAAGAGGCTATCGCTCTTCACGAGCGGGTTCGGCCGGACGTCACTATCCTCGATGTGCTCATGCCGGAGATGTCGGGCATGGAGGTGCTCGAGGTGCTTCGCAAGCGGGATGCGATGGTAGTCATGCTCACGGGCCAGGGCGAGATCGAAATAGCCGTGCAGGCAATGCAGCTGGGCGCCGAGAACTTTCTAACTAAGCCGGTCGACATGGACCACCTCACGGCCGCGATCGAAAAGGCTGTGGAGAAAGGGGTGCTCCGGCGCGAAAACGTCGAACTCAAACTGCGACTGCACCCAAGCATCAAGAAGCAACTAATTCGCGCCGCACTCTTCGTTCTGTTGGTGGTTGCATCGGCCATTGTCGGGAAGATGATTGGCGATACAACTGACAGAGGAGATCGGCGCGCGGTGATCCCAGTGCCACTCGACACGAGTGGAACATCTACCAACCCGGGTAACAACTAGTCACTCGAATCAACATGACACTCCGTGTCGCAGTTGCCCAGATTCGGCCCGAAAAAGCCGACTATCCAGAAAACATTCGGCGAGTCGGTGGTGTGCTGGGAGCTGTAACGGATTGGGACAGGCCTCCAGGCGTGGTGGTATTTCCTGAAACGATCATGTCGGGCCTCTTCGTAGAAGCCGGCGTACGCGAATGTGCGGTGACCGCGGGATCTCTTTGCAGCGACCTCGCAGCAATCCATGCGGCCGTAGGAGCACCCCCCCTCGACTTGGTTGTTGGATTTTACGAGGAGTTTCGCAGCCGCTATTACAACTCAGCGGTATATGCCACGCTCGACAGGGGTGAGCCTCTCGTTCGCCACGTGCACCGGAAGGTGTTCTTGCCAACCTACGGCGTGTTCGACGAGAAACGGTTCGTGAGCCATGGGCGCTCGGTGGACACTTTCGATACCTCGTGGGGCCGTTCCGCGATTTTGATCTGCGAAGACGCGTGGCACTCGATCGCGGGAACTCTTGCAGCGCTTGACGGAGCGCAGATCGTGTACGTACCGGCGGCGGCTCCGGCTAGAGGCATCTCCCCCCCGACCGATCCAGCCCATGGAGAGGCTCCGCGACCCGCGAGCGCAAGGGCGTGGGAGAGAATGATACAGCGAGTTGCGGACGAACACGGCGTTTACGTCGTTCTCGCTCAACCGGTGGGTTTCGAAGCAGGAAAGGCATTCCAGGGCGGGTCGGCCATAGTCGCTCCAAACGGTGATGTGATCGTATCCGCACCGGTATTCGAAGACGCACTGATCGTTTCGGATGTGGACTTCGACGCGATATCGAGAACTCGAGTCGAAGAGCCGATGTTGGCGGACCTGGAAAATCAGCTCCAGAGCGTATTGGAATCATCTGGCACTGAGTCCGACGTATTGGAGTTCGATGAAGCGCCTCGAAGCGAAGGAGTTTCGGAACCACCGTCACCGACTGTGTGTACGGTCATCGAGAATGCCGAAGTGCCCAATCCGTTGGCGATAGAACCTGCATTGGCGGCTAGATGGTTGGAGGCGTTCATAAAAGACGAGGTGGTGCGCCAGCGCGGTTTCCATAAGGTGGTCGTTGGGCTATCAGGTGGCGTAGACAGTTCGCTGACGGCGGCTCTCGCTGCAAGAGCACTGGGCCCGGAGCAGGTGATTGGTGTGCGCATGCCGTACCGTACCTCGAGTGCTGACAGCCTCGAACATGCGGCGTTGCTGGCCGAGAAGCTTGGAATACGCGTCGAGACGGTCGATATATCTGCGGCTGTCGACGCGTATGTCGGCGCAGCCGATCCCGATGCGATTGATGACACCCGCCTGGGCAACGTGATGGCGCGTATGCGCATGATCACCCTGTTCGATCTGTCTGCGAAGCACCAAGCATTGCCTCTGGGGTCGGGTAACAAGACTGAACGCCTGTTCGGCTATTTCACCTGGCACGGCGACGACTCTCCACCGATCAATCCGCTTGGGGACCTTTACAAGACGCAGATTTGGGAACTGGCGCGACACCTTGAAATCCCCGAGGAAATCGTGGCTAAGCCACCGTCGGCAGACCTCGTTCAGGGGCAGACAGATGAAGCTGATATGGGGATTGCCTACCACCAAGCCGACCAAATCCTCCACTGGCTTCTAAGTGGATATCGACCAGCCCAGATAGTGGAATTTGGGTTCGATGCGAGTGATGTAGAGCTTGTTGGAAACACTCTGAACAAAACACACTGGAAACGCCATTTGCCGACCGTTGCCATGGTTAGTGATACAGCCATCGGGGAATCCTACCTTCGGCCAAAGGACTACTGATCAAGGTGAGCATGTCAAACTCGGACCTGCGGTATTTCACACTCGAGGAAGCAAACGCGACACTGCCGTATGTTCGGTCGATCGTAACGGATGTGGTGGGCGCGTATGCGGAGTGGCGGGATCACGTGGCCAGGTATGAAGTGATGGCCGCAAACAGCCGGTCTGACGTAGGTGAGACCGAAGTGCAGGTAACGCTTCGAACCGAGATTGACCGGATTGCAAAACGCATCGGCGGGTTCCTCAGCGAACTCGAAAAGGTCGGCTGTACCTTCAAAGGTCTCGATGACGGTCTCGTTGACTTTCTTTCCATCCGAGATGGAAGAGATGTGTTTCTCTGTTGGAAGCTCGGAGAATCGGAAATATCGCATTGGCACGAAGTGGATGCGGGGTTCGCCGGTCGCCAGCTACTCGCGCCCGAATTCGTGAGCGGAGATTCTCTCTAGGGTGTTGTTCGTTCGGTTCTTCCACTATTTAGGGATCGCGTTGTGGATCGGCGGCTGGCTCGCTGTGGTGGTTGTCGCTAGCGGTTCGCGAGGCGAGCCTGTCCAAGCAAAAGTGAGCATCTCCGCACTGCTCGCACGAGTGCACACCGTAGTCATAGCTCCCGGCATGCTCTTGTCATTGGGGTCTGGCATTTTGTGGAGTATGGCCATCGCAAGCGGTGGAGCCGTGGAAAGTCGCGTCGCCCCACTCGGCACGTGGGTAATGACCGGTTTGGGTGTAGTTGGCGGTCTCATCGTTGCGGTAGTGGCACTTCCGGCAGCCCTCAAACTCCGAGCGGTTGCCATCTCTGGACCGGATGGTCGGGTGCTTCCCGTTTTTGATAGTCAATGGCGACGCCTGCAAATTGCATCTGCCGCGGCTGGTGTGTGCGCGCTCGCATCCCTGTTGGCTGCCGCGTTTGCTCTGTGAGCAATTCCCACCGATCGGAACCAGCTCTTGACGGATTCTTGTCTCTATCGCGTTTCTTCACGGGTATGTCTGTTGGCTTGTCAGACCGCAGCAGGCTGTCAATGAATATCGGGGCTATGAAATGGCTCAACGCTGGCGACTGACCGGTTCGTACACGACAATAACAACCAGCCGATATCCCGACCTTCGCCAGATTGTCGGACGTGCCACCTTGCGCGCCGCGAGTCATGTTGGCCGAGTAGCGTTCCTGGTATGGCAGTTGTTTCGAGGTTTGCCGGAATGGCGTGTGTGGGTGCCTCGGGCCGTCGAGCAGGGCGTACATGTCGGTTACGGCTCGCTGTTCATCATCATCCTCACGGCAGGATTCGCGGGTGGAGTCACTTCGCTGCAGGCTGGGTATCAGTTCACAGCGGGCATCCCCGTCTATTTTGCCGCCGGCGTCATCGTGCAGTCGATCATCTTGGAATTGGGGCCGGTGCTCACGGCACTGATCCTTGCGGGAAGAATCGGGGCGCGCTACGCGGCAGAACTGGGCACCATGCGGGTAACCGAACAGATTGATGCACTCGAGAGCCTCGGGCGCTCGTCGGTCTCGCACCTGATTCTGCCAAGAGTCGTTGCCGGCACGATCATGCTTCCGGTTTTGGCGGTTGTTGCCGACGCAGTTGGTGTGGGGGCGGGATGGATCGCCGCAAAGAGCTCGCTCGACATGTCCAACGCGGACTTCATCTACGGCGCCCGCTACTTCTTCAAACCGTTCGATCTTTGGTACTCCATGATCAAATCGTTCGCGTTCGGGCTCGCGATCACGATCATCCCTTGCTACATGGGCTTCAGCACCAAACAGGGTGCCGAAGGCGTGGGCCGCGCGACAACTGCCGCGGTGGTCAGCTCGTCAGTGTTGATTCTGTTCCTGGATGTGGCTTTGGCTAAGCTACTGTTGAGGCAGTGAGGGGAAAATGAGGGCGAAGATATGGGGAACGATGCGTGAGTACAGAGGTGCAGAGATGCAGAGGTGCAGGTCTGCGACTCTGCCGCGCTGCAACTCTGCAAGAGTGTGGTTGGGAGGTACGGGTTGATCGAACTCCGCGGAGTTGAAAAACGCTTCGGCAATTTCGTAGTACTCGACGGTGTGGATTTTACCGTAAACCGCGGCGAGACGGTCGCTCTCCTAGGCCCATCTGGTGTCGGTAAGAGCGTTTTGCTCAAGCACATCAATGGGTTGCTGCACCCCGACGCCGGCGAAGTTACCGTCGACGGTTTGGATGTACGTCGCCTGAAAGGCAAACAACTTGCCGAGCTTCGAAATCGCATCGGGTATGTGTTCCAATTCGGAGCTTTATTCGATTCCTTGGATGTCTTCGAGAATGTGAAACTCGGCATCACCAACGAGGAGTGTGCATCGGATCAGAGCTACTGTTGGAATCGCGTGTCCGAGTGCCTCGACATGGTAAATCTCCCGCAAAGTACCGCTCAGAAATACCCGGCGGATTTGTCGGGTGGAATGAGAAAGCGAGTCGGCCTCGCACGTGCGATCGCGGGGCGTCCGACCTACTTGCTTTATGACGAGCCGACATCGGGGCTCGACCCGGTGAACGCGAACATAATCGACGCGCTGGTGGAGAAGCTGCAGGACGAACTCTCAGCTACTAGCGTGATGGTCACACACGATGTGCGAGGTGCATTTCGTGTCGCAGATCGCGTCGCCCTGTTGTCGGGTGGTCGGATTCACGCGATGGGGACGCCCGATGAGATGATCGAGAGCAGCGATTTCGCTGTACGAGAGTTCCTGGAACGCGATCTCAGTGGGGCCTTAACGAAGACTTGAGAGGTAGGCAGCGATGGATCTGTACTACAAGCAGGAGATCACCGTAGGCCTTTTGGTCATCGTTGCGGTTGCGGGCTTTTTCGGTGGGCTCATGTGGCTCACCGGACGCACATTCACCACTGGCCGCATGGACGTGCACGCTGTGTTCGAGGAGATCGGCACTCTGACCGAGGGAGACCCGGTTCAGATCTCCGGATTTATGGTGGGGACCGTGGGGTCAATCGAACTGGAAGACGAGGGTCGAGTCAACGTGCGGCTGGAGATTGACAGACGGTTTCAACCCAAGGCCGACGCAGATGTCGCAATCAGGGCTCTCGATTTTCTGGGAGCGAAATACATCGAGTACAGCCCCGGTACCGCGGCGAACTTGCTCGATGAGGGCCGGCCCATCGTCGGCACCAGCAGTGTCGACCTGGCAGAGGTAGCGGCGGGCCTGACCGATGATGCTGTAGAAGTTCTGATTGGAGCACAACGCATACTGTCAGAGCGCATGACCGAGGACATTCATGAGACGCTTGCGGCAGTCAGGGAGGCGTTGAGCGTGGTATCCCGCGTAGGTGATGGGCCATTAGTAGCCGAAGCGCGGAATTCGTTTCAAGCTCTGGAGCGAGTGGCAAGCAGATTGGACACGACGCTGGCCAATCCAGCAATCACCGAGTCGATTTCGCAACTCGACGAGCTCACAGAGAACGTCACGGAGATGGCGCAGGGCTTCGCTGGCGCGGCGATGGCCCTGAATACAATGCTGGAGCGGATGAGTGACACGACGGGATCGATAGGGAAATTGTTGGCCGACACAACCATCCACGGCGACCTGCACGAGCTGCTGGTTTCCCTGCGCCAGCTACTCGACGATATCAGAGAGAATCCGGGGAGGTATACGTTTGTGAGTGTGTTTTAACCCTGCCCTCCTCCCCCCCCCGCCGTAGGGGAGGGAGAGGAGGGAGGGGAGGGAGTGAACCCCTCCCGCTCCTCCCGCTCCTCCCTCCCCTCATTATATTCGCACCATGCTCTCCCTCACATTTCTCGGCACATCTGCGGCGCGACCCACGGTTGAGCGGGGTGTCACCTCGCTGGTGATAAAACGCGAGGGCGAAAGCCTCATGTTCGATTGCGGTGAAGGAACCCAGCGCCAGATGATGCGGTACGGCGTGAGCTTCGCACTTTCGGAAATCTTCTTCACTCACTTTCATGCCGATCATTACCTGGGAGTCATCGGGTTGCTTCGCACGCTATCTCTTCAGGAGCGCACTGACCCCATGTGTCTGTACGGACCTCCTGGAGCTGAGCGGCTGTTGAACGACGCCATCAACCTCGGTGTTGAACGCACCCCGTTTGCAGTGGACATAAGAGAGATCGAGGCTGGAGATCGGCTGGAAAGAGACGAATATGACATAGAAGTGTTCGACGTCGAGCACGGAAGGGGAGCGGTGGGGTTTGCCCTCCGGGAGCACGAGCGCCTGGGTAGATTTGATCCTGACAAGGCAAGGGAACTAGGCATTCCTGAGGGGCCGCTGTGGGGCCGCATCCACGCCGGGAAGTCCGTCGATCTTCCAGACGGAATGAAAATCGACCCTGTGGAGCTGGTCGGCCCCTCTCGCCCTGGCCGCCTGGTTGTGTTCACCGGCGATACTAGTGGCTGCGAAAGCGTTGTGACAGCGGCAGAAGGTGCCGATCTGTTGGTGCACGAAGCAACTTTTGGGGAAGAGGAAAAGGACAGGGCGAAGGAAACCGCGCATTCCACTGCAGTTGAAGCGGCAAAAGTGGCGCTGGCTGCGCGCGCGAAGCGCCTGGTTCTGACCCACGTGTCCGCGAGATACTCGGCGAATGCGAAGGCCTTGGTTGAGGAAGCGCGGACGGTTTTTTCTGAGACGATCGTAGCAAAGGACGGAATGGAAATCGAGGTTCCGTTTCCGGACGAGGCCAGCTAGCTTTTTATGCTGTTCTTTCCCCGCTCGGTGGATTCGGGCGGGGCGTGGTATCTTGGGGCTGTAGCTCAGCTGGGAGAGCGCTGCGTTCGCAATGCAGAGGTCAGGGGTTCGATCCCCCTCAGCTCCATTCCGCAGGAGGGCGGTAGTCTACTGCGGCCGATGCCCCGTGGTGTAACTGGCAACACGTCTGACTCTGGA
>CAZFHS010000065.1:0-30293 GCA_964518955.1 uncultured Gemmatimonadaceae bacterium | reverse complement strand
CCCGGCAGGATTCGAACCTGCGACCCACGGCTTAGAAGGCCGTTGCTCTATCCAACTGAGCTACGGGCGCTGGAGTACCTAAACTCGGCACCTCTGACTCTCAACACAACCCCTTGTTGTCGCGGGCGAATCACTTCGCGAAAATAGACTCTTGACGCACACGCTCGATATTCAAACCTTGGTGTACTTTCTCAACAGAGGCAGCCCTATGAATAGGCCGACAGTGGAGGCAAGCCCGGGAGTCGTGATACCTCGAAAGTACGTCATCCCACCAGCCGTTCTTGCCATTCGCATGCAGCGATACAGCGTTGCACTGATGGTTGTAGCCTTCATTCTCATTGCGGTGAACTATGCAGATCTTTCGCTAGAGAAGGTACTCTGGTTCGCAGCAATACTCACGGCGGTGTTCGCGATTCTCTGTGCGGTAACCGTAGTAATCCTAAATGCGATCGCGTGGAACTTCGATCGTCTTAGAGATGAGTTGCAGGGCGGGAGAGAAGTTCAAGACATGAGGTGAAACGACGGGCCGCACGATCTCTGAAGTGAGGGATCATGCGGCCTTTTTGGGCTATCTAACCAAGAAAAAGACTCCCAATAGAACCATCATTAGCGTGAGTCCCACAATCAAGGCTACCTTGAGCTCCTGCTTTGCCCCATTTCCAGCTCCTGCTCTGGAACGAGCAAGTTGCAAAGCCTGCTTAATGTCTTCCTGACCTATTGATGGGTGTTCCTCTTGATATCGAACGATTGCGTCTTCGATATCCCGAGCGAGCTCCTGAGCCTCCAAAGACGCCTGCGGCGGGGGTATGTACGTGACGGTAGGTACGAAAACCACTGTCTCCTCCTTAGTTCCAGAATTCCAGCTTTCGCGGTTTAGTGGAGGGGAAAATCAGTCGGGGCGCCGGGATTTGAACCCGGGACCTCCTGGTCCCAAACCAGGCGCGCTACCGGGCTGCGCTACGCCCCGAAAATTTGCAGTGCAACAACTTAAACGGTCTTGGGTTATGTCGCTACGGGCGGGGTGTGTTCCGGCTTTTTCGGATGCCGTTTTGCTCAGGTGGGAGAGGGGCGGCGTGCTTAGTCGTCAAGGGGAAACCACGGTTCCTTGCCCGAAGTGACGGTGACCCGAAGTCTCACCTCCCGGGCGTACTTTCTGGCTTGCTCGCTGTGCTTGAACTGCCTGAGGTTGATCCTCTCCGTGCCGGCTCTCAGGAAAACCCACTTTACAGACCGAAATATCGTGGCCGACTCCCAAGTATGGAGACCGGGGTCAATATCTGAATGGACCGTTATGTCGCTGTAAGAAAATTCGCGGCCATCCCAAAACATCACCTTCCGCTCATCGTCGAACTGAGGTGGGAGTGGAGGGAGTCGCAATGCCTCTGAAAGCCATTGGCGGAATGACACTCCCGCCAATACCAGAAAGCCGAGTACAAACGGCGCGATGCAAGACAGGAAAAGCGCCCCGCACGCACCCCTTTCACATTGCCCACGCGGCAAGATCATACAGTCTTGACAATAGATGCCTGTGAGCAATAAGAGGACCAGATACGTAATGATGACAGCAGCCGCTGCGATTGGGTCCAGTTTCATGTCAAGTGCCATTGGAACTCCGGCAGCAATGGACACGCTCGTGTGTAGTGCTCAAACGCATTCCGCTTGCAGTTTGGGGAGTTGCAGTCAACTTCCGATCAATTGCCGGCGCGCCAGAGTCAATTGGCGCTGTCGCGCTGCCCGACCTGCGGGTTCGATTGGTACTCCGCCTCAGACTACATCATTAGATCGTGCCCTGGCCGGAGCCAGGATCTAGCCGTATGTTAGGCCAGTTTCAGCCACCGAGATCATTGCATGGATGAATCTCTGGATCGTCTGAAGACAGCACTTGCTGATCGTTATCAGGTCGAGCGTGAGATTGGCGCTGGCGGCATGGCTACGGTCTACTTGGCCCGCGATCTCAAGCACGACCGGAAGGTCGCCATCAAGGTCATGCGCCCCGAACTCTCGGCCATCTTGGGCGGCGAGCGGTTCCTGCGTGAAGTCAGCATAGCCGCAAAACTGAATCATCCCCACATCTTGGCGCTCCACGACTCGGGCGAGGCCGAGGAGTTCCTGTACTACGTGATGCCCTACGTGGAGGGCGAGTCGCTCAGAGAGAAGCTCAACCGCGAGAAACAACTCTCGGTGGACGAGGCTATCTCGATCACCAAGCAGGTAGGTGCCGCTCGACTACGCACATGAGCAGGGAGTGATCCACCGCGACATCAAGCCCGAGAACATTCTCATGTATCAGGGCGAGGCGCTGGTCGCCGATTTCGGGATCGCACTCGCCGTGAGTGCTGCTGGTGGAACGAGGCTCACTGACACGGGCCTTTCACTGGGTACGCCGGAGTACATGAGCCCCGAGCAGGCAACAGGCGAGCGTGAGCTTGATGCACGGAGTGATGTGTATTCGCTCGGCGCGATCACATACGAGATGCTGGTAGGTGAACCTCCACACACTGGAAACTCAGTACAGGCGATTATTGCCAAAGTAGTGTCGGCGGAAGCGCAACCGGTGTCCAGGGTGCGGCACACTGTGCCGAGCAATGTGGACGCGGCGGTGATGTGTGCGTTGGCGAAAGTTCCGGCGGATCGATTTGGGAATGGAGTGGAGTTCGCAGAAGCGCTCACGAACCCGTCGTTTTCGCTTTCGATGAGCGGGGCTACAACCATTGGAGCGAGACCTGTCCGGCTATCCACCGCACAACGATTCAGGTGGGGCGCCGCAATCACTGCTGCGACAATCGCGGTCGCAGTGTTGGGATTCATAGTCGGCAGAAGCGGAACAGACGTCCCCGAGCATATGACGCGCACGGAACGGTGGACGATGAGCCTGGCCGAGGACGCGCCGTTTGGCCGAGGAGGATTGAGCGTGGCCCGAGCGCTGGCACTGTCCCGAGACGGCAGAAAGCTAGTCTATAGGACCGCCTGCGGTGACGTTATATGCCTGCGTCTGCAACGCACCAATGAATATGGATCGACCGAGATATCAGGCACTGAAGGTGGCTACAGCCCCTTCTTCTCCCCTGACGGCGAGTGGATCGGTTTTTTTACCACCGATGGCCTTCACAAAGTGAGGATCGCGGGGGGCACGCCCGTAGAGCTGAGCCGTCGTAGGACAGCCGTCGGTGCTCACTGGAGTGACGATGGCTCTATCATCTTTGCCGACAATGACGGATACGTCGTGCGGCAGGTGGATTCGGAGGGTGGGGAGCCTCGAGAGCTGTGGGAGCGCCAAGGAGGTAGGTCGTCCTGGCCCGTGGCTCTGCCAGGAGGAGACGTGCTCGTTCATGGGGGCGCTGGCATTGTGGCGGTCGATCTAGTCAAGGGTGAGGAGCACATTCTCGCCGCAGAGGGTACCGGTCCACAGTTCGTGCCACCTGATTGGCTCCTATTCGCTCGCGGGACTCGGCTTTTTGTTGGGCGTTTGGCTAACAACGGTCTCAGTTTTCGAGACGGGCCTGTGGAGATTGGCCAGGATGTGATGGCTATTGGTGCATTCTCTGCGGCACATTTCGCGGTGGCACCTGGGTTGTTGGTATACGCGCGAGGCAGTGCGGGCGAAAGCAGAAGGTTGGTCTGGGTAGACCGGAGCGGCAACGAAAGCGAGCTGCCGTTTGAGGCTGAAGAGTTCGGCCAGTTCGACATCTCACCCGACGGCACGCAACTGGCGACTAGTGTCGATGGTGCTGTCTGGCTTTATGACCTCAGGAGGGGAACACGATCGCGTCTCACAGCCGCGGCGCGTTACAGCAGGTACCCCAAGTGGTCGCCGGACGGAAGCTGGATCGCGGCACAGTTTCATCGAGACGATCGCTGGGTATTGGGGCGTGTCCGCCTCGAGGTGCGGGACAGTATCGATGTCTTCTGGGAGGAACCCCTACTGCCTAGTTCGTTCTCTCCAGACGGAGGCTTGCTGGCCGGAAGCGTTCCCACCAGCGGCGGAGATCGAGACGTCTGGATCATCGATCCGGACGATCCGGAACGGTCAATGCGCTTACTTGACTCACCCGCAGTTGAATGGGGACCGCAGTTTTCTCCAGATGGGCGGTGGCTGGCGTATAGCTCGAACGAATCGGAATCGTTCCAGATTTACGTAGCACCTTACCCACTGACCGGAATGAAGTGGCCGGTGTCGATCGATGGAGGCAACGAGCCGCTGTGGTCCCCTGATGGCCGAGAGATCTACTTCCAGGGAGGGGACGGGGCGTCATATATGACCGCCCCAGTTCAAACGGCGCCGGAGTTTGAGGTTGGTACACCTACGCTTCTGTTCCAGGGCAACTATCAGAACCTGTTGGGGCGATCGTACACTCTCTCACGGGACGGCCAACGGTTCTTAGTGGTTGAACCCGAAGAAACCGTCGAGCGCTCTCACCTGCGCGTGGTGTTCAATTGGGAGACAGCCGCGGACTCTGCATTTCGTTTCAGAGGCAACTGAGTCAGATGACTGACGCCCTCTCCCGCCTCAAGACCGCACTCTCCAACCGCTATACTATCGAGCGGGAACTCGGTAGCAGCGGGATGTTTTTGCTCGTTGCAATTAGGCACTAGATGGTGGTGGTGCGTTGATTGCGCTCAGGCGGTGTCGGAGATGGAAGGCAGACCGGCGCGTGACCGTGGACGACCAAGAGATCACTATCGTTCGTGAGCGTCGTGGCGGCGGCTGGTATTTCGACCTCGAAGAGGTGACCTACTACCTATCCATCGAGTCGGCCACCAAACTATTCGGTATCAAATATGTGCTAAGTGATGGTAGCAGAGTTGTGTCAGAGGTGGTCGAAACTGAGAAATGGAAGTGGTACCGGAACGAGTTCATCGTTCGGTGTTTGGGCAAATCTTACTATCTCAGAATACAGGGCGGACTGCGTAAGGATCTTCCGACAGCAACACTCCTGGATGGTCAGCGCGAGGTGGGCTGGTTCAAGAGCATAGGTTCGCTTTTGTCGGATACTCTCGTTGCCGATTTCACCGATGACATCTCTTTGTCGTCACAGATCATGTGTCTAATTGCACTCCGTAATGAACGCAACAATCCGGGCACCCTTTATGTACGTGGCCGGGCATTTCTCCGGATTGGTGAATAGCAAGGGTGGGCGAGCAAGGTCGCCTGCAGATCGACAACGCCAATGCTCATCATCCAAATCCTCGTCACAGCATTCATGGTCTGGCTATGGACCGCGCTCTTGGTTCAAGGCATGAAGCAGCCGTCGCCAAGCGTCAGAGCTGGCTACTGGATCGTCGCCACCGCCGTGTGTGTCCTGATCATCTTTCGCACCTGGGACTGTCTGAGTTTGCAGGCGGCGTGTTGGCCCTAGGCTAGGCATGCTCCGCCATCATCCCTTCCCTGTTCCCCAACCTGCCCTCACACTAAGATTCCTGCGACTCAGCACTCTCGGAGAAAACATGCGATATGCGCTGGCGATGTTCCTCTTCGTTCATGGGTTCTCCCCACACCGTGGGCTTCATCGTACCTTGGCGCATCGCCAAACTCGAGGAAGCACCCTACAAAACCACAGTGTTGAACGGGAACCTGGACCTCGGCCACAGAGGCATACGCGTCGTCGGGGTTCTCTGGCTCCTTACCGCACTCGCATTCTTCGCCGCAGGGGCCTTAGTGATCGGGCGAATCGACATGTGGCAGCCGGTCACACTCGTCGTTGTCGTGTTTTCCACGATTCTCTGTGTTGCCGGGTTGCCCGAGTCCCGTATCGGCATCCCCATCAACATCGCTATTCTCGCCTTCATTCTTGCAGGTGGTGCCTTGGGATGGCTGAACGCCATCGGCATATGAGTCCTGGCAATAGGCGGTGCGACCGTGGCATTCATATCCACCAAATCCGGGAACTGACGAGACAATACTGGACACGCGGGACTAATCTACGGCAAGGAGTTTCTTACATGAGGCCTATCTGGATCCAGGCGTTTCTCATTTGTTGTGCGTTAATACTGTGGTCGGTATCGCCGAACGCGCTGATCTGCCAAACGCCTGAGACGGTCGTTTTCGAGAGGGTTACCGAGCCCAACGAGCAAGCCTTCTCACTATTGGTTCCCAAAGGCTGGGAGGTGAGGGGCGGCATAGTCCGTGTCGATCCCACCAGACAGGGAGGTGCTGCGCAGTCGATCGCAGCGAAGGTGGATTTTGCGGTCCAGAGCGATGCCGACGGAACGGTAATGATCTACTGGCCGCCCGACATGCTCTACTTCGATGCTCGGCATTCACCGGCCGGCCAAATGGGACTCTTTCAACCGGGCAGCAATTACCAGGGAATGACCGTGTGGCCGATCCTGCCTGCCATTCAGTTTCTTCACGAAGTTGCGTTTCGCAGCTTGCACCCTCAAGCGAGCGACGTTCGTGTGGAGGAACAGAGAAACCTGCCTGCGTTGGCACAACGGTATCTGCAACGGGTACAGGCATTCCCGATTCAGACGACATTCAGCTACGACGCGGCTATGACCACGGTCTCCTACGCGGAGCGCGGACGCCGCTTTTCGGAACAGCTCATGACCGTGGTCGAAAACTGGGGGCAGCTAGGGGCAGGAATGTGGGGCAACAAGGAAACGGTGGTATTCCGAGCCCCCACCGACGAGTTTGACCGGTGGTTACCAATCATCAGCGTCATTCAGGGTTCAGTCCAACTCAACACTCAGTGGCTCGCTGGAGAAATCCGCGGTCAGATCCAGCGCGGCGAAATAATGCTGCGTACCCAGAGAGAGATCAACCAAATAAACCAACAGATCAACGATCATCAACGCACGACCGTCGCCGAGATCCACAACGACATGTTCCTGACGTTGACCGATCAAGAGGAGTTCGTGAACCCGTACTCCAATCAGGTCGAGGTGGGTTCGAACCAGTGGCGGCACCGATGGGTGAACGACCGCGGTGACGTGATCTACACAGATCGAGAAGCATACGACCCGAATACGGACGTACAGTTGAACCTGAGCGGCTTCCGCCGAAGTTCGGTCAGGCAGAGGGGTCGGTAGACACCGACCCCAACTGTTCGATTGGAATTAGCCCTCTTTGGCCAACCATTCCGCGAAAGCGCGGAACGCCCTGCCCCGGTGGCTCACCTCATGTTTCTCCGCTGGATCCGCCTCTCCGAAGCTCTTCTCGAGATCGTCGGACCAAAACAGCGGGTCGTAGCCGAACCCCCCTGTGCCCCTCGGCTCGTCGAGTATGTATCCGGTGCAAACTCCTTCGAAGGTCTTTGGCAGGGAGTCGGGTGTCTTCAAGTACGACACCACACAGCGGTAACGCGCCTTGCGGCGTTCCCGCGGAGCTCCTGCGAGCCTCCGTAGTAGCTCGTCGTTGTTGGCTTGATCTTGGTGTGGTGACGGAACTGCGAAACGCTTTGACTTTACGCCAGGCAAACCTCCAAGCGAAAACACCTCTATCCCGGAGTCATCCGCAGCCGTCGGAATTCGAGATTGGTGGGCGAAATACTCCGCCTTTCGAAATGCATTCCCTTCGAACGTCCCTGCATCCTCGAGTTTGTCCTCGAACTTTGTTTCGAGAATTCCCGCTTCGTCCGGAAATACACATCGATAGGGAATGTCCGCCAGGATAGTCTTGATCTCGGGTTGCTTGCCAACGCTTCTAGTGGCGATCAACAATGGCGGCTTCACCATTCCAGTGCTCTCCGTTGCTCTGTGAACAGTTGCTTGGCTCCCGCTACGGCCAGGTCGAGCGCAGTGTCGAACTCAGCACGACTAAACGGACGCCCCTCTGCCGTACCTTGAACCTCGACCAGCAGATCCGGCTCAGCGACCACGATGTTCGCATCCACCTGCGCAGCACTATCCTCCGCGTATTCGAGGTCGAGTCGAACCTCATCGTCGACGATCCCAACCGAGATTGCTGACACGAGAGTGGCAAACGGATTGTCCACGCCGTGTTCCTGAGCCATCCAGGCACATGCATCGGCAACTGCCACTGAGCTGCCCGTCACCGCCGCCGTGCGCGTGCCGCCGTCAGCCTGCAGCACGTCGCAGTCAACGTGCAGAGTACGCTCACCAAATTGAAAGTCTTTAAGTGCCGCCCTGAGGCTTCGACCGATGAGTCGTTGGATCTCCGCCGTTCTGCCACCGGGGCCACGCCGTTCCCGTGCTGTCCGCTCTGTCGTTGCGCGCGGCAGCATTGCGTACTCGGCGGTCATCCACCCCTGGCCACTCCCTCGCCTCCAACGTGGCACCCCTTCCTCCACGCTCACCGTGCAGAGAACGACCGTATTGCCCATACGCGTCATGCACGAGCCTTCAGCATAGGGGTTAACATTCCGCTCCAAAGAGACAGGTCTGAGCTCGTCTGCACCCCTGCCCTCATTACGCGCCATATGAATTACTCCTACTACGGTATGTCATGGATAGTGAACTGCAGCTGGAACTGGCAAACACAGTTCGTTTGCTAGAGCGGACTCCTGACCTCAATGTTGAGAGTATCGAGCCGCGTCGTGAATGGCAGGATCAGCGTCATCTCATATTCCGTACTGATAACGATCTCTCTCGGGCGAAACGTGCGTCGAATTCTGAGGTTCGAACGAGCTTCGGATGGCAAGTCGAGGCTCTCTATCTTGCGGTTCAAACGCCGCCGAATTGCCTCGTCGTTTATGCTCGGTGCAAACCCTGCCTGCGCCTTCATCTCTTGCTCGAGTTGCCATGTCTTGAACATCAAGTTTGCCGGTTCCAACCCGTAATACCCCAGCGTGGCGAGTATCAGAACGGTGAAGAGACATCCGAGACGCCTTTTACCGCGTTGGTGACGCATGCTCATGCGAGCCGGCCTACCATTGTGACTGTGCTCCCTCCACAATGTCGGTCACGAGCTTCTCCCATGCCAATTCACGCCCACGTTCCTGATCGGGCGGCCGGTATTCTCCGTCAACCTGAATGCTGGTGCGTTCCCAAAGCACTCTGCCCTCTCGCTGGTCGTAAATCTCCACGCTCAGCGATATCTGTACACGTCGACGGGTTACATTGACGTTTCCCTGCTGCCCGCCTTGGAAAGAAAGCGGTATGTCGGCAGTGTACCGGGTGATCGCACCTCTAACGACCGCGTCTGCCGTGGCTTCCGCGGACGCCCTGAGCCCGAGCCTTTGTTCCATGGCTTCGCGGATCGCCTCCGACGCCTCTTGCGTCAGCGTGGGCTCGGGAGTCTGATTGTCGAACGGGAGAATGGCAACGGTTCTGATGTGACTGGGTAACCCCCCACCGGCGAAACCGTACCCTAGGCCTCCGATATGGCACCCCCCTGCCGCGAGGCACCCAACCAGCACCACTACGGCGCTACGGACGTTTCCAAACATCTTCTGATAGCGTGACCGTCGTGTCGATTCGGGCTACGTCGAGTATGAACACTGACGCACTCTCGGGGAAGGTCAATGTCGCCTTCGTGGGCAAATACGTCTGTTCGTCAAAATCCACCTCAACATGGCCGACCATCTGGTCGAAATGACGCATTGCCGCCAAGAACTTGAAGGGCGCTATACGTGCAACGGAATATTCCAAAGTGTCCCCACGTACCGCGTAACGCCACCGGCGTTTCTCTTCCGTTTCCATGCCAAAGACGTTCGTGCCTTCCGGAGGATCTCTCGGAAGCCCTAGTGCTGCCCAAAAAAGTGGAACCGCCTGGATGAGCGTCTCCACTTCACCCTCAGGAACCGCCCACATCAGATCTTTGTCGACCAAAAATGCCGCTCCAGACCTTCCGAATGGGCCCCGGTAGTCGAACCGGAGTGAGTCGGGCGGCTCAATACGCAGCGCCGCCTGCCCGCGAACCGCTCCCTGCTGAGTCTGGAAAGTCCAGCGCAAATCGTATTGTGTCGCGCTTGGCGGAGCGAGGTCGGCCACCCACTCGCGTACCGTATTCATGTCGATCGGCTGCATGGCATCTGGACTCAATACCAAAGGCTGAGGTCGACACGCCGCGACCGCAGCGAGTGCTGCGAACACACAAACCATTCTCGCCGTTCGAGAACTCCTGGCCAATGCTACCCCATACCTCTCAAATGTCATTATCACTTCACACGCCGCGCCCAACGAGTTACCTCGTGACGCTTTAGCGCCTCCTGATTATTCGAATTTGATCGCCTTGAGTGATTCGATCCACAACGTCCATACCTTGGTCTACCTGTCCAACAATCGAATAGATCCCATTGAGGTGCGGCTGCGCGCTGTGCGTGATGAAGAACTGGCTGCCTCCGGTATCGGGGCCCGCCAGAGCCATCCCCACGGTACCTCGTCCATAGCGCCGCCTGCTGTTCTCATCCCTCAACGAAAACCCCGGTCCGCCTGCACCGTCTCCACGTGGATCCCCATCTTGAATTACGAAATTTGGCACTACTCGGTGCCAAACTCCGCCATCAAAGTAATTCCTATCTGCCAATTGCAGCAGAGCATCGACAGTTATCGGTGCCTCAGCCGCGAACAATGTCATCGTTATGTCACCGTGTTCGGTCTCAATCACCAACCCGGGCAGCTCTCCGTCCAGCTCGGCCGGCAGAACCAAGCGCCGCGCGATGTCGCGATAATCCTCAGGGTTGCGGCCGGTAGCTACGGGCGTGATCGCACCCCATTGGGCCGCAGCTGCCGGGAAGGACGCATGTGCCGCCCGCCTCACAAGATAATCTTCACTGTTGGGGAAACGTTGAAGGAACCCATCTTCGGCCGCAATCCGTTCCAAGGTGCCGTTCTCCGCGATCTTTCCAATCGCTCTGATGATTGAGATGCGGGCGTCGCTGGAGCCGTCGCGCAAGCTGATTTCATACGCTTCGGTCAGGAGTTCGACATCACCGGGTCGGGGCGCTCCCTGTATTCGCCGCGCCGCGCCAGCTCTCACGATCGGGTCGACATGCGAGATCAATTCACGAGCCACATTGCCGGCCGCAGTCGAGTCAACAAGCGCTAGCGCATTCAACGCCCGTCCCGCAACGCGTGGATCCGGGTCACGAGCCAAACCCTCGAGCCAGGATTGTGCGGTATCTCCGCCGACTACGCCCAGGGCCTCAATTCCAGTCAACCGCAAGAGCCATTCATCGCTGATGATCCAGCCGGCACAACGCACGAGTGCGGTGTCACGCTCCGCACGAGCCAACCCCAGCAGCGCTTGTCTGCGCTCCGCAAACGTTCCTCGGTCGACGTTTGCGACCAACAGGCGAGTTGCGTCCGTACCGCCCAGCTGCCCCAACGCGGTGAGGGCCTGCACGCGTCCGTTGGGATCGCTGTCGGAGAGTCCGTTTGCTGCCGCACTGACATATGTCGGGCTCTCATACGTCCCGAGCGATCGTAGGGCGTTTATGCGAACGTGAGGGTCCCGATCTTCAACCAGAGTGACGATGCGCCCCGCTGTCCCGCTACGGTCCAGCCCTGCCGAATCGGCGTACGCGGCCGTCAGCGCTCTGACGGCAATCGCGCGCAAGAAACGATCGTCATCCTCCAACGACCTGATGAAAGCATTCGCGCCCGCTGGTGCACGCAAGCGCATCAGAGAATAGAGCGACGCTATCCGAGCAGATCGGTCTGGCGACTCGGCATACTGTGCCAGCCTGTCAACCGGGGCGTGTTCTTCCAGCCGCCACGCTTCTACCAAGGCCCGTATAACCGTCGGCGGCAGCTCGTCTCCTGCGACCGCACGCCCCACCCACCGCACCAAGAGCTCTTCGAAAAAGGCGGCCGCATCGAGTTTGTTTATACGTGCGATCGCCGTAACGGCTTCCCGGTGCAAAACACCCTGCTCGCTGGAAGCGGTGGAAAGAACCAGCTCACGCAATGACTCCACCGCGGACCGATCACCCAACAAGCCGAGCGCGAATGCAGCGTCCTGCCGTACGGGTTCAGCCGGATCTTCTAGGAGTTCCAAGAGGAGCGGCGTTCCGGTTGAATCTCCAATGCGACCCACGGCCAGCGCTGCTCGGCGGCGGACCATCACCTCGGGATGATTTGCGGCTGCGCCGAGGACATCCTCGTCGAATACGCGGGCATCCTCGACAGCGAGAACCCCACCTATGGCGTCTACGATAGCCTGGTCCTGCGCGACGACGAACGCAGGGTTCGCCAAAATCGCTAGAACGCTACAAGCGCACAGGATCGGGAACCACAACGAGTGCCTGTCGAACAGACTCCGGAATCGTCGTGCGTTCATGATCGGAACCTATTGCCATCAAAGAAGTCTGAGCCGTAGCCAATACCCGGCCGTCCTCTTCCCGCTCCACCGCATAACCGAAAATCACTCTTCTGCTGGACACGTCACGCACCCAACACCGAACAACGAGCAGATCATCGTAACGTGCCGCGGCCTTGTGGCGCACTCGCGTGTCCACTACGGGCAACATCAGGCCGCTTTCCTCCATCTCCCGATATCCTACACCGAGAGCGCGCATATGGTCTGTGCGAGCCTGCTCGCACCAAACGAGATAGTTGGAGTGGTGGGCATAGCCCATCTGGTCGGTTTCCGCATAGCGCACGCGCAATGTCGTGGCGCTCACACCGTCGTGGCTCATGTTTCGCTGCGCCATACGCCGAGGGCTCGCGCGCGGTCCTTGGCCGCAGGAGTTATGAGGTATTCACCTCCGTCGGACAACGTTTGCCCAGTTGCTGCCAGGGCGTTCACGTCCCTTTCAGTAACGAGTTGCCTTCCTGCCTTTGGTGTTTCGTCCACTTCGGCCTGCTCTGTCTCGTTCCGGACGAGAGTCACCTCGTCACCGCTCTTCACACCGCACGCATGGGCTTCGTCGGTATCGATGTGGAGCTCGGTGGCATGCCGTTCTCCCGTCCGAACCAAAACTCCGGAGAGCATACAGCGGCGCTCCCCTTCGCCCAGGAAGATGTCGACGCGTTCACCGTCAACCAACCCAAGTCGCTTCGCGCAGTTCGGGCCTAGATGCAGGTGGCGCGCTGTGACGATAGCGCCCTCTGTTAGCTCGATAATCCCGGCCGGGCCTTCGACCCTTATACCAGCGCTTCCCTCCAGATCTCCTGAATGCCTAACTGGAGCGTCGACACCGAGAGCCCTGTAGTCACTCGCGGCGAGTTCGATTTGTGTCCGCGCACGCGCGGGCCCAACGATTCTGACGTCGTCGATCGCTCCGCCAGGACCTACGATTCGCACCTGTTGATCAGCAGCGAATTGCCCTGGCTGAGATATTTCACGCAGCGAGGTCAGCTCCTGGTCCGTCCCAAACAAGGTCTCGAAATCCTCGGTCGAGATGTGGAGGTGACGAGCCGAAACAGCAACCCTCACATCCACCTTTGCTTCTGGAGCAGTTGTGGCCGATCCGCTGCCACCTGGGAGCGGAGATGGTGCCCGACCCGCTGCGGCACCCCGAACCGCCGCAGTCAAGGAGTCGTACGCCGGCCGGTGCGGGCCCGAAACAGTCTTCCTGCCCACCACTGGCGCTACGTCGCCCAGATCCTGGGCGGCCCCAGCCCAAGCGGGGAGTGACTCCGGAGTTGGAGCGCCAGGAGGTTCTGGTCGCATCGTCTCGGGCACCCAGCTCCGATCGGTGAGCAATTTGGCAATTCTGCCTGCCAACAATTCGATTTCTTCGGGGGTCATCGTCCCCTCCGTTCCCTGCGTTCGGCAAGGAACTGTTCAACCGTTTTTCGTATTTCGCCTTCAAGGTCGGACGGGCGGACGGGCGGACAGGCGGTCCCCCCTTCCTCTCCTTCCTCTTCTCCCTCTCCTCCCCTCCTCCCGTACGCCAACCTCTTCACATTGATCAGGTGCATCGGCGTGATATTGTCGCTCGTGGAGGAGCCACCCCAGGCGCCCGGCCCCAGCGTGAGCGCCGGTGGAAGTCCGGTGGTTGCACCGATTGCACCCAGAGCAGCCGGCGTGTTGACGAGTATTCGAAACGCCGGTTTCTCCACGAAGAATCTCTCGATCACCCTTTCGTCGGTGCTGTGGATGGCCAACGTGTGTCCGATTCCACCGTACTCGAGAAGTTCGATGCTCCGTTCGCAACACGCTTCCCACCCATCCTCGACGTAAAAAGCGAGGACCGGGGAGAGTTTCTCCCTCGAGAAGAACTCATCCCGACCGACCGATTCACACTCAACCACGAGCGCGCGCGTGTCTTTCGGAACGCTCACGCCGGCTCGATGAGCGATCTCGGTAGCGGGCCTTCCAATGACCGCCCCCGCGATTCCGCCGCTCTGCGGATCCTTCATCGCGACCTCGAGTCGGTCGCGGTCGGTTCCAGCGACGAAGTAGGCCCGTTGAATAGCCAGTGCTGCTCGCACATCATCCTCGACAGGTGCATCACAGATCAGGGAGTTCTCAGCCGCGCAGATCAATCCGTGATCAAAGTCTTTGCCGCGTATGATGTCCTCGACCGCCTGGGGAATGTCGGCCGTTCTCTCGACGATAGCAGGCGCGTTTCCCGGGCCAACTCCAAATGCCGGTTTTCCTGAGCTGTATGCAGCTCGCACCATCGGACCGCCACCAGTCGCCAAAATCACCGCCGTATGCCGGTGACCCATCAACTCTCGAGTGCCCTCGAGAGTCGGAATGCTCATGGTCTGGATCGCGTCCGCAGGTGCCCCGGCAGCCCGAGCCGCTCCCGAGAGTATCTCTACCGTTTCCCTCACACAACCCTTGGCGCGCGGATGTGGAGAAAACACGACTGGATTGCGGGCCTTGATTGCAATGAGTGCCTTGTAAATCGCGGTGGATGTTGGATTTGTGGTCGGCAATAACGCTGCAACTACGCCCATGGGAACCGCAAGTTCCCGTACACCGCTTGCCGGGTCATCCGAAATCACACCGCACGTCTTCATGGGCAGGATGTAATTGCGCACGTCCACGGCACTGAAGAGGTTTTTGGTGACCTTGTCTTCAAAGCGTCCCATGCCCGTTTCACGGACAGCCGACTCGGCAAGGGTGGAAGCAGCGCGTTCCGCAGCATCACCCATCGCCGCTACGAACCTGTCCACGTCCTCCTGACCCAAACGCGCAAGCTCTATCGCGGCCGCGTGCGCGCGTCCGACATTGTCTCGAGCTTCTTGGATTGATTTCAGATCGTCATACATGACGCGTCATCCATAACGGTGACTACAGGGCTGGAAAGCCGCTACAGCAAGCCCAGACTTCGGAACCCGTCCAGGATTTCATCGCGATTGGCTCGGGCCAGTACACGGCCTCGGAGTGGGAAGTCGTCAACAGCACGGGCAGCCCGCCGTAGATCAACGACCTTCATTTCCAGCAAGTTGCTGGGTTCCGTTGACAGGGGTGGTGCCGGTGCCGCCGGCTCAACCCCCACGGGATCCCCGCCGTCCCCGGCGAACAAGTCGAGGTCCTCGTGAGGGCGAGCAATCACATGCACCGAGACCAGCTCTCCTACCCGCTCGGCGGCCGCTGCTCCGGCGTCCACCGCAGCCTTGACTGCGGCAACATCGCCCTGGAAACAGACTGTGACCAAAGCAGCCTCAGCGTATTCGGCGGGGGCAAGATCGACCGGTGCAGCCTTCACCCCGGCGTCTCCCGCCTCAATTGCGCCGATCAGGCCGCGCGTCTCGATCAAACCGAGAGCCCGACCGGACCACTTCACAGCCTAGGCTCCTGAGACGCGCTGAATGAGGATTTTTTCTAGTTCTTGATGCGGACGCGGGATCACATGGACCGACACCAATTCTCCGACCCGCTCGGCTGCCGCGGCTCCGGCGTCTGTCGCGGCCTTCACGGCCCCAACATCGCCTCTAACCATGACGGTCACATAGCCGCCGCCCACTTTCTCCTTACCGATGAGACTGACAGGCGCTGCCTTTACCATGGCATCCGCCGCCTCGATGGTTCCCACGAGACCTTTGGTCTCTATGAGACCCAGTGCATTTTCCGACGACATCTAATCATTCCCTCCAGTGGGAGCACAATGGGAGCACGGGGTGGGTCAGCGGGAGCAAGATAAGGTGCTCCCGAGCCAAAAGTCAAACAGCACAAGAGGTTGCGAGCACACGAGGCCGTCCGGTATACTGAGCCGTGGCCAGTTCAACTACCGCAATCGTAGTCTCGGATGCTCATCTGAGCGAGGACTCCGGTGATACGGCCGCGGCGTTTCACCGGTTCCTGGAGAGCGTACCAGACAGTTGCGATCACCTGCTCGTAAATGGTGATCTATTCGAATTCTGGTTTACCTACCGATCGGTCATTCCAAGAGCCGTTTTTTCCACACTTGCAGCGCTCGATCGCGTGAAGCAGGCCGGAATCCGCCTGACCGTGATCGGCGGCAACCACGACGCCTGGGGCGCCAGCTTCTGGGAACGCGAGCTCGATGCGGAGTACTCAGATGGGCCAGTCGAAGTAAACCTGGCTGGTTGGTCATCGTGGGTGACGCACGGCCACGGCCTGGTGGAACTCGATCGTACCGGCAGGGTGATGCACAAGCTCACGGGCCATCCGATCACTGCTCGTACTTTTCGACTGATCCACCCTGATCTGGCGTTTTGGATGGTCAGGCAGCTCTCGAAGCACCTCGCGAAAAGACGGTGGGACAAATCTGTGGTAGCGAAGGCAGCGGAAGCACAATCGTCCTTTGCCAAGCGCCTACTAGGCGATCGTCAGGAGCTCGATCTCGTAGTGCTCGGCCACACGCACCGTGCGGCAAAGGAGTCTATTGGGGAAAACCGTTGGTATTTGAACCCCGGCGCCTGGGTGGATGGCTACCGGTACGCCGTGATCACTGCGGAAGGCCCTGAGTTGCGAGAGTTCTCCTTCTAGAAGCAGAGGCTTTGCCCAGCCGGAGATTGACACCAATTCCGATGGATCCACCAGGCAGCGACCGGGCCGCGAGGTCAGCCGGGAAATCCCACAGGTGTGCCGAAACGAAGGCCTCTGCGCCGGCTACCAGGTGATTGAATACCAGCAGCACGAGCCAGTCCTCGAATTCTGCCCGTTTATTGTCGAGGGAGTCTGGGTGCAAGCCGATATCCTCCTGGTAGTGCAGCTGACGCACGGATTTTACCGTCATGGTCAGCGCAATCCCCTCCCAGAAGATGAAGAATGCGCCGGTGCCGCGGCGCCCCAAAACGGCTTGTCCCCAGCCAGGCAGCAATAGCGACCGGCCGAAGGCTCCGAGCGGCGATATCGGCGGGTCGAATCGAAATGCCCGCACCGGAATGGTATCCGACGGATCGGGGCGCTGCTGCTGTTGGGTCGGAGGCCGCTGAATTACCTGAGCACTCAGTACGGTCGGGCACACGAGCGCTGCAACGAGTAGAAGAGTGTTCAAACGGCGCATAAGATTTGAAGTTCGCCAGGAAGAATCTCAATCTCAAGCGTGTCGCTGCCGGCAGAGCGAAGCTCTCCGTCGAGGTGAACGATTGGTGGCCCCGCATACGATTGTACTTCGACTCGCTCCGTTTGAAACACTTCAACCGGCGGTAGCCCAACATGGGTTCCCCTGATCACCTTCGGGACGTAGCGCAGAAATGTGAGAGTGCTGATCTCACGTATCAGGCAAGCATCTAGTTTCCCGTCACATGGGTCCGCTCCAGGGCTAACCGTGAACCCGCCACCTGTAGTCCTGCCGAGTGTAACTTCGACCATTAGGATCTGGCCGTGTTCAGAGTATTCCGAGGACCGAACAGCCAACTCCGGAGCTTTGTATGCGAAGAAAGTCTGATAGACTGCTACGACGTAGGATGTGAACCCACCAAGCTTCTTGTACTTCGCCAGGTTTTTGGCGGTTTCAGCAGCAAATCCCACTCCAACGCTGTTGACGAAATACTCATCCAGAGCGCGGCCAACGTCGAAGTGTCGGACTTCCCCTGCCAAGATCCTGCCGAGGTTCTTAGCTGGCGTCGCTCTCTTGTTGAGCCCAACGGTTTTTGCGAGGTCGTTCCCAGTCCCCACCGGCACGTGTGCTAGAACGGTATCGGCCGCACCAGCGCTGAGCATTCCGTTGACGGCGCCGTGCACCGTTCCGTCGCCCCCAACTGCGATTATGACCGGCCACCCCTCGTTGCACGCTTCCCTGGCGATCTCGACCTCATGACCGCCTTCCCTGGTTTCGCGCTGTTCGACATCCCAGCCCAATTCTCGAGCAACTTTCGGAATTGTGCTCGCGATCTTCCGAGCGCGCCCATGCCCCGCTTCGGGATTGAGCAATATCACAGCACGTTTATCACCGGAGTAAGGTCGACGTTGGTTGGCTGACGGATCCAATACTACTGCTCGGTTCTACTAGTGATCGCTACATGAATAATCCGATTGGCGGGAGCGTGTGGGAATCGAACCCACCAGAGCCGCCGAAGGCGTCTCCCAACGGTTTTGAAGACCGCACCGGCCACCAGACCAGATCCGCCCCCGAGTAACCGAATCAAGCTTTGTTCGCTATGGCGTCAATCTCGACGCTCACGTTCATCGGCAAACCCGCGGCCTGGACGGTGGCGCGAGCGGGTTTGTGATCACCGAAATGTTTGGCATACACTTCGTTCATTGCGGGGAAATCGGCCATGTCGGCCAGGTAGACCGTAGTCTTCACAACATTGCCGAGGCCGGCGCCCGCCGCTTCCAACACAGCCTTCAGGTTGGCAAACACTTGCTCCGTCTGCGCGACAACATCGCCCCCGACCAATTCCATAGTCGCTGGATCCAATGCGATTTGACCCGCAGTGAACACGAAATCGCCAACGACCGTGGCCTGGCTGTACGGCCCTATAGCCTGCGGTGCGTTGGATGTCGATACTATTTCCATGAGAGCTTGCTCCTTTTTTCAACAACCTACATGAGCACAGCCGATACTCACAATGTTATGCCGCGGATGTGCTCGGGCGTACGCGTAATACAGCTGTGATTGATTACCCCACCCGTCCCCTACTAAAAAACCCATCCGCGTCGCTCCGCGTTCTTCCGCGGCAATAAATGCAGCTGGCTCATAATATACTGCCCGATTACCGCACTGCCTCCGGATCCACTCGCGTCCCAAAACACCTTATCGCGTTCTCAGTCGTCTCCCTCGATAGCTGTTCGAAACTCACGCCTCGTATTTCCGCGATTCGTTCCGCCACGTGAACCACGAACGATGGCTCGTTTCGCTTCCCGCGGTGAGGTACGGGTGCAAGATAGGGAGAATCGGTTTCGACGAGAATCCGATCGGCTGGCACCTTTTCAACGGCTTCAACGTCTTTCCAAGACTTGAATGTGACCATCCCGCTGAACGAGATGTAGTCGTCGCGATCCAAAGCAGTCGCAAGGAGATCGGGACCGCCACAGAACGAGTGCAGCACGAGTGTCGCCTCACATTCTCGAATGATGTCGATCAGGTCTTCGTCTGCGTTGCGTGAGTGAACGACCGCTGGCATCTGGTAGCGCGTTGCGAGCGCGAGATGTTCCACAAAAACAGATTGTTGTACGTCGCGCGGCGAGAAATCGTAGTGGTAGTCGAGGCCCGTTTCACCCACGGCAACTACCACTGGGTCAGCCAACGACTGCTCGATGAACTCCGCCAGATCTGGCGTCCAAGTAGACGCCACGTGCGGATGTACGCCTGCGGTGGCGGAAAGCCCATGCTGCGTCGCCAATTCGATGGCCTGGCTGGTAGCCGGCCCCGAATCCGCAATCACAATCGAATGGCCTACCCCACAAGCAATTGCGCGCTCGACTACGACCGAAAGGTCGGAGTCGAAGCGCGCATCGCCTATGTGGCAGTGTGTGTCAACCAGCACTGTATGCCGGGGCTGTGTCAGTTCACAACCGTGGCGCCGGCTTGGGATATCGTCTTAGCTCCACGTACATCTTCACCAGGCCAACGCCTTTCGATCGCAAGCAGGATTGGAGACGCAATGAAGATCGACGAGAAAGTACCCGTGAGCACACCGAACGTCATGACAATCGCGAAACCGCTGATAACCCGCCCCGCCAAGAAAAGCAGAGCCAAAGTCGCAACCAGAGTCGTTCCCGAAGTCAGAACGGTACGTGGCAGCGTCTCGTTGATGCTTCGGTTGAGAATCTCGAGTATGCTCTTGCGCTTGTATTTCTTGAGGTTCTCGCGCACTCGGTCGAACGTCACGATTGTGTCGTTCAATGAATAACCGATGATCGTCAGCAGCCCCGCCACTACAACGAGCGAAACCTCTAGATTCAGCAGCGAGATGAACGCGAGAGTCGTGAAAATGTCGTGCACCGTTGCCGCTACGGCCGCCAATCCGAATCTCCACTCGTAGCGGAACCAGATCACGAGGAAGATCGCGCCAAATGCCAGCATCAGCGCCTGTTGGACTCGCGCTCTGAGTTCACCACCAACTTTCGGACCAATTGCTTCCGTCCGCCTGATCTCGTAGGCGTCAGCGCCGAACGCTGCGGTGAGCGCGCTGTCGAGCACAACACCTGTCCTCTGAGTCGCAGCCTCCGTCACATCCTCATCGGGATCGAGCCGCGCCCTGATGACAAACTCGTCAGGTGCTCCGAAAGTCTGGATTTCCGCGCCGCTCAACTCGGTCGGAGCCAGCGCATCCCGAATATCGGCGGTTTCTATGCCTTCACCGGCCGTCAGCTCGATCAGAGTTCCACCTGTGAACTCGATACTCGTATTGAGGGCACGACCTGAAGTGACTTGCCTAAATCCAAGAAGGAGGAGGCCAGGAACCATAAATATGACCGCAGCAATGGCGGCTGTGCGCCAAACGGACAGTACGTCGTATTGGGCGTCGTCAAAAAGCCGAAGCATTAGATGGATAGCTCCTGTGTGACCGTGCGGCGTTGGAGCCAGATCAGGAAGAAGGTGCGCGTTACAAACACCGCCGTAATCAGCGATGCAACGATACCAATGATGAGAGTGACCGCAAATCCCTTGACGGGGCCGGTGCCGAACTGAAACAGGAAGGCCGCCGTGATCACCGTCGTTACGTTGGCGTCGATGATAGCAGGCATCGCGTGCTGGAACCCGGAATCAACCGCAGCCCGCGGCGTCTTGTCTAATCGTATTTCCTCACGTATTCGCTCGAAGATCAGCACATTCGCATCGACCGCAAGTCCGAGCGATAGAACGAACCCAGCCAGGCCAGGCAACGTCAGTGTTGCGCCGAAACTGGCGAGCCCCCCAAGAGTGAATAGCACGTAGAAGAACAAGGCCGCGATGGCCAAGAACCCTGCCCGCCTGTAATACGCCGCCATGATAACCAACACCAGAACTGCAGCGACTACAGCGGCACGAGTTCCCTGATTGATAGAGTCGCGCCCGAGGCTAGGCCCAATCGACCGCTCCTCGACGATCACGAGTCGTGCCGGAAGCGCACCGGCCCGGAGAACCAACGCAAGGTCCTGAGCCTCCTGCAGGCCGACGCTGCCCAACTCTATCTGTCCGCTGCGTCCGATCCGCGAGCGGATGATCGGCGGCTGCCTGTGCACGCGGCCGTCGAGTATGATCGCCATGTAATCTTCGACATGTTCGGCCGATTCTCTGCCGAAAATGCGCCCTCCTCTGCGGGTGAGCTCGAACCTCACAATGGCGCTCCGAGTCCCGGGGTCGATCGTCGCTGTGGCGTCGGTCATGTACTCACCGGTAATGACTGCGCGATCCTCCACCGCATAGAGCGGACGATAGGGCCGCGAACCCATTGAGGTCGGTTCCAATCCCCAGAACAGCTCTATGCCTCTGGGGATCGCCCGTTCGGTGACCTCCAACCGAAGGATGGAATCCACCTGGAGGTACCGTTCTTCCTCAACCAAAAACTCTCCGGGTATGTTTCCGCCAAACAGGTATGAGCTCAGCGGCCCCGGCCCGTCTTCCATATCGGTGGAATCCGTTGCAGTCTCATCGGCACCCGCGAGAGCAGTGTCTGCTTCGGTCGACTGCGAATCTGTACCAAGCAGCTGTGCAACCGCACTAGGGGTCGCGGCCTCGACACCGGGGGCGGCTCTTACTCCGGCCCTTCGCAACGCACCGTCTATTGCAGGTAGGGCATCCCTGAAACGCTCATCCATGTCGGTGATGCGCCACTCGAGGAACGCCGCGCGCTGCACAATCTGTTTTGCGCGCGCCGGGTCGTCGATGCCAGCGAGCTGCACTACGATCCGATCGCTGCCGACCTTCTGGATGACTGGTTCGGTAACACCGAACTCATCGACCCTGGTTCTGATAACCGTCAACGCACGCTCGATCGCGTCTTCGCGGTCCTGAACCCGACCCTGGCTCTCGTCAATCTCGAGAGCGAGGTGAATCCCGCCTTGGAGATCGAGACCCTGCTTGATGGGAACGCGGCGAACCACAGTGTCTTTCATGGTTCCATCCACCGCGCGCACACGTTGGGTGACGTTTCTCGGAATGAGAAAGAAGACGGCCAGGGCGACGAGCCCGGCGATCATGATTAGGCGATTTCGTATGCTTGAAAACATGGCAATATCTAGAGTTGCAAAGACTTAATGAGTACCGAACCCGTTCGGGCCTGTCAACGCGTGTCGTGCTGCTTTGTAATCCTTTTCCAGCTGAGTCACTAATTCATCCGGCGAATTGAAGGTAGTCACATCCCTGAGACGCTCCACCCAACTGACCTTTACTTCGTGTCCATAGAGTTCCGCATGGGCGTCGAGCAGATGGATTTCCAACGATCGTTCATCTTCGCCGAAGGTCGGCCTGGGGCCCTGATGCATCATGCCCGCAGAAGCTCCCCCGGCCCACTCAACGAATACCGCGTACACCCCATTCGGCGGCAGGAGTTTCTGCGATGACTCGACCTCGAGATTGATCGTCCGGTATCCCAGGTGACGCCCTCTTCCCATGCCCGGAACCACGCGGGCAATCATCGAATAGTGACGACCCAGCAAATGTCTCGCAGACTCGAGATCGCCGCCGGCGACTTCACGACGCACTCGTGTCGACGAAACCGGTCGAGAATCGAAGTCGACTTCCTCGACCACGTCCACTGCGAATCCCATCTGACCGCCAAGCACCCTGAGCAGGTCGACATTACCAGCTCTGCCCTTTCCAAAGCCGTGGTCATAGCCGATCACCAGTTCCATGACATTGAACCTGCCGACCAGCCATCTGACGAACTCTTCGGGTGAGTATTTGGACAGCGCACGGTCGAACTCGATAAAGGCAACTGCGTCGAGCTCGCTTTGCGCCAGTATCTCGTGGCGCTCCGCACCGACCGTCAGGCGAGGGGGCGCGGCCTGTGGATTTACGATTTCCAATGGGTGCGGTTCGAAGGTCACGAGCACGCTGCGACGCCCGGCCACACGCGCACGTTCCGCGATCTCCTCGAGCACACGCTGATGCCCCAGGTGGACACCATCGAATGTGCCAACCGTTATCACCGTGCCGTCAGTTCCCGCGCCCGGGGGCATGCCTTCGGTTACCCTTCCAACACCACTTTGGGTTTCAACATATCGTCGCGTTTCTCCGCGATAGCTATCAACTGTTCTTCAAACACGAGCGCCACAACTTCATCGTCGCATTCCGCCGCCGGTATCGATTGACCGTGCGAAAGCTTGTTGCGGACCTCGTCACTCGCGACGCTTACTCGAGGCAAGTGGCCAACTGCCTCTGCGAGAGAACCGGTTGGTTCCGGATTCTCCCCCAAATCTGCGAGTGCAACCGCCCGGTCGACGTCGAAGTTGCCGACTGACGTTCTCCGAAGCGACCTCAGGTGTGCGCCACAACCGAGCGTGTCTCCCAAATCGCGCGCCAGCGCTCGCACGTACGTCCCGCTGCTCACATCGCACGAGAACTCTAGGTCAGCACCAGACACGTCGTTGAGTGCAAAGTCGACTACTTCGATCTCTCTGGGCTGTAACTCGACTTCCTCTCCTCTACGCGCCAATCGGTACGCACGCTGCCCCCTAACTTTCTTTGCCGAGTACCTCGGAGGCCGTTGCTGTTGACGCCCAACCATTGAAACGACCGCCCTTTCGATGGTGGTACGCTCGAGGTTCTCCCAACTAACGTCTTCGGCCGTCACCTCTCCTGTCAGATCGTGTGTGTCGGTAGACACCCCTAGCCTGATCGTGCCCTCATACGCCTTCCTGAGGCCTACGAGATATTGAGACAGGCGAGTTGCTCGGCCCACCAATACCACCAAAAGCCCCGTCGCAAACGGGTCGAGCGTGCCGGTATGGCCTACGCGCCGCAGCCCGAGATTGCGACGAATCGTGTCGACTACGTCGTGAGCGGTCGGGCCCGCCGGTTTGTCGACAAGCAGAAAGCCGTCTATCAGGGCGACTGCTCGTCTTCGTCCAGCTGGTGCAGGAGATCGTCTATATGGGCTGCGTATTCGAGCCCCCGATCGAGTTCAATGTGCAACTCCGGGGCGGTCCTGATATGGAGGTTCCTCGCTATGTACGTCCGCAAGAAACCACTTGCGTGCTTCAGCCCCTCCATTGCCCTCGCCTTCTCTTCCTCAGAACCCAGAACGCTCACGTATACGGTAGCGTGGGTCACGTCAGGCGACACCGTCACCCTTGTTACCGTCGCAAACCCAACGCGCGGATCTTTCAACTCGGTTGCCAGGGCCTCAGCCATGGCATGCCGGATCAGCTCCGACATCCTCTCGCGTCGATGTCTTTCCGTACGTTTCACAAGAAGCTCGTTGTGGAATCGACGATACGCGCAAACCCGTCCGAATCGACGAGCTTGTCTGCCGAACTGAGAACGGATTCACAATGTCGTCGATCGGTAGCGACGACACAGCAGGTCAGTTCCGCTCGCTGCCATAGGTCTTGGTGAGCCGTCTCTGCCACCGACACATTGAATCGGTTGTGCAGGCGGTCCTTGAGGCTCTTCAGGATGCGTCTTTTCTCTTTGAGCGACCTGCAGCCGTCAAGGTGCAACTCCCAGGTTAGCACGCCGACGATCACTAGTCGCCTTTCGACGCTCCCGTAGGCTCGAGAGTGCGAGCGACCTGCTCAATCTGATACGCTTCCAGCACGTCACCAACCTTGATGTCGTTGAAGTTCTCCACGCCAATACCGCACTCGAGGCCTTCTTTGACCTCTTTGACGTCGTCCTTGAAGCGCTTGAGGCTTGCCATCTCCCCGTCGTAAACCTCTACGGCATCCCTCACCACCCGAATCTTGAGCCCACGGCGTACCAGCCCGCTCCGCACGTAACAGCCCGCGATCGTTCCCACACCGGAAATCTTGAAGATCTCACGGACTTCAACCTCTCCAAACACCGTTTCCTTCTCTTCGGGCGAGAGCATTCCCTCCAAAGCGGAACGAACGTCCTCAACGGCATCGTAGATGACGCGATACGTTCGGATATCAACCTTTTCCCTCTCGGCCGACGCTCGAGCGTTGGCATCGGGTCGCACGTGGAAACCGACGATCACCGCACCCGACGCCTTCGCTAGAAGCACATCACTCTCGGATACGGCCCCGACGCCCCTGTGGACGATCTCGACCGTGACCTCTTCGGTGGAAAGTTGCGCGAACGCATCCGCTAGTGCCTCGGCAGGACCACCCTGGTCGGCTTTGATGATGATCTTCAGTGCTTCGGCCTGCCCAGACTCGATCTGCCTGGAAAGATCTTCGAGCGAGACGGCCTTCGACGTGCGTCGGTGCTCCGCTTCCCTGTCGAGTCGTTGACGCTTCTGCGCTATCTCGCGTGCGTCCACGGCTTCCTTGACAGCCGAGAACTTGTCTCCGGCCTGCGGTACACCGCTGAATCCGAGAATCTGAACCGGTATCGAAGGACCAGCTTCCTGCACTCGTTTCCCGTGCTCGTTGATCAGTGCACGCACTCTACCGGCGAGATTCCCGCATATGAAGTTGTCACCGATCTTGAGCGTGCCGTTCTTGACGAGGACTGTCGCCACAGGACCCTTACCCGAATCGAGGGAGCCCTCGACAACGACACCGGTGGCCAAACGATCGGGATTGGCCTTGATGTCGAGTAGGTCGGCTTGAAGGAGAATCTTCTCCAATAGGTCGTCTATGCCAAGCCCGGTCTTTGCGGAGACGTCGGCGCACATTGTCTCGCCACCGAACTCTTCCAGAAGAACCTCATGCTTCAACAGATCTTGACGGACTCTTGCCGGGTCGGTGCCGGACAAATCGACCTTGTTGATCGCGACAATAAGCGGCACCCCGGCGCTCTTCGCATGGCTAATCGCCTCGACGGTCTGCGGCATCACTCTGTCGTCCGCAGCAACGACCAGCACCACGATATCCGTGACTTGTGCGCCCCGAGCACGCATGGCGGTGAACGCCTCGTGTCCCGGCGTATCCAGGAAGGTGATCGTCCTGCCGTCGGAAACCTCTAAGTGATACGCGCCGATGTGCTGGGTTATGCCACCAGCCTCCCCACCAATCACATTGGTCTCGCGTATGTAGTCGAGGAGCGACGTTTTTCCGTGGTCCACGTGTCCCATGACGGTGACGACCGGCGACCGAGTTTCCATGGCCTCGTCGGAATCCTCTTCCTCGGTCTCGAGGGCTGCGGCGGGAGCGTATTCCTCATCCCGTACCGCGTTGAACCCAAATTCCCCTGCGATCAGGTCGATCTGGTCGAAATCCAAGCGCTGGTTTACCGTGACCATCAACCCCAGTTCTTTGAAGCAGAAGGTCACGATCTCGGTTGGTCCAACCTCGAGCGTGGCGGCCAGCTCCGAAACCGTAATGAACTCGTTCACGCGGATGGTCGTTCTGTCGCGTTCCTTCTCCTCCGCGAGCCTGAGTTCTTCCATCTCACGCATGCCGGCAGCGTCGATGCGACGTTTGCTAGAGCGCTTGCTCGGAGTCTTCATCGATGCAAGCGTCCTATTGATGTTCGCCTGCACAGCATCCTTGTCCACCTGACCACGTTTGCTGCGCTTGCGCCGCTTGCGATCGCGACGTCGCTCTTCCGCAACCTCTCCTGGAGCGGCAGATGCAACTGGTCGCGGCCCAGCGGATGCAGCAGGGCGGCTCCGTTGCTGCGTAGGCGCCGGGGCCGGTGCTCGCTGTACGCGCTTTGGTATCACCGGAGGCGCCTTTTCTTCACCCTCCAGTGCGATATCGGCCACATCATCTGCAACCTCACCAACGGCTTCTTCAGACTCCCCTTCAACCTCCAGTTCATCGGCCTCAGCCTCAACCTCTTCTTCAACCTGATCTGCTATCGATTCCTCGTCGACGACTTCCTGCACGTCCACTGTTTGCTCTTCGGCCACTATTTCATCGGCGTGGTCTTCGGGCGCCTCCTCAGGTGCCACCTCTTCCGGTTCCGGTTCTGAAACCTCGACGGGCTCCACCTCAACACCAGCTGGTTCGGTTGCTTCTCCTGCAACTGGTGCAGCCTCTGGTTCGACTTGGGGCGTCGCCTCTTCAGGCTCAGCTTCGACTGTTTCGGGCACGTCCTCCTGAGCGATGCCCGCATCAGCCGCGGCTCTGGCGGCGACTTCGGCTGCCGACCGGCGGCGACGGCGCGGTCGTTTGGCCGGTTCGGGAGCTTCCTCCTCCACCTCAGGCTTTTTGGCGGTACGACGGCGGGTGGCCTTCTTCTTTGCGGGCGCGGAGGCTTTTCTCTTCTCGCGCTCCCATCTCGCCTGCACGAGGGCGACCTGGTCAGCGGCCAACGCCGACAGGTGGCTGCGCACGTGGATGCCCATGTCGGCAAGAAGCGAAATCAGCTGTCCGCTTTCTATTCCGAATTCGGCTGCAAGATCGTGGATCCGGGTCTTGCCCACTACGTCCTCCTAAAGGCTTTCCGCTCTTCTGGCCGTTCCGATCTCAGATGCAAGGTTCGCATCGAGCAAACCAACCGTCTGTGTCGGTTTTCGACCAAGCCGACGTCCCAACTCTTGTGAGTCAGGGCCTACCAAAACTCGCACGCCCTTGGCCTTAGCCAGGCGTCCTACCTTCTCGTCAGTCCTCTCACTTCGATCCCCCGCCAACACCACCAACTTGATTTGATCCTTTTTCAACCTCTCGCGTACGCCCGATGTACCGACTACCACTGATCCAGCTCTCATGCCGAGCCCGATCAATCTCAGTTCTCGCTCGGTCATTCGCTGGTCGCCGGAGCCTCCTCAGAGTCCTCAGCCTGTGTTTCAGCAGCTTCGTCTCCTGAATCGTCAGCATCCTCGGTCAATTCCGACAGGAATGCCAACAAGACTTCAGCGTGTTCCTGCTCTATTCCTTCTATTTTCAGAACGTCGTCCATCTCGAGGTCCAAGACGTCTCGAAGAGTTTTGAATCCCGCCTCTTCGAGAATTGCCACAACGTCGCTCGGGATACCTTTCAATTCTTCCAACATCACATCCACAACCAGAGATTCGTCCGCCGACAACGGTGAGAACAACGGACCTTCCCCACCACGTTCCAACCACTCGCGACTCGAGTACAGGTCGATCTTCCATCCAGTGAGCTCTGAGGCCAGACGGACGTTTTGCCCGTTCCGTCCAATGGCAAGCGAGAGTTGATCTTCGTCCACCACCGCTTGGATCGTCAGCGCTTCGGGATCAGAGAACACTCTCGACACCCGCGCCGGAGCCAACGCCAACTTCACAAACCTCTCAGGATCGGGCGACCAAGGAACGATGTCGATGCGTTCACCTCCGAGCTCATTCACTACCGCTTGCACTCGATTGCCTTTCAGGCCAACGCAGGCGCCTACCGGATCGACCCCGTCATCTCTACTGACAACGGCGATCTTGGTTCGGCCTCCGACCTCTCGTGCCGCCTCCTTGATTTCCACGATACCCTGCTGGATTTCTGGCACTTCGAGTTGGAAAAGCGCCCGGACGAACCCGGGATCGCCACGCGAGAGGATCAATCTCGGCCCCCTCGGCGTTTCCTCCAATCGTTTCAACACTGCCCGGATCGTGTCGCCCTGGTGAAACCGCTCCCGCGGGTTCTGTTCGCGGTAAGGAATAATCGCCTCAGCTTCTCGGAACCGATTCACCAACACCACCAATCGGCCACGCTCGATCTGCTGGACCTCACCGGAGACCAGATCCCCGACCTTTTCACCAAATTCGCCACGAATGCGGCTGCGTTCACCCTCGCGCACGCGCTGGATGATTCGTTGCTTGGCTGCTTGCGCAGCATTCCGCCCTAGACTCTCGAACGGAATCTCCTCTTCCAGTACGTCTCCAACCTCAAAGTCCGGATCTTCGTATCGGGCCTCTTCGAGCGAGACTTGACAAGCTGAGTCTTCAACTTCTTCCACGACACTCTTCAGCAGGGTGACCACCACTGTCCCCTTGAGGTCGTCGATTTCGATTTCTTCCCGGACAGTGGGGCCGAAACGCCTCGCCAGTGCCGCATGGATCCCATCACGCAGGAGGTCGAGCAGCTCGGACCTGTCGAGCTGCTTCATGTTTGCCACCTCCTGGAGTGCCGCCAGAAGTTGCGCGGAACTCGTCATTGGCTCTCCTTCCTTGCGTTCCTCGCCAGAGACCGGCCCAATTTCGACCAATCAACAGCCAGTGTTGCTTCCTTCACATCCTTCAACGAAACCGCCTGTTCCTCACCTTTTTCACCAAACCTCAGAACCACCGTGCCTTCATTGGGCAAACGAACAATCGTCGCCTTTTCGCGCGCGCGACCCGAAACCCGAACCCGAACATCCTGACCCACGTACCGCTCCCAGTGTCTGGGAAACCGAATCGGACGCTCAATCCCAGGCGACGACACCTCGAGAACGTACCTAGCACCCAGCATTGCCGACTCATCGAACCAGGCTTCCAACTCTCTACTCACGGTCGCGCAATCGTCGGCAGTAACACCACTGCCCGGCTTCGATCCTTCTCGATCTATCCGTATCTGGAGCACAGTCCGCCCGCGCGACGCACGCTGCCTGACATCCACCAACTCGAAGCCCAACTCGGCTACACGTCGGTCAACGGCGCTCGTCAGATCGTCCGGAGCGTACTCCATAACCATTCTTTCGCCCCAATAAAAAAGCGGGCCCACTACGCCCGCGCCTCAGCCACGGAAATATAGTGCCCACTTCAGAGGGGTCAAGCCAATGGCACTCCTAGATATGCGGCCATTCTGCCAGCTTCTTCTCCCCGGGTCCGGAAAGAGTGGAACCGACCCGAATCGTGGACCGTGCAAAACGTGCTAACGGACACAGAACGTATACCAAGGCGATTAGCCTGACTAGTGAGAACGGACCGCAAGTCCAGCATCTCTGCAGTGGAAACACGCCTTCCCGTGAGTTCCTCTATTACCACAGGACCTACTTCATAACATGCACCGCAAACGCTTATGCCACAATGCATTACGAGGTCATCCCTTATCGAACCGGCAGCCGACTCCAGCTGCTCAACGCCGGCCGAGAGAATTCCAGTGGCAATGCCACGCCATCCTGCGTGAAGAAGAGCGACTGCCTTCG
>CAZFHS010000064.1:30365-31982 GCA_964518955.1 uncultured Gemmatimonadaceae bacterium | reverse complement strand
GTTCGAAGCCGACGGTGCATTTGCGTTCAAACGCGTCAGTACCGACAACTGGGTCTCTGGTCACGTGAATGTGGACGTGGGTGCGGTGACAGTCACTGAGGCGCTCACTACAGTCACGGAGATGCTGCCTGGAGATTGGGTGCTTCCGAGCGACGCCGAGAGCTTCGACGTACTTGGGCTAGACACGGCTTCATTGGGCTTGGGCTTTTCTTTGAGCCCGGCCGGGCTCGACAGCGTTTGGGCGGATATTGCCGGTGCCGGCCATGTCGATTTAGTGAGCGGTAGCCAGTTCGAAGCGGACGGTGCGTTTGCGTTCAAACGGGTCAATGTAGACAACTGGGTTTCGGGTCACGTGAACGTGGACGTTGGTGCCGTCACGGTCACCGAAGCGCTAACGACTGTCACCGAACTCATCCCAGGTGACTGGGCCCTGCCGAGCGACGCCGAGAGCTTCGAGGTGCTCGGGCTCGACACAGCATCGCTGGGTCTAGGTTTCTCTGTTAGCCCCGCAGGTCTCGACAGTGTGTGGGCTGACGTTAGTGGCGCAGGTCATCTCGACCTGGTTGGTGGCAGCCAGTTCGAGGCCCACGGCGCGTTCGCGTTCAAGCGAGTTGGCGTCGAGAACTGGGTTGCCGGTCACGTGAACGTCGATGTCGGTGCTGTAACGGTTACAGAGGCATTGACGACTGCGACAGAACTCCTTCCGGGCGACTGGGCGCTTCCCCGTGACGCCGAGAGCTTCGACGTGCTTGGTCTCGACACGGCATCTCTTGGCCTTGGCTTCTCTACCAGCCCTGCTGGCCTCGATAGTGTGTGGGCCAATGTGAGCGGCGCCGGTCATCTCGACCTGGTGAGCGGCAGTCAGTTTGCTGCCGACGGTGCCTTTGCGTTCAAACGCATCAACGTCGACAACTGGGTGTCGGGTCACGTCAACGTGGACGTAGGCGCAGTGACTGTGACCGAAGCGCTGACGACGGTCGCCGAAATGCTACCTGGCGACTGGACCCTCCCGAGCGACGCCGAGAGCTTCGACGTGCTAGGACTAGACACTGCGTCGTTGGGCCTGGGCTTTTCTGTGAGTCCTGCCGGCCTAGACAGCGTCTGGGCGGAAGTGAGCGGGGCGGGGCATCTGGATATGGTGAGCGGCAATCAGTTTGTGGCGGACGGTGCGTTTGCGTTCAAGCGGGTGAACGTAGAGAACTGGGTGTCGGGTCACGTAAATGTGAATGTCGGTGCGGTGACGGTGTCCGAGGCGCTTTCGACGGTCACGGAACTCCTGCCTGGTGATTGGACGCTCCCCAGCGACGCCGAGAGCTTTGACGTACTAGGCCTCGATAGGGCATCGCTAGGACTTGGCTTTTCGACTAGCCCCGCCGGCCTCGACAGTGTTTGGGCGGATGTGAGTGGTGCTGGGCATCTCGACATGGCCAGCGGCAATCAGCTGGTCGCGGACGGGGCTTTCGCTTTCAAGAGAGTTAGCGCTGACAACTGGGTGTCAGGTCACGTGAATGCGAATATTGGCGCAGTGACCGTGACCGAGGCGCTGGCGACCGTAACAGATCTCTTGCCTGGTGACTGGAGCCTTCCGAGTGATGCCGAGAGCTTCGACGTGCTTGG
>CAZFHS010000064.1:0-30265 GCA_964518955.1 uncultured Gemmatimonadaceae bacterium | reverse complement strand
TCTTGCCTGGTGACTGGAGCCTTCCGAGTGATGCCGAGAGCTTCGACGTGCTTGGATTGGACAGAGCGTCTCTGGGATTAGGCTTCTCAGTGAGTCCCGCCGGTCTCGACAGTGTTTGGGCGGATGTGAGTGGTGCTGGTCATCTGGATATGGCCAGCGGAAATCAGCTGGCAGCCAACGGCGCGTTCGCGTTCAAGCGGATAAGCGCCGACAACTGGGTGTCGGGCAATGTCGGTGTGAACGTTGGCGCCGTGACGGTGACAGAGGCACTCGAGACGGTTACCGAACTCCTGCCTGGCGATTGGACCCTCCCAAGCGACGCCGAGAGCTTCGACGTGCTTGGTCTGGATAGAGCTGCATTGGGGTTGGGCTTCTCGGTAAGCCCTGCTGGCCTCGACAGTGTGTGGGCGGGTCTGAGTGGTGCGGGGCATCTCGTTTTGGCCAGCGGCAATCAGATGGAGGCCAGCGGCGCGTTTTCGTTCAAGCGCGTAAGCACGGACACCTGGGTTGCGGGAAATGTGGGCGTGAACGTCGGTGCTGTTACTGTCACAGAAGCATTGGAGACTGTAACTGAGCTTCTGCCAGGCGACTGGGCGCTCCCAAGTGACGCAGAGAGCTTCGACGTGCTTGGGCTGGACCGCGCCTCGTTGGCCTTGGGCTTCTCCGTGAGTCCGGCTGGCCTCGATAGCGTGTGGGCGGGCGTGGACGGGGCTGGGCACCTCGACGTCGGTGACGATCAACTCAGCGCCGACGGCCATTTCGCGTTCAAGCGCGTGAGCACCGACATGTGGGTGTCGGGCCACGTTGGATTGAGCGTTGGCAGTGTCACGCTCCCAGAGGCGCTCAATACCGTCACAAATCTGATGCCTGGTGACTGGGCGCTACCCGACGACGTAGAGAACTTCGACGTACTTGGCATCGATCACGGTTCGCTGGGTCTTGGTTTTTCGGCGAGTCCGGCTGGTCTGGACAGCATTTGGGCGAACGTGAGAGCGCAAGGCCACATGGACGTCGGCGACGGTCAACTCGTGGCCGACGGTGCGTTCGTGTTCCGCCAGATCGCTACCGACACTTGGGTGTCAGGCCAGGTCGGTATGCGGGCGGGTGAGATGTCTGTCGTTGACGCGTTGAATACCGTTACCGACTTGATGCCCGGTGATTGGGCTCTACCCGACGAGATGAACAGCTTCGATGCTCTCGCATTGGATCATGCCGCTTTAGGGCTTGGTTTCTCCGTGAGTCCGTTGGGGCTGGACAGCGTGTGGGCGAATGTGAGCGGGGCTGGTCACCTCGACATCGCAAATCAAAACGAGCCTGCACAGGCAAACGGCGCTTTCTCGTTCCGCCTGATCAACGAAGACACGTGGGTGGCTGGTAGCGTCGGCCTCTCATTTGGCGAGATGTCGGTCGTGGACGCGTTGGGCACGGTCACGAATCTGATGCCCGGCGACTGGGCTCTGCCCGACGAAATGAACAGCTTCGACGCTCTCGCGTTGGATGGGGCGTCTTTGGGATTGGGCTTCTCCGCGAGTCCGATGGGTCTCGACAGCATCTGGGCAAACGTGAGCGGTGCGGGGCACCTAGACATCGCGAACCAGACGGAGCCTGCGCGCGCCGACGGTGCGTTCTTTTTCCGGCTGATCAATTCCGACACCTGGGTAGCGGGTAACGTCGGACTGGCGTTGGGCGAGATGTCGGTGGTCGACGCGCTGGCCACGGTCACGAATCTGATGCCTGGTGATTGGGCTCTGCCCGATGAGATGAGCAGCTTCGATGCGTTGGCACTGGATCGCGCGTCTCTCGGTCTTGGTTTCTCGGCGAGTCCGCTCGGCCTCGATAGCCTTTGGGCAGACATGAGCGGTGCCGGGCATCTCGATATCGCGAATCAAGACGAGCCGGCGCGCGCGAACGGCACCTTCTCGTTCCGTCTCCTGGGGACCGAGCCGTACGTTGCGGCGAACGTTGGCCTCACACTGGGTGAGATGTCTGTGGTTGATGCTTTGGGAACGGTGGCGAATCTGATTCCGGGCGAAGTAGCACTGCCGGAAGAGATGAACAGTTTCGATGCCATCGCCCTGGACAACGCATCGTTCGGCCTCGGCTTTTCTGCGAGCCCGCTAGGGTTAGACAGTATTTGGGCGAACGTCCGAGGCGCCGGGCATCTCGATGTCGCAAATCAGGACGAGCCCGCAAGGGCCGACGGTGCGTTCTCTTTCCGCCTGGTAAACACCGACACCTGGGTGGCCGGTGACATAGGACTCACGCTGTCCGAGATGTCTGTGGTCGATGCACTGGGTACGGTGGCGAACTTGATTCCTGGCGACGTATCCCTGCCTGACGAGATGAACAGTTTTGACGCGATCGCCTTGGATGGTGCATCGCTGGGCCTCGGTTTCTCGGCCAGCCCGATGGGCCTCGATAGCATTTGGGCCAATGTGCATGGTGCGGGGCATCTCGATATCGCGAACCAGGACGAACCCGCTCGCGCCAATGGAGCGTTCTCGTTCCGTCTCATCGGTGCCGATCCCTGGGTGTCAGGCAGCGTCGGCCTCACGCTTGGTGAGATGTCTGTGGTGGATGCTTTGGGGACGGTGACAAACCTGATTCCCGGCGACGTGGCTCTGCCCGATGAGATGAACAGCTTCGACGCCATTGCGTTGGACCGAGCCTCACTCAACCTCGGCTTCGGTGCTGGTCCGCTTGGCCTGGACAGCATTTACGCGAATGTGAGCGGTGCAGGCCATCTCGATGTGGCTAATCAGGACGAACCCGCTCGTGCCGAGGGCGAATTCTCATTCCGTCTGGTAAACGCCGAAACATGGGTCGCGGGTAACGTCGGCCTGACGCTCGGCGAGATGTCTGTGGTCGACGCACTCGGAACGGCGACAAACCTGATTCCAGGCGACGTGGCTCTGCCCGATGAGATGAACAGCTTCGACGCGATTGCGCTCGATCGTGCGGTGCTAGGACTTGGATTCTCAGCGAGCCCTGCGGGCGTCGATAGCCTCTGGGCGAACGTGAGTGGTGCAGGCCATCTGGACATCGCGAATCAGAACGAGCCTGCCAGAGCCGACGGTGCGTTTTCGTTCCTCCTGATCAACGCTGAAACCTGGGTGGCAGGTGACGTCGGCCTGACGCTGAGCGAGATGTCAGTCGTAGACGCTCTGGGCACCGTAACGAACTTGATGCCTGGCGACTGGGCCCTGCCCGATGAGATGAATAGCCTCGACGCGCTCGCACTAGACCGTGCTTCGTTGGGTCTCGGGTTCGCGGCTAGTCCGCTCGGTCTCGACAGCCTCTGGGCGAATATCAATGGCGCGGGACACCTAGACGTAGCGAATCAAGATGAGCCCGCGAGCGCTGACGGTGCGTTCTCCTTCCGCCTCGTAAACGGTGAGACGTGGGTGGCCTCCTACGTCGGTATCACGCTCGGTGAGATGTCGATCGTCGATGCACTCGAAACCGTCACTGGTCTCATACCTGGCGACGTGACTCTCCCCGACGAGATGAACAGCCTCGATGCGCTTGCGCTCGATCGTGGTTCACTCGGACTCGGCTTCTCGGCGAGCCCCCTCGGCCTGGACAGCATTTGGGCGAACGTGAGCGGGGCGGGGCATCTGGATGTAGTAAATCAGGACGAACCTGCCCGAGCTGACGGAGCGTTTTCCTTCCGTCTCGTGGATACCGACACGTGGTTGGCGGGCAACGTTGGTTTGACGCTTGGCGAGATGTCCGTCGTCGACGCGCTGGAGACGGTGACGAACCTGATTCCAGGTGACGTAGCTCTGCCCGATGAGATGGACAGCTTCGACGCGCTCGCTCTCGATCGAGCGTCATTGGGCTTGGGGTTCTCGGCGAGCCCGGTCGGTTTGGACAGCATCTGGGCGAACGTGAGTGGTGCTGGGCACCTCGACGTGGCGAATCAGGACGAACCCGCACGCGCAGATGGTGCGTTCTCTTTCCGCCTGGTCAACGCCAACACGTGGGTAGCAGGTAACGTCGGCCTCACGCTGGGCGAGATGACGGTCGTCGATGCGGTGGAGACCATGACACGTCTGGTGCCTGGCGACCTGTCTTTACCGGACGAAATGGAAAGCCTCGACGCCGTAGCACTCGATCGGGCGTCGCTGGGTCTTGGCTTCTCTGCGAGTCCTACAGGCCTCGACAGCATCTGGGCGAATGTGAGCGGCGCGGGGCATCTCGATATCGCCAATCAAAACGAAGCTGTGCGAGCTGACGGCGCCTTCTCGTTCCGCATGATCGACACCGATACCTGGGTGGCAGCGAACGTCGGTCTTTCGCTCGGCGAAATGTCGGTGGTCGACGCGCTTCAGACGGTAACCAACCTGATTCCTGGCGACATCGCTCTCCCGGACGAGATGAACAGCCTCGATGCCGTGGCGTTGGATCGTGCTTCATTGGGTCTGGGCTTTTCTGCGAGTCCAGTGGGATTGGACAGCATCTGGGCAAACGTGGGTGGAGCCGGTCACCTCGACATCGCGAATCAGGACGAACCCGCTCGTGCAGACGGTGCATTCTCATTCCGTCTAGTAGGCCCCGACACATGGGTGGCGGGCAACGTCGGATTGTCGGTCGGCGAAATGTCCATTGTAGATGCACTCACCACGGTAACGAATCTCGTACCGGGCGACTGGGCACTCCCCGAAGGCATGGACAGCTTCGACGTTTTGGCCTTGGATCGGGCGGCACTCGGGCTGGGTTTCTCTGCGAGTCCGTTGGGCTTGGACAGCATTTGGGCGAACGTGAGCGGCGCCGGGCATCTCGATGTGGGCGAAGACGCACTTACCGCCGACGGAATGTTCTCGTTCCGCCGCGTTGACGTCGACAACTATGTGATGGGAAGCGTCAACTTGAGTGTCGGTGAAGTCACTCTCGTCGAAGCGCTCACTACCGTCACAGACCTCATGCCAGGCGACTGGGAGCTTCCCGAGAGCATGAACAGCATGGACGTGCTCGCTCTCGATCGCGCTTCGCTCGGCCTTGGTTTCTCGGTGGAGCCCGTTGGGTCGGATAGCGTTTGGGCCAATGTGAGTGGCGCCGGCCATCTCGACGTAGGGGAATCCCAACTTACCGCTGACGGCACCTTCTCGTTCCGACAGGTGGATGCGAACACTTGGGTGTTCGGCAGCGTCGGTATGAGTATCGGGCGGGTGACGCTAACCGATGCACTCGAGACCGTGGCCAGTCTGTTGCCTGGCGACTGGGCTATGCCCGAGGGCATGGATTCGTTCGATGTACTGGCACTCGACCACGCATCCCTGGGACTCGGATTCTCAGTGGATCCTGTGGGCACCGACAGCATCTGGGCCGACGTGAGTGGTGCCGGTCACCTCGACGTAGGCGAAGAGCGGCTCGAAGCCGACGGCAGATTCTCGTTCCGACGCATCAATCAGGACATGTGGGCGTCAGGCAGCCTCGGCATGCGGGTCGGGCAGGTGACCGCGAACGATGCGCTCCAAGCGGCCGCGGAACTACTCCCAGGTGACTGGGCAATGCCTGACGATCTTCCAGTGCTGGACGCGCTTGCGCTCGACAGCGCGGGACTCAGCGTCGGATTCGATACCAGAGCCGACAGCGTAGGAGCGGGCCTGTATGGTGCCGGGCACGTTGGCTCGCTGGTCGCGGATGCCAACATTGCATTCGTACACAGTGGCCAGACGACATTTGCTGCGGGCGGATTGTCACTCTCTCTCGGTGCTATCTCAGCCACAGAAGCGATCAACGCGGTTGGCGAACTGTTGCCGGGCGGTGTCGCGCTGCCGGACAACTTCACCGCACTCGACAATCTGGGCCTCGACAGCGCAGGCCTGTTCATGGGTTTTGACACCCGAAGCGACAGTGCGGCTGCGCGAGTTTACGGAGCAGGTCACGTAGGCCAGCTTACAGCAAGCGCTAATCTCGAGTTCACTCACTTCGGCACGACCAACTGGGCGGCCGGTGGTGTCGAGCTTATGCTCGGTGAAGTGACCGCGACAGAGGCAATCAACTCTGTTGCTCAGTTCCTTCCTGGTAGTTGGGGCCTTCCCGAAGGCTTCACCGCGTTAGACGAGCTGGGCCTCGATAGCGCAGGGCTTCGCCTGGGCTTCGACACGCGCTCCGACAGCATAAGTGCGGCTGTCTTTGGTGCAGGTCACATTTTCGAGTTGGAAGCGCGTGCGCGCTTGGAATTCGTGCACGCATCGCAGACCACTTATGCAGCCGGCGGTGTTGACCTGGTGATGGGATCCGTTACCGCAACCGAAGCCATCAATTCGGTTGGGCGGATGCTCCCAGGCTCGTTCACGCTTCCTGAGAATTTCGATGCACTCGACGACATTGGGTTGGACAGCGCGGGGATCCGCCTCGGATTTGACACAAGGGCCGATAGCGTCGGCGCCGGGGTCTTTGGCGCTGGGCGATTCCTGGATCTCAGAGCCAGTGCACAACTCGCATTCATGCACCGCGGTTCGCGCGATGCGGCCGGTGCGAGCACCTCCGTAGGCGGATCGTTCACGCTCGACGTCGGAACGGTCGATCTACCTCGCGCACTCGAACTGGCAGGCGACCTGCTGCCCGGCAATGTCGAGTTCCCCGAACCGGACTTCAGCCTGGGTGCCATTACCGATGTAGAGGTAGACCTCGGGTTCATGGTGGGCACCGGCGCCGACAGCGCTTGGGCCGAGCTTGGTGGCGGGTTCCAGATAGCAAATCAGAGAGGTGCGGCGAGACTCGCAGTCGCTCTGGGCTCAGGCGGACCCAATGCTCGTTTCGAAGGCAGTCTCGAGGGGCGTCTTGGAGTAGTTGACGTCGTCAACATGCTGTCTGAGCTGGTGCCCGGTGGCGGGCTGAACCTGCCTGCCGGCGGCCCATTAGATCTCGCGATAACCGAGTCCAAGCTCGTAATTCAACTCGGCGCTCAGAGCCAGTTCTCGGTCTCCGGTGTCGCGGAAGCGTTTGGTATCGAAGCGCACGCGTTATTCGCCATCGCAAATGTCGGTGGCTCGCCAGAGCTGGTTGCGGGCGTTTTGGTCCCGAGCTTGGGATTCGGCGACCTCGTTCCCGCGCTCGAGAATCCAGTAACGGACGTCCTCGCTCTTCAGAACGCCGGTATGGTGATTACCACCGCCAGCGGCACCGTGCCCTCGTCCGAGTTGGCTCCCGAAGTGCGTGATTTTTATGGGACCATACACGGCAGCGACACCTTCACGTTGGAATTCCAACCCGGTCTCAACCTGTTTGCCGGCATACCACTAGATGAGGGCCCACTCTCAGACCTGCTCGATCTTCTGTCACCGGACGCTGGTGGCAATGCACTCACCCTCGAAGGAAACATCCCGATCTTTGGTGGCGGTTTGGACGCTTTGTACTTCAAGGCCGAGCTTCCGCCAATGGCACCTCCTGGATCGCCAGAGTGGTTCGTAGGAGGGCAGCTGTCACTCGAGATCACTGGGCGTCCATCTGTCGGTGTTATGGGCGCGCTGATCTTCGACATCATGGGTGATACGGTCGCGTTCGACATTACGTCGACTCTGGCCATCGTTCCCGAGGGCGGAGTAGAGCTGAGCATCTCCGGCGGCATGACGGCGGAGAGCGGTTGGGTGGGTCCGTTCGGCATCAACTGGCTTACTCTGAATCAAGTTCGCCTGGCGATGAGCATCACGCCGGCCACTGTGGGTATCGGCTTCCGCGGCGACGCGATCTTCGGCACCAAGGACATCAACGTTGCTGCAGGACTCAAGATTCTCTACGCGTCACCGCCACCGGTTCCGGCGGGCGTGATAGTTGAGGGCGAGTCACAGGCTGGAATGGCTTTGGGCGACATCACAGCGTTCCAGCGGCAGATAGCGGGTGAAGGTGCACTACTGATCCCGACCGATGCTTTGCCAGACATCGCGCTGAAAGACATGAGGGTCAAGGTTGCGACGTACGACGATCCGGCGATCGATGTTTCGATGGGTGTCGGATTGGCTGGCAGCTTCCACATGTCGCCCGCACCCCGAACACCTCTGGAGGAATTGGGGGTGCTCGACATCGACATCAGCAAGAACGGGATCAGAGGGTACGGTCGTATCAACCCGCTCGATTTCGGGCCGGTGAAACTCGACACAGCACTAATCGATCTAGCGCTGACTCTGGAGGAACAGCACCTGTTCCTCAAGGGAGGGGCTGAGATTGTCGGCCTGTTCGACGGCCACATCGATCTTGCGCTCACCAAGGACAGCTTCGCGTTCGAAACCGAGGTCGAGGTCTTCAATGCGTTTCGCGCGGCACTTGCCGCCAAGGCAGCATTCGATCTGGCGAACCCGAGGTTCCAAGCGCATTTCGCTCTGTACAACGATTTCGGCGACGAAGTCGCATATGAAGTCATCCGCCTCCTTCTACCGGTGGGAGACGTGGCGCTCGACGTAGCCGAAGGCAGTCTCAATGCTGCCGCGTGGACGCTCGATCGTGCGGAAGATGCTCTGACCGCTTGGGTGCGACTCGCTGAAGAGGCGCCGCGCGTTGCGATGAATGCAGCGTACGCCGCCTATCGGTATTCGAACAACAAGTACAACTACTCTCTAGGGAAATATCGGTACTACAGGAGCAGGTGCAATTGGTGGGGACCCGTCTGGGCGTGCGGTGGAAAGGCGTACTGGGGAACTTCGACGGGGTTCTGGTACCTGAGCAAACAGACCACTTGGGGAGCATACGTCGCTGCCAGGTTCGTGTATAACAACAGGCGCTACATCTGGGACAATCCGGTATACCACGGGATGGTGCGGGCGAGAAATGCAGCCGAGGTGGGAGTGAATGCGGCACAGGCAGAAGTCGCCAAAGTCCGTGAGGCGTTCAACTCTTTCTCAGACTACGTGACCGGCTTCGAAACGTGTCGTACCTGTCCGATGCCGCCGCTTCCGTTCAGTATCAAGAGTGCGGAGTTCGACGCTGCCCTCGAAGGTTGGATGGGTAACACGAGCGTCGACATGCGTCTCGACTATCAGGTGTTTGGGAGGCCCAAAGTGTTCCAGCTTGGCTGGAGCGGATCGATCGTGGAGAACGCGGTCAACCTCTTCAACATGGTGCGTAATGAAATATTCCCATAAGCGTTTCCGATCGGCACTCGGACCGCTTGTGTTCGGGGTGCTCTGCGCAACCACGGCGGTCAGCGCACAGCAAGCGCCGTTGCTCGACCGAGGCCAGTTCTTCGAAGATCCTGTGGTCTCCGATTTGAAGATTTCGCCGGATGGTCGCCTGATCGCCTTCTTCGCGCCATTTGCAGGTGAGCGGCAGCTATGGCTGTCGAGGTTGCATCTCGGGGTGGATTCGGCGGTCCGCGTTTCCGACGGACCGGCGCAATCATTCGCATGGAGTAGAGACTCGCGCTACCTACTATTTCTGCGCGACGAGGGTGGGAATGAGAACTTCCACCTCTATGCGGTCGAGGCGGACACTCTGGGAACTGGCGTTCCGGCAGATCTGACTCCGGAGGCGGGCGTACAGGCCAGGATCTATGCCCTACCAGACTCCGAGCCCGGAATCGTGGTTGCAGGCTTAAACGATCGCGATCCGAGATCTCACGATGTGTATCGCATAGGAATTCCGTCAGGAGCGCGAGAGCTGATTCGGCAGAACGACGATGAAATAGCTGACTGGGTGACAGATCTCGATGGTATCCCGCGTCTCGCGGTTCGATACGGGCCGGACGGGGGCACCGAGCTGCTCAGAGTCGATGGTGATACTCTGACCCCCGCTTTTGGTTGCTTGCCCGATGAGACCTGCATGCCGCTTCGGTACCACCAGGCGAACAGACGCGTCTATGTGGTTACGGATCAGGGTGAACGCGAACGCACCGAGCTCGTGCTCTTTCACCCGGAGACATTCGAGATCGAATTTGTGGATAGCGATCCGGAAGCCAGTGTCGATTTTGGCGAGGCGGTTTTTGAACCCGGTTCTGACGTACTCGTCGCGACAGTTTATCACGACGACACGACTCGGATCTATGCGCAGGACAGTGTTTTCGCCATCGACTTGGAATGGCTTGCCGAGCGGCAATCGGTTGGGAGCTTGAGGTTGGAGTCGGCCAGTGCAAACGATGCGCTCTGGATACTCAAAGAGCAGAACGACACGAACCCGGGCACGTACTATTTGTACAATCGTTGGTATGACACCGTGGAACCGTTGGCTGAAGCGATGCCTGCGCTCGCTCCCTCGTATCTGGCTTCGAGTTCCTGGGTCAGCTACAGAACTTCGGATGGCGAGAACATCCGGGCACTACTGACACTTCCGCGGCGCGACAGCGTCGTGAACCTGCCCGCGGTAATACTGACTCACGACGGCCCGGAGGACCGAGTTTGCAAGAGTTTCGATCCAATGGTTCAGTTCCTTGCGAATAGAGGATATGCCGTACTTCAACCCAACTACCGAGGCTCAAGCGGGTTCGGGAAGGAGTTTCTCGCTTCAGGGAACCGTTCGTGGGGTACGGGCGTTGCCCAGCAAGATTTGACTGACGGTGTTCGTTTCCTCGTGGGTGAAGGCATCGCTGACGAGGGGCGTGTAGGCATACTCGGGTTCGGCTACGGTGGGTACTCGGCACTTGCTGGTTTGGCATTCACACCAGAGTTGTATGCTGCGGGCGCCGCGGTAGGGGCGATGACCGATTTGTCATCGTTCGTGACTGACGCTTCAGAGTACGAACAGCTCTCCTCGACACTGACTCATCATCGAATTGGTGACCCCGATATTCCGGACGACCATTCACGGCTCGAGTCGCAATCTCCGCTTCGTGCAGTCGGTGAGGTGACCCGCCCGACTCTGCTTGCGCATGGGGTAAACGACCCGCGGGTTTCGGCAACACACTCCGAGCGGATGGTGGCTGCGTTGCGTTCGGCTGGCCGAGACGCAGAGTACTTGAGGGTCGCTGGCGAGGGCCGGCGGTTCAGAAATGTGACGAATCGAAGTGCCCTCGCTGCAGCACTGGAGAGATTCTTCGGTGAACACCTGGGCGGCCGTGTTCAACAAGCTCTCGCGGGAGACCTTGGTGAGGTGCTCGCAAACATCACGATTGACGCCGGTGAGCCTCTTGGCGCCGCGGCTCTAGCTCTCACAGCCCCGCTGCCCGCGACGAACGGCGCATCGGTCGAGCCCGCGACTCTAGTCTACCGCATTTCGACTAGTGACGGTGGCGAAACTGAGCTTACTAGAACCGTAGTCGACGAAACTCTCGAAGGGCGCGAAATCTGGCGTGTAATCGATTCCACTTTGGTACCCGTCCTCGCGGCGTTCGAGTTCGATTCAACGCAGTTCATGGACGACAACTTCGAGTTCGAGCCGGAATTGACTGGTGAGCTGATGGCTGCGGCAGATACAGTCGACGTCGACAGAACCAGCCTGCTGCCGCTGAGACGTAGAACCGGCGGATTGTCCAGCATGTCGGTCGATTTCTCGGCGGATCGAGTCACTGGTGAGATCTTCGTATCCGACTTCGTGGACGATATAGATGTGCCACTGGAAGCTCCTGTTTTTTCCGACGGCTTGGGCCTAGATGTGGCTGTGGCAGGCCTCCCTCTAGCCGAAGGATACCAAACCGGGCTCAGATCGTTCGATGTGCAGCTGGGGCAAGTAGTGCCGCAGATACTCTCTGTTACGGGCACCGAGCGCGTCGAAACCGCGGCGGGGACGTTCGACGTTTATCGAGTCACACTCGAACCTGTGGGCATGAGGTATGCCGAACCGCGGTCTCTGCTCGTGCGGCAGGAAGCACCACATATCCTCATCAGAAGCGTGATCCAGGTGCAAAGCGAGTTCGGGAACTACGATCAGACAACTGAACTCATCTCCCTGAACGGGGGTGCGAGATGACGAGATTCATTGAGTTGGCACCGACGCTTCGTCGCACCTCGTTGATTGTCGCATCCGTATGTCTCCTAGTGCCCGCGACGGGCGCTGCACAGACCGGGGCAGTCTCGGTAGGCGGCGTGATGGGCACGCACGGAGAGGTGAACACGATCAGTGGTACGGACCGACGTCGTCCGCCTGCGACCGGGCGACTGTACTTCCGCCCGACAGTTACGGTGTTCAACAAGCTGATACTCAACTTCGACTTCATGCTTTCGACGGAAAACCAGGCTTTCCAAAGTCACGCACGCCAGAGCCTGAACCAATATGCGGTCCACCCCAAATGGAGCTGGGGCGACGCTCACATCGGTGACTTCTCCGACTCATACTCACCGCTCACTTTCACCGGAGTTCGAGTCAGGGGTGCGGGGTTCAATGTGTGGAGAGGTCCAGTGCGGTTTTCATCATTCGGGGGGCGCAGCCAACGGGCGGCACCTGGAGGAGCAACCACGGGCCGTTTCGAGAGGAACATCTTTGGTGGGCGCATAGGCGTCGGAGATACTAGAAAGGCATCACTCGATCTAATCTTCCTGCGCGCGGCGGACGATGCGTCTTCGCTGGCTCTGCCGGAGGACACCATTCCGTTCATCGACAATCTTCCTGACACAACGTTTGTCGAAGACACGCTTTCCATTGGAGTCGTTTCCAATCCTTACGCTGTGACTCCCCACGAGAACGTCGTGATGGGCTTGGCTGGGACGCTCAATCTCTTCAAGGACAAGCTCGCACTCCGAGGGGAGCTGACCGGGAGCGGACATACTAGAGACACGCGAGCCGACGAGATCGAGAGCGAGGATGTCCTGTCGGAAATCCCGGGTGTCGTACAGTCTGTGATCACGCCTCGCACGAGCACGACGGCTGACTACGCATATACCTTGGAAGCCACAGCGCGCCTCGATCCGCTCACCACCAAGGTTACCGTCAGGAACATCGGGCCGGGATACATGTCTATGGGCGTTGCTTCGGTGATGTCCGATCAGCGGAGCGCTCAGCTCAATACGTCTCTCCGGTTCAGGAAGTGGAACATCAAGTTCGATGGGACACGCCAGAGGGACAACCTGATCGGACAGAAGACGTTTACCACCAACCGCACTCGAATTGGCACGGCCGTTGCATTTCGTGCTTCGCGAAGTTGGAACACGAGCTTGCGAGTGAACTTCGCCAGCCTGGGCAATGATGCCACGGCGGACCAACAGTGGATTGCTTACGAAACCTGGTTGATCGGGTCCAATCAGACCTTCACGTTGAGTAGAAGGGGATTGTTCAGGTCAGCATCGCTGGCATACACGTATCGAGTTTCAGGCGACGAAAACCCGCTGCGTGTCCAGAGCGAGTCGGAATCCCACACGGTGAACGCACGGCTGTTGGCGGGCATTACAGGGAACATCAACTTGACCCCGTCGCTCGGCATCGTTCGCTCGCGTTTCGGCGGTGTCGGGTGGACGACACGCTCAACCTATGCCTTGGCCGGGCAACTCCGACTCGCCCGCGGCAAATGGGCAACGAGTCTGCAACTCGGACGGGCACAGGTGAATCAAACGAACTCGCTGCAAGCGACGCTAACGTCTCGGCTCCAGTTGAATAGAAGCGAGACCGTTACGCTGATGGCTCGTGCGAGCGATCATGATAACATGCTGGAGGCCGGCGAGGACTTCAGCGAATTCCTGGTGACACTGCGATGGGCACACCGATTCTAAGACACCGTATGCGCGGGTCGTTCGCACACTTCGCGATTCTTGCGATCGTAATGTTCGTGGCGTGCGAGACCGATCCGGCCGGCCCGGGAGGCACAATCCTGGGCCACCTACAGCTCCAGCCAATTCTGGAAAGCAGCGTGGATCCGGCAAGGCTTGGCCTGGACGAGATTCACGTGACCGTCCTTCGGGAGTTGGACTCGACGACGTATGTAGATACGACAGTCGCGTACGATCCTGCCGAAGATGACGTGTTTGGATGGGTGCTGAACCTCGATACCCCTTCGGAGTTGATGATTGTCAGGGCAGAGGTGTTGAGCTCTAGCGTGCTCATGTTCGCGGCGGAGAGTACGCTCGTGGTGGATGAAAGTGTGATTGGCGAGTCGCAGGTGCAAACCGTACAGATGCCGTTCGTAGGCCCAGGATGGAATATCGCAGCGCTCGAGATCGACCCGGGCGATTCGTTGGTTAGCCATGGTGACCTAGCCCAGTTTCGGGTTTCGGCGACAGATGATGACGGTGCAGAAGTAGCTGACTTCGTCGTCGTGTGGGAAACGACTGATCCGGAGATCGCTACGATCGATTCCGATGCGGTGCTTCAGGCGCCTTCTACGGGGCGTTCGTCAGTACAGGTAATTGCTACCACTCCGACAGGTGTTGCCGACTCTGCTAACGTGCGATTCCTGCCGATGCCAGACTCCATCATATCGATTCAAGGTGATTCTGACAGCGTTCGAGTGGGTACCGACCTGCCGCTCATCGTTCAGGTCCTGGGCACCGATGGCTTGGGGGTCGAACAGGTCAAGGTGTCATTCACGGCACCTGATGGTGCTGAGGTAACTGAAACTGAAGTATTCACCGACGAAAATGGCTTCGCCGGCACTCTCGGCAGTGTTGGAACGTCCGCCGGTGTGTACGAGTTCGAGGCTACAGTTGAAGAGGGGCCGGAGACGGCGCTAGACGTGGTAGCTGTCGCTGGGCCTGGCGATGCGCTTCGATTTGTGTCAGTGCCTGAAGTGGTCTCGGTGAATGTCGATCTCGATCCTCCGGTACAGGTGTCGGTGGTCGATGAATACGGCAACGTGGTGTATCCGGCGGATAATTCCATCACGCTGAGTCTCGAGCCGAATGTGTTGGAGGCATCGCTCGTCGGTACGACCACCGAGGAAGCAGTCGAGGGAGTGGCTGGCTTCGCTGCCGTCCGCGTTGATAAACGTGGAGACGGGTTCCGCATGATCGCTGAGGCGGAAGGACTCACTTCCGCGTTGAGCGATCCATTCAACGTCACTCAATCGGTCGAGACAATAATGCTCGATCCTGCTGAGGCGACCTTTGTTGCTTTTGCAGACACACGCACTCTCGAAGCGGCCGCATTTGACGGCGCTGGGAATCCGGTATTGGACGCCAGGTTCGAATGGAGTTCATCAGACGACGCAGTGGTGACGGTGGATGAAGTCGGGATGGTAACCGCAGTTGGGAATGGCGAGGCTTCAATCACTGCATCGTCCGGCGAAGTCAGCGCAACAGCAAACGTCACTGTTGCTCAGGAAGCCGTGTCTGTGGAGGTCTCGCCGCGGGAGGTGGAGCTGCTCGAGCGAAACGCGACTGAGCAACTCACAGTCACTGTATCCGACGCCAACGGCTATGAGATCGAGGAGGCCCCGACAACTTGGTCGTCATCAGACGCGACTATTGCCGGTGTTGATCAAGCCGGTGTAGTGACAGCCCTCGGCAACGGTACCGCTACGATCACGGCCGTCAGTGGAGAGCTGTCGGATGAGGCGACAGTCTCTGTTCTCGTTACCGCGATAGAAACGATCGTAGTCACACCGGAAACTTCGGTTCTCGAGGCCTTTGAAACGACAGTGAGCCTCAGTGCAGAGGCGTTTGACGGTGACGGTGCACAGATCTCGGGCGTTCCGTTCGTATGGACTTCGTCGGACGATGGGATTGCCACAGTGGATGACGCTGGGAATGTGACAGCGCTAGCCAATGGTGTGGTGTCGATATTCGCGACCAACCGCGACAAGGCCGGAAGCGCGCTGGTCGAGGTCGGTCAGGTTGCGGCCTCTGTGGTGGTAGACCCGTCCCGAGCAATCTTGGAAGCGAACGGGGCCGTTGCACAGTTCAACGCGATTGTCAGCGACGGTAACGGTCATACGATCGCGGGCGCCGAAGTAGTGTGGACATCTTCTGATGAGTCTGTCGCAACAGTGGATGCTCTGAGTGGAGAGGTTGCCGCTGTGAGCAATGGAACCGCGACGATTACCGCTACCAGTGATGATGCAACAGGCACAGCCCAAGTAGACGTCGACATTCCTCAGCTGGCGACCATCACTGTAACTCCCGGTGTTGTAGCGCTGGCTGCGTTCAACGAGACGACCGGGCTCAGTATCGAAGCTAGAGATCAACACCGCAACGAAATGGTGGGCGTTTCGGTTACCTGGTCTTCGTCCGACCCAGGTGTAGCGTCAGTGGATGAGAACGGTGAAGTGACGGCGCTGAGCAACGGCTCGGCTACGATCACCGCGACCTCCGTCGACATCGAAGGCAGTGCGGTGGTGACAGTTGAGCAGGAAGTTGCATCGATAACGGTGACACCTTCTACGGCTAGCATGGCCTCGCTGAACGAACCGGCGGACTTCAACGCTATTGCGTGGGATGCCGGTGGAAGCGAAGTGGTCGACGCCGTGTTTGAATGGAGATCCTCATCTGACGGTATCGTGGCAATCGTATCACCGGGTTCGGTGGTTTCTGTGTCCAACGGCACCGCAAACGTTCTCGCTACCGTCGGAGATGTTGCTGGAAGCGCCGCTGTAACGGTTTCGCAGGAAGCGGCGTCCGTAGCCGTTACTCCGAGTTCGGCCAGCATGTCTTCGTTGGGTGACTCGGTGGACTTTGAGGCGGCTGCGTGGGATGCACTCGGTAATCCGATTGAGAACGTAGAGTTCAGCTGGATCTCCTCAGCCAATGACATAGCGACGGTTGGTTCGGCAGGGTGGGTGACGGCCGCGTCAAACGGCGTCGCAACCATTAGCGCCAACATCGGCACGGTGTCGGCGACAGCAGATGTGACCGTCGATCAGGAGGTGGCGTCGGCTTCAATAACACCTGCCGAAGCAAACTTGGGCTCACTTGGCGAGTCGGCCGACCTCATAGCGACTGCGTGGGATGCGGGTGGCAGTGAGATCGCTGGCGTCCCGTTCACCTGGATGTCGTCGGAGCAGGGTATCGCAACAGTTGGTGCTACCGGTCGAGTTTCGGCCGTATCAAACGGATCATCCACAGTCACGGCAACCGTTGTCGGAAGCACGATCTCTGCCAGCGCTGACATTGTTGTCTCGCAGGAAGTAGCGTCCGTAACGGTGACTCCACCAGCAGCAGACTTGGGGTCCCTGGGGGACATGGTGGAACTGACCGCGACTGCATTTGATGCTGCTGGTGCCGAGGTGGAGAACGCTGACTTTACCTGGGCGTCGTCAGATGCGTCCGTAGCTGACGTCGACTCAGACGGTGCAGTGGTTGCCGCGATGAATGGCGGCACGACTATCACGGCGACGGTTGGCGGACTCGAGGGAAGCGCAGAGGTCACCGTTTCACAAAGAGTGGCCTTGGTCGAAGTGGTTCCAAACTCAGCAAGCTTCGTCTCGTTGGGTGATTCAGAATCCTTTGTTGCCACGGCAAGTGATGCGCGGGGCAACTTGGTGGCCGGTGCGGAGTTCCGTTGGGGCTCGTCAGCCGATGGCATCGCTTCGGTGGACGTCGCTGGTGCAGTGGTGGCGGTATCGAATGGCCCTGCGACAATCACGGCGACTGCCGGCGAGGTGTCGGGCAGTGCAGAGGTGGTAGTAGACCAGCAAGTGGCCTCAGTTGATGTGACTCCACCCACTGCCAACCTCGCCTCGTTGGGTGAACCCGTTAATTTCGAGGCGAAAGCCTGGGATGCGGGTGGCAGCGAGGTGACGGATGCCGCATTTGCATGGGCGTCGTCCTTGGAGACCGTGGCATCGGTGGGGCCGGGCGGAACAGCAGTTGCGGAATCGGACGGCTCGGCCACAATCACGGCGACAGCAGATGGGGCTTCGGGAAGTGCGGAAGTGACGGTTGAGCAGGTTGTGGCGTCCGTGACGGTTACACCGTCGACGAACATTCTGGAATCCCTTGGGGAATCTACCGACCTGGTGGGCGCTGCATTGGATGCCCGTGGCAATGAGGTTCCAACTGCGGTGATTTCGTGGGAGTCGTCGAACGAGGCGATTGCCACGGTGGGGTCGACCGGCACGGTGACCGCCGTGGCGAACGGGACCACTACCATAACCGCATCTAGCGCGGGTTTCTCGAGTTCAGCATCAGTCGACGTACAGCAGGTGGTGGCGTCGGTTCAGGTAACGCCTCCAGAATTGATACTGGAGTCTCTGGGCGCGACGGAGCAGCTGACGGCAACAGTACGCGACGCGTTGGACAATATCATCACCGGTGCTTCGGTGGTTTGGGCGCCCGCAACTGGGTCGGTGGCGACGGTCGATGGCAATGGTGAGGTCACGGCAGTTGGAAATGGTGCAGTGACGGTCACCGCAACGAGTGAAGGTGTTTCAGGCGGGGCATCGGTTGGGGTGCAGCAGGTTGCTGCATCGGTGCAGGTCGCCCCAACCGAGGTGTCGTTCGCATCACTGGGTGCGTCAGAGCAACTGACTGCAACGGTACTGGATGGGTTGGAGAATGTCATTGTCGGTGCTTCGGTTGTGTGGGCTCCAGCAACTGGGGCAGTAGCGACGGTTGACGGTACGGGCGAAGTAACGGCAGTCGGCAACGGCGCTGTGACGGTAACCGCGACCAGTGGCGGCGCATCAGGCGGGGCGTCCGTTGAAGTACAGCAGGTTGTCGCGTCGGTAGAGGTCGCGCCGGCAGAAGTGTCCTTGGCATCCCTGGGCGAGACCGCGCAGTTGACCGCGACCGTGTTGGACGCGTTGCATAATCCGATTGCAGGAGCGTCGGTTGACTGGGCGCCATCCGCGGGATCGGTTGCGACGGTCGATGGTTCAGGTGAGGTAACTGCAATAGGCGATGGAACTGAAACGGTTACGGCGACGAGTGGTGGATTTTCGGGCTCAGCGTCTGTCGAGGTACAGCAGGTGCCCGCATCAGTCGAAGTCAACCCGGCAACGATGTGGTTCGGCGCCTTGGGCGAGACTGAGATTTTGACGGCGACTGTCCGCGACGCATTGGGCAGCCCGATCGAGGATGCAACGGTGTTGTGGGACATAGGTGGAGTCGCTGGTGTTGTGACGGTCGACTCGGAGACCGGGCTCGTGACGGCGGTTGGCAACGGCGAGACCTCGGTTGTTGGAACTAGCGGCGGCGCAATAGGTTCGGCGTCCGCAACCGTTCAGCAGGTAGCAGCAAGTGTGGAGGTAACACCGGACTCGGTGCACTTCGATGCGATCGGCGAGACCGAGGCTCTAGCGGCCACGGTTCGCGACGTCCTTGGGAATGTGATTGAAGATGCGCCCGTAAGCTGGAGTGTGGAGGGAGCCACTGGGGTTGCCCAGATCGGCTCTGGGTCAGGCATAGTAGAGGCGCTGGGCAACGGAAACGTTTCCGCGGTAGCGACGAGCGGTGGGGTGTCGGGAGCGACACCAGTAGTGGTCGAACAGGTGGCGGCGAGCGTAGAGGTGACACCGTCAGAGGTGACGCTCACCACCGTCGGAGAGACATCGCAACTATCTGCGACGGTACTTGATGCCAATGGCAACAGCATTGTCGGTGCAGCGGTCACCTGGGCAGCGTGTCCTGCGCCGGCACCGCCGGCCGGAGGTGACGGGCCACAGCCGTCGACTGGGCTACCCTGTCCTGTCGAAGTCGATGAGAATGGAATGGTGACAGCTCTGTTTGAAGGAACTGCAACCGTAACCGCAACTCACGAGTCGTTGACTGGTGAGGCAACGGTAACGGTTTCGCTGAGCCTTTCGAGTACGGCTATTCGAAACGATGCTGGTCTGAAAGGGGAGATCGCGGTGAGGGCGGAGGAGCTATAGTACGGCTCTCGCCGGAAGGCGTGATCGACGAATGATTCAATGGAGGCCGTCCGTTCGACGGCCTCCATTCGCTTCCCCCCTGGTGGCTATACTCTCCTCGAGCGTAGCTTTGCTTGTTCGACCTCAGCTCCCAACACGCTCCACAGAGGTGTCACGATGAACATGATCGCCACTCGCGCGCTGCTTCCCATAGCGGGCTTTCTCTTGCTGGCGGCTCCGGCAGGCGGGCAGCAACGGCAAGAACGAACCGCGTTTCTCGATCCGTCCACCGAGGTCACCGACGATCCCCGTCGAATTCCGGTACCTCCTGGCCCCAAAGGGCCGGATGGAGTGCTCGTTCTTCATGGCGGGTTGATCTTCGACGGCACGGGGTCGCAACCGCGGGACGGCAGCCTGGTCATCGAACGCAACAAGATCATCGGCATTCTCGACGTCGGTGACGAGAGCTGGCCAGACAGCGCCAAGGTGGTCGATGTGCAAGGCATGTTTGTGATGCCGGGTCTGATCGACATGCACACTCACCTCACCTACACGGAGCCGAACGTCCCTGTGTCACACGCGTTGGATGAGGCGGATCAGACGCTCAGAGGAATGGAACGACTCCGTTTCTTCATCGAAAGCGGCATCACGAGCGTTCGTGACGTAGGCTCGGCAGGCAATGTTCCCTTCCGACTCAAGGATTGGGTCAGGCAACGCCGGTTGGTAGGACCTCGCATTTTTCCGGGAGGCCAGCTGATCACCGGCACCGGTGGCCATGGAGCAGAGGGCTTGGACGCGCACGCGCCTGGATACGGCACGATGCGAGAGGCGTCGGGTCCGGATGATTGGCGCGAGGCGGTCCGCGAGCAGTTCAAACGCGGAGCAGATTTCATCAAGATAGGCAGTCACTACAGCCCTGAGGAAGTTGCTGCGGCTGTGGACGAAGCACATGCGCTCGGTCTCAAGATCACCGCGGACGCCGAGACGTTTTACGTGACCAGTGCCGTGGAAGCTGGCGTAGACATGATCGAGCATCCTCTGCCTCGGACCGATGAGACAATAGCGATGATGGTAGAGAGAGGGACGGAAGCAGTGCCGACTCTCATTCCCTACATCTACATATTCGATCTCGCTGGAGGCTACTACGGATCAACGTCGAGGCGGTTCTCGTTTTCGAAAGAAGACAATCTCGATCTCCTCAGCCGGATGCGGAAAGCAGGTGTGAAGATGGGCATAGGGACCGATCTCGTCTCGGACTGGTTCCGATACTTACCGGAGTCATACATCAATGAACTCCGACAATTCCTTGCGGTTGGCTACGGTTTGGAAGAGGTGCTTGTAACGGCCACCCGCACCAACGCTGAGCTGCTGGACATGGCCGACAAGTTGGGCACGCTCGAGCCAGGGAAGCTTGCGGATGTGTTGGTGGTGGACGGGCGCCCGGATCGAGATGTGGGTGATCTCGCCAATGTTCACTTGGTTGTTCGCGACGGTGAAGTCGTCGTGCAAAATGGGCAAGTCGTGATACCACGCCACATACCTGTGCCGGAGCCGGGCGCCGGAAGATGATTGGGTAGATGAACCTCCACCTGATTCTCCTTCTGGCGTATTCAGTCTGTCTGATCCTCTTGGGTGTGTGGATCGGTAGGCTCGTCGATACCTCTGACAAGTTCTTCGTTGCGGGGCGCCGTCTCAGCCCGTTGCTACTATTTGCAACCCTGCTAGCGGCGAATATCGGAGCTGGATCGACTGTTGGCGCTGCCGGACTTGGGTTTCGGGATGGTTTGAGTGCGTGGTGGTGGGTGGGGTCGGCGGGGATAGGGACCGTCGTGCTCGCCTTGTTTGTCGGACCTCGAATTTGGGCCGTAGCATCCAAACACAATTTGCACACGGTCGGTGACTTTCTCGAACTGCGCTACGGCCCGTCGGTGCGTGGCATCGTTGCGCTTCTATTGTGGATTGGTACGCTCTCGATTCTTGCCGGACAGCTCATTGCTTTGGCTTGGGTTTTGGAAGTGGTTGCCGGGATTCCGAAACTGGCCGGGTGCTTGATAGGCGGATTGGTGATGACGACCTATTTCGCTGCCGGTGGATTGCTCACCTCGGCGTGGGTGAACCTCGTGCAGCTCGTGGTGCTTGTTCTTGGGTTCGCAATCGCGGTTCCCGTTGCACTGTCCTCGGTTGGAGGTTTGTCTGCCGTTCTTGACACTGGCTCGACTGCCGGGCAAGGGTATCTGAACTTTTGGAGGGGAGGATCGTCGGGCTGGACGTATGTCGGGTTGCTCGTGCCCGCATTCATTATCTCGCCGGGATTGCTCCAGAAAGTGTACGGTGCGAGGGACGCCGGCACAGTTCGCTGGGGGGTGGGGCTCGCTGCTGTCGTTCTGATGATATTCGCTGTGATTCCTCCTCTTCTTGGGATGATCGCTCGAGTGAACCATCCTGAGTTGATGAACCACGAACTGGCTCTACCGACGGTGTTGGTGTACGAGCTTCCGGTTGTTCTCGGTAGCATCGGATTAGCCGCAATAGTCTCGGCGGAAATCAGTTCCGCCGACGCGATACTCTTCATGCTGGCAACGTCATTGTCGCAGGATCTATATCGGCGCTTCCTGGCCCCCAAAGCGAGTGACGCAATGGTGTTGAAGGTGTCGCGGATGGCTGCAGTCGGTGGAGGCGTGCTGGGGGTTACGCTCGCGATCACCCTTTCATCGGTAATCGATGCACTCACCATCTTCTACGCCCTGTTGGGTGTCAGTCTGTTCGTGCCGGTACTAGCCGGTATTTGCACCAAGAAGGGCGGTGTCCCTGAAGCAATGGCTTCTATCGCGGCGGGCATAGCGGTACTCCTCTTCGTCCATTTCCACACAGGTGGGAGCGGATACGGCGCATTGAGCCCGACATTGGTTGGGCTCTGTGCAGCAAGCCTCAGCTTCTTCCTGGTTCTGATCTTCAGGCGCTCGTCACCAACGATCTCCGACTGAAGCCCGAAAACAAAAGCCCGGTGACCCCCTATGTTTGGGGACCCCGGGCAACCTTGTTTGGCACAGGATGTCAGTTGTTTGCCGGGCCGCTCACCAATGAGTTGAATACGAGCTTGAAAGTACCGTGAGTCTGCGACCTGAACTGCGCACGGAAGCCGATGAGCACGATTGCGCCTTCACCGAACTCCGCAGACACCATCGCTGCTTTCTCAGCAATCAGGTTTTCGCCGATAAGCCATCCGCTTTGCAGGAGATCACGTTCCGGGAACTCCGCAACTATCTGCATCTTGTGGCTGTGGGGAGTGGACTCGATCCCGTAAGCCTGGTTGCGAGCTAGGAATGTGCCCAACCCCTCCTCGGGCATACCGTATGCGAGTGGGTTGGTGTTGTCGAACTTCATTCGCAGAGTCGATCCGGGGCACCAGAATTCCTTGCCGGGTCTGTTGGCTACTTCGTTCGTGAGCGGAAGTCCGAACTCCTCGATCGGGAAATCTCCCGCCTCCGCAAATGTGAGCAACGTTCCGCCGTTTTCGACGAATGCACGTAGCGCTGCTACTCCGGCTTGTCCAAAACCGCTGCGGTATTCTGGCGGATAGCTCTCCGGTCCAGTGGCGTAAGGGCCGCTCTCGGGTTCGCCGCCCTCGCCGGTCATGGCGCTCACCCGATCTGCCGGAAGGATGATCACGTCATAATCATCCGCCAAGCTGCCTGCGGTGAGCTGGGCGTCCATCAGAGTTGTGTAAGGGAAGTCGTAGTGTTCGAGCAACCAGCGAGTCCAACCCTCGTCCATGTTGCCGCCGTAGTACCGCTGATACATGCCGATTCGGAGTCGGTCTACCTCGAAGCTGTTGCTAGTCGCGTCGGTGGTCAGCGCTTCGAAGTCCACGCCGGTTCGTCTCGCGATTTCCTCGAGACCTGCGTCTGCATTGGCTGCCACGAGGAAGTCCCCGGGGAGGAGGCCGTCAGTGGCGGTATGCACCCGTCTGACGTCGACGCCCTCGTCGAACAGCATGTTCACCGCTTTGAAGGAGTGATTCAAACGCCCATCGAGTCGATAACCAAATGCCCCCGCTGCCACGGTCCCCATGGGTTCGATCGGTCCGGAAACGACTGTCAACGGGGCTGCGACTTGCGTTCCAACTTCGTCGACGTGTACGCCCATGAATTCGGCGAACACGTCTCCGGCCATGTCATATGGGCGGATCGGATTCCCTAGCTGGTCGATGGTGTAGCTGTTCTGGGGATAATCGGTCTGACCGAGCACCCAGCGAATGACTCCCATTTTGGGCTGCGCCATTGAGACCACGAACGTGCCTGGTCCGTAAACCTTGCCTTCATGGGTGAATCCCAGCTCTGACTGCTGTACCTCGATTCCTTGCCCCAACAGCTTCTCGATCAGCACCAGTGTTGTGCGGTGATCGTGTTGATCCGCGGGAATGATGTACGCCGCACGCTCTCCTGCGGCGCCTCGCTCCGTCTGTCGCTTCGCCTTCAAATAGGCGTTCCAAAGGACTGTCTCCTTGTTGCGTGCAGCTATGTCCAGGGTAGCCCACGCAGAGACCTTCTGGCGTTCGACGATGTCACGGAGGCGCCACCAGCCGCCGGGCCACGGGTTCGGAAACGTCGTCTGCGGTTCGTGTGCCGGCATCTGCCGCCTGCCACCCCTCAACTCGTCGGGATGGATGTAGATGGGCGTTGCCAGTCTGGTGCCTGCCGCTTCGGTGAGCATTCCGGCGATGTTGTGGAAAGGAGTGATCCAGTGGAATCCGAAGTGTCCCCATCCGCCATAGATGGCCGAATTGATGATCCCGTTTAGACCAGCCTCTTCTTCCTTGTATGCGATGTGGGCGCCGTACCAGCTCATCTCCCGCCACACGAGCGGATCGGAGAACGGCCGAATCGGTTCAGCGTAAGGCGGTACATAGAAACGTGCGCTGTAGCTGCCCATATGATGGTGGTCGATGTACGCCTGTGGAATCCATTCTCTGAACATCAAGGTGGCTTGGTACACCGATTCAATCGTGTTCGTCATGAACGCGTCACGGTTGTTGTCGTGGCCGGTGTAGATGTGATACAGGGATGGGTAACTCGCACCCTCGAATTCCGTTCCTACGGTCTCCCGGTACCAGTCGGTGACCATGATCTGACCATCTGGATTGAGCGACGGGATCATCACGAAGATCACGTTTTCGAGAATCCGCAGTGCCTCATCGTCGTTTCGGTTGGCTAGGTCGTAAGCGAGCTCCACAGCCATGAGGCTTCCACCGATCTCCGTGGCGTGGAGGCTCATGGATTGGTTGATTACAACCTTGCCCTCATCGACCAGAGACTTGATCCGATCCTCGGGTATCCCGCGCGGATCGCTCAGTTGTGCGTTGATCTGCCGCAACTCTTCCATGCGGGCGAGGTTGTCTGGCGACGAGATGAACAGAGCTAGGAACGGATTCCCGAGCGTACTGGGCCCCATCTCGACCACGTGAATCCTGGGAGATTCTGTCTGCAGCAATTTGTAGTACTCGATCATCCGATCCCAGCGGGCGATCGTGCGGTCGGCACCCATCTGGAAGCCAAAAAAGTCTTCAGGAGCCGTTATCTGTTGAGTTTGCGCTTGTGTGGGATGGGCGGGAATGGCCATGGATACGAGGAAGAAAAGTGCCAGTCCAACCAAGTGCCTGAATGACGAACTCTTACTTCTCATGGGAAGCTCCTCAGAGGTATTTGTAACGGCAGATGTTCACCGCGTTTTTACAGTCGCAAAAAGAGGGCTGGCGACCATTGGCAAACTGCGTGTTGGTACGATTCGTAGCAAGAGTGCTTTCGGCGCGTTCGTGTTTACCAGAGCCAGGCGGCACCGCGCACACCGCCCGAATCGCCGTGCACGTTTGTCGAGATACGAGTCATTACTTCGTCAGTGAAGATATGTGGCTCGATGGCCTCTCGTGCTCGTGCAGCGAGGTCGGGCACGTTGGACATTCCCCCGCCTAGCACCACGACGTTGGGGTCAACGACGTTGATCACGGTGGAGAGCGCGCGGCCCAAACGTTCGACGTACCGGTCGATCGTTGCACATGCCGGACCTTCGCCGGCAGTTGCACGGGCAACGATTTCGTGTGTTGTGAGTGTCTCGCCAGCGACTGCTTCGTGGTCTCGTTCCATTCCAGGCCCTGACAGAAACGTCTCAATGCACCCATATCTTCCGCAGTAACACTCGCCTCCGGGTCGCTCCGTGTCTGTCGGCCATGGTAGGGGATTGTGGCCCCACTCCCCGCCTATCATCTGCGCCCCACCCAGAACCTTTCTCTCAACCACAACACCACCACCAACACCCGTGCCGAGTATGACACCGAACACGACTGCTGCATCCTTCCCTGCGCCATCGACTGCCTCTGACAATGCGAAGCAGTTCGCATCGTTCGTCACGCGGATAGGTCGATCGAGCGCGGCCTCGAGGTCTTTGTCGAGAGGATGGCCGATCAGCCAGGTGGAGTTCGCATTCTTTACCAGGCCCGTTACGGGAGAGATGGTTCCAGGTATGCCGATTCCCACACTGCCCACTTCATCGCAGGCTGCATCCGCGGCCCGAACCAGATCGTGGATTGCAGCGAGACAGCTTGGGTATGCCTTGGGTGTCTCGACGCGACGCCGGAACACCTCGCTTCCGGCTTCATCCAGTGCTATCGCCTCGATCTTCGTGCCGCCGAGGTCGATGCCGATTCTGGGGTGAGGAGAGGTATCGCTCAATTGTTTACCGTAGAGTCTGCTTCTGTCTCGTCCAGCTCTATCGGCAGCTCGATATCTTCTCCCCAGACGTGTTTTCCGAACCACTGCCAATTGTGCCAGGTTGCCGCAAGCCGCTCTTTGGGTTTGGTGATCCCGTGTCCGAACCCCTTGTATACGATCAGCTTTGTTTCGACGCCAACGTCTTGGAGACCTTGGTAGAGTTCGTAGGCATTGGGAATCGGCACGCGCCTATCGAATTCCCCGTGCTGAATGAGGGTAGGAGTAGTTGCCTGGTTGATGAAGGTCATTGGTGAAGTCTGCTCGTAGATGTCCGAATCTTCCCACGGTGTGGCTTTCAGGTATTGGCGTGTGAACGGGTGTATGTCCGTGTTCACGTAGTAGGTAACCCAATTCGAGATCCCTGCTCCGACGGATATTGCGGCAAAGCGGTCGGTTGTGGTCGTGAGGTATGCCGAGATATATCCTCCCTGGCTCCACCCCATGGCTCCCATCCGGTCTGTGTCTACGAAACCCTGCGACACAAGGTGGTCCACACCTGAGTGAACGTCCCATACGTCACCAACTCCAAGGTTCCGCACATTCAGCGAACGAAAAGCCTCGCCATATCCTGCCGAGCCTCGATAGTTGGGGCGCAATACCAGGGCTCCTTTGGCCAACCATTGGTGCACTGGATAGACGTATCCGGTGACAGCTGTCGGGAAATCGATGCCGGTGGGTCCACCGTGAATCACCACGAACAACGGATACTTCCTATTTGGGTCGAAGTCGTCCGGTCTGTGCAGCACGCCCTCAATAGTGGTACCGTCTCGACTCTGCCACGACATCACCTCACTGGTGCCCAGTGTCCACCCTTCGATCTGAACCGTCACGTTCGTGAGTTTCTCGGGGCTGAACTCTTCAATTGGGGTTCGGTAGATCTCATCGAGTGAACCTTCCTCACGGGCCACGATCGCGACGGTGGATCCATCCGGCGTGAAGTCCACCGAAGAAATCTGGTCTGGCCATGACCCAACTGCAGAGGTGCGGCCCGAAATGGGGTTCATGTGGAACAAACGCAGCTTCGTGCGCTCCCACCCCATCAAAAAAATGCCGTCCTGAGTCCACGCGGTGATCATTGGGTCTTCGTCGAGATCGCATTCGATCTGTGTCGGCGAACCACCTGCTGCAGGGACCTTGTAGAAGAGCCCGTTGGTATAAAATGCCGAGTTTAGGTCAGCTGTAGATGTTTGATAGGCGATCCATGCACCATCGGGAGACCAGGTCGGGTTGCTCTGAGGCCCCTCGTCGGTGACAAGCGACCGGATTTCACCTGATGCAACATCAATTACAGAGATGTCGGCGAGGAGCCAGGAGTTGATGAGCGGATCAGGCGTATGGCTGAAGGCGATTTCCTCCCTATCCGGCGACCAAGCGAAACCGGAAACGGTGAAATCCGCTCCCTCAGTGAGTCGTTTTGCCTCAGCGGTACCCGGGTCGTCTGGCAACTCGACGAACCACAGGTGGGTCATCCGGTATTCGTGGTCCTCTACCGCGAAAGCGCCGTAAGTGTCTTCACGCTCTTTGTCTCGTTCACTCTGGGGCTCTGAGCTCGTGAATGCAATCGACCCACCATCCGGTGCCCATTGGAATCCGCCCACGCCTTCTTCGGCTTCCGTCAGAGCATGGGCTTCGCCACCATGTGGGTTGATCAAGTACACCTGCCTCTTGGCACCCCGGTCGGCCGCGAAAGCGACCCATCTTCCGTCCGGTGACCATGCCGGACTCGTGCTGCTTCCGTCCTTGGTCCAAGTGAGTTGGAACGGTTCCTCACCGGAACGCACCATCCAGAGTTCCGTGTCGTATCCGTTCTCGTTCCAGTCGGTTGTTCGAACAGTGTACACGACCGACTGTCCGTCGGGTGAGATCTTTGCCGAACCGACAGAGCGGATGTTCAGAATGTCCTCGAACGACGGACCCGGTATTTCCGGCTGCTGAGCCAACAGAGAAGACGAAAGGACCATTGCACAGAGAGAGGATACCACGGTTCGTCGGTGTGGTGAGCACATCATCAGTCTCCAGTGGGTTGTCTGCGAAATATGCTGATAGGCGGTTCACACTGCAAAAGCAACGCGTGCAGGCAAAAACATCGGAATCGTCTGCTCAGGTGCTTATCTTGTTACTCCATCCCTCCAGACAATTCAAGAATGGAATGATCGTGTGGATAAATAGTGTTGCAGCATTTTGCGTAGCGATCTCACCAGCGTTTGCAGTACCTCAAACAATAGATGCAGGCGTCGGCTCCTCGGGCACCGCGACTCCCTCTGACTCATCCGTCTTCAGCGGCCGCAATGGCCAGTTGGATGTGATCGTACCTCGAATTCAGGACCATGGCATTGACATCGATGGGCGACTAGACGAAGAGACTTGGGGCCAGGCAGCAGTACTGACGGACTTCACCCAATACGACCCCGTGGAAGGCATCCCGTCCTCAGAGTCTACGGAGGTTCGCATCTTCTATACGTCGGACGCCATTTATTTCGGTGTACGCGCACACGATAGCGAGCCCGACCTCATACTAGCCAATCTGGGAGATCGGGACAGAGCACCTCTGGTGGACGACTGGATTCGTATTTCACTAGACACATTCGACGACCAGCGGCAGGCCTACGTTTTCTATGCCAATCCACTCGGCCTACAGGCCGACGGACTTTGGATCGAGGGAATGCGGCGTTTCATGGGGATGAGTGTTTCCATCGACTACAACCCAGACTTTATCTGGGAGTCTGACGGTCGTGTAGACGCAGAGGGCTGGGTCGTTGAGATCAAGATTCCGTATACGTCACTTCGATTCCGGCGTACCGCAACACAAGACTGGGGTATTCAGGTTGCTCGTGAGGTCCAGCGAAGCGGTTTCAAACAGTCTTGGGCACCGCTCACGCAAAACGTCTCCAATCAATTGGCACAAGCCGGTCACCTCGTGGGTTTGCAGGACCTGCGGCCAAGGCGGTTGATGGAGATCAATCCTGTCCTGACAGGGAAACGTGTCGGCCAATCGGTGGGTGGAGAGTTCCAGCAAGACAACTTCGAGCCGGACTTTGGAGTGAACGGCCGCATCGGGATTACACAGAACCTCGTGCTCGATGCAACTGTGAATCCCGATTTCTCGCAAGTTGAGACAGATGCCAACAGGATCACTGTCAACGAACGGTTCGCTTTGTTCTTTCCCGAGAAGAGGCCGTTCTTCCTCGAAGGAACAGAAATCTTCCGTACGCCGAAGAACCTGGTCCACACACGACAGATCGCAGATCCGATTGGTGGCGCAAAACTCACTGGCAAACTGGGGCCGTTTAATGTTGGGTACCTCGGAGCTTTGGATGAAGCGCCAAAGACTCTTTATGGGGCCGACGACGCGGCCGCGTTCAACCTGCTGCGGTTGCGAGGAGACATCGGGGCGGGATCGAATATCGGTGTTCTTTACACAGATCGGTCCATACCGGGAACAGGGCGCTTCAATAGGGTGGTGTCTGGAGATGCTCGCTTCCTCTTCCTGCGGCGCTACACGCTGACGACTCAATTTGCAAATAGCTGGACATCTGCAGGATCGGGCGAGTCAGTGCGCGTTGCACCATTGGTCTCAGCCGAATTTCAACGAAGCGGACGCACCTTTCAGTTTCAGGCGCGGTTCGATGACGTGCATGGCGATTTCAAAACTGAAAGTGGTTTCATTCCGCGCGTTGGCGATACTGAGTTGTTCGGGCGAGTCATGGGAGCGCGTTTTGGCCGACCTGGTGCATTCCTCGAGCAGGTATCCCTCGCCGCGCAGGGCAACGTCTTCTACAATCACGACGAGTTTTGGCACGGCGGCTCACCTTTCGAGGGCGAGCTGGAGCTTCACCCGGCGTTCACTTTCAAGGGTGGTCGTACGCTCTGGTTCATCCTTCGTGACGGTTACTTCAGGTTTCGCTCCGAAGACTAC
>CAZFHS010000063.1:0-32082 GCA_964518955.1 uncultured Gemmatimonadaceae bacterium | reverse complement strand
TCGATGGTTGTTGGCGCCGCACCCAGAGTCACGCTCGGCGGATCATCATCATCCGCAATCGTCACCGTCTCCTGTTGCGTACCGTCCTCTGTACCGTTAGTCACACCGGAGATGTCGACGATCACCGTCTCGTCAGGTTCGTCCAAGACATCTTGGACTGCGGTGACTGTCAAAGTACCGGTGCTTGAACCTGCCGGTATGATGATCTGAGTGCCTTCCCGGACATAGTCGTCGATCAACGCCGCTGTACCGGTGAACGCCAGGTCAACCGTCACATCACGGCCACTCTCACCTGACAACGTTGCTGTCAGCGTCGATACTCCAGCCGCTTCGTCGATGGTTGTTGGCGCCGCACCCAGAGTCACGCTCGGCGGATCATCATCATCCGTGATCGTGGCCGTGTGATCAGTGGTGGTGCCCAAGGTTGCGTTGGTCGGCGGGTCCATCGTTAGCACGACTGTCTCGGCAAGTTCATCGAGAAGGTCGTCGTTCACAGTTATGATGACCGTGTCGCGAGTGTCGCCGACCGGTATGGTGAACGAAGCTGGTGCTATGGTATAGTCAGCACCCGCCCCGAGGGTGGCGGATCCAGACAACGTGTAGGGGACCGACACTTCCAGGCCAGACTCTACAGAGATCTCAGCTATGACAGTGAGTGTTCCTACTGATTCGCCGTCGGATTGACTCGCGGTGGTGAATGATACCGTTGGCACCGGATTCACTTGGTGCGATTCGCCTGCGGAAGAACTAGCCCCGTAACTGCCGCTTCCAGGATAATTCGCCGTGAGGATGCGGTTCCCGATGGTGGTGAGGGCCAATTGGCAGGATCCACTTCCCCCGGTCAACGTTCCCTGACAGCTATCGGTCCCGTCACCTACAGTAACGGTTCCAGTCGGGGTGCCGAGCGGTGATGTCACAGTGAAAGTCACCGGAATCGCCTGGCCAACAGTGGAGGGGTCCGGCGCATCGGAGGTGATTGTCGTAGTTGAACTGGCTTGCTCGACAGTCACGTCGACAGTTTGGGATACATCTGTGCCGTCAATCGTTGCGGTCACTGTCTTGACTCCGACATCAGTCGAACTCAACGTGCCGGTGGCAACTCCGCCCACGTTTGTCAGGCCAGGTTGTGTGACCGAATTCCCCGTTCCTGTGACAGCCAACGAGACCGTTGCCCCGCTTATCACATTCTGATTGGCGTCGCGTGCGGTGACCGTGATGGTGCTCGTGACTCCACCGGTGCTGGCAGATATGGTCGTTGGAGCCGCGTTTACAGACGACTCCGTGGCGGAGACCGCACCAACGTCAACGGTCACGTTTGTTGTCTGAGTAACAGGCGTCCCGTCTACCGTTGCCGAGACAGTCTTTTCTTCCGCCACCGTTGAAGAAAGCGTACCTGTCGCGATACCGCTCGAGTTGGTGGTGCCAACCGGTTGAGTGATATTATTGCCACCTCCGGTCGCCGCAATGACTACGGTAGCACCCTCTATCGGGTTGTCGTTTGCATCGCGAGCTGTAACTGTCAGAGTGGTCGTGGACCCGTCAGCGGCTATCGACGTGGGAAATGCCACCAACGATGATTGGCCAGCCGACACGGGGCCAGGTGTCGCCTCCCCTTCGAAAAGCACCGGTGCCCCTGCTGCCGTCGCACGCGCGAACTGGGTACCCGAACCGGGACCCAGAATCCAGGCGGCGGCCGCGAGCCCGGAAACGTCTGTAACTGACGTCGGCGTGATTGTGCCGCCACCGCTCACGATCGTCCAAGAGACGGTCACGCCGGACACAGGATTGAGGCCGGCATCTGTGACCAACACGACGAGCGAATCATCGAGTTGCGTGTCGACCTGCCCAGTGTCGACGATTGCGCTCACAGCTTCCATCCGCGAGGCACCACCAGCGGTCGCCGTGATCGTGAAGTCGACGGGGCTCCCAACTGGAACCGAGGCGGTCGCTGATGTTGTCTGCGTCCCGGCGCTTCCACCCAGCGTTCTAATCGTTGATGCAAGACCGTCCGAACCAGTGACCGATGACGCTGGGCTAACTGTTCCGCCTTCCGGCCCAACAGACCACACCACGTTCACACCGGATCTCGGATTACCGTTCGCATCCGTCACGAGCACGACATGAGGAGTTTCCAAAGTCGTACCAACCGGACCGGTCAGATTGTCACCCGAACTGAGAGCAATCGTGTTGGCGGTTCCAGCCTCCACTGTCAATGCAGCCGTCTGGACTACGGCTGTACCATCGACGCTGGCAGACAACGTTTTGTTCTCCGCTGCAGTCGAGCTCAAGGTGCCGGTCGCGACTCCGTTCGCGTCGGTGACACCCGAAGGCTGCGTCAGCGAATTGCCTGTCCCGGTTGCTGCCAGCACGACCGTCGCACCAGGAATCACGTTGTTGTTCGCATCGCGGGCGGTAACGGTGACTGTGCTTGTCTCGCCGTCAGCCGAGATCGTGGGTGGCGCCAATTCTATAGTTGAGAGAGTCGCAGACGCGCCGCCCGCCGCAACGGTGATGTTCGCTGTCTGGGCGATGCCAGTTCCGTCGATCGTGGCAGATACTGTCTTCACACCGGTCGCAGTTGAGCCGAGCGTTCCAGTTGCGACACCGCTAGCGTCTGTCGGGCCTGCCGGTTGAGTAATTGTGTTCCCTGAACCGGTTGCCGCTAACACGACTGTTGCGCCCTCGATGGGGTTGTTGTTGGCATCGAGGGCCACCACGGTGATGGTGCTCGCGGGTCCGCCCGCCGTAATGGTTGTTGGAGCCGCCGCGACCGTGGATTGGGACGCGGAGATGGCACCCGGGTTCACCGTGACAGTCGCAGTCTGGGTCACTGGTGTTCCATTGACGGTGGCAGAGATTGATTTTGCCCCGACGACTGTCGAGGCCACGCTGCCCGTGGCAACTCCGCCGGCACTCGTTGTACCGGACGGCTGTGTTACGGTGTTGCCTGTGCCTGTCGCTGCCAATACGACGGTCGCACCCTGAATCGGATTGTTGTTCGCGTCACGAGCCGTGACGGTAATAGTGCTCGTTTGTGCGTCGGTCGTGATCGACGTAGGTAACGCTACTACCGTAGACTGGCTTGCTGAGACAGTACCTGCAGTGACGGTCACTTCCGCCGTTTGTGTCACACCAACCGCGTTGATTGACGCCGACACCGTCTTCACGCCGGCTACGACCGAACTCAGACTACCGATGGCTTGTCCGCTCGCGTTTGTTGCGCCTACGGGTTGTACCAGCGTATTGCCGGTACCCGTTGCCGCTAGAACGACTGTAGCACCCTGAATGAGGTTGTTGTTTTGGTCGCGAGCGGTGACGGTGATCGTGCTCAACTCACCGTCCGCCGATATTGAAGACGGGGTTGCATCCAGAGTAGACAGAGCACTCGGCAACCCTGGCTCCGCAACGCTGAAGTCTGCTTCGACCTCCGCATTGCCGCCGAAACTCACCCATGCACTGGCACTACCGGCTTCATCAACAACGCGTGCTCTCCAATGGTATCCGGTGTCGTCGAGGAGTCCTGCTACCGACACCTGAGCGCGTGCGCCATTCGCCACCAACACACTCGAGCCGGAAAGGGAGCCTGAGAATGCGGTGCCGACTGGTTGGACTTCTACTTCGAGGCGCAAGCGATCTGTGGGATCGGGGTCGGAAACAACGGCGTCAATGACCACCGTTCGTTCGGGGGTGTTACTGCCAACTGCAATGGGGGTTGCGCCGTCGAGACGAAACTGGCGTAGATCGGTCGGAGGCGTCGGGCCCTGAGGCACCGCAACCAAGAAATCTCCATCACCTTCCGGATTGGCGCCAAATTCCACCCACTGACTGGCGCGGCCCGTGTTGTCGATGGTCCGCACCATCCACCGGTACCCAGTGTCGTCATCGAGGTCAGCGACAACCGATGTGGATGTATCACCTGCTACCGCCTCATCACCAACCGTTGTGGCGACACCGGTGAACGACGAGTCGATAGGCTGGACCTCGACTTCAATGCGCATGGTGTCGGCAACGTCTGCATCGGCGACGGTCGCTCTGACAAAGAGGAGTGTGTCCGATAGTACGTCTCCCACTCCAAGATTCGTCACACTGTCCCCAGACAGCTGCTGAAGTTGCGTTGGGTCGCCAGGTGTCTGCGGCGGAAGCAGTTGAATGGTGAAGTGACCGGTATCAGCCGGTGGACCAGTTGTTGCCTCGACGAAGTATGTACCCGAGTCGGCGAGGAGCGCGTAGACCAGACATGGATTACCGTCTTCGCCCAGACATCCGTCGTCCTCCATGAGCGCCGGGACCGCTCCATAACTCAGGCTGTCCAAAATCAGGTACCCGTCGATGTCATTCGACGTCATCAGGACCGATATGGAATCGCCAGCCGATGCATCGAAGCTGAACACACGGGCGAAATGTCCCTCCCTGTGAGGAGCAGCGCAGTCAGACGTGGTCAGTGAATCCGCATGCAGAACGCCGAGAGCAAGTTCTGAAACAACGCAGGTGTGGATCGCGAACTCTACAGGAACTCGAGTCGGGGCCACAGCCCCGGTGCTTATGGTGAAAAGCAGAGTGTCTTGGTAGCTGCCAACGGGCAGCCCAGACGGATCCAAGGAGATCGTGAGGGAGCTCGGTGCCGAACCGCTGGTAGAGCTCAGTAGCAACCAAGTGCTACTCCTGGCGCTCGAGGCCGTCCAAGACAACGAACCCTCACCCTCGTTTGTGATGTTCACCGTGAGCTCTAGTATCGCGGTGCTACCGACCGCGGCTGAGTCGGTCACCTGTGTCACGGATGCGGTCAGGTTCCCAATCGGCGGCGGCGTGATCAGTTCATCGAGTTTGCAGGTAGACAACAACAAGGCAAAACCCAGGAGTGCTAGGCTTCCACCCATTCGCGTGAGGCCGCGCGAAGACAGAACACGTTTAATCGACCGTCGGAGGTTACCTGCGGTCAGCATATGCCCTCTGCGCGTTGCTGCTTGATCGGTTCTGCTTTGCTCATCTATCCCCGGGTTGATCTCGCTGGCCAGCGATAGCTGTTGCTCTTCTTTATAAAGAAGGGATCTTTAGTCAAAGCACGACTTGTGCCGGTTGCGGACGGCTGAAACCGGACTGAAGGCGCCATATTTGGCTGAAATGGGGTAAATGTGTTGCGTTTACGCAACAGCATGGCGGGAGTGTTGCACTAACGTCTCAATGCGAAAATAGGCTCCTGATCGAGGTCATTTTGTGCAGCCGGCGTTCCGATTTGACATGATGGTCAAGATTGACGAAGGTGTGTCATATGATCTCAGCGACATCCCAACAATCGCGTGCAGTAACTGCATCGGTGGTGTTGCTCGCAACGGTGGCCACCGCCGCGGCGTTAGCGTACACGCGGCCCGTGATGGTCCCGTTTGTCCTCGCTCTTTTCTTGTCGTATTTGGTCTCTCCGGTAGTCAATTTTCTTCAGGACCGGCTCAGGATTCCCAGGTTCGTTTCAGTCATCATATCGCTGCTCTTGGCCGTAGGAATGCTGACTCTCCTGGCACTATTGATCATCACCTCGACACGCGGCCTCATGGCGTCGGCGGATATTTACAGGGACCGACTGACCGGAATAGCGGAGCGAGTATTCTCTATCCTTGATGTTTTCGGGACGGATATCGGTCAGGGAACGTTTCTGGAAACTGTGAGGCAACTACCGCTGTTGAGTCTGGTCCAGAACGCCGCAGGCACGGCTATGGACATTGTCACCAACGGTGGTCTCGTGGTCATCTTTCTGATCTATTTGGTGGGTGGCCGCAGAGTGGCCGAGCAGCGAGTGGGGATATACGCAGAGATACACGCAAAAATTCAGAAGTACATCGTTACGAAATTTGTCATCTCAGCCACGACCGGGCTTCTCGTAGGGCTCATACTCACGATGTTCGGGATGCCACTGGTACTCGTTTTCGGTGTCATGGCTTTCTTGCTGAACTTCATCCCGTCGATCGGATCTGTGATTTCGACTCTCCTGCCAATTCCGATCGCAATCATTCAGTACGAAAGCGTCTGGGCCATCACCGCGATAGTGGCGTTACCGGGCGTGGTGCAGATGATCATCGGGAACGGTATTGAGCCGTGGGTGATGGGTGAGAGTCTGGATCTACATCCGATCACCGTGATCTTGTCGCTCATTTTCTGGGGCTTGCTGTGGGGGATTGTCGGGATGTTCCTGGCAACGCCTATAATGGCGGTGCTGAGCATCGTGCTCGGTCGCTTTGATGCGACCAAACCGATTGCGGAGCTGCTGGCGGGCCGGCTGCCCAAGGAGAGTCCTCAGGCCGCATAGCAGCAGAAAAACTCACTCTCACAACATTCAGTTGGATTCAGCGCGCGACTCGGTATGTTTCACACATACCAGGAGTTTTGGATGTCTGAACTAACCCCTTTCGAAGACGAAGAAGAATTTGATCCAGGCGGCAACGGCGGTTCGCAGGCGTCGGTTGTGTTCGTGTCCACGCAGCAAACAGTAGCATTGAGCGTCGATGAAATCGAAGACGATCGCACCCCGGATGGCATGGTGTGCATGGGCGTCTTTTTCCAAGAACGGCTGATAGCTCGCAGCATCGTTCCTCCGGATGCACTCGATCAGATCGAAGAGCAAGACGTATTTTTCGGACCTGTGAGGTTGGGGCTCGCAGCGGTGGAAGAAGATCCTGGGCTCCAGTGCCGGCTCTTCGCTTTATTGCCAGCGTCGCGTTTTCATGAGCACGAACAGGAAACTGAGCGGGAGTCTGACGAACCTTGGGCTGCAAGTGTTCCGCGCTTCGAGGACGTAATGCGGGACGAAGAGGAGGCCGAATTCGACATGGACGACGAGAATGGGGATGCTGTTGTACCCTTGCTGCTCGGCCATGTCGTTCGCTTCGTCAGAGACCGAAGGCACCCCGACAGCCTCGCCGAAGAGGCGGCCGACGTGCTACGCGCCATTCTCTCTGACGACAGACCTCTCACGAACATCGTGGACAAGATCATCGAAGACCTCTGATGAAAAAGCATTGAGGCCGAGCAAAAGCTCGGCCTCAGGGTCACGACGTGCCGTTCTGCAGAGATCAAACTGCTTCAGTGCATGATGATCATCCCGCCACCGCCACCACCGCCGAATCTCGGATTGACCACATTGTTGAAGATCGAGCCGAATTGGAACCTGATGTTGGGGAACAGGAAGACTCTGTAATTGGTCCCCAGCTGGCGTCGCCGTACCAGGATATCCTCGTCGCTTATCCCCTCGCCCGACAGGTATATCTGGTCTTTCACACGCGAAACGCTGCCGAACACATTGAACGAGAATCCCTTGAACAAGCGTACGTTGCAGTCGCCTGATAGAGTCACATTGTGTCGCTCGAGATCATGGAGATACTGAAACGCCGTTATAGACGTTCCGACCCGCCCCCATGGTTGCTGTGCATAGAGTGAAACCTCGAGCTGGTGTATGGGGCGAATCTCTTCCATCTCACCGAAGATGGTAATCTCTTCGTAATTCAAGGATCGCACCCCGGCAGAGTACATGATGGTCAGTTGTCGTCGCGTGGACTCGGCATAGGGAAAGACATTGTATTCGATCGCCGGCTTGGCTTCGAGTACAAGATCCTGATTGTATCTCGTCGAAGATGAGGCTCTTCCGCTGATGCCAGCGGAGAGGTGTTCACCCAGACTCCAGACACCGAGCCCTGACAAGTTGAAGCTCCGCCTCGTGTCGACATAAGAGACATCTGCATAGTTCGTCTCATCGCGGCTGTAAGAGCCATTGGATCGAATTGAGATCTTGAAGTCCTCGGTCACGCGGCTTGCGGACAATGATCCTCGGACACTGTAAGAGTTGTATGTCTCTTCCCCGATCAGGTTGCCGCCTGTGGTGACGTTGAAAACCCAGAAGTTCCAGGGGTCATCTTCTGCTGTGGCTGCGGCTGGTCTGCGCTGTTCCCTTCTGGCGCCGTGGACCACGCGGAGGTCGGCCGACACGGGGAGTTGCGCCGCGTACCGAACCAGGCCCAGAGAGAGCGTCCGCGCCATACCGTTACGAGTTTCATCCGGGACATCAGTGGAAAGCGACACGTATCGGAGCGTGTCCTCCCTCCCGGTGAAATCCTCCAACCCGATGAAGGCGAATGTGTACTCGCTGCCTCCACCGCCGGTCGTCTGCCTCGTCACGAGCACGTGTACCTGGGCATCGGCTCGATCTCGCACCCAATTGACGAACGTTATCTCTCTCCTAATGTGGTCGAAGTCGCAGAAGTATTCACAGTCGAGGAAAACCCGCAGAGCTCCCTCCTGTGGCTCGGGTGGTTCCTGTGCTTTTGCGGGCACACAAAAGCAGCTCACCAACAGTGTGATGGCGAGCAGACACTTCACGGCGTTGTCTTTCACGTGGTCCCCTTGCTGACGTGCATAGGGTATGGGCAATAAGTGGCGGACACGACCCAGATGAGGGGATGCTCAATCTGGGCACAGACCGCGTTGCTCAGGGTTACCCCTCTGTTACGTACGAGTTTCATGTGGGTTTCAAAGTCCCGGTGGCAGTTTGTCCGCTGGTGAGTTAGTAGGTAGATGCCGGGAAGGGGAGAAAGGTTGCGGATGTTGCGTTAACCGACTTGCCGCTTGCTCACGTACCCAATCCCACCTCCGAGAAATACCGCCGCCAGGATAATCGCTTGCAGCAGCGGTAGCGGTCGCGTAGCTGGTCCGCGGGGCGGTTCACCGATCTGGTCGCGCGCCCATTTCATGGTCCAGTCTTCAATGGGTATTCCGAACGCCGCACTGAATGCGGCGTCGACCGCGCCATCAGATTGCCAAAACGCCTCAAACCGCCCTCTGCCCATCTCTGTCAACAGGTCGGCGAGGTAACTCCTTACACCGAGGCCAAGCGGGTGATTGGCCGCCCATCGAAACCGAGAGGCGTTGACAAGACCCGTTGGCCGCCTCGTGGCGAACTCGATCGGAAAACGAAACGAGTAGTGGTCAGATACTGGTGTCAGTACCGCTGAGCGGCACCGGGCTCGATCGCCAGCAGCGCACGGGTATAGGTCTACGGTCCGATACTCAGTAGGCCATCTCAGCCGTTCACGATACTCCTTTGACGGATCGGCGGAAGGAGGATCGCTCACCCAAGTTGGTAGGATTGCGGGCCCGTAGATCACAGATTCCAGCCACGCTCGGATCGAGCTTCCAGGCATCCCGAAAGCTCCGAAGTATGCGCATGGACCGAGCAGCTCCGGAGCGGTAGTCGGCAAATATCCGATGAGTGTGGTTTCATCGGGATCATGCTGCCTGACCCAGGTGTCCATTCTCTGCGCTGTTCGCGAGCCTACCGTGACGATCGCAAAACACACTTCATGCTCGTTGCTCGGTACTGAGTACCCGAGATAGAGACCCAATCCCAGCCTGCGGGGTACGTCGAGAGTTCGGTCGTTCGTGTCGAGCTGAACCGACACTGCGGCTGCTGCCCTGCCCCCGTGCCGCGCGACAACGTCCCACTGCCGGCGGAGAATGGATTCGGTCGCCTCTCGCCCTTTCGCAGGAAGGCCTGCGTCGAACAACAAGGTCGGTTCATCAAATTCCTCGCTGGGTGTGTCGTGCAAAGCCATGACCGCGGAGTCGCGCCGTTCCAGCAGTTTTAAGTACTCGAGAGATGGCCGAAGCTTCCATCGAGCCTCGGCTGCCCGGTCGAACAACTCCCATGCGTGTCTGTCGACGGGAGTCTGCACCGATCGCCATCCCCCCGTCGGATCGTATGTCTTCGAGGAGATCAGTGTCAGCGATATCACCCCGCAGCTCAGTGCCACGCCTGCGAGCCAACTCTTTACCCCGAACGCCATCGAGTGCTCCTAGTAGCAGCAACGGCAAAGATCGTGATCCAGATGAGGGCTGAGAGTGCACCTTTCCCAGTTAGAGTAGGCGATGCAGGACCACTTGATAGCACTGAGTTGTGCCATGCGGACAGAAGCGAATCCTTCGGTTGCCCTGCTGCAGCCAGCAAGCTCGACTCGAGACCCAAACCGCGTGCCGCAGCCAAACGCGCATACGCGCCTTCTCCACCCAGCTCAACGGCTGTGCCCAGAAGTGTCCGACGCGCACTCAGTGTGAGTGGAGGTGGCACTCCATCAGAAGACTCAGAAGTCAGATATTCTACGCAAGCTGAATCCGACTCGCTCCCGACGCACTCGGACCGTAACCGCACCAAATTGGGGGCACGCGCGGGCATTCTCTTCTCCACGACCATCCGACGTTCATCTGCGTTATACCAATCGAGTGCTGGGTTCTCTATACCGTCAATGACCAAGGCGCTGCCGCACGCCTGCAGGTCACCCATGTAGCAAGCGCGCACCGCCTGCGATGTCGCGGTCACCAATTCCGCGTGCGTCCATTGCAACATCTCAGTCCGTGAATCCCGAAAATCGAATCGGCCCCCAAGCCAATCGCGCACTTCACGGTCCCAATCTCGAGCGAGGAGCATCCCAACTGCCGACCAGATACGAAGTGCCGCGTCAGTGGCATCGTCGCCCATGCCGATTTGACTAGATGTGGCCGCGGTTCCGTAGCTGGTTCCTGTGTGGCGGTTCAACCATCCCGGTCCCGGAACAAACAATGCCTTCCCAGCAAGGAGCATCGTGTCGGAACCAAGTCGACTTATGCTGTCCCACACCGTTTCCATCCCCGCTCGCACGAGGTCTCCGAAATCAGTGGGCGCGAGGACGGTCAGCGCCCCAAAACGGATGGTGTCGATCGGAGTAGACCTTTGGCGCTCGCGGAAAGCCAGATATGCCGAATCCGCTTCATGCGATTCCTGCATGAGCTGGTTCACGTACTCGCGGTATTCGGCGGTGTTTTGAGCTTCTGACTTTTCAGCGGGTCCGACCAAGAGCAAAATGAAGGACGGCACTGCTGCAGCAAGTCGCACGGACGACAGGCACGTGGCTCTGGCTTCCCTATCCTTCATCCCCTCGTTCCGATCACACATCGATCAGCATCCACCGATCTGTGAACACGCTCAAGGGACCGGGCCACTCGACAATCTGCTTCACCGCTCCCTCGAAGAGGCCTATACCGAGCACTCCTGCGCCCGCCGCATCGAGTAGCAGGCTGGCGCCCAGCACACCTCCGATGGTTACCAAGATTATCCCAGCAGTTCTGGGTGTCGCTGCTGAGACCGCGAAAAAGATCGTGTACGCAATTAGCGAGGCAAGGCAGAACCTAATCGCCAGTGCGGTTGGATATGCCTTCAGACCGACAGGTAGGTCGACTAGCCCGGTGGCAACCAAAGAACCGATCCACAGCGCAAACACCGCCGGAACAATCATCACACCGCCTGCTCCGAATCGCAGCAAAACGTACCGCCATCTCTCGATCGGTAGGGTCAGGGCGTACACGTGCATGCCACGGTGATCGCTCACCCAAGCGCTCGTCGCCATCACGAGTCCTAGTGTTGCTGCCACGGCCCCATACCAGACGCCCCATGATTCCAGAGAACGCAGCCACAGAGACGCCAGCCACGGGCTGTCCGACATGAACGTAACCTGGCGCACCGAGATAATCGGCAAAGCAAACGCCACGACAACGGCTCCGAAGAGTACAACCTTCGACCACTTCCACTGAGCCAACAAGATCGCTTGGAACATGTAGGCTTCTCCTACCTCTGCTTTTCGCGAAAAGTCCTCAGTAGCTCGACGAAGCCTTCCTCGAGGTCGAGGTCGACAACTTCCTGCAGAGTTACTCCGATTCCGTCGAAGCAACTTGACATCTCACTCCGCCAACCCCGCACGACCCAGGCTTCGACATCGGTTCCACCGTCTCCTGAGTGCCGAGACAGCAAGGTAAACGGGAGATCCTCGACTTGTTTTGGTGGGCCGAGCACACGTAAGCGCTTGATGCCGTTCTTGAATTCCGCAGTAGGCATCTCGGAGACCAATCGCCCGCAGTCCATTACGCCTATCCAGTTGCACATCCGCTCCACTTCGTGGACGAGGTGGCTCGATATAAACACGGTGGCGTTGTTGGTCGCTGTGTATTCCAGAACCGATGCCATCACGTCACGCCGTACGATGGGGTCCAGGCCTTCTGTCGGTTCGTCGAGCACGAGTAGCTCCGGAGATTGCGCCAACACGAGCAGCATGAGGAGCTTACCGGTCTCACCTTTCGAAAGACGCCGAATCTGACTGGTTCGGTCCAAGTCGAACTGTCTGAGTAGCGACTCGGCACGGCTTTGGTCCCAGGATTTGAAGAAGGCGGCATGGAAACGCATCGCTTCGTCAACTGCCAAATTTGGATCCAGATGACACCGCTCCGGCACGTAACCGGTCTTCGCTAGTGCAGCGACGATTTCTCCGGGCACCTCATGGTCTAGGAGCCGAATCGCGCCATGGTTCGCTCGCCGCAGGGCAAGTAAAAGCTGAATAGTCGTTGTCTTCCCGGCCCCATTGGGGCCCAAAAACCCGTACACCGATCCGTGCTGGACATTCAGAGCCAGCTCTGTGATCTGAAATGCTTTTCCAAGGCGGCAACACACGTCCCGCGTTTCAATTGCGTTGCTCATTCGGTACCCGCTTTCAGTTCTTGTCTGATGGCGGCGGAGATTTCTTCTGTGTCGAGCCCCATCTTGGCCGCGTCGCCAATCATCTTGCGAACCAGGTCACGGGCCTGACGGCCACGTTCTTCAGACCTCATGTCGGAGTGCATCTCCTTCACAAACGTCCCTGCACCCTGTTTCATCTCCACGAATCCGTCTGCCTCGAGCTCCCGATATGCTTGCACGACAGTAGCCGGGTTCACACGGGCGCTACCTGATAGTTGGCGAACTGAAGGCAATGCGTCGCCAGGTGAAAGCTCACCAGAAGCCACCGCAACCCTAACGCGGGTGGCGATCTGCTCGTAGAGCGGGACGGGGCTTCGTGAGTCGAGTCTGTCAAACATTGTGCAAGTGTGTCGGTCTTACGATACAATACTACATTTGCTCGTCGTGTCAAGGGGTTGGCTGTAAACAAACGGCCGAGGTTTTCACCCCGGCCGAAATGTCGCAGGCCTGCGGCACACCGCCTTTCGGACCCCTAGTCCGTCGTCGGCCGCTCCCTGTCCAAAAACCTCTCGAACCACTTCAGTATCCGCTGCGATACATCCATCTGCAGTTTTGGCTCGCGGGGCCCGTGAGGTGTTCTGGGGTACACGATCATCTCAGTTGGGACGCCCCTGCGCCTCAATGCCGTATAGAATTCCTGGCCCTGCGTAAATGGCACGCGCAAGTCGTTTTCTCCGTGGATTACCTGAGTCGGAATCGTCACATTCGCGATCCGGTACATCGCTGAATGCTTCTCATAGGTTTCGTAATCGTCCCAGAACTCGCCGCCGAAATGCGCAACCAGGTAATCTGGAATGTCGGTTGTGGATACCATGCTGATCAGGTTTGGGAGTCCGGCACCCATGCTTGCAGCTTGGAACCGGTCTGTTCTCGTTACGAGGAAAGAGGTCATGTAGCCGCCATAGCTCCATCCCATCGCCAACAGGCTGTCAGGATGGGCGACTCCCATCTCGATGGCCTTGTCCACACCACTCATCAGATCTTCGTAGTCGCCAAATCCCCAGTCCATGTAGTTGGCGTACCGGAATTCCTTCCCATACCCGCTGCTCCCTCGCGGGTTTGGCCTCAGCACCGCATACCCCTGCTCGGCGAAGTACTGAATCATGTAAATAGAGGGATTCCCGGTGAACGACTGACTGTACACCCCGGCCGGCCCACCATGAATATTGAGAATCAGCGGGTATACCCGGCCCTCCTGGTAGTCCACCGGGTATGTGAGCAGGCCCTCGATTTCGAGTCCGTCAGGTGAGTTCCAGCTGATCAGCTCGGTTCGTCCCATCACCGGCCTGGGCACGCCGTCATGAATCGACGTCAGTTTCGACCTCCGAAAGTCGTTTACGGTGGAGACGTAGACGTCGGCTGGAGTCTCAGGCTCTTGGTATGTGAAGGCCATGCTGCTGGTGTTTTGGGAGAACGAAACTGCGCCAACTACGCCGTCGCCCGTAGTAACCATTTGTGGTGAGCCGCCGTCCACTGGTACTGAGAAGACGTGGCGGGTGGTGCCGTAGGACTCGGATATGAGCAAACTGCTTCCATCGCCTAGCCAGGCTAGCAGCCCGGCGCTCCTGTCATGCGTATCCGCCAGCTTTCTTTGCTCGCCCCCTGCGCTGGGAATTACGTAGAGGTCGCCCAAGCCGATGCGCTGCGGACTACCTCCATGCGAGACGAATGCGATCCACTGGCCATCGGGCGAATAGAGCGGGCTGCGATCGGCGCCCGGCCAGGTGAAAAGCTCGGACACGGGGCCGCTATCGGCTGGTACTGTGGCGAGGTCGACATCCACTCCGCCTGTGTTGATCGTGGGATCGGGCGCGTGGGCAAAGACCATCGTCGTGCCGTCCGGAGACCAGTCGAATGACTGAACGTGAAAGTCCCCACCTGTAAGACGCTTCGTTCTATGATCTCCGGATTCGTCTTCCGCGAGTTCGACAGTGTAGAGGTGGCCGTACTTGTAGTTCTGATCGACGAGGATCACGTGTCGCTTCTCTTCCTTCGCCTTCTCCTCCTCCTCCGTGTCGGGGTCTCGCATGGTATATGCGATACGAGAGCCGTCCGGTGCCCATTTGAAGGAGCCAACGCTATTCTCCTCGTCTGTCAGCTGCACCGCTTCTCCACCCCTCACTCGCATTATCCAGATCTGGTTGCTCTCCGAGCGCGAAGAGGTAAATGCCAGGAATGTCCCATCCGGCGAAAACGCAGGATTGCTGGCGGAATTCTCGCCGTGAGTGTACTGGATGTTCATCTCGCCATCGCTAGACACGACCCAAATGTGACTGAGATACTCCGACTTTTCCCCTTCCATGACGGGTTCGCGCACCACATATGCGACGAGACTCCCGTCGGGGGACATCTCCGTCTGTTGAATTGCCTTGTACTGCATCGACAATTCCGGAGTCCAGCGGTCGGTCGGGATCGAGTCAGCGTCTTGTGCGCTGAGCGCGTTGGTTGTAAGAGCGACCATTAAAACGCCCGCAAAAAGGGCGGTAAGGCGGTAGGGCGGTACGGCGGTAGGCTTCATCGATCGAGACTCCCGTTGCACGTTGGACACTTGGTTCTTGGACTATATGAAGATGACCGAGATCCCTGCCCTCGGTCTCGCACTGCTATATCGCCACTCACTACCCACGACTCCCCTCCTCACGTCCTCCTGCACGCCCGCTCTATCCTGCTCCTGACTCTGCCAGAGTTCTCGATTGTCTCGTAGAAATCGTCGATGTATTCGATTGTGTCTTCGAGCACGTCTTCTTCGAGACCTTCCTGCTCGCGATAGAGGGAGTAGATGGCTTCCTTCCGGTCCATGAATAGCTGCAAGGTCAAATCGATATCTTCACGGGGTCTGCATATCCCCCGATACACTCTCTCGCGCACTCTACGGATTGATAGGCTGGGGTCGGGCGTGGCATATCTGGTGTCGACGATACCGGAAAAGTCAAAGTCGTACGGGATTGGAAAGACCGGGCCGATCATGTCGCCGACAACCTTCATATTGTGACAGCATGCTTTCTGGTCCGGCGCTTTCCTGAAACCGTCCCAATCGGTGTTCCCGATCATGTATTGGAAGATCTCAACGAGGTTCAGCTGATCTTGGTCGTAAATGTCGGGCGGCACCTGAGGTACGGCGAGGGCTTCCCAACCACTTCGGGCAGCAAGTCTATCTTCGTCTTCTATGAAGAATGCATACCGGGTCAGTGTGTCTCTATCATCTTCGGTGTCTATGTACGTTATGCGCGCAAGTCGCACTCTGAAGCTCAGATCGGAGAACAGGTTGTACAGTCGGTATACGAGGTACTCCTGCAAGACGTACTGCTCGTATTGCGAACGACCGTCCTCGCAGTGTGTGACGAGCTTGAGTTTGTCTTCGCCGGCAAAGACGGTGTTTTCCGCCTGCTGAGTTCGAATATTGACGCGAAGCGGTGGAAACTCGCACGTGGATTTCTTCAGCCTGAACTTGCCCCTTGTTCTCAGACCAATCTCCAATGCCACTTCGGCTCCGTCAGCGCCAGTATAGCGAAGTGCGGCATCGTGATCGTCGCTTTCCTGACCGCGCTGGCGGAAAATGGATTTGAGCGGAGCTTCTATCGTCAGGTCCAACATCTCTTCTGATGAGAATAGAACGCCGGCGTCGCTCGAGGTCTGTGCCGGCTCCTGAGCAAATGCCGTGGAATACCCGAACAACACCAAGAAGACGGAAAAGCGTCGAGCAGATGTCACAGGATCCTCCTATCTATTCTGTCACTCCATGCCGTCGACTGACGCGTCAGTCAGAAACAACTCCCCAGATTCGTTCGGTACCTTGAGGAAGAACTCCCCAGCTAGTAAGATGGGGCGGAATTAGGCTGCGCGCGAGAGCGCAGCCCGTGGGGAGACCCGCGTCCACACGCTTGCATAGGAGATGCGATGCAGCGGTTTCTGAAGCACTACACCGTCGTGGCTATGCTGTTTTTTTCATTTGCGTGCGCCTCTAGCACTCAAGGGGGCACCACGCGATCACGAAGCTCGCGCGCTCCGATTTCGACTGAGGAACTCACAGCACTCCCTACAGGGTACACCGCGTTTGATGCAGTCCAACGGCTACGGCCGAGGTGGCTGCGTCCAAGGGGACCGGCGTCGTTCTCCGGGAATGCCCCCGTTATCGTATTCATGGACAACGTAAGAGCTGGCGGCGTAGATATTCTCACGAGTATTCCTCTCGAGCGCGTCAATACGATACGTTTCTTTGATGCTGCGGATGCAACCAACCGGTGGGGCACCGGACTCGCCGGTGGGGCGATCGAGGTGCTCACAACTGGGCGCCGGTCAGGAAGTTGAGACCTCCTGCCATGAGTTCCGACAGCGATGGAACCAGTTCGGCGCTATGGTGGTAATGTTCTAAGAGTCTTTCCCATTTTTGGGGGTACAATGCGTTACGCTCTCCGCCTGACATTCATGTTTGCAGTCTCCGCGGTGATAATGTCCTGTGCAGCAGCTTCACAATCGGGATCCAGTACTTCGAGCAGTAATCGGAATCTGATTAGCCAAGAGCAGCTTGCGGAACTGCCGGCCGGTCTCTCGGCTATGGACGCGGTTCGTCGCCTGCGTTCAACGTGGCTCCGAGTGCGTGGAATGTCGGGGTTGGGTTCCAGCCAAACTGTTCAAGTGTATGTCGACAACGTTCATGCTGGGGGCCTGGACTTTCTCGAAGCCCGGCCTTTGGACGGCATCGTCGAGATTCGATACCACAGCGGCAGGGACGCAACTACGAAGTGGGGTACGGGCGTCGGCGGAGGCGTGATCGAACTCATAACTGCCATACGGTAGTCTGGCCGCGTGGGAGAGATGTTTCTCTCCCACGCAAGCGCTCGTTCGCCAGCACGAACTACCGTAGCAGGATACGATCAACACCGAGATTGTTGGCAAACTCATACCTCAGGTGGCAGTTATGCGTAACGCTCGTCTGCTCCTTCCCAGCCTTGCCATATTGTTGGCGATTTCTTGCGCGACTGCATCGCAGTCGGGCGAGCGCAGGACTGGATCTCAGAACCAGCTCAGCCATGAAGAATTGGTGAACACTTCTGAGTTGACACTATACGACGCCATCCAACGGCTGCGTCCGATGTGGCTTCGTGCGAGAGGGAATAGCGCGACACAAGGGCCGGACCCTGTCATCGTCTATATGAATAATGTCAGGGTCGGCGATATCAGCTACCTGCACGACATTATGGTGGAGAGTGTCGAGGAAGTCAGCTTCGTGAATGCATCGGATGCAACGACTCGGTGGGGAATCGGGGTGGCGGGGGGCGTCATCCTGGTGGTCAGCCGACCTGGTTAGTCGTCACGGAGTTTGACTGGAATCGGCCATCCTTGCGTCGAAGAGCGGCGCGAGGGCGCCAGCGACCGCCGTGGAAACCAACCTCGCATCACCTACCACCGCATCCAGCACAAGCGGTAACCATTCACCATTGTGCCAGGCCTCGATTGTCGCAAAACCGAATCCGCCTGCAAACAACTCAGTGCCCACCAAATCTTCAATAACCAATACCAGCGACATCGCACGCACTTCACCGCTCAGGCCGTAGGCTCCAAACACCGCCTGAGACGCCCCATCCCAGCTGGCCACGCCATCTACGAAAGGCACAGGCCCTTCCCAGAGTTCTGGAAACAAAACCCCGTCGGCTTTGAACCTCTCCCTCAGGTCGCGCCGCATTTGCGCCATGGCCGCTTCGTACGCCTCGTCGTCGCGCTCGCCGCTGAGCGGGTCGTAGAATCCGGCGTGTCCGTCAGCTATGTGTTGCCATGTCCCGATGTACTCGAACACCGGTACAACCCTGAACCCTGCCCGTTCCAATCCCTCTTCCAGTGCTTTCTCGAGTCGTGTTACGGCGTCCCCCCGCATAGTGAGATCTCCTGTCGGCGATACCGGGGCAATCGCAATGGTCTTGATACCGTCGAAGAGACTATCCGCCGAAACCGCGAACGGATTGTGTGGCAGGGATTGGAATGCGCAGGAAGCTATCCACGGCATCATAGCTACGAAGGTGACAATCAGGCGCATCCTTAGGGGTGTCATTGTCGGATTGGAGATACACCCTCAACCAGAGGGTCGAGCGCCCGCAACACTGCAGCTACTATCCATGTCGTATCGGTGAAGAGCCTCTCTGGAGGCAAAGGCGTAAGCTGACCATTGAGCATGTATTCCAATACTTGGATGCCTGCTTCCTTCACATATAGCTCGGTGCCGGCGGTGTCCTGGATCGCCACGAACAACGTTGCCGCACGCACATCACCGAAATACCCTCTGCCGCCCGAGACCAATTGCGCTACCCCACCCCACCGGGCGTCGCCCAACTCGAAACGCGCCTCGACCTCCCATATCTCCGGGTACAAAAGTGCGTCAAACGCGAACCGGTTCTGCAACTCGGCCATCAGTCGATCTGCGGCGGCGTTGAACTTTTCGTCGTCTCGCTCACCCGTGTATGGGTCGAAGAACCCTCCAGCCTCGTTCGCAATGCTGTCCCAAACACTCACGTACTCAACAGCGGGAACCACAGTGAGACCGGCTTGCCGCAGCTTCTCTTCTATCAGAGTCTCGACGTACGCCAAGGTGCTGTCGGCGATAGCAATCTCGCCCACCACGCTTGCCGGCGTCACCAACACCCTTTGAACTGAGTCGAAAAACGATTGAGGAGGAATTTGAAACGGGTTTGCCTGGCCCTGCTGAGTTTGCTGGCAGGCCATTAGGGAAAAGCTCGCGATTAGAAGGATCCCAACATACCGCATAGGCATCCTCTCGTTCAAACCGCCGACACCCTCAGATCATCAATGGGGCAAAACGAACCTGAGCACTAGAAACGGGAACTGTATACTCTCGCTGCCACCGCCCGAGCCGTCTCCCCCGCTGGAAACCGGGTCTCCCGTCATCGCCAGGTACGACACAACCGCGACAGCCGCGCTACCTCCGGCAATCAGAAGCGTGGTTTTCGGTCCGTCTATCTCCTTGAGGTCTATTCTGCCAACATGCTCTCGAAGCACGTCGACATGCTGAACCAGATCTGACCCGGTCAGGTTATCTGAACCGAGCACGGAACGAACCGAGAATACGACACTATTGCCGCGTCTCTCTACGAGTTTTCCGTTGATCGTCTCGCGTTCGATGCCTGTACGGCGGTACAGCTCTTGTCGGCCTTCTTCCGTTAGAGTGGCTGTAACGCGAGCGCCCTCGGGGACAGTCTCGATTTCGGTCGGGACATAAGAGAAACAGCCCGAAAGAAAGATCAAGAAGAGAATTGGGATTGCACAGATCCGAACGGCTTTCAAATCGCCTCCAGAGTTACCTACATCAGAACAACTGCATTGAAATTAAGATATCCCGATACCAATTTCCTGTGCAATCGACGAGCAGGCAAAGTCTTCAGAACGCCACGGACTTGGTGAACTTAGCCGTCACTACACGGTCCAGTACCTCGTTGTTCCCGATGTCGCGGCGTTCCGTGTATACCAGGAATAGGTCGCTCAAAGGCGAGTGCATCCAGTTGACCCGGATATTCGTAACAAGAAGCTCAGAGGCACTGTTGTACTGGACGTATGCGCCGGCAAACAAAACCGTATTGTAGAAGTAACGCACTCTGCCGCCGATAACGTCAGTCAAAAACGAACCGTTTGGCAGCGACACGTCGTTGTGGCTGGCGTCGAGGCTGAAATTCAACCTGTAATTGGCGCGCCACAGCAGATTTCCCGATACGGATTTTCTCGATCCGCTCCAGTAGTCACCACCGCTGACTGTGACGCGCGCCGACAATGGCCGAGCTCGGTTGGAGGAATAGTTCGCACTGCCGGTGTTAGCCTGGTAGTCACCAATTGGGATCTCGTTGTCGTAGACGGTGAACGGAGCGTCCAGGCGCTCGAAGTTGTTCTCATACCTCAAGCTCAAGGTTGAGCCGTCGAGAAACTGAAAACCAAATCCGAGAGTCGCGGTTCTGGTCTCTAGCACGTTGTCCAAGTTCGTGACGTAGTGAATCTCAGCGTACGGGTTGAGTTCGTGTATGACGGTCCCGCCAGGTCTTGGATGCGCACCAACCGTGGCATATCCATGACGGATCGCTCGCCTGCGAACGAATCCGAGTTCCGGGTTGAATGCATCGCCGACGTGTTTGACAAACGCAGATGCGTCCCATACACGATCCCTCCACGAAACTTGCACTCTCGCGGCCGTCTGATCGCCGCTCAGATCAGAGTCTTCCGTGCGCGCGAGGTAGGTGTTCACCACCATGTTGCCGAAGAACCTCAAGTTGGCGTCAGCGGCGAAGGTTCGGTTGTATGCGCCAGTGTCGAACTCACCGTTTGATTCACGGTTGAGGAACATCACCCCGATGTCAGACGCACCCAGGTTTCGTCGCAGTCGAAAGACGCCGAAGTTCTCGGCCGAGGCCGAGTCCACCGCCTCGGTCTGGATGTTCAGCGCTCCGATCTCAAAAGCGCCAGCCCTACCCGTGATTCTCCCGCCACCCAATATAGGGACTGGAATACCGGCCTCGAGTCCGATACGTCTGGAGTGAAAAAGTGTGAAGCTCCTCGGAGAAGAACCTTGGCGATAATTCCTCTCCGATACGTCGCCGAGCACGAACGACCCGGAATTCTCGACAAAAAAGTCACGCTTTTCTTCGAAAAACAGGGGGAATCGTGTGAGGTTGACGCGCTCCTGGTCTACCTCAACCTGAGAAAAGTCCGTGCGGAACGTTGCATCGAGTGTGAGGCCTGGTGTCAGGCCCATCTTCACATCCCCACCCCAGTCAAAACCCTCGCTTTCCGCTGTCACTCCCTCCGCACCAGTGACGTTCGTGCCAAGCATGAAGGGTTTGATCAGGAGGTTCCTGCCCGGCCTCATGCCCTGAAGGCCTTCCAGGTACCCAGCCTTTGACATGCGGTGTACCGGATCGCGCCGGTCTACTGGAGCCCAATACGAGTCTTCATTCTTCCGTCGAACGCGTCGAAGCAGGTTCATGCCCCAACGCTGACCGTCTCTTGACGGGTTGAACCGGAGCGTTTTCCAGGGGATTGCCATCTCTACAGTCCAGGACGAATCAGAGATGCTCGTCCTGATCGTGACTGGTGCCCGAAATGCGTAATCAGATTGTCTGCTGTCGTTGAAGGTCTGACCGTCTCGATACGCACCGTAAGGATTTATCAACCAGATGAACGAGTTGCGTCGGTCCAAGAAGGGGTCGAGGGTTACAGCGAAGACATCCATGTCGCGCGTGCTAGGCGGCAAACCGTATTCGAGCGTGGTGACAGTACGATTATCGATGTCGGAGTCGTAACAGACAGCTCCGATATAGAGGTTGCTGTCGTCGTATAGAACACGCACGATGGTTGGCTCGGTTGCGGGAAGACCCGCGTCCGGTTGGGACTGAATGAAATCAGCAATCGGCTCGGCGTCGCTCCATACGTTTTCATCCAAAATCCCGTTTACGTCTATGTCACCTGTTGTGGCAACCGCTTGGGCTACCGGGCGTGGCGCCGTCTCCAGGTCGATAGGTGTGCTGGGCTCCTGTATTGCAACTTCCTGAGCGGTGAGGGCTATCGGAATCATCGAGGCGAGAAGAGAAAACAGATATCGTGGATGCAGCTTGATATAGTTCTTCAATTCTCCGATGCTCCGTGGTTGATTCCGGTGGGCGCCTGGATGGAATCTAACCTACCGCTCAACCGCCAGAAAAAAACGGCCGGTCAGCTTTCGCCAACCGGCCGAGTTTTGCTACGTGCTGCTTTCGATTCAGGCTACGCCCGAATCATCATCCGCACGGAATAATGTTGCCATCCACATCCGCGCACACATTCGGGTTTGTCTGCTCTTCGCCCTCTGGGACGGGGAAGCAGAGGTCCTGCTGCCGCAAGTGTGACGGGTGATAAGGTGTGGTTGTGCTGGTGACACTTTCCAGCGGATCGTATGACCCGAGGTCTGTGTTGTCAGCCGCCCACCGACGCATGTCAGGGAGGCGCCGTCCTTCCAGCCATAACTCGATTCCGCGCTCACGCTTGAGAGCGGACCAAGCCGAGTCATGGCTGATCGTGGGATCCCACAGGGTGGTGAGACCAGCGTCAGTGCGAAGCCCATTGAGAATGGCTATCGCAGCGGCGACGTTGCCCGCTCCACCGCGGAGAAGGTTTTCCGCCTCGATGAGGCGCATCTCTTCTCCCGAAGACAGGTCAATGCCAGCACCGCGGTCATCGTACTTCGTCTCAGGCCACCACGGTACTCGGCCGCAGCAATCAACCGCTGCGTCACCTTCTTCGTCCTGCCACCGATATGCGACGCGAGGATCGGCGGGCTCCCAGGCATAATACGAGCCTTCCGTAGAGCTCCACTCCTGCGCATCTCCCTGCTCACCGTACGGAGTGTTCCACACGGTGTGTGCGCGGTATGACTGACCGGCGGTGGACCAGTATACCGTATTCCAGGTCTCCTCGCCGAAGTCTGGCGAGTAGTCTATCTCGAAGTCCCAATGATCGTCCGCGATCATGCCGGCAGCAGTCACTGCTTCTGCCCAGTTACCGAGCTGCACCTGAACCGACGCGAGGCCAGCATAGGCAGCAAGCTGGATATCGGATCCGGCAGTGGTATTCGAGATAGCGTTGTTGAAGTGACTCACCGCAGCATCGAGAGCAACTGTGTTGGAGACCACGCCGCCGCCGTCGATGACGACGTCACACCACAGCATTCCGAGCGAACGGTTTGCGTAACCTGCCCAAAGGTAAGCTTCTGCGAGCAGATCAGCGCTCGGCGTTACCTCGGGTGCCTCGTACGGGTCCTGCCCGGTCAAGCGCCGGATTCCGTCTTCGGCAACCCATCGTGCCCGCTGGTCGTTGCCCCAGCCCTGCTGGTCCCACGATAGCCAGCCGAGCTGCTGCCGGATCGTAATTCCGTAACTACCCGTGGAACCTGAGGGATGAATCTCTCGAGCGATGGCCGAAGTAGTATATGCCCTCCAATCGACCACGTCAGAGAAATTCCTTTTTGCACCTGCAACCACACCAGGCCATGCCTCCAGATCGTTCAAAAACGCGTCCTGAACGGGGCCTGGGTTGGTGACTTCACACCCAACCGTGAATATCGCGAGTGACGCTACTCCGAGGAGGGTCCTTGCTTTGTTATTCCGCATCTTATCCACCCCCTTAGAAGTTCACGCGTAGAGACGCGGTGAAGGTGGCTGGAGGCGGTACGTGCTCGGATATTGACCGAACAGTTGCGAGCATTCCCGTGTTACCCATCATCTCCGGGTCGAACAGCGGGAAGTCCTTGTTCTTCCAGCGGATCGCGTTGCGTGCCGAGAGTGTCATTGTCGCGCTGCTGACACCTGGAATGGCCCAACCCATCGGGAACCGTGCGCTGATTTCGCGAATCTTGAAGAAGTCCGCGGGATACATGAACCAGTGCGACCTCACGTTCCCAGGAATGCAGGCTGACTGCAGCCAGGTGCTCTGATTCGTTGCGTTCCCGGCGTCGATGTCACCGTAGGCCTCGAAACAGTAGGGCCACTTCACGGAGCGTCGCGTCGCGTTGTAGCTGGCGCCGTCATAGATGAAGTGTCCAGCCTGGTACTCACCGCGGGCGACTACCTGGATCCCCTTCGGCAGGCGAATCGTGGTGTTGAAACCAAGAGTGAGAGTGGGCAGGTTCGGCCCGTGCTTACACTCGTCGCCTTCCGTAATAGCACCTGTTACCGTGCTTGTGTAGTACTGAATCGTGCTATCGGTCGGGGATGCGATAATGCAGTCTGTTCTCATCTCCGGCACCGAGTAGTACTCTACATCTCCGCTCGCCAACGTGTCTGGCGGCAGGATCCAGCCGAAGCCCCCGATGGAAAAGGCCGCTGCACCACCAAGATCCAGAATGCGGCTGTGATTTGTGTATACAGTGAAGCCGAGGTCCAAACCCAAGTCCGGATCGGGCAGGATGATCGTGTTTACCGCCAGCTCGATGCCCTTGTTGTCCAACTCACCCACATTGGCACGCTGCGAGGGCCAGTTACCTTCGGAGTCGATCTGGCGCACGTTGAACAGCGCGTCAGTCGTCTTCTGGTAGTAGTACGTGAAGTCGAGCGACATGCGGCTGTCGAGGAACTCACCCTCGAATCCGAATTCCATCTCGGTGGTACGCTCCGGGCCGAGGCTGTCGTTGCCGACGTTCTGCGGTTCGAATGCCATGTCGCCGAGGTACCCAACTGGATCCCAGGTGCGAACGGCGTCAAACGTGCCTGGTGCGCGTCCGGCCTGACCGTATGCCGCTCTGAGTTTCACCTGACCGAGCGCCAACGGCCAGAACGTCTCGTCGGATACGACGTAAGACAAGCTCACCTTCGGGAACAGCTGCAGCGAGCCACGAGCCTTGTCACCAAACACACTGTTGTAGTCGCCGCGGCCGCCCAGTGTTAGGAAGTAGCGATCGCTAATACCCAGGACATTCTGTACGAAGAAGCCGCCGGTGTAGATCTTGATGCGGTTCTCATACGCCAACGTAGTAGCCGCACTAGAAAGAGTCATGTCACCTGGCGGGAACCCTTCACCGTAGCCCTGCACCCGACCACTCTTGGACGTGATTGCCTGACCACCCCAAGAGAATGCGTTGTGGATGTTGTCCGTGAGGTCAGTTGTAAGGGTACCGAGATAGTCGAATGTGAGCGTGCTGTTGCTCCAGCGGCTGTTCGACATGATACCCTGCGGGCGCGCGAAGAAGCCGAATGGACGCACCGATCGCGCCTCTTGCAGCGCGAGATCATAGCCCACCGTGATACGGTTGGTGAAGTAGTCCACGGGCACGTATCGCGCAGTGATTCCGGTAATGAACCGGTCAATCTCAGTCGTGATGTCCCAGTTCAACACCTGGTCGATGCTATCAGGGTTAGACGTGCCGACGTAGTTGCGGTCGCGCCGGAACGAGTTGAGAGTGATTCCCTGGGCGTTGTTGCCCGCAGGCGTGTTCTGGATGTTGTTCTTGGTGTACGACGTATTCAGGCTGATCTCGAGGTTGTTGACGGGGCTAAAGTCGAAGTTACCACGCACATAATACTTCGACTCATTGTCGAGCACGAGCACCCCGTCGTTGTTCTCGAGGGATCCGCTCAGGAAGTAGCGCATCACATCGCCACCACCAGAGGTGGACAGCGAATACTTCTGACGCCAAGCATCTCGCAGCCACGGCTGGATATAGAGGTACGACGGATCGCAGGGCTCATCTCCGTAGCGCCCGGTAATGTCGGGCGGGCAGAGCACAGGATCATCGCTCACCGACTGCCAATCGATTTCGGGACCAAACGGCAGTGTATGGTTGATGCCCTGGTCGATCTGTGCCGTCCAGCGGGCTGCGCCCGAGCGTCCCTTCTTGGTAAAGATCTGAATTACGCCGGCGCTCGCCTCGGTGCCGTACAGCGTGGTTGCTGCAGCGCCTTTGATGACCTCCATCCGCTCGATGTCGGCGGGGTCGATGTCATTCAGCGGGCTTGCGACGTCGTTACCGCTACGGCCGGAGTAGCCGGTCGGCGGCACGTTTTTCGGATAGCCATCACTCCTGATGCGGATACCGTCCACATAGATGAGAGGCTGGTTGCTCATGGACACGCTAACGTTGCCGCGCAGGCGGATCTGCGAACCCGAGCCCGCCATTCCGCTCGACTGCATGACGGCAACACCGGCTGCCCTACCCTGAAGCAGGTTGTCCACGCTTACCGCGGGCTCTTGGATCTCGGTCAGGTTGATTTGGCTGATCGTGTTACCCACCGAGCGCCGGCGTGCTTCACCGGCTGTCCCTGTGACCACGACAGCGTCGAGTTGGATGAGGCTGCGTTGCAGCTCGAAGTTGACGGTGGCCGGCTGGCCCGGTCCAACTCTGACCTGCGTCATCACCATCGTATAACCGATGGCGCGCGCCTGGACCGAGTGCGTGCCGGTAGGGACGTTCAGTATTACGAACCTCCCATCCTCGGCCGCCTCGGCACCGAAGTTAGTACCGACCACCCTGATGATCGCCAAGGCAATCGGCTCGCCGCTGGATGCGTCAACTACCTGCCCTTCGAGTGTACCTGTCTGCGCGTTGGCGGGAACCGCCAATGCCAGAAGGAGTACCATCGACAAGAAGGCGTGACTCAACCAGGCGGGCAGTCCTTCCCGTACTGCTCGTCTCATGCTGAGACCTCCTCTCTGAGTTCTACTCGAGCCCGAACATTCGGCGTCCGGCGCTCTGCCGATTCCTTTCGACTGAGTGGGGAATCGGACCCTCAACTAGGACAACGGACTTTGCTGTCTGCCTGTGAACCTCCTCTCTTGAGTCCTCGCTTGGTGTATATGCGAATTGCGCCGTTTGCGGCTTCCATGCCGTACAACGTCGTTGCGGCTGGGCCGCGCAGAACCTCGACCCTCACCACATCCGCCGGATCGACGAAGTCTAGAGGGTTCATGGAACGTTCGGCGCTTGAATAACGAGTGATTGAAGTGGTTGGGACCGGGCGGATTGGAACGTCATCGATGATGATTAGTGGCTCATTCGAGCCCGACGCGCTGGCGTTTCCTCTCAGGCGAACCCTGGATCCCGATCCTACGTGGCCTGAACTCGAAAAGATGTTGAGTCCTGCTATGCGACCCTCGAGAGCGCGGGCAAGGCTTGCTGCGTCATTCACCGAGTCCACTGGTACGGACTCACACGAAGAGCCGCTGGCGCGAGGAGTGGCCTCCTGCTGGGTTCCAGTCTGCGAGTGAACGGCAGAATTGCAGAATAGGAGCAAACAGAGCGGAACCGAGATTCTCAACACGGTTTCTCGAGGTCGATGACCGAATTGAAAGCGAAGGTTGGGCATTTTCGAATCCTCCGAAGAGTTGTCTGCCTTGGAGGGCAAGCCGAACTGCAAGTATAAACCCACGCTTAGCTTACACTGATTCTGCATCGCGGGATCCAAATGTCAAGTAGTGCAACGTTTTGTTCCGATCACGGGATGCGACGGTGTAGATCATGGTTGATGATCAGCTCCAGTTCGTCGCCTTCGTCGACCGGTAGCGGTTCTGTCAACGTCGACCCTACGGACAGGAGATCGATTTCGATTCGAAGTTCGAGCCTGCTCCACCTGAACCTGAGCGTTTCCTCGGTGTTACCGGTCACTGTCCCAAGCCGCTGGCGCATCCCTCCCGGCCCAATTGCGTACAGAGTGGCGTCGTAGAAATTCTGGTTTCTGACGAAGAGGCTCAATTCTCTGTCCATGGCATTCGCAGGCATAGAGCGGCCAACGAGCCCGCACGAACTGCTACAAATACTAATGGCAAGCAGCAGCGAGATTCCGAGTGATCTAAGCATGTAGGACATTAAGGTTCCAAGGTGTTACGTACTCGTTATCTGGGGCATATCTAAATGTCTTCAGGACTCCGTGATTGGTGCAAGCTCCAAATTTGCGGTGGACCGTCATCGTTCAGTTGGGTGCTTGCCTTCGAACCGGAACCTCACCCGTTGACCGAGGGGATCCTCGGCAACCACGAACATTGCTGGCCCACCGACGCTCAGCCCTCCGTCTTCGTCGAGCGCTTCCGGCAACGGAACCAGATAGAGCCCATCGATTTCCAGGGTATCCTGAGCTTCGGTCGCGCCCAAATCGCCAATGTCTGAGATGATCCCCCCGGATTTTTCCAATGGGCGCTCGAAGTTGATAAGGAGGTCAGCGGTGAGTGGGGGTAGTTCTGGCACCGCGATCGTCCCTCCAGAAACCAGCAACGCCGCCATCCGCCGTCCGTTGAACTCGAGCTGCTCGTATGCCTCTGGGTCGAAGTTCGCATAGTCACCTGTAGCAATTGCATCGAGTGCCGACAGAAGTCCCACGAAGTTCGTCTTTCTCAGATGTTGTTTTTGCGGATCGTTTCGCCAACCGCCCGATTCGATGAGAACGGTGCTCGCTCCCCAGGCTCCCATGAGGTCGCCGAATGCGCGCGGGTTGAAGGTGTCGTCGTACTTCGCGAGGTGGCCGCCCACGAGCGGTGACATCGATTCGACGAGCACGGATGCGACCTGCATAGCTCTGCGGCGTTTCGCGTCCACGTCGCGGGCCTCGTTGAATGCTGGTGCAAGCAGTGCAATGGCCACTCTGCGGCTACTCTGTCCGACGCGCACCCCTACACCCTGGTCGTGCAGGTTGAAGCCGAAATCGGGGTCGATCTGGTCGCGAACCGCTTTGAGGATCTTCCCTTCGGGAGTCTGAAGCCTACGTGCATCACGGTTTACGTCTATGCCCTGGGCGTTTCTCCGCTGAAAGCGTTCGGCACCGTCAGGGTTCAACATCGGGACCATGTGGATGGTTGCGCCTTCGGCGATCCTTCGTGCTAGCTCGTCGTCGGGATGGTCGTGGAAGAACCTGGTGATATCAGCCAACGCCATCGACGCGGTGCTTTCATCGCCGTGCATTTGAGACCAAAGCAGCACGGACGCAGGCCCCGTGCCGTATGTCAGCAATCTGATTCCTCGCCCTTCGGCGCTCGTACCGACCACCCCCGAGGTGATGCTTCCACCTAGGTAGGGGGCAAGCACGCTCCAATAGGTGGCATGATTGAACCTGCGGTTTTCGAGGCCTTCAACGCGGACCCTGTCGTGCAGGGTGACGATATCTGACATGGGACTCGGTGCGCCAGGTCCAGCGTGTGTTCCACCACACGCAGCAACCGAAAGCGCCGCAGCTCCAACAAGAAGGGGTTTATTCACGAGGTTTGCTCGAGTCTGGATGATTTCTCATGAAGGTCAGGGGATCGTGCACCACGCGGCAACAACCGGCCATCCGACGACAACTCCACACCCGTCTACAACGTCGTCCCTCAGCCGGCCTTCTAGAGTGTCCACGTACTCTTCGTTCATACCGCCAACACCAAACTTCTCGGCTCGGGGAAGCATGCTCCGGCAGCTGTCGGCCATGTAACCGTAGATTGGACTATCAGTGCCTCCCTCGATTGGTGCCGACATTCTGAGTGCGGGTTCCGGGAGGCCCGCCTGGACGAACGTTTCTCTAAGCCGAAGCCCAGCCCTCAGGTCTGCACCTGCGGCTTTCACGACACGACACTTCCAGCGCACGATCTTTTCGTAGAGAGGTAAATGTGGCATCGAATGTTGCCCGTTAAATAGGCTCTCCATGTTCGACTCGACCAAGACGACTATTCCGCCCGAACTGACTGCTGCAGCGGCATCTCGAAGCACGTCGCTCGGCTTTTCCTGATGCATGAGGATGAACCGGCCCACGAGAGCGTCGAAAGGCTGTTCGGGCAGGGGCACTCCTATTTCGTGCACACTGAAGGATGCGTTGTCGGTGCCCTCCAACCGGGTCCGAGCGCGGGCGGCGTCGATCGTGCCTACGTCACGGTCGATGCCGAGCACCGATCCCGCCTGCCCGACCAAGTCTGCCACCAGGCGCGTCACATCACCTGACCCGCATCCGATGTCCAAAACACTCAGACCATCGGCCACTCCCGCATCGATCAGGGCGTTTCGTGTGATGTCGCGATACAAAGCTCCCTGTAGATCCAGTCGCTCGTGCTCCTCAGCAGAATGGCCTAGTACGTAGTCGCAATCTTGCACTTCAACTCTCCCGATCTAGCTGGAGAACGGACGCCAATAATACGTTAGCGCCAGCAACCACATCGTCGTGACGCGAGTATTCGAGTGGCGAGTGGCTTATTCCGTTCTCGCTCGGAATGAAGATCATGCCTATCGGAGCGATTTGCGCGATGCTCTGCGCGTCGTGCCCTGCGCCACTCGGCATTGCCATATGCGTCAATTGATGATGCTCGGCGGCCGCGGTGATCGTTGCGCGGACCGACTCTTCAGTTGGGGCTCCTTCACTCACGTAGAACTGTTCGAGTGTCAATGTCGTGTCATTCTGAGATCCAATGGCCGTGGCCTCGGCCGCTATAGCTTCGAATAGAAGGTCGATTTTGCTCATCGAGAGGTCACGGATCTCTAGACTGAGGTTCACGCGCCCCGGCACCACGTTTGGAGCTCCTGGCAGGGCCTCGATCTGACCGACTGTACCCACATGTGTGCCGGGCGTGCCCGTAGCTACTCTGTTCACAGCCTCAACAAATCGAGCCGCCGCGAGAAGAGCATCGCGGCGCGTTCCCATTGGAGTTGTGCCGGCGTGGTTGGCAGCGCCCTCGACACTCACGTGCCATCTCTTGATACCCACAATCCCTTCGACGACGCCGATCGTGATACCGGAGTTGTCGAGCACCGCTCCCTGTTCGATATGCAGCTCTAGGAATGCAGCAACATCGCCCGTTTTGCGGATCGCAACATCGAGCCGAGCGGGGTCACCGCCGATGAACTCGATTCCTTCTCGAATCGTTCTTCCTGAGTGTGTGGTGAGCGAGAGATCCTGTTCGGTGACCTTGCCGATCATAGCACGGCTACCGGTCTTGCCGCCCTCTTCGTTTTGAAAGATGACCACCTCTAGAGGATGCCGGGTGGTCAGCCCCCGTTCCGAGAGTATCTGCGCCACTTCGATTGCCGCGAGCGATCCCAGGGGACCGTCGAAGTTCCCTCCCTCGGGAACCGAGTCGATATGCGATCCGAACATCATTGGTGCCAATCCGGCATCCGTGCCTTCGCGTCGCCCGATGATGTTGCCGGCCGTGTCGATGCGCACGTCGAGGCCTGCCGTTCGCATCAACTCCATCACGAATCCTCTTCCGTCCCGGTCGGCATCGCTGAACGCAACGCGATTGCACCCTCCTGCAGGCAGCTTGCCGAATTCAGCCAGCGCCTGCAGACGTGTTTGCAGGCGTTCGCCGTTCACGGTTGGAATGGAATCTTGAATACCTCTGGAGAATGACGACCCGAGGAAAGCCGTGGTGAATGCGCCAGCAATATTCCTATTGAACTCACGTCGTTTCATACCAGTGTGCGCCTCGTTGATGGGATCAATAGCGCCGGATTCAGCAACGCTCCAAACTACGATTTAAGGATAAGCACGTAGCGGCTCCGCTGCAGCACAGCTATCGTACGAGCAACGAATGCATGCAGAGTTCGAATGGTAGGCGCTAGCGCCTTTTCACAGCTCAATCACAGGGAGTTACCAAGGATGCATAGTTCCGCAAAACTCCGATGGCTCACGGCATTCGTGGCCGTGGCGATGTTGTTGGCGGTGCCGGACCACTCAATGGCCCAAGTCACAACGCCTATGGAAGAACTTGGCGTCAACATAGGTGACGACTACAACCTTTTCACCTACACTCAGCTCGAAGCGTATTGGCGCAATTTGGCCGAAGAATCGCCTCGGATGATTCTGGAGGAGATAGGACAGACGGCTGAGGGTCGCACCCAGCTGATGGCCATCATCACGTCTCCTGAGAATCATCGAAACCTGGCGCGCTACAAGGAGATTGCCCGAAGACTCGCGTTGGCTGAAGGGTTGACCGACGAAGAAGCGATGGCGCTGGCGAAAGAGGGGAAGGCGGTAGTGTGGATCGACGGTGGGCTGCACGCCACCGAGATAGTCGGTGCACACCAGCTCATGGAA
>CAZFHS010000062.1:0-32832 GCA_964518955.1 uncultured Gemmatimonadaceae bacterium | reverse complement strand
GTGTTCCGACGTTCCTGGCCCGCGCCCCGCCGCGCTTCGCCCTTTGCCCCCAGCCCGCCGCCCGTTCCCCGTTGCCCGTTGCCCGAAGCTATCGAATATCGAACCCGAGGGCATGGCACGGTGTATACCGCATCGTGGTGAAACATACGCCGCGCCGAGGTAGTAATGACAGCCAAAACCCTCAGGACGAGAAAGCCTGCCGCCCATGACCCCTGACAAGTCTGTAACAACACCTCGTAATACGACTCACGGCACGGACGCCGACATCACACGGCGCAACTTCATTCGTGGTGGAGTGAGCGCGTTGGCGATCCCAATGATCAGCGGTTGCCTCGGATCTCCCACTGACGTTCCAGATCCAGACGGCTCTGGTACCGCATCTCGTCTCACGGCCAGACCCGACATACCGACCGAGACACCGACGCTTGGCCTAAGCAATCTCGGATTCGGCGGAAACCGCGATGGCCTAATGTACGTGCCGCAGGACTACTCGCACGACAGTTCATACCCGTTGTTCATTGGCTTGCACGGCGCTGGTGGTGACGCCGACAATTGGAACGGAAGCTATCCCGACCGAGCAGAAGACCGCGGAATGATCTTCCTCGCCCCCGATGCGCGCGACAGCTCATGGGACATCATGACATTCCCGGAGCGGACATTCGGGCCGGATGTAGAGTTCATCGACGAGATGCTCCAGTTCGCTTTCGAGCGGTGCAGAATCGATCCCAATCGGATCGCACTTGGCGGCTTCTCTGACGGTGCTTCCTACGCGCTGTCACTCGGCGTTGGCAATGGTGACCTCTTCACGCACCTGGTAGCGTACTCGCCCGGATTCTACGCGATTCCCGACCCTGTTGTGGGACGGCCAGCCGTATTCGTGTCTCACGGCCCGCACGACACCGTTCTGCCGTTTCACAACACTGCCACATCGATTGTGCCTACTCTGGAAAACGATGGTTACGACGTGACGTTCCACGAGTTCGACGGAGGCCACGAGGTTCCGGCGGAAGTGTCGACGCTGGCTCTCGACTGGTTTCTGCCTAGCATCTGATCGCTCGAGTCGGAGTGCTCTTCGGGTTGTGAGATAATCACGCCAGGACGAGATTTGGGCTATGGAGCTACGAGACCGCCTGCAGGAGGTCCTAGGACCCGATCACACCGTCGAGCACGAACTCGGCGGAGGGGGGATGTCTCGCGTATTCGTGGCGACAGAGAAGACGTTGGATCGCAGGGTGGTCGTGAAAGTGCTGCCGCGGGATCTCGCCCAGGGTGTATCTGTGGATCGCTTCAAGCGCGAGATAATGGTAGCGGCTGCTCTCCAGCACCCGCATATCGTCGGCGTCATCAGTGCGGGTGAGATCGACGGACTTCCATTCTTCGTGATGCCATATGTGGAGGGGGAGTCGCTCCGCAGGAAGATCGACTCAACTGACCTCGCGACAGGTAACGCCGCCGCAATTGCCCGGATTCACCTCGGTCTAGGCAATCATTCTGCGGCATTGCGTTGGCTCGATCGCGCCGCCGACGCGCACGACCCGTTCTTTGGCTCAGAACCGTTGGCGTCTCCGCTCTTTGACCCAATCCGCCGGGATCCCCGGTTCGCTGCCGTAGTCAGGAAGACGAACCTGAACCTGGACGCTCTCTCGAGAATCCGATGAAGGTGTTGCCGCCAACTACTGTGTTCCCTCAGGGCACGTCAGATACTACTTTGGTGCATCAACAGCCGGTGGCTTTCAAATCGTTGACCAGGTGAGGCCCGCATGCCATTGATGGCTTGCCCGCAATGTGGACAGAACGTATCGAGTCTTGCCTCGGTGTGCCCCAAATGTGCGTACTCCCTGCGCGAACAGCGGTTGAAGGATGGCCAGATGGGGCCCCAGATCACATGTCGGAAATGCGGCCAGAAGATTTCGGCGAAGGCCAACGTCTGCCCTCATTGCGGAGTCGACTTCCCGAAGCACACTTTCAACCTGCTGCTTGTTGTGGTGCCCGTGGCCGCCATTCTGATTGTGTTCGCTATCGTCAAGATGCTACCAGCGGGAAGCGGTTCCACCGATTCTGTCGGCGCCCCACCACCGTTGGCTGCCGAACCGCCAGAAATCACTCCACCTCAAACCGAGGTGGTAATCGTAGATTCGGCCGTGCCTTCGGTGCCGGATTCGATTGATCGCGCGGAGCCGATAGTCGCGCAGATACCGCCGCGCGCCCCCGAGCGCACCGATCAGGCTGTCAGTTCGACGACACGTTGGACCGCAAACTGGGTCAATGTGCGGAGAGACCCTCGTCCCACCGCCCCTGTGGAGCAGCAGCTGAACCCCGGTGTTAGGGTCGACGTGGGAAGATATGAAGCAGGATTTTGGGAGGTATTTCTGGATGGACGGCGTCTTGGGTATGTTGCCAACTCTCTCCTTCTCAGGGAGCCGCCCGAGAACTAGTAGTCGCCGTTCTCCCCCCTCGACTCTACTCTTTGTCCGGCAGCAATACGCGGTGTCTACAGACGGTACAGTGGATCTCACGAACCGACTGCGTACCTCGTTTTACTGGCGGTCCCAATAGGAGGTCACCCCCGCAACGCGGACATTCCACTTCCGTCTCAGCGTTACGCAGTGCCTCTCGAATCCAAACTACGTGCTCGAGTATGAACTGCTCCGGGGTGCCGCGCCGCCTGTCGAGCAACATCTCTCTACGATCGTAGCTGTCGCGGCGGTCGTCGTCGCTTCGCCGATCTTCGCTCACATCGCCGCTGCTGGAGCGACGGTCTTTGGTGCGCCGTTCATCAAATGACCGCCGTTCACCGTGGGATCGAAAGTCGGTCAGAAACCGCTTGACTCCCTCGTCCGAATCTTTCTTTGGTTTGTCCGCCATGGTATCCGCCCCTCTGGACAGTTTCAAAGAGCCGGTTGAATGCTCACAACCTCAAGAGACGAGTCGTATTGCCACCAAGGACCTTTGCAATGTCCTGGTTCGTTAGGTCGAGTCCATTGATACTTGCCACCATCTGTTTCAAGCTGCCAATCAAATGCGGGTAGTCGCTGCCGGCGAGAATGTGGTCGACACCCGCAAACTTGATCGCCAAAGCGAGCGAATCCGCATCGAAATTCACTGAGTCATAATAGAAATGCTTCAAATATTCGCTCGGAGGCAGGTTTATGTTGACCCTGCACGCTTCGTACGCGTGATACCCTCTATCGAGGCGCTCAGCTAGGTATGGTATGGCACCACCCAGATGACCCAACACCCACTTGATCTTGGGGTAGCGTTTCGCAACACCGCTGAACACCAGGGCGGCGGCCGCCAAAGTAGTATCGAATACGAACCCCACTAACGGCATCAGCCAGTACTCTGTCATCGCTTCGACGCCGAGCGGGAAAGTGGGGTGAATGTACAGCACGGCACCTGAGTCGTTCACACGTTCATAGAGAGGCCAGTACCTCTGGTCGGCCAGCGCAATGCCGTTCACATTGCTGAACACCATGAATCCCTTGAAGCCAAGTTCCGTCATCGCCCGTTCGGCTTCGAGAACTGACGCCTCCGGCTCGTTCAACGGGAGTGTTGCCAGAGCAGTGAAGCGTTTCGGCCGCTCGGCTACGATCCGAGCCAATGCGTCGTTAACGGTACGCGCGAGGGAGACCGCGAAGTCTGGTTCTTCGATTATCGGCCCGGGCGTCGTGAGCGTTAGCACCTGCATGTCGATACCCGCTTCGTCGAGAACGCGCTGGCGGTATTCGATGTCGCGATGCCCTGGTACCACGTAGTTCTTGTCGCCAGGTGAATGAAGAACGGGGTTGCCGAGTGTGTCCGTGGTTACTTGAATCTTGCTCGGTCCCGACTTCACCGCATCGAGGTATTCAGGCGGATAAAAGTGGTTATGAAAATCGATCACCGTCACTGCTAATCCCCCTTCATATAGCCACTCCGTGCCCAGATGAAGTACACCGGAAAACCGGCGAGCACAAGAGACAATCCGATCACGCTCTCAACCGGATCAGACACGATCTGATTGCCCACAATCGCGAGCGACGCCAGTGCGAAGGTCAGAGGCAGAACAGGCGAGCGCATCGATACAGCACCGGAACGGAGTTTCCCCTGTCTCCGAAGCAGCAGAAGGCCAACTGCCATGAGCGCGAAGAAGAGCCACTCAGTGTAAATCACCCGCGTGAAGAGAACGCGGTACGTACCCGTTGCTACCAGTACCGAGGACCAAACAGCTTGGAGCACAATGGCACGATGGGGCGTCCGGTATCTGGGATGAATGTCGGCCGCCCACCGAAACAACAAACCGTCGCGTGCCATGGAGAAATACACCCGCGGCCCGACCAGGATGATTCCGCTCACTGCCCCGAACGTCGAGAACATCACTACCGCCGACATTAGCGCTCCCCCGCCCGATCCCAGCAAGACGTCCGCTGCGTCAGCCGCCACTCGCGTAGATGTCGACACCGTATCCAGGGGCAGCACGTACATGTATACGGTGTTCATTCCGATATAACTGGCAGTCACGACTATCGTGCCGATCAACAACGCGCGCGGTATCGTGGTGTCAGGATTAACGGTCTCCTCGGCACTGTAGGTCACCATGTGCCAACCGCCGAACGCAAAGAGACCCGCGATCATAGCCGTCAGGAAGTCGCTGACGGATACAGTCGGGGCAGTTGTCGACACCACGAAGTGCTCCGGAAGCTGCGACCCAAACGCAAACCCCAACACGATGATGAGCAGAATGGCCAGGACCTTTCCGAGCGTGAAAAGGGTTTGCAGCATGCTTCCCTGCTTCACACCGAGATAGTTGACAGCGGAGAGAATCAGGATCGCCAAAATTGCAACAACCTTGATGCCCGATTCTCCGAGCGGAACGAAGAACGCGGCATACCTCCCGAATACGACTGCTATGGCAGCAATGATCCCCGAATGCATGCACCAGAACATCGCCCAGCCCCAGAGGAACCCTATCGACGGTGAGAAAGCCTCTCTTAGATAAACGTAGACGCCGCCAGACTCGGTGAACGTTGCGGCGAGTTCGGCACACACCAGTGCGCCTATCAAAGTGAGGACACCGGCACACAGCCAAACGGCGAGCACTCCCCCGAGAGATGGAACCTGGCCGGTTATCTCGGAGGGCTGAACGAAAATCGACGCGCCTATGATGGTGCCCACCACCATGGCGGTGGCGTGAGGGAGGCGAATGGCGCGCCTCATGCCCGTTGCACCATCGGATTGCAGTTGAGACATGGGCGGCAAAAATGCAGCAGTGATTCGGTCCGCGCGAGGGGTACCCAAAATGACGTACAGGTGCCAGAATACAACAACACACAAACGTCCAGACGCAGAACGAGAGAAAAGGAGAGTCGTTCGGTGAATCTCAGAATCAGGCGGGAAGGATTATCGGCAATCACCGCGCTAGCAGCGTCTTTGGTGGTTGCCTGTACGGGGGAGCAAGCTCCGGTTCAGCTCGGCCCCGTAGACGGTTTCGACCTCGCGCCAACTGACCTGGAGCGGGTTTCAGTCGGTTCAATTGCCCCCGACTTCTCGTTGGAGGCAATGAACAGCGACACACTCACCCTGTCCGACTATCGCGGAGACAAGAACATCGTTCTCGTATTCTATCGGGGACACTGGTGAGGCTACTGCACACGTCAGCTCGTGAAGCTGAAGACATTGTTGAACGATCAGCAGAAGCACGACGCCGAGATTCTCGCGGTATCGCCGGATACAAAGGAGAATCTGGTCACGATGATGGACAAGATCGCTGCCGAAGACAGTGTTGTGTCCGACTTTCCTTTCTTAACCGACATCGACCTGAGCGTGATCAACCGCTACGGGATTTTCAATCCCGACGGAGCCGGCGGCGGGCGGTACCAGGTTCCTCACCCTGCGACGTTCGTGATTGACAAAGAAGGAATCGTCCGTTGGTCATTCATAGAAGTCGACTACAGCATCCGGCCGACGAACGAGATGGTTTTGGAGGCGTTGGGAGAACTGCATTGAGCAGTGAAAGCTCTTGGGATCACGTGAGTAGTAAGTGGTGAGTGGTGAGTGGGCCCCTCCCCCACCACCCACTCACTACTCACCACTCACCACTCACGGTATTAGCTCCCTCACAATATCCGGAACGGTCACCGCCGGCACGCCCGCATGCTGCAGCATTGCGTTGAATTCGTTGATATCCGAGTTGAAGATCACCTGTAGCTGATCTCGCAACACGATCCAGCGAAGGTTCAAGTCGGCAAAGAGATCCACTGCCCCCTGAGTGGGCCTGCCCTCAGCACCGCCATATCGATAGCCATCGACACCGGTGACGTATTCGTATAGAGCGACGTATTGATTGTCGAGCATCGGTGCAAACCGAATCGGGTCCTGCCCGGATTGGTTCTTCGTCTGCATCAACGTCTGTTCTACTTCGGAGAGATCGGTGGTTATTGTATCGGCTACGCCACCAAACTCCTCAACTAGTCCCAATTCCCCCACTCTCTCCATCGCCGCGGCAACTTGTGTACGCGCCAGCTTCGTCTGTCTGATGGCGTCGTACACCTGATTGAGCGTATCACGAATTGCGATCGCCAGCCGGAACTGTTCCTCGAAGTCACGTTGTGTGACCTGCTCCAAGCGCGGGTCCTTGAGGACTTCGAAAGATTGTGTCTGAACCTCACCGTTTGCGGTCAGGCGCACCTGATACGTTCCAGGAGGCGCTTTTACACCGCCACCGAATCCCCAAAGCACGGTGCCCTCAACCGGGTCGAGACCGGGATACATCAAATCCCATGTGGCGCGGTTCATTCCCGCATCGGCGGAAATGGGCGTTTCGTTGTTCTCGTCGGCAGTCGCGGAGTCGCTGCTGAAGCTCCGCACAACCTCTCCGTTCACATCGAGTACTTCCAGCGTGATTGTTTCTTCCGGCGAGTCTGAGAGGTAGTAATGGATCAGTGCCTTCCCAGGCAGCGGTTCCGGATCGATATCGCCATTCGACCCACCTGAGTTGACCCGGTAAGCAGGGCGAGGCTCAAACAGATGAACGGCGGCATCCGCCACTGCGTCAGTGATCTGCCTCAGCGGAGTGACGTCATCGAGAACCCAGAACGAGCGTCCCTGGGTGGATACGATGATGTCGTCATGCATCTGCTCCATGCCCGTGATTGGAGTGACAGGCAGATTCAGTTGGAGCGACTGCCAGTTGCGTCCGTCGTTGAACGACACATACATCCCGAACTCGGTGCCCGCATAAAGGAGACCCTGGCGTACTCTGTCTTCGCGCACTGCTCTCACCGCGTGATTCGCGGGGATGCCGTTCCGTCCATCGGTGAGTAGCGACCACGAATCCCCGTAGTTGTCTGTCTTGAAGATGTACGGCGCGAAATCATCGAAACGGTACTTCTGTACCGCGACGTAAGCCACGCCCACCTGGTGTGGTGACACATCGATCAGATCGACGGTTCCGTACTGTGGCATGTCGTTCGGCGTGACGTCTTGCCAGTTGGCACCGTTGTCACGCGTGATGTGCACACGACCGTCATCCGTGCCAGCCCAGAATACGTCAGGGGTGTGCGGTGATACCGTTATCGAGAACACTGTGTTGTAGATCTCCACGCCAGTGATGTCGTGGTTGATCGGGCCGCCAGAATACTCCTGATGCTCCGGGGTGTCGGTCGTCAGATCGGGGCTGATTGTTTCCCAAGACACTCCGCGATCCATCGACCGATGCACGTGTTGCGAGCCATGGTACACGACGTTCGGATCGTGAGCCGAGACGGCCATGGGTGCCACCCATTGGAACCGGTAGCGCATATTCTTGCCCGCCTCGCCGAGCTGCATTTGCGGGTAGATGACGACGTTCCGAACCTGGGCGTCGTCGCGGTCGAATCGGTCGATCACACCGCCGTAACACCCGGCGTAGACCGTATTCGGATAGTCGGGGTGCAGCGCAATCGGCCCTGTCTCACAACCGCCCACAGAATACCAGTGTTGCTTCGGGTGAAGAGTGTTGGTCGAATACCAGCCGAGCACGCTGATCGTCGTGTTGTCCTGCTGCGCACCGTAGACCCTGTACGGGAACGCGTTGTCGACGACGACGTCGTACAGCTCGGCAGTCGCTTGGTTGTACATCGTGGACCAGCTCTGGGCGCCGTTCACGCTCACCTGCGCTCCACCGTCGTCCGCTACCACCATGAGGTTCGGATCGTTGGGGTTAATCCACAGATCGTGTACGTCTCCGTGCGGCACGCTGAAGCTCTGGAAAGTCCTACCACCATCTACTGACCTATAGAACCCTGTGTTGAGAGCGTAGACGGTGTGCTCGTCTTTAGGGTCGGCGATGATGTGAGTGTAGTACCACGCTCGCTGGCGCAGTTTGTTCTCGCTGTTGGTGCGGGTCCAAGTCTCGCCCGCGTCGTCTGATCGGTACACTCCCCCATCGGGCTCGGCTTCGATCAGCACCCATACGCGATCCGGATTCGCTGGTGAGACAGATACGGCAACTCTACCAGCCATCCCGGCTGGAAGGCCACCACCCAACTTCGTCCAGGTGTCGCCTCCGTCGGTCGTCTTGAAGACCCCGCCATCCGTCGAACCGCTCAGCAGCGTCCAAGGTTTGCGCTCTGCGCGCCACATGCCCGCGTATATCTCCCGCGGGTTTTGCGGGTTCATGGAGAGAGCCACGGCACCGGTGCTGTCAGACGCGAAAAGCACCAACTCCCACGTGTCGCCGCCATCGCTGGAGCGGTACACGCCACGCTCGGGGTTCTTGCCGAACGGATGGCCGAGCGCCGCAACGTAGACCAAATCGGGATTGTTGGGATGCACAACCATCTGACCGACCTGACCGGCATCAGGAAGCCCGATGAACTCCCACGTCTTGCCTTCGTCGGTGGACTTGTACATGCCGTGGCCGGTGGACGTGTTTCCGCGTATGCAGGCTGAGCCCGTGCCCACGTAGATCACGTTCCGATCTGATCCGGCCACCGCCACCGCTCCGATCGATCCGCCGAAGTACCCGTCAGAGATGTTCTCCCAGGTCTGGCCATCGTCTGTCGTTTTCCAGACCCCTCCGCCTGTCGTTCCCTGATAGTAGGTGTGTGGCCTGTCGGGAACACCTGCGACAGCGGTGGATCGTCCACCGCGATACGGGCCGATCATCCTGTATTCGAGTGCGCTGAACAGCGCGGGGGCATAGACGACGTTTGGATCTTGTGAGGATTGTTGGCCCGCTAGATCGGTGCTCGAGAACAGCATCGGCGCTGCCAAACACGCGATGAAAACCAACACAGGAATGCGTTTGCTTAGGTGTTGCATCTTCTGCTCCTGAAACGAAGTGTCATGCCGTTTGCGCGGTTGCAGGACGTATCTCAATGTCCGCCCACCATCTCCAGAATCTCATCTGCCTGTCCACTCAACTCCCAGCGGATCAGCGCCATCGGAATCAAGCCGGAGCTGTTTATCTCGTCGAAGAACCGCTGCACGGTGAAATTTTCACCAAGTGTGACTGCGCGCTCGGCCAAAAACATCTCTACTTGGGCTTTGCCCATTAAGTAACTGCTGCCGTAGTACGGTTGGTGGAGATAGAGGTACTGTTCGCCCCAGACGGTACCGCTCTCACGTGGCATCCAACCACGCGGCGTCCAGTCGGCCGCATACTCGGTTGCTTGCTGCATTGTGTATTCATTGCTGTGCAAGCGGAGACCCGCAATCGCACGGGCAGCGCGCTGGGCAACGAGGATGTGGATCAATTCCCGCGCCCGTAGTTTGCCGTCCAGGAAGCCGGCGTGCATCATCCACTCCTCCATGCCGGTCGCGATTCCCTCGGCACGGCTGTCCCAGCTGTTGTAGAGCCCGGGTGTGCTTCGGATTGGACTTTCGTGCGGATCGTTCGCCATCATCGCCAAATCGAACCAGTGATAGCCGTGCGTCCGCATCACGATCGGCTCGCGGTAGCTGACCTCGGAGAAGAATCCGCGTAATCCCTCGGCCGGGCTGAAGCTCCCGATCCGTTCACGAAGAGCGTGGTCCATGTAGTCTCGGATTTCGACTATCTCGTTGTCACTGAGAAACTCCATATACTCGGTGACCGCGGCATTGAAGCGGCGATCGTATTCTCTCGCATTGGCAACACGTCGAGTCGCGGGAAGATTGCGGTTGCGATTCTCTTCCAACTTCAAGGCCGCAAAAGACCGTGCGAGTTCGCGCTGTTGCATTGTCATCATGTCGTCCCACGTGTAGGGCACGAGATGCACGTTTTTCAGGTACCAGTTGTAGTTGTCGACACCGACACCTGACGGACCGGTGTTGGATGGTTGCTCTTGCTCCAGCCACTCTATGAAATCGCCCGTTGCGGCACTCGCACTCTCGATCGCTGCATCCAATCCCGCGTGCGTTCCGGCTACGCTCTCTGCAAAGGAATTCAGGTCTGATGCCTGGGCATTCATGCTTCGAATACCACCTGCCCAAAGATCTGCCGCATTGCCAACGAGATTCACCCTTGCCTGTTCGAGCAGTGCGGGAACGGTCCCTACTCTCACCGCCAACTCGGCGGCGTCTTCATCGGAGAGCGGGTACTCGTAGGTCCAGGTGTCTACCCAGCCGTGAACGACCGGCCCTTCGTGTGCGGGCACGTCACTCTCGGATAGAAAGATCATGTTGTAAAAGCCGGGCATGCGCGACCAGGGTCGAGCCACTCGATGATCGAAATCGAGGCCGTTCATCTCGGCACGTATGACGTGGTAATCCACCTGCTCCGAGATCGTCCAACCAGTGGTATCGAATGCGGCGAGGCGGGCCTGCATGTTGGCAAGTTCCCGATGCTGCGCTGCCATGGCCTCGGCCGAGTAGTCGGGAACACCGTCGACCATTTCCGGCGCTTGGAACTCGCGCCATTCCTCGAAGAAGGCGACGAGTTCTTCGTGTGTGCTCCCTGCTTCGCCGGCCGGCGCGCCGCTGGGAGCGCAACTGGCGAGCAAAAACGGTAGGCAGGGCAGTAGAGCAAGAGCTCGACGCATCGTAACACTCGGCATGGGAAAACCTCCGACGTCAATCGGGCAAACGTTTCGTGCTTTTGCGGTCAAGAAGAATCCAATAACCCTAGGTACAGGGCATGTCAAACGGCAAAAAACGCCTCACGAAGCAGTGAATTGGTTAACACCGGACGATCAGACGAGCTAACCTCCTCAAAGTACCTAGGGGCCTTGGCCGAGCAGTCCTCGATACCGTGTATAACATCATGATGTATTGTACTTGACATCATGATGTCTCATGCGTACGATGCATTCATGCGCACCACATTGACTCTCGACGAAGATGTAATGGCAAAGTTGAAAGCCGAAATGAAACGAACCGACAAGAGCTTCAAGCAGACCGTGAACGACACTCTCAGGCTTGGTTTGAATGCCAGTCGCGCCGCTTCCAATAAGAAGAGGTTTGTAGTGGAGACCAGAGACTTGGGAGACACGAAGCCTGGAGTAAGTTTGGATAACGTGGGTGAGTTGCTTGATCGCCTGGAACCGCCGACCATATGATCCTCGTCGACGCCAACATCCTACTGTACGCATATCATCCCCGCGCAGTAAAGCACGAAGCTTGCCGAACCTGGGTCGAGGCGACGTTCTCTGGGCCGGCACCGGTATACATCGCTTGGATCACAATCCTCGCATTCCTGCGCATAAGCACCAACCCGCGAGTATTCGATCGACCGCTGAGTATGCCAGAGGCCATTGGGGTGATCACGGGATGGCTTTCCATGCCCGCCGTATCAATCCTCGAACCGACCGAGCACTACTGGGAGGTGTTAGCTCAACTCCTCGAGAAAGCACAGGTCACCGGGCCACTGGTGACAGATGCGGCATTAGCGGCGTTGGCACTCGAACACGGTGTTGCGGTGTGTACCATGGATCGTGACTTCACTCGCTTTCACGGGCTCACGCTTCACGACCCAACTGAGACGAATTAGTCCGAGGGTAATCTCCTCACTCGCTACCCCTACCGCCCCCTCAACCTCACCACTTCCCGACTTACCCCACCCTTCTCCGACTGGACCTCGATCGTCATCGACGGTGAGCCTCCAGTCACCCGCACGACGTATTCAACAGTGCGGCGTGCATCCGCAGTGCCGGTCCTGCCTCTAGTAGCGCGGCTTCCTGACAGATGACCCAGGTCAGTCCGCTTCTTCCCCGACACCAACTCAGCATTCGACAACTCCACGATCGCACGCACCGGCACCGCGACCTCCGCTTCGAGCGCACGTTGCGTGATGTTGGTTGGCAGGTAGCCTTCGTTCTCGACGACCAATGACACTTTGAAGACATCGTCGCCTTCGATCGGTGTCACTGATAGATCGCGAATCACCACACGTGGGCTTACCTCGGCAAGCCACAACATCCAAGGCACGTATTGCTCGATCTCTGTTTGCAGGAGGTGAGGTGGCGGGTTTTGCCTGGTGAACCTCGACCGCCACCCGCCGATTTCAACAGCGCCAAGTTGAGGATGGTCGAATGACGTCCAGTCGCTGAAGCCCTCGCCACTCAGCTCCTCTTCATTCCAGCGGAACCGTTCGGCCTCACTCACTCTGCCGTCTCCGTTGTAGTCGCGCCCAAACCCGCCCCAGAACTCGGGCACCGTACCAGGGACACCGAAATCCCAGTAGCCCCAACTCATGAGCGTACCGTGTCGATGCAGACGAGGATTAGTGTAACTGGCCCGCACCGGTTGACCCGTCGTGGTGCGATACATCTCTGCGAGTTCAACGATGAGACTCTGGTCCGCCATGTTGAAGTTGTCCCATGACGTCGTGGATGGCAGACGATAGAGGAAACCTCCCGAGGTGTGGCCGTGGAAGATGCCGGTGATGTTTTTGTGAGCCATGAAGAACTCGACGGTGGCCCGCGTCTCCGGTTCCGAGAGCGGGTATGGCCCGGCGCCGCCTTGCTCGAACTCGAGCCCCCAATTCCTGGGGAAATTCCTGTTCATGTCGATCCCGCCAACGTCGTCTTCGTTGAACTTGTCGTCCTCGTCGTCGTCGATTCCCTCTGAGTAAACGTCGAAGAACTCACCTTCCGTTTCGTCGATCATTCGACGCACGATCACGCGAGCGTCTTCGCCACTTCTCTTCCACATGCCGGTCGGGTTCGGGACCAGCATCTGCGTTATGAATCCATCGCCGTCGAGATCGTTTGGCGGGTCTTCGTCAAAAAGTCCATCAGCGTCCTCGTCATATGGTCGAGGAGTGCTGCGTGGATTGTGCAGAGTATTCAGCGCAACGTCGGCACCGTCTGGATTGAACTTGGGGCGGACGTAAAGCGTCCGCGTATCCAGCAGCCGAGTGATACGGGGATCGCTTCCATATCTGCTGAGCATGTACCACGTGAAGTGCAGCGCAACTTCGGCTGCCGTCAATTCGCCGGCGTGTATGTTGCCGTCGTAGTAGTACGCCGGCTTCTCCAATGCCGCTCCCGTCGCCTCGTTGGTGACGTCGAGCACCAGCAGAGGTGTGCCTTCCAATGTTTCGCCGATCGAGTAGAGATGCGTGAGGCCCGGACACTCGCGGGCCCATGTATCCAACAGCTCGTGAGTTTGAGTTGTGTTGTGATACACATCCCACTGAGGAAGCGTGGGATCACACCGTTGAGCGGTTGCATTGACGGCTGACGTCAGAGTTAGCAGCAGGCAACAAGAGACGACGTTCTTAGGAGTGTTCATCGTTCCTCCAATACCCCATGAATCAACCGGCAGCCCCAATGGTCTCAACCGCAAGATCACCTAGTGCGCCGATAGCCGAGTACACAGGGACATTCAGGATTTCGTGCGCACGCGACCGCATTGCCTCCGTGTATCCAATGCAGTCCATGACCGCTATATCGACCCCCTTGTCGCGCATCGCCTTGGCGGCCTTATCGATTTCCGAATCTTCGAGATAAGGGGAGGCTGACGAAACCCTGATCCCCTCCGAGGTATACGTCCGCCATCGCATGCGTTGTGCACGGACCTGGTCTTTCGACGGAGTAAATACCCCTAGTCGGCGCACCTTCAGCCTCTCGACAATGCGCTCGAGTGCGGCTGCGGGGCGGAGTATCACGGCGTCCGAATCGAGCCCTTCGAACTTGTGCGTGCAGAGGAGCAGTATGAGGCGTATGTCCTGCTCCTCGAGGTTACGAATCTGTTTCTGAAGACGAGGTGTCACAAAGCTCTCATCGACGGTGACTTCGGTGCCATCCGCCAGGCGGCTGATCAAGGTGGTTTCATCCGATGATGGCGCGTGCATTCTGATCGACTCGATGCGGAGACCGTCGAGCGCACCACGTTGAACGATCTCGACACTTTCACCTAGACGCCTAGCCAGCTCCGGCACGACATCGTCGCGGGGAGACTGTCCAATCGTTACCGCCCCAATGCGGATCACATTCTCACCTACTTCACTCTCCTCGGTGCTTGCAGATAGCTCATAGTACCATAGAGCCGAACCAGCCGATCGAATTCTTCTTGATCGTAGAGAATGGCTTTGCCGGCGGTGTACGCCTTCGACGCTTCGACGACGAAGCGTGCGGCGAGTTCAATGTCGACCTCGTGACTGGCACCGGTGGCACATCCAGGAACAGCCGTTTCGGCAGTGATAGCCACACCGACGACGGGCACATCTGTGACCGTTGCTGGTTGCAGAATGCTGTTGAGGTGATACAACTCGTTGGCGTAGGGCGTGATGTCTTGCGTCGTAACCGCAAAGACCGCTGGCCGCCGACCAGCAACCCACTCCTGAATTGAAAGCAGCGCTTCGCTCACCCTCAGTATGTAGCCTTCCTTCACGACAGGTGATATCGCGAAGCCGCGGTTGTTGATGATGCGGTTGCCTTTGGTGGTATCGATCGAAAGGATCGCGTCCATCGTCGGATCTACGAGCCGCTCGCACATCTCCTCCATGCCGATGGGCGAACTCATGAACGGAACCGGATCGTGCGGCCTGACCGGCGCGTCCGGGCTCACGTGGGTGGTAACCAGTACATCCCCCTGCAGGCGATCGCCGAGCTTGTACATGTCGGCGAGTTTCAGTCCGGCAGACAACGCTGTGACAGCCCCGTCGCCATCGGACACGAGCCCCACTGCATCAGGTCGCGCCCCTACACCTCCCAGGAAGCCGACGATTCCCATCGTGGGAGCGCTGCCACCGCCACTCTTCCCCACGGTACCTGGTACCAGGAGCTTGAGGAAGGTCGTGGATCCCAAATCCGTCTTCACCGGCTCCACGTCCATACCATCCAGCCCACGCGCCGCGAAAAGCTCGGCGATTTGTGCACCACTGATTTCCGGCCGATCGAGCAAGTCTATGATTTCGAGTACTTGTCTTAATGCCATAATAGCTCCGGTACGCTTCCCTATCGGCTACGGCAGTGGTGGTTCCAATGCTCACCACGAACGAGCCGGATTACATCTTGTGCAATATCATTGACCAGCCGCGGAATGGCGCGGATGGTCGCGGAAGTGTTTGCGAGAGTTTGCGAACACACGCCGCTTGAAGATAGGCCTCCGTCCGAAGTTGAGTAGAAGGCCTACCTCAATGTTGGTCGCTCGCAGCACATTGAGCAACTGTGCCTCGTGCGATTACGCTAGGCTCCGTACGGCCTTCAGCTCCAGCAGCACGGCACCCTCTACGACGAGATCCGCCTTGAAAACACCAACTCGCCGATGTCGGAACCACACATCAATCGGAACCTGGCGTCGCACCTCCAATCCGATGTCGACCATTGCATGAAACATCGCTGCTTCGTAGACAGATTCCAGAAAACCGTGTCCAAGTTCCCTGTGGACAGAGAAGAATACTCCAATGAGGCGCTCGGTTAGTTGCTCGTGAAGTAACCCGATCGAAGCCCTGGCTTCCAATGTCATACACCCTCTGCGTTGCGAACGCGTAGACATTAGCCGACGTCAGACCTATGACGTCATCGTTTTGCCGCGGAGGGACGGTAGAGTAGGGAGGAGTGGAGTTCTCCTCCCTACTCTACCGGCCAAATCAGATCATAGAAATGAATCCTAGCCGCGGAGGGGCGCGGAGTCACGCCGTATGGCGACGCGCCGTCACATCCTGAACAGCGCAGACCCGAACGACCAAAGCGCATCACCTGCTATCAGTCCGGCGGCCATGATCGTCAACGGCGAGCCTTCGACCGTCTTTCCCCTCGCCACTATCAACCGAATGCAGATGGCCGTTAGCACCGCCCAGCCCGCCGCCGCGTTCAGTATCAAGAGCCCGGTCGAGAACAGAATGCCAATCTGCCTCCTGGGTCCACCGATGAGCTGAATGAGCGCACCCGGGGCTGCCCACATCAAGAGTTTCCACGCCTGCGACCCGTCTATACCCGCGGTGATCGTCGCCGCATAAACGCGCACCACTGGCGGAAAGAGATCTCTCTCGAAGTAGAATCCGTGGAAGAGGGTGACTACGACAAGAGCGGCGAGCAACCCGAGCAACGCCGCAACGATCTGCTGCTTTCGCCCCTCGCGCTCGAAATCCGGATCTCGTCCATACCCTCGAAGTTGCCACCCGGCTTTCAAGTCGTAGCCAGCGTCCGCGAAAGCAGGGCCTCCCGACACCACGAAGCCAACTAGAAGCCCAGCTGCGGCAATTGGGAAGCCAAGCGCGAGGCTGATAATCAGGAATATCAACGCAGTCGCAAACGCAGGGAACCAACCGGCATGCATCGCAGAGAAGCCAACGATGAACTCGGCCGCGACACAAGAAACCGCGGCGAACACGACCCACACAGCCGTTTGACCGATCGACATTTCTGTCAACAGCCCGCCCACTATCGCCAGGACGATTGCGGCAACCACGTAAAGGCCCGTACCACGCAACAGCGCAGTCTTTGTATCCGCCGCAGTGCGCGTGTATCCAACATCAGCCGGCTCAGTCTGCACTTCCTCTACGCCGCCAGCGTTTGTCCCTTCACCCTTCGATCGCCCTCGCTCGCGCGACAGCACGAAGACCACAGCCTGCACCAGCGCCACCAAACCTGCCCCCAGCATCATTCCGTGTGGAATTAGCTGCTCATTGATGTCGATGCCTGTCGGCCCAGGCAGGTAGGCGCGGGTGAGAAGGCCGACCCCCAGCATGGTGAGAGCCCAAGGGTTGCCGAGGAAGGCAATTCCGAACGCCGCCATCGGCAAAGCACTCACGCCGATCAGAGGAGTCAGCAATCCGAAAACATTCGACGATCCAACAGCTCCAGCGGCCGCGCTGCCGACCAGGAGTGCCCCACGTGTTCCGGCTTCATCTCCCGCGAGAATCGCTTCAGCCGCCGCAATCCCGATCGGCCACGGGGCGCTGCCAGGGAAAAGCCTGGAGTCAAAAAACCAATAGAGCATCGCGAGATCGATGAGCATGCCCATTGTGGCTCCGAAGAGCATCGGTCCTACGAGATTCGGGAGGCCAATGAGAATCGGAATCCCAACCGGCACCAAAAGGGAGTTTGCCGCCCCGAACGTCGCGCTCGAGATATTGGTCTGGACCAGATTCTGACGATGTATGGATCGGAAGCGCTTGAAGAACGACAGCGGAATCCGCGACAACAGGATCGCGATCAGAACTCCGATTATCGACGTATTCGGAGTAACACCAATCGTCGTGAGGATCTGCAAGCCGATTATTGCGCCCACGACGGACAGCCCGAGCGTCACGAACAGAGTCGCCGGTTCAGTCGCACGCGGGTGCGATTCGTTGCTTCGAGTGCCGTTCTCGTTCCTCAGTTCAACAAACTCCCTTCCACATGTTGATTGCGACGCCGTGGGCGGTACCCTACACCACCCCTCTCCACCCGACGGTACCCCGCCCATCACTTCCCAACCCAGCGGTAGGGCGGTAGGCACGAGGACGGACAGGCAGACGGATGATCGTCCAGCGCGCAGCGTTCAACGGCCGACGAGGATCTTCTTCGCCGATGCGTTCGTTGCTCGCTGCTCGTTGTGCGTTGTTCGACACTAGTCCCTCCCCTCTGCACCCCTGCCCCTCTGCCGCTCCCATTATGCCCCTTCTCCCTACCCGACGCGACCCCTATCTTGGCTTTGGGGAGCGAACGTCTTAGCTCCACCAGAAAACCCCCAGGAAAAACCATGACGGAGGCCATGATGCTGGTTCGACGGATTCTCTCTTTTGTACTTCTGGTAGGCGCGGCAAATAGCTCCACTGTGCTCGCACAGACAACTCCGACTGAACGCGCGGCGGCCCGCGACATCATTCGGCAAATCGACGAGTTGCAGGAACAGTTGAATCCGACAGAGATGGGACATCGTTTGGCAACCAGATCGAACGGAGATAGAGACGGCATCTTTGCCAGGGTTGAAGAGATCTGGCACGCAGAAATGCAGGATCTGAGCGATTGGATCGGTATGAACCCAGAGGTTGGGTTCGAAGAGTTCAAAGCTGTCGACACGTTGGCCGCCATTTTGGAATCGCGCGGATTCACGACGGAGACAGGTCTCGCAGATCTGGCCACCGCATTCACGGGAACGTGGGAATCTCCCGCCGGCACCGACGGCCCCACGCTGGGCGTGATCTTAGAATATGATGCCCTGCGGTCGACGCACGAACCATTTCACGGTTGCCAGCACAATGGCCAGAGTCCAGTCGGACTCGCCGCGGCTTTCGCACTCGCGGAGTACATGGAGGCCGAGGGCATTCAAGGGCGCGTGATTGCATACGGGACACCCGCCGAGGAGATGGGCCCTCCCGCAAAGGAGACCATGTGGCGAGCAGGAATCTTCGAGGGAGCTGACATCCTGATCCGCAGCCACGGGGCCAGCGAAACGGCGCGTGGTCAGGCCGGATTCGGTATCTGCTGCCTGAACATCAACATGGTGCGCTACACATTCACCGGTAGGCCGGCACACCAACGAGCTTCGTGGTTCGGGCGCAACGCTCTCACAGCAGCCGTGCGGTTCTACTCCGCCGTGGACGGTTTGCGCTCTACGTTCCGTCCGGAGCACTCGATTCAGGGAGTGATTCCCGAGGGAGGCATCGCACCGAACGTGGTGCCAGATCGGACCGTTGTTGATTACTACATCAGGTATCCCGACGGAGTGTACCTCGAGCACATTGCCGCCATGATGGCCGACGCTGCGCGAGGCGCAGCTCTGGCAACGGGCACCGAAGTTGAGATCGAGACCTACGGGCGCCTCCGGGATGGCATCACGTCGGGCACGCTCGAGGAACTCACGTACGCATACGCGGAGGCACTAGGTGCTCCGGAACTGAATCCGGAACCGCAGCGTCCCGCAGGGTATGAAGAAACCGGTTTCGTGTCCCACGACATTCCGGGAGTGGGCGTCAGTGTATTCAGCTCCCCGGCTCCAGGCCATTCATACGAACGGTTCGAAGATTCAATGAAGCCTGTGGGGCACCAGGGTTTCCTGATGGATGCGAAGATTATGTCGGGCGTCTTGTTCCATTTCCTCACGGACGACGATTTTCGCAATGCCGTCAAAGAAGAACATAGGATCCTGTCGGCGCTGTACAGCGAATACCTGGAAAGACTGCGCGAAGCATACGGCAGCGAAGTGACGACGATCAGCACGGAGCAGTAGTAGGGCAACTATCGGATTTCGCCTGGGACCGGTATGCTAAGATGTGGGGTCTTAGGGAGAGTGAGCCGATTGACCATGCTATGTGCGTGGCCGGGAGGAGGCTGAGTGATGAACGGAACACGTAGAATGGCGATCCTGGCCTGTGCGGCGGTGTGCACATCTGGCTGCGCATTGACCGGTGGGTCGGAAGAAATCCTACCACCGATGCGCGACAACGAAATCTCGCTCCACGTCATCAACCAGAATTTCTACGATGCCAGGTTGTTTGCGCGCTGGAGAAGCGGGCACCGCTCAAGCATCGGGCAGATAACCGGTTTCAATGAAGAGACCTTCGTGTTTCCGTGGCAGTACTTCGACATCCAGATCGAGATAGTACTGCTGTCTGTGGGAACACATCTGACACCTTGGATGGTTGTCGACAAGGGAGACGAGTTGGAACTAGTAATCGACCCGTCGTTGCACAGGAGAATTCGGAGCAGGAGGCCGTAACGGGAACGACGGCCGATGGGATCCTAAACGATCGCCTCCTGTGAGAATCGGCGGTTGAACGGGTGACTTGATCGCATCGCGAGCCCTCATTCCCATCACTCTGACCATCGTTTCCCAATCCCGATATACTTCGGCATTGAACCCATGGTCTTCTCCGAGTACACAAAGCATCCGTGCAATACCATATGCCTTGTTGCTGTCGGCAAAGTAATACGAACGTGAGTGCCCCTTCGCGGCAGCTACTTCCTCACCCTTCAGAGCTATCTCGGCGATATCTTCTTCGGTGACTGCGTAGTCGTCAGCGGTGCTGAAATCCACTATCTCGAAATGCCCCTCCTGGACCGCGCCGTCTTCGAGAAATCGGTCGAGGTTCTCGATGACCTCATCCTTGCGGACCGTGCCCTTCAGATGTACGATCACCGCATTCAGTTTGGGATCGTAATCGTAATGGACCGGCATTCCACTCCTCACTCGACAGCCGCGTGTGACGGGGCAAAGAAATTGCACTTCTAGATTCTATTCCGCACAGGGGTGTCTAGAGTATTACGCAGAAGTCCCGAATATCGTTGTCTCCGCAGGCCTCAGCGTCCGGCTATTCGCTAAGAAGTTCTGCAACACGGGGAGCCCAATCAGCAGAGATCCACCGAAGATTCTTCTTGGGCTCAACCTGCGCACTTGGCCACCCCGCACGTTCGAGCAGTTTGAGCATTTCCCTGCTCCTCGGACCGGCAGTGGTGTGAACGACCACCGGAAACGACCGGTCCATCTCGACCAGGAAGTCGGTCACGTCGCGACCAGAGCCTGGGTCGAATAGCATGCCGTCCCTGAAGCGGCTCGGGCCAAGGTCGTGAGTGAGCGATACGAGTGCGACGCTGTCGAGGTGGCGGGCGAGCCATGCAATCATGTCCGGGGCACTGTCGAAGAACTCTAGTTGGGCCTCGGGCACCGCCTCAGCCAAGGACCGTCCCATCTCAAGGCAGCGATCCTTGTCATCGTCCAGTGCAGCTACGAGCATCAGCTCCTCCCTGGTATCGGCTAACCTCTGGGCGTTGGTTGCCACAGACCAGGTACATCCGTGATCATTGCATTGTGATTGCACGGCCTGCAGCCTACGAAAAAGCAAAGTCCGCGTGGACCGTCGACAGGATGGCTGACAGTCAACGGCCCTTCACATATCGGACACGCGATAAGTGCACCCGGCGTACCCATGACATCCTGAATCTGCTTGATCTCGTTTCTCGAATACTTCGACGGTGCGTTGCCAGTCTCACTCATAAATCACCCAAAGGCCTCGCCAATACGATGCGGCCGACTAACTTGCGTAGCGCCACCAAATGACACTATCAGGAAGAATACATGCAAACCAATCAGGAGCGCCACGAAATTCCATAAAAGTCCGGGAAGACGATATCGACAGAAGCACAAGGAAACCTACGGACGCTAACGACGAAGTGCGGAACCGCTTCTCGGTCTCTTAGACGCCCGCCGGCCTCCTACCCCCGGTTTTGGTCCATATCACCACTATCCCGCACCTTGGGTTACCGGAGATTCGAAACGCAGGCGGGATCGTTGCCGAGCCGGTATACACTTCCATGCCTGCGATCGCGTTTGGCATGACGTTGTCAACAATCGAACCATCCGCGTGCACCCCGTCGACATAGTACTCGATCAAACAGCCTTCGGACCATTGGCTCATACGCGGTATGCCGCGTCGGCTGATCACCAAGCCGGAGCTTGACACCCTGAAACCCGGGATGTGTCTGAACAGCTCAGAGGTGTTTCTCGGATTCCGCCGCTCGATCTCCTCTTGAGTGATGAAGGTCCCGTGCTCGGTTCCCATGCGCAGAAAGAACCCTGCTCTGGTGAGCTTACGGTTCACCTCTGTTCCTTCCACCACGACAGGGTCCAACTCGACCACCACGGGCGACAACACGATAGTCCCGAGGTCAACAGTAACGGCACGCGTCACCGTTATCTCGAAATGGACGGCGCCGGATCGGAACCCGGGCCTCCGAATCTCCACGGTGACGTCACCGGTGCGTACGCCATCCAACTCAAATCTCCCGTTCATCCCGGTGACCACTATCTGCTCGTGGTCTACAAGCGAAACATAGGCGCCAGCAAGCGGTTCGCCGGTCAGGGAGTCGGATACGACACCCACGAAGGTCGCCTCCTGACCGCGCATAGGCCAGACAACCACCAGCAGGAGAGTCGTTAGGGATAAGACGGTCCGACGCATGAGGAACTCCAGAGCACTCTTATAATACTACTACACCCAGCCCTCAAAAGTGAGCCATTCGGTAATCCGATAGGCCTCAGGATATGTAGCCCAGCCCGCTCAAACGCCGTTTGATGGCTTCCTCCCCTTCGGTCGACAAGTCTGTGCTCTCGCGGGATTGTTTCGCGTTCCCTCGCACGAGCGAAGTACCCTGCATCGATTCGGGAATATCGTAACCCGCCAACTCGAGTAGCGTAGGTGCAATATCCAAAATATGGACGCCCTCAACCTCTCCCTCAAGAGGGTTGTTCGACGACGCAAGTACGAATGCGCCAGACTGTGCATGATTGCAGTCGTCGGGGCCCGTGTCGTTCTCCTGCACGTGGACCGACCGGTATCCGACGCCACCGATGGCGCGCCAGGCCAAATCTCCGAAGTGAACCAGCAAATCGGGCGCTACGTTTTGCACGTCGCGGTAGATCTGGTCCGGTCTGAACACCTTCGTGCCCATCGGTTGGCCGCTGTCGTCGAGTACTCCCTCCAGTTGTTGCTGCAGCTCGTCGCATACCTTCTCGTAATCGCCGGGCTCAATAAACCCCTGTGGCTCACGTCCCTTGACGTTCAGGAAGATCCGGCCGTAGTAGCCACCTTCACTCCAGGCGGTCGTCTTGTTCCAATCGATATCCAGCTCCGCAAGAGGTGTCACCGTGGTGGGCCGCTCGTTCAGTACCAACAATCCGCTCTGCACGAGCCATTCGTTTACGCAGAAACCGCCGTCGAGCGCGCGGGCGCCGTGGTCGGACATAATCAATACGACGGTGTCTTCATCCAATAGCTCGAATACCGAACCGAGCTCGCGGTCGACGTATCTGTAGTAGTCGCGGATGACCGACTCGTACGGATTTCCAGGCTCGTACTGCTTGTGGCTCGAATCGTGGTGCTTCCAGAAGCCGTGGTGCATTCGGTCGACCCCTATCTCCACGAATTCGAAGTAGTCCCATTCCGCATTCTGGATGAAGTGCCTGATCACCTCGAAATGCTTCCTGGTCATCTCGTAGATCGATTCCTTGAGCCATTCCTTGTCGTCTGTCCTGAATCCCTTCACATCTACCGGGTAGTCACCCACCAATGCCTTTATTTCGTCTCTGACCGAGGCAGGATGTGTGTAGGTGTCCCGAGTTGAGTCGGGCGTCAGCATGCAGCCGATGCAGATGCCATTCACCTTTCTCGGAGGAAACGAAGGGGGCACACCAATCAAAACGGAACGACCGCCTTCCATCGCGATCTGATCCCAGATGGTCACTTGCCTGAAAGACCGTGATGTCGCTATCTCGAGTGCTTCATACGAGTGATCGGTGCGGTTCCGAAATCCGTACACTCCGAGCGACCCAGGATCCTGACTGGTGGCCATGCACATCCAGGCCGGAATCGTGATGGGCGGTACCACGCTCTCCAGCTTACCATAACAACCAGCCTCCATTACCCGCCTGATATTCACCAGGCTGTCATCAGCGAACAGGATCTCCGGAGCGGCACAGTCGAGCCCAACCACCAAAATCTTCATTCGAGTATCGAGCTCCCCTCCATCTTTGGCCCTTTCGAGATGCCAAGCGCGTTAAGGATCGTGGGAGCCATGTCGAGCATGTTCACGCTGCCGTTTCGAAACGGCCGACTCGAAAAGAACACTCCAGGCACGAGATCGGGATCGACGACATGGTCGCCGCTCCACGGTCTGACGTTGTCTTCGAACACCTCGCTCGGAATGCCGCCCAGCGCGGTGGTCGACGAGGCGCGGTAACCCTCGGCGAAATTGATAACTAGGTCAGGTGACTCGACAGCGTAATCCCCCACGTAAACTTCTGAGCGGCGTTTGACGCTGCGTACAGGCGTGAGACCCGACTGAGAGTCACGCAATCCGGTAAGCCCTGCGATAATTGCCGCCTGCACGTCTTCCGCGGATCCGTGCGATAGTATCCCCGTTGCCTCGCGCCCCTGAACATTCAGGTAGACACCGGCAAACCCCACCGAATATGCTTTAGTCTTTTCCCAGTCTACGTTTTGCAGCAGGTCCCCGGCACCTTCACCCGCATCTACACCGTTCTTGAGTGAGAGAAACCCGTTTTCGAGAAGCCAGGTGTTCACATGAAACTCGCGCCTGTAAGAGCCAAAGCCGTGATCACTCAACGCCAGCACCAAAGTCTCGTCGTCAGCATACTGAAGTGCCTTGCCGACGATCGTGTCGCAGCGCCGATAGTGATCTTCGATCACACCGACCCACTCGTTATTCCTACCTGTTGGATTTCCGGGATGATTGGGTTCATGGAAGCGCCAAAACATGTGCTGTACCCTATCGGGCGTGTCATACAAGCAATAAAAGAGCCCCTCCTCCAAACGCTCCAGCTCGTAGACCATCATCGACTCGCGCTCGTCGAGCACATGCTCGCACTGCGCCAGGTACGCGGCCTCGTCTATGCGCCCGTTGTTGAGGCCGGTGTGTTCCTCCACCATCCCCGTCGTGTAGTAGTTCCCCAACTCGCCTGCCAGCTCCCTCGCATAATCCCACGGGGCACTAATGGGAAAGAGCGGCGATTTGGGATCAAAGTTGGTCGGCGACGCGTACAGTTCGAACCGCGTGTCGACCTTCATGAGGTAGAAGCGGACCATCCCCACGACAGCCTGAAGCCTGCCGAGCTTGAACTTCACCTTCAGCCAGTCGCTCCATTCCCCAACGCGCACCTCCAGCATGTTAGGGTCGCCGCGTGAGGTGATTGTGACCTTGTTGTCAAAATGGTCAACCTTTAGTCCGATCGGATAGGTGACGTCCTTGCCACTCTTCGGATCGCGTGGACCGACTAGAGCGGTTTCACCGTTGCCGTTCACGTCTATAAGCACTGGAACCACGAATTCGCTCTCGTCTGCCTTAGCGTCGTGGTCGGAGGTGAAGAATGTCGGCGTGCCAAAACTCCCTCTAACGTCCGGCACCCCCATACCCGAGAGCATGCGGCCCTTGAGGTTGTCGGGGGGATATGTGCAGGGGTGGCGAATTACAGATGATGGGATTCCCGCTACAGAAAGCAGCTCCCAGAACGGTGTGCCGCGCCTCATGTTCTCGGCTCTTGGTGGTAGAAATGCGTTCTTCTGTACGTATCGGTTGAGAGCAACCTCAGGCAAGTACGTCGCGGGGTCACGGCGGATGAAGTCGAATATGCCGTGACCACCCGGATTGGTCCCGGTGGCGAACGTAGACCATGCCACTGGCGTCTGGGCGGGATACGTCGTGGCGATTCTCGAGTACCCGCCGGCTTCGGCAAGAGATCTCAAATGCGGCAGGGCTCCAGCGGCGAGCAGTGGCTCGACGATCTTTGGCTCCAGCCCATCCAATCCGATTGCGACAACGGTACGTGCGGGTTTCATCGGCACGGTAAGGTTACCAACGGATCGTTTCAGGGCGAAAGGGGTGCTACAAATTCAGCTAGCGCCGGCCTCGGTCAACGCAGAATCCCATAGGAGTTCCATGGCAGCGGCATATGGAAGTATGGTTGGGCTACCATCATCGGGATGGCGCAGCAACACGCCTACCCGGTGGCGAGGATACCGCTCAATCAACCTACTGTTTTCGGTCGGACCCAGGTCGCGTACGTACATCGCACCAGTTCCGGGAATACCAGGTAGATCTCCCTGCCAGAGCAAGGGCATGAGCGGTATCGGTCCGCCTCGGTCCGAGTTCGCCTGGGCAAGGCAGGAAACACTCAGCTCTTCGTCAGGCCGGGCCCTAATTGTCGCACCGCTCGGAAGCGATCTAGGGATCGATCCGTCGGTGACGCCAGGGGTGAAGCTCAGAGTGGACGCGTTTGCAGTATCTCCTGGAACGCTCTGTTGCAAATGGACATCCGCGAACTCGTGCATCGAACAACTCGAGTTGAGCGACAGAGCCACCGTCACTGAATCGCCACGCATACCTGCGGCAAGAAGCCTCGCCACGGTCCGCCCATCCCATTGACCGTGTACGAAGACCAAAGTTGGAGCATTTGGCCTGGGAGGCGCCGGTGCGGGGGCGAACGTCCTTGCATAACTCCGGATGTCGTGCGGTAAGAGATACCCAAAGCCAAGCAACAGCGAGAAGCTCAAGACAGCACTCACAAACACGCGCGGAGAGAATCTTCCTGACAAGAAGGTTTTGTCAGTCGGCACCATTCGAACCAGACCCACCCCAGCCACTGAGGCCATCAAACACCATGCTGGAGCCGCATCACTCAACATCCTCGGCCCGAGAAGTAGGTCGTGATGCCAGTATGCCGCGTAGGGAACAACGAGACAAAGCGCCCACGCGGAAACCACCCTTGCACCATTCGACATTCGCCCGATGAGGACAAGGTACACCCCGATAACTACTACTACTGAGATAGGTGTTCGTAGCAAATGATAGCCGAGCGCCAGTAGATCGGATGAAGTGTACGCAAGCCCTTCTAGCGGCCCGAAGACATTGCCAAATGGATCGGGATGATACCAGAGACCGTGATTCGGGCCCAGATACGACGTGTAGCCGAACTCGAACGGGTTACTGAAGAAGTGAGCGTTGTAGGCGGCCGTTGCGAGTAGAAATGGTAGAGCGCCGAGAAATGAGACGCCGATCCTCTGCAGCAAGAATGCAATTGGACGCTCACGCTCCGGGTTCCCGAAAAGCCAGATCCCGGCGAGTAGGACGGCACCGATGACGAGTGCCGGGAGTGGGCGTGTGGCAAAGGCGGCGCCCACCGCCATGCCGGCACCAATGGCCCACGCCAGATTGTCGTCGCGTGCGCGCAGGGCGCAGTAGCCCGCAATCGAGAGTAGTGCCGCCACCGTCACGTGGCTCATATGCGCCGCGGCCAAGGTTGCGAGAAGCGGGCTCACGGCAAATAGCAGCGCACCGAAACGCGCGATGGCCTTATCGTCCGGGAAGAGTCGGTCTGCTGTCAGGGAAGTGAAGAACGCCGCGACCGCCATCAGAAGAGGGCAGACGAGCCAGACCGCGTTGACGGCGAAGCCCACGGCAAGCGCAACGATATGCGCCGGAGGGTATTGTGAAACCCATCCCTGGTCGGTAACGAAGGTATTAGCCGAAACCCAGAACTCGTAAGGCAATCCAGGCGGGCCAGCTAGCATACCGGCCGCAAAATACCGAGCATGGACGTACTGTGCCAGAACGTCCACCAAAATTGGTTGCGCATCCCAGATGTACCATGAAAGCAGCAGTGTCAGAACGCCTGAAAGCGCGGCGAGCGCGAACGCAAACCGCACATCACTCCAGGACGTCAACCGTGCACCCAAATTGAGCACGGGTTTATCAATAGCATTGGATGACACCAAAAATGCAGCAAACGCGGCAAGTACCAATATGCCCAGCGTGCCCTTCAGTAGGAGAATGGCGTATGAGTCTGTGAGGCGAACGGCCTCGAGGGCAATCGGAGAGCCTACTGCCGTTAGCAGCTTCCAGAACGGCACACCCACCAATACGATCAGAATGCCGCCGACCACGCGGCGCAGAAGTCTAGTCGCTGCCTTGACCACCAGAAGGAGCCTTCGAGAAAATGCGGGAAATGAACTTGAAGCTCGCCTTACACACTGCCACCGTCTTGCGCCAGAACATGAGAGCAACACCGGCGACTACGGCCAGCGCCGACGCGAGCGGCATCAGTGTTTCAGGTCCTACGTACATCAGGTGCCTTTCATTTCAGTGAGACGTAAGGTAGCAGGTAAGTGCCCGGTTTGGCTTGGACTCGCAGCGACGACCATAGCAAGTGAGTTAGCCGCGGAACAACGCTGATTAACGCGGATGTTTTTCCGGGTGGGATGGGGTAACAAGAATCCTGTTGTTTTCCGCGTCCTTCCGCGTTTATCAGCGGCCAACACTATTACGACGCGCGCTTTCCCATACGGCCATGCCGGCCGACTAATCGTTCTCCGGCATGCGCTGCCACAATGCCGAATCGCCCCTGATGTGAGGCGCCATCATCCGCCGCATGTTGAAAACGAGTTCGGCGTTTTCGCGGGTGACAATATTCGTCATTTCCCCAGGGTCGGTCGCGAGATCGAACAGCGCCTCGATCCGGTTTTCTCCCCAGATATAATGGTAGCGTCCAACGACGAGAGACTTGGTGGTAGGTGCTCCCCGAATGTCGGTCAGCTCTGAGAAAACCGGTTCCACAGTCTGATCCGAATCGCCAGCCATCGGTGTCCAGAATCGTTCGAGGGATAATCCCGGAAACGGTGCGTCGTTTCCCAAGCCCGCGAGGCTCGTGACGGTGGCAGGAACGTCTCTTATCGACACCGGCGTTGCTACACGGTGGCCCGCGGGCAGATTGGCACCGTAAGCGATAACCATGGGCACACGCAGATTTGGCATATACAAGCTGTTTCCGTGCACATGAAGGCCGTGTTCGCCGAACTGCTCACCATGGTCAGACACGACCACAACGACGGTGTTTCTCAGCGTTCCGTCTTCCCTCAGCCTGTCGAGCAGGATGCCAATCTGTTCGTCCACGTATGCGATGGTACCGTCGTAGGCCGCCATTTCGGCTGCCACCTCCGCGACGGTCATCTGGCCTCTGCCGGCGCGTGCGGACCACCGTATGAAATACGAATTCAGATCGTGTTGCCGTTCCGTGTCGGTGCCAAATCGGCGCTCGAACCTGGCCGGAGGCAGATAGGGTTCGTGCGCATCCATGTAGTTGAGGAAGGCGAAGAAGGGCCGCTCCAGCGGCCGATCGTCGACCCAATTCAAGAACTCGTCCGTCACCTCCTTCGCATCCTTGCCTCCAAATGCGTCGTAGTGCGACAATACACCGTGCGCGAGCTGGCTCGACTCAAGCCGCCTACCCAACGCAAAGCTCTTCACGAACTCGCTCACTTTGATCTGGTGATCATCGTAATGCACGAACCCGGCAGTGATACCGGATTCCTCAGTACAGTAGACCAGATTGCCAACGAACCCCGCCGTAGCGTATCCGTGTTCCGAGAAGAACTGAGCTAGCGTTGCGTGTTCACCGTCGTAGGGAATCAGGAAGTTCGTGTGGGACTCGTAGGGCAGTCGACCGGTGAAAAGCGACACGTGCGACGGCAGCGTCCACGGTGACGTGGCTATAGCCATATCGAACGTGACACCTTCGGCCGCCAGTCGATCGATGTTCGGAGTGGTCTCTCTCGCGTAACCGTAGAGACTCATGTTGGGGGCGCGCACAGTGTCGAGTATGAGGAGTAGTACGTTAGGCGTGTCCTCCAGTGATTCCGCAAGCCCACCGAGTCGCATTCGCTCGCGCAATACGCCGCCGACGGTTAGTAAAACGGCAGAGAGGATCACGACGCCCACCATCCCCCACGCAACGCGCCTCACGAAGCCTAGGAACTTCGCCCCGTTAGTTTCTGCTAGGCGTCCAATCTGCACGCCAAGCCCAGCCGCCAGAACCAGCACCGCTGCTATGTAAAGCCTCGGGTAGAGGTTCAGGAGGGAAGTGAAGCAGACGAAAGACAGAACACTTGATACTGTCCGGAGCGATACGGCAGCCTTGAGGATTCTACCGAGCAGTCCAAGCAGAGCTGCAGGGATTGCAGTCAGGGCAGACAAGGCGACTGGCGCCATCCAGACGATATGCGGGCTCAACCATACGTAGCCGTGACGGAGGCGTTCGTCGGGGCTTGCCCACCCGGTAGGCGCCGAAGCGAGCGATCCGAACTTGATGATCGTGACCGCGGCCACCTCGACGAAGCCGGTGAGGATTCCGAAGAACAACGCGAGCCGCACGAGATCGATGAGCCCAACTGAGACGGCGCTCGCGGCTCTTTCGTTCGGTGCTATGGGATACCCGCCTCTTCCTGAGACTTCCAGTCTTTCACCGTTACTGCCACCCATGACGAGATCATGCTACGGACGATACACCATTCCCCGCGATTGGGCTTGCTGTACCGGAAGGTCGGCCGGAAAGACCGTTTGCGCGTTGAACATCGCACCGCGGAGGTTCGCGCGTGTGAGATCGGCGTAGCTCAAGTCGGCGCCCCTGAAGTCTGCGCGCCGCAAGTCGGCGCGAGCCAGGTTCGCATCCCGAAGCGTTGCCTCTCTGAAGCTAGCTCGGTCGAGGCGCGCCTCGAAGAGCGTAGCACCCGACAGATCTGCGAGGCGAAGGTTTGCACGGTCCATTTGAGCATTGGTCAAATCCGCCCCCCTAAGGTCGGCTGCTTCCAGTTCGGCCGTTCTCAGATTCGCACCCACCAAAATGGCATCCTGCAGTTTTGCCGCCCTCGCCCTGACGGCGTGCATATTTGCCCCGGAGAAATCAACGGTGTTGAGATTGGCCTCACGCAGGTCGCGTGCACGCAACTCGCCGCACTCTCCAATGTAGCCGGGGTTGTATCCTTCTTCGCCTTCTTCATTGACACATTTCCCGTCGTCGTACCGATATCCCGCGAACTCCTGGCCTGCGACCTTCTCCGGTGCAAGCGTTAACAGCAGCCCAGCGACGACTGTCAAAGCACCAAACCAAACCGCAGGGCGGAGCCTCAAATGGCGGAAAGATTCAAACACTTTCTCCACCTCCGTTCGGGACAAACGTGACCCTTCACAGCACCGTGGGGTATTGCAATTACGTCCAACCGATGATTACTCTACGGCCGAAGCCGTCTTATGTTCCTAAGGTACTGGAGATGCCGCATGGTTGCCAACACACCGAGCAAGATAATGGCACTCATCGTGAGTGTTGGATTCCATAGCGCATGTTCCGATTCGCCGGACCTGAACCTCGGCCCCGATCCCGCGACACCGTTCGCCTCGGTCAGTGTCGGCGCGGCGCATACCTGCGCCCTCACCACCGGTGGCGAGGCGTATTGTTGGGGTTGGAATGGCCGCGGCCAGGTGGGCAATGGAGGCACGGCAGACGTGGCAGTCCCAGTGGCCGTCTCTGGCGGACACTTTTTTGAATCGCTCAGCGCCGGCGGCGCCCACAACTGCGGAATCACCACATCCGGCGACACGTATTGTTGGGGTTTGAACCTGAGCGGCCAGCTGGGATCCGACGCACCTGAGATCTCTCCTGACCCGACTCTGGTGACGGGGGGGATTTCGTTCGTCTCGGTCAACGCCGGCGGCACGAGCACCTGCGGGCTTACGGCAGATGGAACAGCCTATTGCTGGGGATACAACGGGTACGGTCAGCTGGGCGACGGTACGAAGACGGATCGTTCGAGCCCGGTCGAAGTGTTGGGTGACCTGCGCTTCAGCTCAATCAGTGCTGGAAATTTCCACACGTGCGGCATTACTACAGTGGGAGAATCATACTGCTGGGGCTCGAACAGCGACGGACAACTGGGCACGGGCCTGGATGACGGTAGTTCACTCGAGCTCGTGACTGGTGCAATTCCGTTTGTCTCAATCAACGCTGGTCAATACCACACCTGCGGAGTAACCGCCGCAAACCAGGCGTACTGCTGGGGAAACAACGACTACGGGCAAGTAGGAGACAGTACGCGCGAAACCAGGCGCGATCCCACGCCGGTGTTGGGTGTTGCCGACCTCTTGTACGCGACCGTCGGCGGCTTCTACACGTGCGGCCTGAGTAGTGCCGGAGAGGTGTGGTGCTGGGGTTTCAACGGGGTAGGACAGCTCGGAAACGTCGTTCCCATGCTTTGCCCCGTTTCAGATGAGTTGGGGAACACCACCGACAACCCGTGTACCACAACCCCCATTCATGGTGCACAAAGCCACAGCTTCGTCCAGGTCTCGAGTAACACTCAACACACGTGTGGATTATCCACTAACGGGCTGCTCTACTGTTGGGGATCGGGCGAGTACGGGCAGCTCGGTGATGGCGAGAACGCAGAAGGGTATTTTTCAGTCGAGCCAATATTAGTGGCGAGGCAATCATGAGGGACAAATGTCTACGGAGGATCAAAGTGCGAAAGTTTTCGCTGCTTCTTTCGGTCACGTTGGTTTCGGGTGGATGTTACCAGTATTTCCCGATGGCGGATTCCGCCCCTTTGCCCGAGGCCGGAGCGGAGGTACGCATTCAACTCGAGTCGCCTTCGGAGCTCGATCTAGGCACCATGACAATCAACGACGTGAGTCTGGTCGAGGGACACGTACACGGCAGCAACACAGACACTCTGAGTGTTTTCTCCAACAAGCTGAGAACCTTCTACGGGTTCAGACAAAGGACAAACGGCGCTGTGTTCTACTTCGACCGCTCCGAGTTCAGGCTGCTCGAGCAGCGAAAGCTGGTTGCCTGGAAGACAGCGGTTGCCACTGGAACCACCGTAGTCGGCTTGGGGGTGCTGATGCATGTTGCCCTGGGCCTAGGAGCGGGCGGCGAGAGTGGTACCACAAACCCACCACCTCCCGAAGCAGGCTTCGGCACTCCCATACCGATTGGAATAGCGATACCACTGTCGATCCCGTAGGGGCAAGCCAATCCACCTCAGATTCGCGATCATTCCGCGCCCCCATCGGGTAGGGCACGGTCCGTGAGGTTTTGAGGCCTCACGGCCGCCACCCTCCCACAGCACCTTTCTATTACCCACAAGTTCATGACTGAGCCGCCAGGTTCCATCCTTCTGTG
>CAZFHS010000061.1:0-32876 GCA_964518955.1 uncultured Gemmatimonadaceae bacterium | reverse complement strand
AACATCGAACGTCGAACGGAGGGTAGAGAAAGCAACCGTTCGATGTTGGATGTTGGACGTTCCTCTCCCTCTCCTCCCTCTACTCCTCCGCCCCATCCCCGAAAAACACCTCGTGCACTTCGTCGGGAGGCGGAGCCGTCCGAAGACTCACAATCACAAACAAGACCAAACAAACGAACGACCCGAAGATCGCCGGCCAGATTCCGCCGATCCAATTGTCGAGCGTGCGGTACTCGATGTAGCTGATTACGTACCAGAAAACGCAGCTCAGCGCACCGGAGATCATTCCGACGATCGCGGCCTCCTTAGTGGCCCTCGGCCACCACACTCCGAGTAAAAACGGGAATGTGAATGCGGAAGCCATGAGACTGAACGACATCGTGACGATCCAGAGAATTGCGGCGGGTGGTTTGATCGCAACCAGAAGGCCGAGTGTGCCGATCACGAGGGTCGCGATCCGCGCGATCTTGAGCCCTTTTTCGCGATCTACCTCCGAGTTCACATAGGGGATGTACACGTTCTCGACGACGAGCGATCCGGCCAGCAGCAGTGTCGAATCGATCGTCGACATCATTGCGCCCAGAACGGCTGCCACGATGATCGCACCGACGACCGGGGGTAAGAGGTCCGCGACCAGCGTCGGAACGGTCAGGTCGGGACGCTCCAATGTCGGCAGCAGCACTCCGCCCGCGATGGCCACCAGCGTCGCGGAGATGTAGATGAACGATTGGAAAGAGATGGAGTAGACCATCGCCTTCTTCAGCGTCTTGTCGTCTTCGGGAATCAGAAAGCGAGTTACCGAGGCGGGAGCACCTCCTATCTGGAAAAAGCCCCAGACAATGAACGCCGATATCACCCAGGTGGTGGTCATCTCACCCGTGAACGAGATACCACCAGGATTGAGCTGGCCGTATTGCTCATGCATTCCGCCGAACCCGCCGGCTGCCGCAACCGCAACGGGTGCGAGGATCGCGAACCCCATGATCATAATGATGCCCTGAATCAGGTCGGTCCACGCCACCGCATACATCCCCCCCAAGACCGTGTAGAGAATGACGATGGTTCCGAAAACCAATAACCCGGTCAGGTAGTGCATGCCGAGCAGTACTTCGAAGATGTTGCCCGCGGCTTTCAGCTGCGCCGCGATCATCGGAATGAAGGCCACTAGCATGATGATGGTGCAAGTGAGGCTCGCGACCTTGGAGTAGTAACGGGCCTCGAATATGTCGACTATGGTGACGCTCTTGATGCGGCTCGCGATCTTACGAAGCCGGCTACCCAACAGGATGTACGAGAACCACGGCGCCGCAGCCGATGAGACTGCCGCTGGCGAAAAGTTGTAGCCCAACACCTTCTCTGTTCCCACCGCCCCCATGTAGCTGCTTCCGCTCATTTGGGTGGCGGAAAACGAAAACCCGATTGCGGCTGGGCCGAGCTTGCCCTTAGCGAGGAAATAGTCCTTTTTCGACCTCACCTTTCTGTTGAACCAGAAGCCGAGGCCGAGCATGCCCGTGAAGTAGAGCCCGAGAACGATGATGTACTGAAGGGAGAGGCTCATTTACCGGTCTTTACGTAGAAAATGGATGCTCCGATCAGGAAGGCGTAGCCGCCGTAGCATAGTATCAAGACTCCCCAGTCGAGGTTGAACGGACCCGCTGGCCATTCGAACAGGATCATCAGGCTTCCGCCCAGACAAAACACGACCATCAGGGCTATCGAGACTATCGGTAGCTTCACACCGCCGCTTGGAGTCATTGCCACACCTCGTCGAGGACTCTGAGAATGTTTCCGCCGAGGACCTTGGTGATGTCCTCGTCCGAGTATTCATGTTTGACCAGCCACCGCAAGATGTTGTGCGACGCTTCGGTTGGGTTCTCTATGCCCTTCACATAGGGAACTTCTTCGAACTCGGGGCTTTGCTGTTCTCCCTCTCCTCCCTCCCCTCCCTCATGCGTCTCATCAATCGATAACGCCGCCGCATACACATGATGCAGCCCCACGTGATCGCCGTACAGCGTGTCCGGTCCAAACGCCACGTGCTCAATACCGACCAGATCTTTTATGTACTCGAAGTGCTCCATGAAACCCTCGATACTATGATCGGGGTTGTTCTCCGTGAGAGTGGTGTGCGGTGCGGCCTCTATTCCAATCACTCCGCCCTTGCCGGCGCAGGCCTTCAGCACTTCGTCCGGGGCGAGTCGCCGAATGTTCCAAAGGGCGCGTGCTCCCGTGTGGGTAAGGAAGATCGGTTTCTCGCTGGCTGCAACGACATCCAGGGTCGTCTGGTCACTCGAATGTGCACAGTCGATGGCCATGCCGACCTGATTCATTCTCCGAACTGCCTGGCGCCCGAAACTGGTGAGTCCACCGTCTCTCCGCTCTCGCAGGCCTGAACCGAGCATGTTCGATTCGCTGTATGTAATGCCCATCTGGCGCACGCCGAATCCGTAGAGGATCTCGATCCTGTCCAGCTCGTTTTCGATCATGGTGGCTGCCTCGAGCGCCACGACCAAAGCGATCTGCCCATCTCGATACGCGCGATGAATGTCGTTCACCGTCTCGCATTTGATCAGGAGATCTTGGTGGGCGATGTCGCTGAAACGCATCCCCAAGTCGTAGATGATGTCGTTCCACTTCCAACCGTGTTTGGATGTGATCATGGCGCAGCCGTCCATGAAGTTGTCGAAGACTGCATCCCAATAGGATCCCGCTAGCTGCTCGTAGGCCGTAAAGACCCTGGCATCCTTCTCGTACCTGGGGGTCTGCTCGATGTCTACCGGGAAGACGTGGGGGTGTTCGTGGAGCGAGATCATCACGGTGTTCGCGGCTAGCTCTTCGACTCTCGATTCCTGCGCCCGGTCGATTGGAATCAAGTACGGATCGAAGGGACTCGCTCCATCGACCAACTCGAAGGCCTCGAAGTCCTTGCCTGAATCGAGATAATCAAACGACGTGTAGCCCGAATACTTCTTGTTCGTACCCATCGACTAAACCCCCGTTCAGTGCTCCGTGAAAAGAACGTCAGAGGCACATTGAAGACAACGGGATCACTCGCCGATAATCTTGATCAGAATTCGTTTACTGCGGCGTCCGTCGAATTCGCCGTAGAAGATCTGTTCCCATGGTCCGAAATCGAGATCGCCGTCGCTGATTGCGACGACAACCTCGCGGCCCATGACTTGGCGCTTGTGATGCGCATCGCCGTTGTCTTCGCCGGTGCGGTTGTGGTGGTATCGATCCGGGCTGGGATCGTATGGTGCCAGCCACTCGAGCCAACGCTCGTAGTCGGCGTGCAGACCCGGTTCATCGTCGTTGATGAATACGCTTGCGGTGATATGCATGGCGTTCACCAGGCACAGGCCCTCGCGCACGCCGCTGGCGAGCACTTCGTCGCGGACGTCGGATGTTATGTTGATGAATGCTCGACGCTCGGGTACATGGAACTTGAGATGCTTGGTGTGTGATTTCATGGTCGCTGGCCCCATTTTGGGCATTGGGAGAGTTCGGGGAAGCTGAAATATGTTCAGAGTGCCGCTCTTGGTGCCATGAGCGGAGACTCGAACCATTTGGTTGCACTCGTTTGGGGAGAGCACGTGGATCCAGCGGAGATACAGCAACTTGCCGACAGTATGGCCGCAAGTACGGAGATACTTCGGTCGGAAGTGGAATTCATGCAGCCCGGATCCGCAAAGGACGCGTGCCTTCGGGCAACGGACTGGGCGACGAAGCTGGCTTCGGAGGTGAGAGCCCTCGCCGAGGAAGACCCATCAGCGCTCTCCAAATACAAGACGAACCGCATGATCGCCGAGTGGCGAGAGATCTGTGCGGCGATGGCGCAGGCTGTAGAACAAAGTGGCGAAGAGTCCTCGGGTGGGTCAGCCCGCGACTAGCTATATTCATTGTCGCGGCCAACCGTCGGCTTCTTCGTTCAACTCCTTGTGGGCATCTACATGCACGCAGTGTTTCACAACACGCCGAGTCCCAACCCCCTGAAACGCGCCAAGTGTTGGCTGTTTTTGTTGGTTTTCGGGTTCCCAGGATGGCTGGCCGGCCAGTCCCCGGAGAACCTCGAGAAAGTCGTTCTCCAACTCCGGTGGGAGTACGAGTTTCAGTTTGCCGGGTTTATCGCAGCCAAGGAACTTGGATACTACCGTGACGCCGGGCTCGATGTGGAGATTCGGGAGCTCGGCTTCGATGGCAGCGTTTACGAAGAGCTGAGGTCAGGTAGGGCGCAATACGCGGTGGGCACCACTGATGCGATTGTCGAGAGAGCCAACGGGACACCGGTAGTTGCGTTGGCCGCGATCTTCCAACACACGCCTTTCATAATCCTGTCGAGAGCGGATGCAGGGATACGATCTCCGGAGGACTTGGTAGGTCAGACCGTCAGCGTCTATGGCACGAATACAACCATCTTCGATGCAATGCTGCAGTATGAAGGTGTTGATCCCGACAGGATCGACATCATCCCTTACGATCAGGATTATTCCAGGATTGCCTCCGGAGAAGTGAGCGCAACTTCGGCTATGCTGACGCTGCAGCCGTACGTATTCGAGCAGATGGGAATCGAGTATTCGGTAATGGATCCACGTACGTACGGCATCGACTTCTATGGCAACATTCTGATAACACTTGAAGACGAAATACTCGAGCATCCCGACCGTGTGAGCGCGTTCAGAGAAGCGAGTCTCCAAGGGTGGCGCTACGCACTCGACAACTCGGCCGAGATCATCGATTTGTACCTAAACGAGTACTCTCCAGATATCGAGAGAGGGCTTTTCGAGTTTGAGGCATCCCAAAACAGGGATCTGATCAATCCGGAGCTGATCGAAATCGGTCACATGAATCCCGGTAGGTGGGAGCATATAGCCGGCACATATCGAGACTTGGGAATCATCCGGAACGAGGTCGGAGTGGATGAGTTCCTCTACGATCCTTATCCGGTGCAGGATCTGACCGCGATGTGGAGAATGATTGGAATCCTCTCCGGGTTGACGCTCCTGGTCACGATCATCGCTGTGACCCTGAGGGTGCTAAACGTTCGCCTCAAGAAGGCTGAGGCGGAGAAGCAGACTAAGATCGAGGAGCTTAAGGGTGCTCTCAGTGAGATCAAGACGCTGAGGGATATGCTTCCGATATGTGCTGCTTGCAAGAAGATCAGAGACGACGAGGGATTCTGGGAGAACGTGGAAACCTACATCACCAAGCATACTTCAACGGTATTCTCTCACGGAATCTGCCCGGAATGCGTGGAAGAACTGTACCCTGAACAGACACTGAGCAAAACCTAAGACGGGATGGTCACATATGGACCCCGACCTTCTGGTGATCTTTGGAAGCCTAGGACTCACTGCGATTGTAGTGACTGCAATATCCGTAGTAGGGCCTCGATTGTTTGGAAAAGGCGGCTCCGAGGGGGATCCCGAAAGATTGCTGGAGTCGCTCAGGGAAGAGGTCAGAGCCACGGTCCAGGACGAGGTTGCTCAGGCATTGGAGCAGCGCGATCGAGAACTCGAAGAAGTCCACGAACGGTTGGAATTTGCGGAGCGTTTGCTGACTCAGGCGCGGCTGCCGAAAAACACTGAGGAGAACACGCCTCCCGAAGTGTGACCGGCCTTACCTGACAAGCTACGCTGCGTTACGTCGCAGACTTATGCCCCGCAGGCCGTTACGTACCCGCAGACTCCGCGACGATTTCCTCAAGCAGCCGGTTGAATGTCTCCGGGTCCTCCATCATCAGGAAGTGGCCGACACCTGACATCAGCACCACATCAAATGAGGAAGTGGCTGCGCGTCCTGCCTCCACATTCGTGGGGTTGTAATCCGAGTTGATGAGGCGGAGGGGCACCTGCAGTTCACGCAATGCTGTTTCACTCTCGTTGTTGTACCAGTTGAGGTATCCAAGAACGGCGCCAATCGCAATGTCAGGTGGCGCGGAAGACATGTCCCCTGCGATCTGGTCGATGAATGCGGAATCGGAGCTAGGCACGAAGAAGTTGCTGCGCACCATTCCATCCATTGCCACTTCAAAGTCTTCGCGGAATGGCTGCACGAACGCCTCCATCTGGTCGTCCGGGATCCTTCCAGATACGTCGCCGAACGTATCCGCGCCTACGACCACCTTAACGCGGTCACCCAGCAGGTCCGCCGCTTCGACCACCACGAGGCCGCCCATCGAGTGCCCTACAAGCACCACTCGCTCCAAGTAGAGCTTGTCGACAACGGCGGTCACATCCTGTCCAAACGCTCTCATGCTCCATTCCTCGCGCGCCATTCCCGACTCGCCGTGGCCCGCGAGATCGATGGTGACAACGGTGTGCTCGGTGGAGAAGTATGGCACCTGCTCATCCCAGTAGGTGCGGTCGCAACTCCAGCCGTGGACGAACACCAAGGCAGTCTGGCCGCTGCCGTGGATTTCGTAGTGGATGGGGACGCCGTCAAAGGATAGAACGGATGACGGTGATTCCGGCGGCTGGTCGCAGGAGACGAGCGTTATGGCCAATACGATTAGCAATGTGAAGATTGCGGCTGGACGCGATCTCATGCTTTTCTCCTGCAAGGATGGTCTCGGCTTTTGTCTATGAAGGCAAAGATGTCGTCACACGCGTTTTCCCGCCACTGAGCGCAACAATCGGGTTAACAACGGTGAGTATGCAGTGACCATTATGCGTCGGCACGTCAACGCTGTCCAACGAGCCAGGTGAGCGGCGACGTGGGCAGGCCCAATAGGGCGGCAAGGATGGGCGATATGTTAACGCTTGTCGTTATTAATGGAAATCGTTATGGTTCTATCATGATCAAGAGCTTCCGCGACAAGGAAACAGAGCGGCTGTTCCGGCGGGAGACAATCAGGAGGCTGCCGGCGCGGCTGCAGCGCGCAGGCCTGCGAAAGCTGTTGATACTGGATGCGGCAGATCACTTGACTGACTTACGGTTTCCGCCAGGTAACAAGCTGGAGAAACTCAAGGGCAAGCGTGCGGGCCAGCACAGTATACGAATCAACGAAAAGTGGCGCATCTGTTTCAGATGGAGGGACGGTGACGCTCATGACGTTGAGATCACGGATTACCACTAGGAGGCCGAATGGCGCCCAAGAAGCTACCACCAGTGCATCCGGGTGAAATCCTACTGGAGGAGTTTTTGGAACCGATGAGCATCAGCCAGTATCGGCTTGCGAAAGACATAAGTGTGCCTCCTCGGCGGATCAACGAGATCGTACACGGTCTGCGGGGCATCACGGCAGACACCGCTTTGAGACTGGCACGGTATTTTGGCAGCTCAGAGAGATTCTGGCTCAACCTGCAGACCCGGTACGACCTCGAGGTGGAGAAGGACCGACTGGGCAACCGATTGGAAAAGGAGGTGCTCAGGCGGGCGGGCTGAGAGATCATGAAACCCTCGAGCATACTGGCGCATGAACTTGCGCAACTCATTGGGGCTCAGTACGTTTTCCAGTCCTGCCCCGCTAGCTCAACTGGCTAGAGCAACTGACTCTTAATCAGTAGGTTCGGGGTTCGAGTCCCTGGCGGGGTATCAATGCGGCGGCTTCCATTGGAGTCGCCGTTTCGGTTGGTACCGGTTCGGGGTGTACCTGCGCTCGGGCTTCGCCCGTGCTCGGTATGCTTCGCAGTCGCTATCGCGACTGCCCGCATCGAGTCCCTGGCGGGGTATGAACTCAAACCCATTGGCGACATCGGTTTACCGGGGTCGCCTTTTTCTTTGGAAGAATTGTGTGTGTCAGCTATTGTGCGAGCACACTTCTAATGTTGTTCGGTGTGAGGGCATCGCTGCATCGCATGCCCCGACACAGACCTGCCAGAACAGCTCGCGCATGGCGGTGCAACTTGGCAGCCGGGAGTTTGGAACCGTATCTTGACAACGTCTCAGCCGAGGTCATCCCGTGACTGATAATCTGGACCGCCTCAGGAAAACGCTGGCTGATCGCTACATTGTCGAGCGCGAACTCGGTCGCGGCGGAATGGCGACTGTCTACCTCGCGCAGGACCTCAAGCACAAACGGCAGGTTGCTATCAAGGTGCTCGATCCGGGGTTAGCCCGAGCCTTGGGTTCGGAGCGTTTCCTCCGCGAAGTCGAGGTCACCGCTAAGCTCACTCACCCGCACATTCTCGCGCTTTACGACTCTGGAGAAGCTGACGGTTTCCTGGTCTACGTCATGCCCTACATCGAGGGCGAGACACTTCGAGACCGGATGAACCGAGAGGGTCAGCTCCCTCTTGCAGATGCGCTGCAGATCACGCGAGAAGTTGCTGCCGCATTGAACTACGCCCACAGCAACGATGTGATCCACCGTGACATAAAGCCGGAGAACGTGCTGCTCTCGGCAGGTGAAGCGGTGGTGGCTGACTTTGGGATTGCCCGAGCGATAACAGAGGCTGGAGGAGAGAACCTCACGGAAACGGGCATGAGTATTGGTACCCCCGCATACATGAGCCCTGAGCAGGCGGCGGGTGGCGAGAAACTCGATGGACGGACCGACGTGTACTCGTTGGGCTGCGTGCTTTACGAGATGCTCGCGGGTGAGCCGCCGTATACAGGACCCACGGCGCAGGCGATTGTAGCGAAGAAGCTGAGCGAGCCCGTGCCGCGGGTGTCGGTGGTGCGCGAGATGGTGCCGAGGTCGGTCGAGTCGGTGCTGGAGTGTTCACTCGCCAAGGTTCCGGCCGATCGGTTCCCGACGGCACAGGCGTTTTCTGATGCGTTGATCACTGATGCCGTCGCACCGCGAGTGCAGTTGTCTGGTTGGCGTCGTGCGGTAACGGCGTTGGCAGCCGTAGTGGTTCTTGCACTGGCGGCACGCGGACTCGCATCGATTCTCGCGGGTGAGCAGATCGACACGCTCGCCGTACTCCCCCTGACGGATCTCACCGCCGATCCGGAGCAGGCGTACCTGGCTGAAGGGGTGCACGAGGCCCTGATCGCGGAGCTGGGGCAACTGGGACTCTCTGTCACGGCTCGGGCGACGATGGCGCAGTTCCGTAACACCGACAAGCCGATCGGCGAGATCGCGCACGAATTGGGGGCTGACGCGGTCATCGAAGGCTCGCTCTATCGCCAGGGTGACAGTCTCCAGATTGCCACACGGCTCTATGACCGGGAGGAGCGCGAAATCTGGACGGCGTCGTACGCCGGAGTGTTGTCGGACATCGTCGCGCTGTATCGCGGCTTCGCGCGAGCCATCGCCAGCGAGATCGGCGTGCGTCTGAATCCCACGAACCAAGACCGCTTGAGTGAAACGCCGGTGGTGAACCCCGAGGTGTACGAGGCCTACCTCCGGGGGATGCACCTGCTAAACAACTCCCGGACGGATGCGGACATCGATACGGCCATCGCCTACTTCCAGGAGGCGGTGGACCAGAACCCCGCCGATCCGCTTGCTTATGCGGGGTTGGCCCTCGGCTACACGACCCTCGGTCACGGCAGCAACCCTCCGGACGACGTATGGCCTCGGGCGCGGGCAGCGGCAGAACGAGCGATTCGCCTCGATTCGACGCTGGCTGAAGGATGGGCGGCGTTGGCTGACTACAAATCCTACGCCGAAAGTGATTGGGAAGGCGCCGAGCTGGCTTTCCGTCGAGCCAACGAACTCAACCCGAGCCTCGCCATGAACCACTACCACTACGCGTGGTATCTAGGGCTGTTCGGTCGGGTAGACGAAGCCCTGGCGGAGCATCGGCGGGCTCAGGAGTTGGATCCGTTGACGCCGCTTCATACGGTGTGGATACCGGGTTTGTACGAGTTCTCGGACGAACCGGACATCGAGCTGGCATTAGCGGAATCCCGAAGCAACGTTGAACGGTACCCTGATAATACGATTGCCTGGACTTTGTTGGCCCAGTGGGCTGGTGCGGCGGGGTTTCTAGATGAAGCCCTAGCTGCCGCAGAACGTGTGTTGACTCTCGATCCGGAGAATGAGTTGGGCCGGGCTGCGTTCTATGCGATGACCGGCCGCAGAGACGATGCCCTCCGCATCGTGGAGAAGTACGAGGCTCTACCTCCCAACGCCTGGAACGCCTTGAGGCTCGTGTGGGCCTATGAAGCACTCGGAGAAATTGACGATGCCTTCCGCTGGCTAGACTACGAGCCCCACCACGCCTTTGTCGCGTGGAACGTTGGCTGGGCTCCCGAGGAGTATCGAGATGACCCGCGGTACCAGGCGATTTTGCGGCGTTTTAACCTGCGGCATGTGCCGGGGCAACGAGCCCCCGGCCCGCTCCCTAAGGAAGACCGGCCACTCGCTGGTACTGAGGAGATTCCGTGACCATCCAATCTGAACCGACGGTCGCGGCAATATCGTAATCCGCTGTCAACATCGAATCGCGGACGTGACCCTACTCCGGCAAATTCATCCGCCTCAGCAGATCCTGAAACCGCGGGTCTTCACGTAGCGGATCGAAAACCGGATCTCCACTCAGATAGGCCATGTACGGATCATGCTCCTCGAATCCTAGCTCCAGCCAGTCGACGGCTTGGCTGATTTCTCCCGCAAGTGAATAAGCCATCGCGATGTCGGTCGGAAGGACGTAAGTCTCGTTTCGCCGGGTGGCCAGCATATCGCCCAGGTGGCGCCTCGCACCCCGGTAGCCTCCTTCCGCGTAACCGGACGCCAATGCCTCCTCGACTTGCATTTGCCCCATCAGGTAAAATCCCGACTGCACTGCCGCCAGCGATTCGTCGTACATGCCCTTCTGGTGGTACACGTGACTGAGCCCATAGGATGCTCCCGGATGATTAGGTGCCATTCGGTGCAGGTTCTTGAATTGCGCGATTGCGTCGTCATACCGGCGGACAAAGTACAACACCCATCCGTAATGATTCTGAGACATTGGATTGAACGGGTCCAATTCAACGGCTCGCTCGGCCTGAGGCATCGCCTCATCGTGACGGAGCATCATGCACAAGAAGTGCGCATAGTTGGCCCGCACGTCAGGGTGGTTCGGATTGAGCTCGATGGCTCTTCGAAACGCTGCTTCCCCTTCCACCCAATCCCAGTCAGTCCACGTTTTTGCGCCTGCCAACGCGACTTGCACTTCCACAAGCGTGCTGTCCAGCTCCAGCGCTCTCGCCACAGCTGCCCTAATCCTTGGCGCTGACTCGCTGTGCGGGACGAACCCTATTTGCTGGCGAACCGCCCAGGTCATGCCGATACCGGCATAAGCTAGAGCGTAGTCCGGATCGATATTCCGGGCCCGCTCGAAATACTCGAGCGCAGTCTCCATTTCAGTCTGACCGAACGTTGCCAAGTAGACCTGACCCTTGAGATACGCCTCGTACGCCTCAGGATTCACCGTCCGCACAGAGGCCAGACGCGCTTCAGCTTCCGGCGTCAAGGCGACCTGAATCTCCGCAGCAATCGCACTCGTGAGCCCACGGACCAACGCCGCCACGTTTTGTAGCTCGCCGCCACGAGAAATCGGGTCCGCAAGGTATTCCTCGGTGGTACCGTCTACGACCCGCACTTCCAGTTCTACGCTGTTACCCGTTCGGAATACCGACGGCTCGAGTAAGGCGTCGACGCCCAGCTCGGCTGCGATATTGCGAATCGGCTTCTGTGTGTTCTCGTATTGGAGGACGGATGTACGGGCTATCACCGCAATCCCAACCTTCTGCAACTCCGATATGAGGGCGTTGTGCATGCCCTGAACGAAGTACTCCTGTTCGGGATCGTTTGTGAGGTTGGTTGGAGGCAGTACGGCGAGTCTCCGCCTACCGACTTGTGCGATAACCGTTTGTGATCGAAGAATTTCGGCCAGTTCGTTCGGCGTCTTGAAGCGTTGCGCAGGTTCTTTCGCCAACGCGCGGCTCACTGCCCGTTCCAAAAACAACGGCATGGTCGGATCGATCGTCCGCAGACTTCGTGGCGTATCTACAGCGTGCTTGGCAAGCATTGCCTGAGGAGTAGGAGCCTCAAAAGGAACTCGGCCACTCGCCATCTCGTACGCCACACAACCCAGCGCATAAACATCACTGCGGCCGTCGATATTCGCGTCGCCAAACGCCTGCTCGGGGCTCATGTAAGCGGGAGTGCCGATAGCCACACCCGTTTCTGTAAGCCTGGTTCCTCCCGCCACGCTCACCGCCCGCGCGATCCCGAAATCTGCAACCACGGCGCTTCCGCCGGTCAGCATTATGTTCTCGGGCTTCACGTCGCGGTGTACGATACCGTTCTGGTGGGCGTAGGTCAGCGCGGCTGCAACATTCTCCGTAAGACGCACGATTTCATCGAGCGGTAACTTCCCGTCGCGGTCGATACGTTCCCGTAACGATTCGCCTTCAACAAACGGCATGACGTAGAACAGGTTGCCATCGGCTTCACCCGAATCATGCAGAGGCAGAATGAGTGGATGGCTGAGGTTGGCCGCGATCTCGATCTCGCGCACGAACCGATCCGCCCCCAACGCGGAGGCTATTTCCGGCCGCAGGACCTTCACCGCAACCTTGCGGTGATGCTTCAGGTCTTCAGCTAGATAGACCGTCGCCATACCACCGCTGCCAATCTCACGCTCAATCGCATAGTGATCTGCCAAGGCAGCTTTCAAGCGGTCAAATTGGTCGTCCATTCAAGCGGCTCCGGGTTAAGCAAGCGACGCCTACATTACGATCCGATGCGCGGGTTCGCTAGTGGCTAGAATGGAGGTGCGCTTCACCATACATGCCCACGTGTGCCTCGAATATGCGTTAACTGATCCACACAAAACGACACCGCCCGACACCACTCTCCATCCCAGAGCCGCGTCGCTGTATCATTCTGGTGTAGGACCGATTACCAACTCCCTATACACGCGAACAATGGGCTTAACTACCATGAAAAAGCCACCTCCCGGCACAGCCGAACGCATTGCAAAAATGACCTTCGCGTCAGTTTACCCTCACTACGTTGCGAAGGTTGAAAATAAAGGCAGAACAAAAAAGGAACTGCACGAAGTCATCAAGTGGCTTACCGGCCACGATGAGAGAAAGCTGAAATCCCTCATCAAGGACGAAGTGACCTTTGAAGGCTTCTTCAAAAAAGCCAAGCTCAATCCCAACGCTCATTTGATCAGGGGCGTGATTTGCGGATACAGAGTCGAAGAAATTGAAGATCCACTGATTCAACAGGCGAGGTACCTCGACAAGCTCATAGATGAGTTGGCCAAAGGAAGAAAGATGGAGAAGATATTGAGAAGTGAGTGAGAACCCGCCTCGTGCGAGGGTCAGCTAGGCCCCAAGGCGCGAATCTGGATCGTAGGCAGGTCCAACTCGTCTACCGTGTACCCCAGGATCGTGTCAGGGGCAAAATCCAGTATTCGGAAGTCTCGCGGCGTCGAGAACTGACCGTGGATTGTACCATCCCGTCCGAAAAGCACCCAACCGATCGTACTGGAAAACAGATTTGCTGCCCGCTGCACGAGGACGTCTCCTGCACCATCTAGTAGTTTTATTCCCGAATCCTTAGGCGTCTGGAGCAATTTTGAAGAGCTTTCTTTTAGGAACTGTTTTCGTAGTCACGGGTTGCGGGATCGGACTGACACAGGACGATCCGTTGCGGCCACGTTCGGCATCCCCCGCAATGCGAGCAACCCGGGCATCCAGCCCGCCGACGCTTGACGGCGACGTTTTCAATGACGCAGCATGGCGGGACGTCGAGCCGGCTACAGGCTTTTGGCAGACCGCCCCGATTGAAGGCGCGCCAGCGAGTGAAGCGACGGAGGTGCGGATCGTATTCGACGGCCAGAACCTATATGTCGGTGTCATCTGCTACGACCGCGAGCCTGAAGAGGTTTTCGCCTCTGACAGTCGGCGCGACGCCTCACTCGATGAAACCGACAGTTTCCAGTTTATCCTGGATACGTTCCGGGACCGCCAGAACGGAGTTGTGTTCGGGACCAATCCCGCCGGGATGGAGTACGACGGCCAGCTGACGCGAAGGGGGGCCGGCAGCGGCTTGGAAAGCGGAGGCGCTACTGGGGGGTTCAATCTCAACTGGGACGGCGCCTGGGAGGTGCGGACACAAATTCACGACGAAGGCTGGAGTGCCGAGTTCGCGATCCCGTTCCGCACTCTGCGCTACGGCCTCGGCGCGGAGCAGGAATGGGGCATCAACTTTCAACGCAACATTCGGCGCAGAAACGAGACCGTTTTCTGGGCGCCGCTATCCCGACAGTTCAACCTACATCGCTTGCAGTTGGCGGGTACCGTCGGCGGCGTCGAGCCCCCCAAGCAGCGCAACCTGAAAGTCACGCCCTACGCGCTCGGCAGGGTGCGCGATCTCGAGAGTGACCCCGACGTGACCACGGCCGGCGAGTTCGGTGCTGATGTGAAGTACAACATTACCGGGGGCCTGACATCGGACCTTACCTACAACACCGATTTTGCCCAGGTCGAGGCGGACATACAGCAAATCAACCTGGACCGCTTCAATCTCTTCTTTCCCGAAAAGCGTCCCTTCTTCCTCGAGAACGCCGGCTTCTTTACGGTGGGCAACTCGGGCCAGACCGAAATGTTCTTCAGTCGACGGATCGGCATTTCGGACGCTGGTGCTCCGGTCCCTATCTATGGAGGGGGCCGACTCTCCGGCAAGGTCGGATCGTTCACCAACGTCGGTTTGTTGATGATGCAGACCGAATCGCACGAAGAGGAAGGGATACCGTCCAACAATTTTGCAGTCGCTCGCGTCAGCCGTGAGTTACCCAATCGCTCCTCTATCGGTGCCATTGTTACTAATAGGCAGGGGACAGGCTCACTGGCCGGAGATCAAGACTACAACCGGACTTTCGCGCTCGATGGAAATCTGGGCATCGGCGAGTACGCCAACATCAGCGGGTTTGTTGCCAAGACGTCGACTCCGGAGCTTGAAGGAGACGATCACGCGTTTCGTGTCGCCGCCGAATATAACAAGCCATTATGGCGACTGAGCGGGTACTACGGAGAGGTCGCGGACAACTTCAATCCCGAAGCCGGTTTTCTGCGGCGCAGTGACTTTCGCGAGATCGGCGCCGGTATCTTTTACCGGTTGCGCCACGTTCTGGGCCTGCAGGAGATGCGCCCGCACACCTGGTACCAGGGGTACTGGAACTTCGACGGATTCCACGAAACCGGGAAGTGGCACAACGACATCCACTGGGAATTCAGAGGGGGCCACCAGATCCACACAGGGGTCAACGTCACCCGGGAGGGAGTGGAGAATCCATTCAGGATCTGGGCGGATCCCAAGAACCCAGCCGACGAAGTGCAGGTTGAGCCGGGGACCTATGATCACATCGAGCTGGCACTTTCGAGCTTTACCAACCGTGGGGCGCCTCTCAGTGTCGGTTTCCGGTTAACAGCAGGAGGCTTTTTCGGGGGGAATAGGGTCTTGGTGGGCCCCTCTGCCCGCTGGCGTCTCGGGCAGCGCTTCAACGGGGAAATCCAACTGTCCCGTAACAATATCGACCTGCCGGGGGGGGAATTCACTGCCAACCTGGCACGTTTTCGGGTGAACTATTCCTTCACGCCGCGGATCTCGCTTCGATCCCTGGTCCAATACAACAACCGCAGCGGCACCTGGTCTTCCAATGTTCGCTTTTCCTGGCTCCAGGCGGCCAATACCGGTCTGTTCATTGTCTATAACGACACGCGCGGTGAAATCGGCGTCGACTTCCCAGCCGACCGGGCCCTGACCGTCAAGTTCAGTCGGATGATCGATCTCTTGAACTGAGAAGGCTATTGCCGACTTTGCTACCTCCGCACGTCTCGGAAGCTCGTTCGTACGGCGACTCCATATAGCCGAGAGGCGATTTGGATTAGTTGGGTTTGTCATGCTGGAGGCGTTTGTGTCATTTTCTGTGTCAGTCAGATCTTACAAAGTCTTGCATCGAGGGTTACAAAGTCCTGCAAAGGACGACACGAACTCGCGGTCTGACTGCAAGATGTAATGAAATGATGTAAGACTTGGCCCGCCTCTTAATCAGTAGGTGGACTTTCGGCTCGGCTCCGCCGAGCCGCGTCCGCTCTTCCCGACCACAACCACTCCACCCCGCGCGTCGGGGTGTACCTGCGCACGGGCGTCGCCCGTGCTCGGCATGCTTTGCAGTCGCGATAGCGACTGCCTGCAACCGAGTCCCTGGTGGGTAAGGATGTGAGCCGAGTATCTAGGTCTATAGGCAGCTCACATCAGGAATAGCGCGTGCGCCCCTAAAAAGAGACCGATGCCGATCAGTAAGGTACCAAAAACTCGGTCGGCTTTGATCGTCGCTGGGCCGTACGTTGCTGCGCCAGGCTTTGTGCGAAGCCAGAGGATACCCGTGCAGATGATGAAAACGGAGATGGCGAGGTTCGCGATTCTCACGGTACCGTAGTTCATCAGGGGGGCCAGACGCACCAGGGCAGTTGTTCCGCAGCCGACGAACGCACCAAAGATGATGTAGAACCACGGGTGGTCGAAGTCGATTGGTTCTCTAAGATCTGTGATGTTCGCTCGTTGGTCGAGCCTCTCCGCCAGATCATCCCTCAATCGTTCGAAATCGCTGAGGCCGCTCAGACCGAATCGCATCCCGTCCGCTGTCTTGAGAATGATTTCCCGAATGGTGTTTTTTGACGTGGTCTTCACTCTCATTCCGCGAATCGCTTCGAACATAATCTCGCTGCTGGTACTGCCGTATACACTCCTCACAGACGTATCAGACAGAATGACCCTCCGCTTTCCGAATCTGTTGGTGGATCTATGAATGAAATTCCTCAATAGCAGTAGGAGCAAAGCGAGAATTGTTATGCAGGGCAAAGCGATGCGCGGCGCCGAAGCGAGGTAATCAATCGAGCATAGAGTAACGCTCAGGAAGATACTCGAGCAGAGTGTAGTGAACGCTCTCTTTCGTCGCACCATTTCCTCTTGAGAAATCACGAATTCAGACACGGATGTAGCAGACATGCCGCACTCCAATTCGGCTGATCACAAATGGCTATTTGATGCGGGAAGTCCAGTCGCAAAGGGATTCCTATCCACGTCCCGCAAGTATGTACCGCAGGCTTGGAACTGTCTAGCTGCTAGGCGGTGCGCTCCAAGATAGCGATCGCCGGTCTGACACGCATTGACTTGTCCGGGTGTTAACCAGCAGCCTTTTGGGATACACTGGCCAGGCTAGTTGGATAGTTAGCCAGCTTGCCTCAACGGAGAGACAGCGCCAACCGCAAGCCGTCGTCGATCTGCCTCATGGCACGTTTGGGCACGCGACCGACACGCTCGGTGAGCATCTCTCGGTCGAGCGTCGCAAGCCGGCTGACATTCGCGACAGAGTCCTTTGGCAATCCAGATTCCTTCGCGCGGATGAGCGCATTACCGGGTGCATCCAGCAGTTGCAGATTGGACGTGAGGATCAGCGCAATGGTAGTGTCGATACGACTGCGGTTGAATGCGTCGGCCTGAACGATGATAACAGGTCTGCGGTAGCCCGGTTCAGCGCCAATTGATTCACTAAGATCCGCCCACCAGACCTCGCCTCGCTCAACTACCATTCGCCGCGCCGCGCCGTACGTCGCTGCGCCTTGCGGACGTCGGGATCGAGCCTGCTTTGCTGGTTCGCATATACGGCATTGAGGCGAGCAATCTTCAAGCTGCTTTGGGCGCTTTCAGGTAGGGGGTTGTATTCCGCCAAAATCCATCTCGAAGTCACCCACAATGACGCAGTTGTGCTCTGGGCTACTGAGTGTAGCTGGTCCCGCTCACGGTCCCTCACCCCTGACCACCGTTCCTTCCTTCATGACGAAGTGAACTGACCTGAGCTCCTGTATGTCTTCCAAAGGGTTTCCAGGCGTCGCTACGATATCCGCGAACAAACCTGGCGCAATCGCTCCTCGCTCATCTTGAATGCGAAGCAGCTCTGCAACGTTGGTCGTCATACATTGGAGGACCTTTGGTGCCGGGACCCCGGCCTCCTGCCAAACATCTAGATAGTCGAGAGCCATCTCTCCGCGATTCCGGCCCGGAATATCGACAACCACATCGGTGCCGAATGCCATCTTCACACCGATCTCGTGTGCGCGACGCAGCCGGTCTATGATGGCACTACTCGTACCCTCCACACCAGGGAACGACATACCTCGAAGGTGTTCCAGCGGAAAGTCGGTACCGACCAAAAAGGTCCCCCGCTCCACCATGAGCTGCAGCAGTTCGTCATCGAGGAAGAAGCCGTGTTCGATCGAATGAGCACCGGCCATGATTACGCTACGCGCCGGTTCTCCACCCTGCACATGTACGGCCACGGAGAGGCCTGCTCTGTCGGCCTCCTCCACCGCCGCCCTGATCTCCTCTTCCGTGTAATAAAACGCGCTATTGTCGGCTACGAGCTTGATGGCGTCGGCGCCGTAGTAGATGTTCTGGCGAACAGCCTTCTGCACCTCGTACGGCGTATCTGCGTCGATGTACTCAAACTCCCAGATGTGTGGTTGATCCGGCGAGATGCGTGACGACTGACCGCCGAACGGAGCGATGATCTTTCCGGTCGCGATGACCGTGGGTCCAACTACCCAGCCATTTTCTATGGCGCGCCTGAGATCGATGGCCACGTAATTGCCGTCATTTCCAACATCCTTGACGGTCGTGAAACCGACGTTCAGAACATCTCTGGCGTTCTTGACACCAAGTAACACTCTGTACGCGTTGCTCTCCCTCAGGTAGAAGCCCTCCCACGGTACGCCGGGAGTGAGCTCGTGAGGGACGTTCGTGGTCAAATGCACGTGTGCGTCCATAAGTCCCGGCATCACCCAGGAAGCGGAGAGGTCGATGACTTGGTCCACCGAGGAGATATCGAGATCGGCACCCACCGCTGTGATGGTCCGGTCCTCGATCAGAATGACCTGGTTGTCCAGATAGGTACCTGTGGCAGGGTCTACGAGATGGCCTGCCCGGACGGCGGTCCGTTGCGCAGCGACCAGTTGAAGCGGAACGAGACAAAACAGAAGAATGAGTCTGAGAGTCTTCATCTTGACCTCACGATTCGCCGTTGCCCACAGAGCGCCTCACCCGACCGGATCAATGCGCGCCGAAATACGGCGGAGCGTTCCAGGTTATTCGTTCATCCCTGTTCGCCAGCTCCAATCCTGCAAGGAAGGACAGACGGGCGATCTTCTCCATTGTCTCGATGTTGACTAGCTCGATCTCGTCGCTCGGGAAGTGGTAATCCGGGTGAAAACCGGTAGTCATGTACATTGACGGGACTCGGTTCGCAAAGAAGACGAGGTGATCGGAGTAGTAGAGCAGCCGGTAATCCGGAAACGGACTCGGAGCCACCGTCACTCCGACCTCGTCTGCGAGGTCGTGCATGACGCTGAAGAGCTGTCCGCTCCCGAAGTCATCTACCAGCAGCGTATCGCCCAGAGCTCGGCCTACCATGTCCAGGTTGAAATGAGCCACCGTATGCACGAACGGAATCGTAGGCCGGTCGCCCACCGCCTTAGAGCCGAACAGGCCCAACTCCTCACCTGAGAACCAATAGAACGCGATCGAGCGCTTCGGCCGCGCATCCTCTGGGAGTGCGGCAAAGCTCCGTGCTATGGCAAGCAGAGCGACACTGCCCGAGGCGTTGTCATCGGCGCCGTTGTATATGGAATCACCTTCGATCGGCGCACCGATGCCCAAGTGGTCGATATGGGCGCCGTACGCTATGTACTCGTCGCTCAACTCGGGATCCGAGCCGCGCAGGACGGCGATCAGGTTGTCAGCCTCGGCCGCTTCCGCTGGAGTCGAAATCGACAACTCGAACTGTGCGTTGGGAATGTCGAACCCGACGGGCTCCATCGACTCCCTGCATTGCCTCTGGTACCCCTGGATGGTGCCGCTGCCCAGCAGCCGATTTGCCGTCTCGTAGGAGACGAGGAACACCGGAGGTACGAAGCTGCGGCCTTCCAGATCGGTGTCGAACAGCTCTATCGGGATCTGCCCGTAGGGCATCAGGAACTGCGTGCTCGGCGGCTGGCCGGAACGACCGTACTCCGACACCGCGTAGATGACCGCCTTCGCCCCGTGCACGTATGCCTCCACCGACTTGTGCAACGCCTTGTCGTATCCGAATGGCATGCTCAGGTCAACATCCCACGGTGCGCCCTCCATGATGACCACCGCTTTCCCGGCTACATCAGTTGCGTCGTAGTCATTCCATTCGTGCTCGGGCGAGTTGATCCCGAAGCCGGCGAACACGAGGGGCGCCGAAACAGGTATGTCAGCCCCCGAAACTCCGAGCATCAACTGCGTCGCAATATCAGGGGTGAGCACGACACGAGTCCCGCCTACCGTGGCAACCGCGGAGATCGCATCGGACGTGCGCTCGTGACTCCTCATCGACCAGCTCTGCCGATAGGTACCGTTTACGCCGGCCGGTTCCAGCCCTATCTCGCGTACATGTGTCTCTACATAATCGAGAGCGGCGGATAATCCGGCGCTCGGTGTGCCACGGCCGCCGAGGGAATCCGCAGCGAGGACTCCCAGGTCACGCCTGAGATCTTCGGCGGATGCGTGTTCTTGGGCCCGTTCCAGTTCTTCAGGGGTCGGCAAACGAGTTGATGGGCTGCACCCGAACGCGGCCACGAGGCTGACCTGAACGAAGATTAGCAGACGTCTCATAGATCCTCCCTGCCTTGTTAGACGCGCTCCGATTGTGCTGCGGAGAGTGAGCTACTCTGTCATAAGATGCAGTCGTTCACCGGCACCCGGAAGGATCGGCAGAAAGCCGAAGTTTAGTGGGCGGTATAGGAAATTGCATCGTCCTCTCCCAAGAATGCGTGGCTGCAATCGGGTTGTCCAGGCGCTCCTTCGAGCGGTTGGAGCCCCCTGATCGATCCCAGCTGGCGTTTGAAGACTGAGTTGCCCCGCGATTCGGGATGAATGGGCACACCCGCACAACCCAGCCATCCCCTGAGCGGCGACCGTCCGGGGTTTTCGGTGTGACTCTAAGCTGAGGCTGCACTAGCCGTCGACTTCCATCTTCTCGGCGGAGCGCGTTGGCGGCGGCGTGAGGTTCCGGTGCGTCGTTTCAGATGCTCAAGGATTTTGTCGATCGTCTTGGGCTCGGTGATAAATGCGACTATTCGCATCGTCGTTTCGCCACACCGGGGGCACCTGAGGGGCTCGACCTCGAAAATTCTGCGCAACAATTCTGCCCATCTGCGTTTCGCTTCTCTTACTGCCTCTGGCTCAGTCTCTACGGTGACCAGTGGGTGCTCCTCGTAATCCTCGTCATTCTCGGCGGCTTTACGGCGCTTACCCCTCACCCGGGACGCGTAGTGGCCATAGTAACGTTGGAGAACTTGATTTTTGTCCGGGATGTGACTGGTGAGTTTTGCGAGGAACTCGAGTGCGTCGGTAGTCTCGCTGCCCGCGGTCGGCCCCGTGGGCTTGTCGGAGTGGTAGGTGACGGCGCTCTGTTGTTCGTCGTATTCCATACGGCCGAGCGCTATAGGGTTTCTGGCACAATAACGGGCCAGGCGGATCGTGAACTCGTTGTCTTCTGCCGCGGCCCAGACCCCATCGTGTGTGTGGAATCCTGAGTGCGGCCAGGCGAGCATGCTTTGAGCCGTCTCGATGTCCATGAATTCACGCTTCACGAACATCTTGAGCACGGCACGGCGGAAGGCTTCGGTGAGGGTGGCGACGTCATGGAGCGGCATATGAACGGAAGTCCCATCGGGACGAAAGCCGCCGTCGGTCACAAGGAGGTGTAAATGCGGATGCCAGTTGGCGAGCGATCCGTGGGTCTGGATCGATGATACGATGCCGACTGAGACGTCCTTCTCACCGACCGTTGCCCTTATGAACGCAGTGACCGTGCGAGCTGCGACGCGGGAGAGTTCGCCGAGGAGCTTTCTGTCGTATAGAAAGTAGGGCCTGACTGTCTAGGTCTGAGCCGCTACGGGTTGAATCAGACGCCTATTCAGCTCGGCGCTCTCCCGTTCGCACCCAATCCATCCCGGGCATGGAAACGCTTCTCACCTGCCCTTCTACTTCTTCTTTTTCTTTGACGATGCTCCGGCCCCACCACCGCTGAAGAACATCATCACCCCAAAGACATAACCCAGATTGTAGGGCCAGCCAGAGTTTCGTACCTCATATACACCCACGGAATCCGTGAACAGGCTACCTACGAAGCTGAAGAGCACCGTGAACCCGTGCCACCAACCCAGGAAGAACCCCGCAGGGCTCTGGTCAGCGAGGGCTTCCCCAACCATTGGGTTGCCGTCCGCCAGACACGACGTGACCGCAAGCGCAACAACGAGCAGCAAAACAATGGAACGCCATGATTGGTTCATACGCCACCTGTCGCAGTCACTTCAGAACAAAGAACCCAATTCATCGTTTCACCCCCAACTTGTCTCGGTATAGGATCCGTTGTGCTTTCTTCTTTTAGCCGCTCACTTCTCTCCGATTTTGACCGTAATATGTACTCAAAATCGCCGACGTGCACTGCTTGGGGGGAGTGGAGGTGACCCTTCGTACTGCGGTTAAGCGAACAGCTGCTTGATCAATTCGGATCGCTCAATACCATGGTGATCAGCCACTTTGCCGAGGATGGCGCTAAGCGTCCCCACGCGCATGTTGCTGTGGTCCGGAATGGTCACATGGTGTTCGCCACCTTGCTTCGTCGTGAGCCGTATGTGGCTGCCAGTCTGGCGCGTGACCTCATAGCCATACCGTTGCAGCCGCCGGGCCAGATCACGACCAGAAAGATCTCGTGGTACCCTCACGCGGCGATTACTTCATCGCGAACAAAGTGGAGTCGGATGAGCTTCGGAACTTCACCTTCATCATAGTGACAGTGAACAGCATCTCTGATGTTTTCACGCAGCTCATGGACAGAGTCACCCTCTGTCACTATCGACTGTCCGACCCCTACAGCGGTGAAGCCACCCTCATCGGATTCCTCCACTACAAACACTACTTCCGACATCTCGACATCTCCCGTTCTTGAGCAGTAGAAGTTGGAACTCTCACAATCATCAATCTAATGTCCAACCTGCCACAGCGAATCCCCGTCGCTCCCTACCCGACACCGCTCGGTTCGACGATTCGGCCCTCGCCTTGCCGAGATAAGAATGAGCCGCGGCCTCACCCAGGCGGAGCTTGGAACCACGGACTAGAGCACTTCCATCGGGGACGTCGTTTATTTGCGGTCCAGATCTCGCACAGATACGCGCGCCAAATCAGTAGGTCGGGGTGGACGCTTTCGGTTCCGCTCCGCCGAATTTCGTCTGCGTGCAACGACTAGCGCTCGAGAGGTCCCGCCCCGAGATACCGGTCGAAGTGTGCCACTAGCTTCCCGAGCAAGTATCTGGCATGGTGCGGTCTCCGCGTCCAACCATGAGTGGCACCTGGTGCAAAGGCGAAGTCGAAGTCCTTACCGTGGCGCATCAACTCCTCAGCCAGCATCACAGTCGTCTTGAACGGCACCACATCGTCCTGCGTGCCGTGAATGATCAGGAGATGATCCTGGAGATTCCCGGCGTACTGCGCCGCCCCGCGGGCGAACGCCTCGGGATGGCTTTGCGGACGCCTAACGATGGCCACGTCGTCCGTGCCGAAGAAGTAAGGGTCGACAGCCGCGGCGCCGGCCACCCCGGCCTTGAAAACTCCCGGCTTCTTGAGGAGCGAGTAGATCGTGAGCAAACCTCCGTAGCTGCTGCCCCAGATGCCGATACGGTCGGGATCTACGTACGGCAGCGTGGCCATGTATTCGACGGCGCTGTGTAGATCGTCGAGGTCCTCTCCGCCGAAGTCCATGAGAAACTCCTCACGGAAGGCACGTCCGTAGCCCGTGCTGCCCCTCACGTCCACTTGGACCACGATGTAGCCTCGCTCCACCAGCAGCTGGTGAAGCAACGCGTTCCTGCCACCCCAGCGATTCCGCACGGTATTGGAATACACCGGCCCGAACACCACGGGATAACGCTTTCCGCGATCGAGGTCGACGGGCTCCAGCACCCGGGCGTGCAGAGTGTAGTCGTCGATCCGGCTGGGGAACGTCACGTACCGCGCACGGGACCAAGACCGTCGGCCAAACTCCGCGGGAGGTGACGTGGTGATCCTGCGCTCGGCGGACCGTCCGTCAGCCACCACCAGATAGAGCTCAGTCGGACTCAGGTTGTCGCTGCGGAGGATTGCCACAATGGAGCCGTCGGGTGACGGATAGGGTCGGTGCTGACCCGGCAGTGTGCTGATGCGCGTCGCGGTGCCTCCTTCATCCGAGATCCGGAACACGTGTCTCTCGTGGGGACTCGGTTCGTTGGACTGGAAAAAGACCGACCCGGCGCCGGCGTTGACCAAGGGCGGACCCGTGACATCGAAGCGTTCATTCGTGAGCAACTCCGGACGACCATTCTCGGGATCCAACAGGTAGAGTCCGTAGCGATCGCCGAGGTCGCTGAGGAACACGACGCCTTTGCCGTCGGTATGCCAGGCCGACCCGATCGACGTGTATGTCCGTGTGTCTCGCTTGTCGTGCCAGATCTGTTCGAGAAGACCGCTGGCAGGGTCGACCATGTGGAGCCAGCGATCTTCGGCAGTGTCCGACTCTCGATCGAGCAGCAACGTCCCGGTTGGGGACCAGGAGAAATCGACTACTCGGTTGCTGGTTGGGTCATGCAGATTCAGAAGGTTCAGCTCGCCACTTTCGACATCGTAAAATCCTACGGTGCGGTGCTCATTCGGATCACCGGGATATCCACGCCGAAGGTTGTTGACTAGGGTCTCGTCTCCGAGGTAATAGGGGAACGGCACAATACGCATTTCCCGACGATCGACGTAGTGCACCGCGATCGTGCGACTGTCTGGTGACCAGCGATAGGTGGGTCCTCCCCAAACATACGGTCCGATCTCAACGTCGGGGCGGTTGTAGGTTCCCAGCGGTACGCTGGCTATGGAGGGAACTCCCACGCGTGTCGCTCGGGCGAGCAAGTTGTTCTCGAGATTCAGAAGCCAAAGGTCCCCCTCCTGGAGGAATGACGCGTATCGGCCGTCCGGTGAGACGGCGAGATTCGATTTGCCGCCGCCGGTAGCGGTAAGGCGAACGCCTCCGTCTCCTCCTCCTCCTCGTTCTGCATCGATTCGCCACACGTCGCCCGCACGAATGTAGATGAGCGCAGCCCCACTGGGCGTCCACACAAACTGACTCACTCCACCAGTGCCTTCGGTTTCACGAGTCAGCCGGTGCAGTCCGGTACCGTCGCCTTCGACAATCCAAATTTCACGACGCGGCATGGCGGAATCGTTCCAAAGAAACGCAAGTCGGCTGCCCACGGGCGACCAAGCCGGAGCGGACGGCGATGTTCCGGTGATCGAAGGCTGCGCAACAATCCGTTCGATGGTGAGCGCTGACTCTTGGCCCGCCCCGCCGGTAGGCGCCAGCAGGAGAGCCAGTGCGAGGATCTCACGAATGAGGTGGTTGCGGCGACGTGTAGCTATGTGCGGCATGATGATCTTCTCTTGTTCAACTTATTGGTCTTCATTTAGTGAGCAACATATCGAAGAGGTGAGCCTTCATATCGATGCCGTTTTTGCCAGCTACCGAGTGACTTCCTCCCAGACATCACGTATCTCGTCGTCCAGACCTGTTATCTCCCAGCGGATGAGGGACATCGGTATGATCCCTTTGGTGTGAAACTCGTCATGGAACGCACCGAGATTGAATTCCTCTCCGAGCTTAGCGGCTCGATCGGAGATCAGCTTCTCCATCAAAATCTTGCCGAGGAGGTACTGCGAGCCTGAAGATGGCCGGCGAACATAGATCTGTAAGTCATAGCGCCCGATGTTGGGTTCCATGTACGGGACATTGTCCATGATGTACTGATTCGCCTGGTCGAGCGTAAACTCGCCGTTGTGTATCTTCAGCTCTGCCATGACGCGAGCCCCGCGCTTCATGAGAGCGATGTAGATCAACTCGCGGGCTCTTGGGACATCATCCACAAGTCCGGCATTCAAAAACATCTCTTCGATGTAGGTGGCCCAGCCCTCACTGCGGAGCCCGTCGTAGTGGCCTCTGCGGATCGGATTCGTGACTTTCCTGCCTAAGAATCCATCGAATCGATGACCGGGAATAGAGGCGTGGATGTGGTTATCGAAAGCGTTTCGATATTGGAGTTCTTCCCAGAAGTGTCGTGTCTTTCCTCCCCTCCAATAGGCGTCCGTCTCGAATTCCGGTCGCGTATCCGGGGGGAGAGTGAGCAATTCTTGTTGCTCCATTAGTGCACGGATCTGACGCTCCGCCTCACGTACCCTCTCGTCGTACTCTTCCTTCGACGTAGCGAGTTCGAGAGGGGGGATGCCACGGTGGTCGTTCTTGTTCTCTTCGATCTTGAGGTAGGTGCGCCAACGCGCGAGTTCTCTTTCGCCGAACAGAAGGAGATCATCGGTATCGTGCGGTGCGTAGAGTACGTTGTTGAGGTACCAGTTGAAATTGTCGAGCCCAACTCCTCCAGCCTCAGTCATGTCGTCCAAGTTGTCCGTGAGCCAATCCCGATAAGCTTCGACGGCTGCTAGAGCAGCCTGCGCTTCAGGTACGAGGTCGGAGTGTGGTTCTGATAGGCGCTCGATCAGATCTCCATACCACCCCACTGTACCAGCTGGTGGGATCTCTCGGAGAGGCTCCCCCTGTGCGACGCCGTCGTAGTTCTCCAGGAGGAAAATCGCCACCTTGGCAAGATCTGGCACAGGCGCGGTCAGGTTTGTTTTGGCCTGCTCCAAGATTGCGGGGACGGCCCTCAGCCGCATCTGGAACTCGGCCTGCTCGTCTTGCGGGATCGGCACTTCGGCATAAGGAAGCCGACGCACGAAGTTCAAATACATGCTCGGGTCACGCTCCCAAAGACGGGTCACCCTGTGATCGAATTCGAGCTGGTTGATTTTGGAGTTGACCACCAGGTAGTCGACCTTCTGAGGGATCGTCCAGCCTTTTGGATCGATGGATTTAAGGCGACGACGGAACTCGGGGATTCCATCCTCACGCGTCTTCATCGCCTCCGCACCGTAGTCAGGAACGCCGTCCACGGTGCTGACTGTCCTGAACTCGAGGAACTCCTCATTGAGTGTGACGAGGTCCTCGTATGAACCGGCGGGAGGCTGGGCACAATTCGCAATCAAACCGATACCCAGGAATGCGAATGCCACCATCGAAGCCTTTGTCGATCTCATTGAGACTTCTCCTTTGATGAACGTCTTGATGTTGCTCAACCTGCACCCGCGGAACGCTCTCCGCCAGTGAGCGCCTCGACCTCGTGGCGCTACCCAATGCTGGGCACAGCGATGAAGCAGGTAGTAGAAAGGGGTCCCGATTGGGACCCCAAACTCAGAGAGACTCAACTCATGGGTACTTCGTGAATCAGCTGCCCTCTTCTGCCTCCGGATAATAGCTGTCCCAACTCTCCCGGAACTCCTTCATGAAAGCCTCATCGTTCTTCTGCTCATCCGTCAGCTCGAGGGACGCGTTGTAGTAGTCCTCCCAGCCGCCTGGAGTGTAGACGATCACCAATTTGCTGTTGTCCTCCAGGGTTCTGAAAGCGTGAAGGGTCTCTCGCGGAACAAAGATCGCTGTTCCCGGGGTGGCAATGCTCTTGTCTTCATTGCTTCCCAAGGTAACCTCGAAGCTGCCACTGACGATGTAGAATGTCTCGTCATGCAGCGCGTGTTTATGGAGTGGTACTATCGATTCTGGTTCAGGAAAAACATCGGAGAAGAAGGTGTATTGCCCACCCGTATCGTCGGCGCCCAGCAGGATCTTGATGATCTGATCGTTGTTCTCGGCCTCTTCTACTGTCGTGGCTCCAGACTGAATGTCCGACTCCCGGACGATCTTGGCCTCCATGTTCAGATGCTCAGTCGTCTCATCATGAGTCTCTGTCTGACAGGCAAGAAGTCCGATCAGGACGAGTGGTGCAGTGATATGCAGCATTGTCTTCATTTCAATTGTTCTCCTTCGTGGGTCTGGGCGATTCCTTCTCCTACACTTCTTTCTACGTACGATGATCGTTGATATAAGAGGACAGTGTGTTGAGGATGGGTTTTGAGGTGTGAAAGGGTGATGGGAGTGTCGAGCACTGCGCTTTCGACAACGCCCACAGTAGGCGGGACATGCAAGCATGAGGCTCAGGATCGTGGCGAATACGAGTCTGTTCAGCATGTCGTCCTCGTTGGAAGTTCAGGAAGTCCCGGTGATACGGTCTCCGTATGGATTCGTTTCAAAGATAAAGTATCGTCAACAGCGCATGACCGCTTTCAACTATGTGTGGTGAACACGAGCCAACGCGAATTAGGGGCCAGGTACTGAACCAAACGTCCTCGACACGTTAAGTTCGATGCGACAGAATTTGCCGGGGTGGCCGACATCTTTGGGAAGCTCCACCAAAGGCTCACGTTTTGCGCAGGTGACATCTGTTACCACCGTAACAACAACTAGACAGAGAATTTCATGCGAACTGTACGCCTTGTAACGTTACCGTCTTTACTGGCGACGGCATTGTCCGTGACGTCCTGCCAGGCCCCTCCCAACCCCGAGATTGGCAGATCCCACTCCATTGATTGCCCTGTGGAGCTGCCGCCGGAACACTCCCTGAACGTCTCTTGTTCCTTCATCAGCGTTCCGAAACGACACGACAGCCCGGAAGGACCTGTCATTCGAATTGCGGTCGCTCGGTTCAAAAGCCCCAATCCGGACGCGGCCCCCGATCCTATCGTACTCAACACAGGAGGGCCCGGCGGATCGAACTTCGAGGTCTTCTTCCCTGTTCTGGCTGGGCCAGTCGGCGAGGCCTTGCTGTCACAGCGGGACGTTGTACTCATCGAATTGCGTGGGTTGTTCCACTCAGACCCGAATCTCGTAGCCGAGGAGTTGTTCGCCGCACAGCTGGAGCTCGCCTCGAAAGACGTGAGCGGCCCCGAGGCCAACGCGGTGATGCTCGAGGCTTTGCGGAAGACTCACGATCGGTTCATTGCGGAAGGGATAAACCCGGCCGCCTTCAACAACAAGGAAACGGCCGCCGACATCGCGTTCATCATGAGTGCTCTCGGGTACGACCGATTCAATCTCTTCGGGTCTTCGGCAGGTACCATGGTTGCGCAGAGTGTGATGCGTGACTATCCCCAGCGCGTGCGTTCCGTGGCGTTGAATGCTGCAGTGCCCTATGGTTCGACTCTTTTCGCCGAGATGTTGCCCAATGCCGCTCGAAGTCTGAAGCGGTATTTCGACATGTGCGCAGCCGAAAACGCATGTGCCGAAGCGTATCCCGACGCAGAACGTAGGTTTTTTGAACTTGTGGACGAGTTGAACGCAACGCCGGTCGAGCTCGTTGTCAGATACCCTGATGAGGATTCGGAAACCACGCTCCTCCTCAACGGTGACAAGCTGTCATCCTGGCTGTTTGCATCGATGTACTGGAACACGCAAATCCCATACACCCTAGAGCGGTTCCATGAGGGTGACTTCTCGGCTATCCAGAATGGCGCCGAAATATTCTTCCCAATGACGACGTTCAGTTATGCACTCGGGTATACGGTTACTCTTGCCACAACTCGTGATTTCACTGCCTCGGCGGATGGAATTCCGGATGGCTACGAGGCCTGGGTGGACGGTCTCTCTCTTTTCTTCTCACCGCGCCTCATGGAGGCAGCCGGGGATTTCTGGGCAGCCGAGCCGCTGTCTCCGGAGCTGTTTGCGCCGATCAGGTCTGACGTACCGACGCTCGTTTTGAATGGCCGGTTGGACCATGTGATTCCCAGTGAGACAGCGGCGGAATTAGTTGCCGGGCTCGAGAATGGTCACCTGTTCGTGTTCGACGGTGTGGCGCATTCTCCAATAGATGCAGGTACCTGCGGTCTCGAGATCATGATGGCCTTCGTGGCGGATCCGTCAAGCGTGCCCGATGCGTCCTGCGTGGCCTCGTACGAGCACGAGTTCCAACTGCCGGAGTGAGCCGGCGTCGTAATTCGCTCGCGGCGAGCGTATCTGAATCAGCGCATGACCTCTTTGGGCGTCCGATCGACATTGAACAGGCCCCAGTGTTTCTCGGCACCCGATGGGTTGTTCGGATCACCCTTCCACGGCTCGTCGAAGGCTTCGAAAAAGAACACAGTGGTACGGGTCGCGCTGGCCCATGACCGCATCTCGGCGAAGTAGCGTGCCTGGTGGGCCTCGCTGGCGCGCTCGCCGAACTCGCTCGCGACGGTGGCCCAGCCAGCTTCGAAGACGACGAGGGGCTTGTCAGGGTGTGCGGCGCGGACGCTGTCGACATTCTCGATTGTGAAAGCCAATCCCTCCTCGATCGTCTTGCCTTCCCACACCGGATAGGTGTGCACAGCGAGGAAGTCGACTTCAGTGGCCAGGGGCGCTCCGTCTCGTGTCCACCAAACGTAGTTGTCGGCAACCGTGACCGGCTGCGCAATGGCGCTCTTCACCTGGCGCACATAGGTGATAACCTGATCCAGGGGCACCATGTGATCGTTCCACTCGACCAGGGCCTCGTTCCCGACGTTGACTGCGACCACGATGTCGTCGAACTCGTTAGCCAGACTGATAGCGCGCTGGATCTCCTCCGCGTTCGCGAGCGCATTGGCTGCTAGTTGTTCGTCGGGGATCGGTTCGTCCAGCCAGGGGCATCCCTCGTGATTGCTGAACTCTGCGTCCAGCCAGATTCCCAGCACGACCTTGATCGGCAGCGCGTGTTGTCGGATGAGTTCGAGCGTCTGCAGCGTGTTCTCTCCGGAGTCGTACATGCGAATCAGGCGGAAGTCATGCGCGGCCAGGATTTCGAGATCCTCCAGGATTTCGTCGGCACTCGGATTCACGGCTCCGTCCCCCCGGTCGGGATGCTGTCCCTCCCGGAACCCCGAATAGGCGACGGCCATTACCTCGCCGGCTAGAAAGCCGTCGCGAAACGCCTGCCGGTCTTCGCTATCGTCGGAATTGCTGATACATCCGACCACCACCAGTGCGGTGGCGATAGCCGCTCCTATTTGTTTCATGCGTAGTCTCATTCTCGATCCCTCCAGCCTCGGAACGCCTCCCCGGCGTTGCCAAATCATGGCCGTATCGCATCTTCATCGGATGAATCAATCTAGCTAGGGCGTCTAAGGAGTCACTATGAACCAATATCGGTACGTGATGCGCGTGGCGCTCACCGTCGCGATGGGCGGTTTCCTCATGGGCTTCGACGCGTCCGTGATCTCCGGCGTCGTCAAGTTCATCGAAACACAGTTCGACTTGAGCAAGATCGAACTCGGGTGGGCTGTCAGCTCGCTCACTCTCACGGCCACCCTGGCAATGATGGTCTCCGGACCGCTCAGTGACCGGATCGGGCGCCGCGCGGTCCTTTACCTGGCCGCGATCCTGTATGCCGTCTCCGCCGTCTCGTCGGCACTCGCCCCGACGTTCGTTCTCTTGGTGATCGCCCGTATGATCGGCGGGCTGGGTGTTGGTGCCTCGTTGATTATCGCGCCAATGTACATCGCGGAGATCGCACCTCCGAGCGTTCGTGGACGCATGGTCTCGTTCAACCAGCTCAACATCGTCGTCGGTATCTCGGCAGCGTTCTTCACCAACTATCTAATTCTGCAGCTGGGCCAATCCGACGCTGGATGGGCGCAGTCCCTGAGGCTAGACGATTACAGTTGGCGATGGATGTTGGGTCTGGAGACGCTGCCCGCCGTCCTGTACTTCATCGGCCTGTTCTTCGTGCCCGAGAGCCCTCGCTGGCTGTTGCTCAAGGGGCGGGAGGAGGCGGCACGAAACATCCTGACGCGTGCGGTCGGCGAAGCCGAGGCCGACCAGGAGCTAGGCGAGATCCGCGCCAGCTTTGCCAAGGATGTCGGCAAGGAGAAGGCCTCCCCGATGGAGCTCTTCGGCCCGGCAATGAGGCTGGTGCTCACTATCGGTATCGTCGTAGCGATCCTCCAGCAAATCACTGGCATCAACTCGGTGTTCTTCTACGCACCGATGATTTTCGAGCAGTCTGGCATCGGAACGGATGCGTCGTTTGCGCAAGCTGTGCTCGTGGGCCTGACCAACCTGGTGTTCACCGTGGTCGCGATCCTGTTCATCGACCGGATCGGTCGCAAGCCATTGCTCACCTTCGGGCTGTCCGGCATCGCTCTGGCCATGTTCGTACTGGCGTTCGGGTTTTACTCGGCGACCTACACCGTTTCTGGCGATGCGCTGGCCAATCTCCCGACGGAAATCAACGTGCCGGCAGTTGCGGATCTTCAGGATAGAACTTTCAGGAACGACGTAGAGTTCAAGGGCGCCCTCGAGGCCGCGTTGGGCGACGAGCTGGCCACGCAGTACGAGTCCGAATTCATCAACACCGCCATCGCGATGAATCCGTGGCTGGTGCTCTTCGGCATTCTGGGCTTCGTCGCTGCGTTTGCTGTATCCCTCGGCCCGGTCATGTGGGTACTCTTCTCGGAACTCTTCCCCAACCGCATCCGGGGGGTCGCCATCTCCTTCGTGGGTTTGATAAACTCCGGCATCAGCTTTGGCGTGCAGCTCATCTTCCCGTGGGAGCTCGCCAACTTCGGGAGCGGGACCACGTTCCTCATCTATGGGCTCTTTGCCGCAATCGGCCTTGTGTTCGTAGTGCTGGTCGTGCCAGAAACCAAGGGGCGCTCTCTAGAGGAACTCGAGGCCATGCTCGTGAACAGCCGTGCTTGATGAATCGGACCTTGCCACTGGTAACGGGGATAATCGACGGTCATTCAGACCTTCGTTTTTGAATGAGGTAACTTCGCCAGGATATCCTTGAGGTCGCAGCCATGACAAAGAGCAGACTGATGAGCTGGCATGGAATCCCGGACACACTGGCGGTTTGCGCCGGTGTGCTGTTGCTTGATACTCATAAAGGCCTCCTCGGGAGCTTACTAGAGAGGTAAGCTCTGG